>DIYF01000185.1 GCA_002427745.1 Roseivirga sp. UBA6061 | reverse complement strand
TCTGTGGTGCTATCCCACTGGAAAGTGAGCGCATCGGGCGAGAAGGCTAAGCTTTTGATATTGAAATCGGCACTTACCGAAAGGTTTACTTTCTCTACTGTACCTGCGTTGATCTCTATACCGGGAGTATCCGCATCACCCAGACCGATGGTCATCGTCTCTGAATCGAAGCTTACATCCGCTCCGCCAAACATCTCAAATTTATCTGTGGTGCTATCCCACTGGAAGGTCAAAGCATCGGGTGAGAAAGCCAGGCTCTTGATATTGAAATCGGCACTTACCGAGAGGTTTACTTTCTCTACCGTACCTGCATTAATTTCTATACCGGGAGTATCCGCATCGCCCAGACCGATGGTCATGGTTTCTGAATCGAAGCTTACATCTGCTCCGCCAAACATCTCGAATTTATCTGTAGTGCTGTCCCACTGGAAAGTGAGCGCATCTGGTGAGAAGGCCAGACTCTTGATATTGAAATCGGCACTGACCGAAAGGTTTACTTTCTCTACTGTACCTCCGTTGATCTCTATACCGGGAGTATCGGCATCGCCCAGACCGATGGTCATCGTCTCTGAATCGAAGCTTACATCTGCTCCACCAAACATCTCGAATTTGTCTGTGGTGCTATCCCACTGGAAGGTCAAAGCATCGGGCGAGAAGGCTAAGCTTTTGATATTGAAATCGGCACTGACCGAAAGATTTACTTTCTCCACGGTACCTCCATTGATCTCTATACCGGGGGTATCGGCATCGCCCAGACCGATGGTCATCGTCTCTGAATCGAAGCTTACATCTGCTCCGCCAAACATCTCGAATTTATCTGTGGTGCTGTCCCACTGGAAGCTCAATGCATCGGGAGAGAAAGCCAGACTCTTGATATTGAAGTCAGCACTTACAGAAAGGTTTACTTTCTCCACGGTACCCGCGTTGATCTCAATACCGGGGGTATCCGCATCACCCAGACCTATCGTCATCGTCTCTGAATCGAAGCTTACATCCGCTCCGCCAAACATCTCGAATTTATCTGTGGTGCTATCCCACTGGAAGGTCAGCGCATCTGGTGAGAAAGCCAGACTCTTGATATTGAAGTCAGCTGAAACACTCAGGTCAATTTTGGTCACATCACCACTGGTGATTTCAATGCCCGGTGCATCTGTTGTACCCAGGCCTACCGACATAGTTTCAGAGTCAAAGCTCACGCTGGCATCTCCGAAGATTTCAAAAATATCATTTACATTGTCCCATTCGAAGGACAAACCTGCAGGAGAAAAAGTCAGAGATTTAAGCTCAAAATCCGCTGTAATGCCCATAGACACCAAATCCAGATTCCCGCTGGTTACCTGCAGGCCGGGATTACTTTCTGTACCAAATGAAACTGTAATTTCATCGGTTCCCAGCTTGACAATCGCAGCACCAAAGAGCTTAAACACATCGGAAGCGTAGGTGAGCGTGAGGCCCTGGGGTGAAATGGTAAGGCCTTCTACCGTGAAGTCCTGGGTGATGGTTGCTGAAGGTACGGCATCGTCAAAGGTAATGCCAGACACACCGGGAACAACCACCTCAGCCGCATTTAGTCTACATAGACCAAATGTTGACAGTAGCAAAAAAAGGTAGGATAATCTTCTCATAGTTAACTATTTAAGAGATCAGCGTGGGCGACCCTGACAACTTTCGGACGTCATTTGTCTACGCTAACGTGCTTTGACAAAGTTAACCCGGGGCATAAGCCGTTCAGGTTCAGCACTGTAGACAAAATGAGGACCAAAAACACAGGATCTCAACCCGTTAAAACTGAAAGTCGGGGTAAGATTGAATTGGTGAAATCATCGTTTACAACGACTTAACATACTCCCGCAGATCCTGCTCAGGAGGCAGGCCCAGTTTCTTCTTCAGACGTGTCAGGGCCTTTCTCACAGAACCACTCTCCACGTTGGTAAGCAATGCAATTTCTTTGTTTCCCAGGCCTATGCGGAGATAGGCGCAGGTGCGCTGCTCATTATTGGTCAGTCCCGGGAATTTTTTATTCACTATATCAAAGAAGTGCGGATGCACCTCATCGAAATGAAGCTTAAAGTTATTCCAGCTCTTATCCAGGTCTGAAGCGCCTTTGATCTGACGCGAGATCTTCTTGATATCAGGAGCATACATACGGTTGGTTACTATGTCCAACCTTTCCAGCTCTTTCAGCAGGTTATTGAGCAGTTCGTTTTTCTGAAAATCGAAAAGAGCCGAAGAGCTCAGTTCTCTCTCTTTTCCTTCCAGCTGCTGCTCAAGCAGCTGTTTCTCACGCGTACTCAGTTCTATGATCTGATCGCGCTGCTTGCTTATTTCTTCGTTCTTTCTTTTGATCTCGCGATAAGACTCACTTAATCGCAATGTAGCACTGAGGCGGGCTCTGAATTCTACCGGGTCGAAGGGCTTACGCAAAAAATCCACGGCCCCTACTTCAAGCGCCTGGCTTAAATCTCTTGACTGTGTCATCACCCCGGTGGCTACAATCACAGGAATTTCTTCAGTTTCCGGATCGGCCTTGAGCAGCCTGATGGCCTCAATACCATTCATTACCGGCATTTCCCAGTCCATGATCACCAAATCGGGGCATTCTGATTTCACAAGCTCCAGCCCGGTATTCGCATTGGGGGCATAAATAATCTCCTGGTTGGTACCAGCTACAAAGTCGAGAATTACCTCCAGGTTGGAAGGGTCATCATCAACTACGAGGATTTTCTTGTTTACACTTGTGGTTTCAGTCATCATAGCTCTGTTTAAGATAGAAAAATATATCCATTCGACAGCGACATCCGCATGCGGCAGTTCAGCAGTCAGAACAACTCTGTACAAAATGATAGAGGCCACTCTTACGAGCAGCCTCATCTTCAACCAAGAGTCTTCAGACTCTGCACTTACCACAAGTGATCTTTTGACACAACCCTAAGTCGGACGTGTACAGATATATACTTTCACATACACCCTACGTAAGTACATCGGGTTTACTTAGTTTTTTTCCAATCCGTTAGCCAAAGTCGTCTACTTACGGCTAAACGAAACACTACTTTCATCAACCTGTGGTAAGCGGGTTTCGATGATATTACAAATGTATAGTCCGCATGCTTTGCGAACAGTACCTGTCTGTGGACATAGCGGGGACACTCAAATCAAAAAAACGTGAAACCTCAAGCTCATCAAGCTGTAGCTGATGCATGACTCAGGACGGTGGCATTAACCTGTTGTGGCATATACAACCACCACCCTGAGCCTTTGTGATATTTCTTCACTCTATTTTTTCACCAGTACCTTCTTCTTCAGCACATTTGTGCCGGTAGAAATGAGTACCAGATACAAACCATTGTCATAACCCGATACGTCTACCTTTAACTCCTGCTTCCCGAAGTCTTCGGTTCCGAAGACACTTTTACCAGAGAGACTCACAATAGCGACATCTACTGATTCAGCATTGACCTCTGACAGGTCGATGGTGAGCCATTTACTGGCAGGATTGGGGTAAACATTGACACTCGGGATTTTTTCAGGCTCAACGAAGTCTACACTGTTAATGAGGGCTTCCCCACCAGCAACCGGACTGGCATTCAACGTGAGCTGATTTGATGCTGTGCTGCTATTACCGGCTACATCCTGAGCAGCACCGGCATTAATGGCCACATCCGTTACCCCGCCTGACGATGTAACAAGGAAAGTGTACGTGGTAGCATTCTGCTGTGTCAACTCACTGGCCGTTCCACCGGTAACCGTTACCTCATCCAGCTTCAGGCCACTCACCTCTTCACTAAATACAGCCGAAATGGTATAGACTTCTGCCGCACTGCTTTCTACTGAGATAGCAACATCCGGATCAGTAAAGTCAGGAGTAAGCACGAAAACATCACTTGTCACACTGCGGTTACCCGCTAAATCAACTGCTTCGGCAGTGAGATTGACTCCTATTTCAAACAGATCCTGGTGGGTATTATCAAGCACCCAGTCACCATTCACGTCAGCCTGCGCGCTGTTGAAATAACCAAACTGACTAAAGATTTCAACCTTCGAACCCGGTTCGGCTGTACCGTGGATAGTAATGCGTTTATCCCTGGTAATACCATCGCTATCACTACTGCCTGTATCATCGCTGATGCCCGTGATTATTGGTTTGGCCGGAGCGGTAAAATCAGGAGTGAGTACAAATACATCGCTGGTAGCGCTGCGATTACCCGCTATATCGATTGCCTGGGCGGTGAGGTTTACTCCTATTTCAAACAGATCCTGGTGGGTATTATCCAGTACCCAGTCTCCATTAGCATCAGCCTGTGCACTGTTGAAATAACCAAACTGGCTGAAGATCTCTACTCTTGTGCCCGGTTCGGCTGTACCCATGATCATTATGCGCTTATCACTGGTTATACCATCACTATCGCTGATGCCGGTGTCATCGCTGATGCCTGTAATGAGGGGTTTGGCAGGAGCCGTAAAATCAGGAGTGAGTACAAATACATCGCTGGTAGCACTGCGGTTACCGGCTACATCAATGGCCTTAGCGGTAAGGTTTACCATTATCTCAAACAGATTCTGATGGGTATTGTCCAGCACCCAGTCTCCATTGACATCAGCCTGCGTGCTGTTGAAAAGACCAAACTGACTGAAGATTTCTACCCTGGAACCCGGCTCCGCTGTACCATGGATGGTAATGCGCTTATCACTTGTAACACCATCGCTGTCACTGCTGCCCGTATCATCGCTGATGCCGGTGATCACCGGTTTGGCAGGGGCAGTAAAGTCAGGAGTGAGTACAAATACATCGCTGGTAGCACTGCGGTTACCGGCTAAGTCAATGGCCTCTGCTGTAAGGTTCACTACAATTTCAAACAGGTCCTGATGGGTATTGTCCAGTATCCAGTCACCATTGGTATCAGCCCTTGTACTGCTGAAAAGTCCGAACTGGCTGAAGATCTCCACTTCTGAATTTGGTTCAGCCGTACCATGGATGGTAATACGTTTATCATGGGTAATACCATCGCTGTCACTGCTGCCCGTATCATCGCTGATTCCGGTAATTACCGGCTTAGCAGGAGCGGTAAAATCAGGGGTAAGTACAAACACATCGCTGGTGGCACTGCGGTTACCAGCTAAATCTACTGCCTCTGCCGTAAGATTCACTACAATTTCAAACAGATCCTGATGGGTATTATCAAGTACCCAATCTCCATTGGCATCAGCCTTTGTTCTACTGAAAAGTCCGAACTGGCTGAAAATTTCCACCTCTGCTTCAGGCTCGGCCGTACCCCGGATGATAATACGTTTATCGCTGGTAATACCATCGCTGTCACTACGGCCTGTATCATCGCTGATACCGGTAATTTCAGGAGCGTCCGGAGCGGTAGTATCCGTTTCAACACTCAACTGAGTCGCTGCCGTATTGCCATTTTCTGCCATGTCCTGCACCACGTCAGCAGGGATGTCCAGGGTTACCTCTCCTCCGGCAACCGGTGTAATTTCTACTGTGTAGACCGCACCTGTGCCCGACAGGTTGGCAGCTGTGCCATTCCCGACAATGATGTCAGCTAGTTCAAAATCAGTCACCGACTCATCAAAGGTGATGGTAGCCGTAAAGACTCCGTTGATCAAAGCGTCTGCACTGATCGCTACGCCAGGAGCTGTAAGGTCTGCTGACACGGTTAACTGATCTGCTACTGTATTGTCATTTTCAGCAGCGTCCTGCGCTACCGCAGCAGCTATATCCAGGGTAACATCTCCATCAGTGGTTGGGGAAATATCTACTGTATAATCAGCACCTGAACCAGAGAGGTTACTCGCGTTACCATTGCCTACTACAATGTCCGACAGCTCAAAGCCTGTTACCGACTCATCGAAAGTGATAGTAGCTGTAAAGACTCCGTTGACCAAAGCGTCCGCTACAATCGTTACGCCAGGAGCCGTAAGGTCTGCTGATACGGTTAACTGATCAGCTACCGTATTATCATTTTCAGCAGCATCCTGCGCTACCGCGGCAGCAATATCCAGGGTGACATCTCCATCAGTGGTTGGGGTAATATCTGCAGTATAATTAGCTCCCGTACCAGAGAGATTACTCGCGTTACCATTGCCTACAGTGATATCAGCCACTTCAAAACCAGTCACGGACTCATCAAAGGTGATAGTAGCCGTAAACACGCCTTCTATCATTGCACCTGCTGTTATCAATACGCCCGGGCCGGTGAAATCAGCCATCATGCTGAGTTGAACAGCAGCCCCATTGCCGGCAGCACCGTCAGTTGCTACATGGGCAGGAATATCCATGGATGCAGGCCCCTCAGCCACAGCTTCAAAGTCTACCTGATATTCAGAGCCGCTAATGGCTACAAAGCTGGTAATGTTCAGATTGGTAGTAACTATATCAGATTGTTCAAAACCGGTTACATCCTTATCGAAGACGATCGTAGCAGTACCTCCATTCTCAGCATTGATATAACCTGCATTATCCAGCTCATAAACAGCAGTTAATGTTGTATTGAAATTATCACTGTCAGATACTGCCAGAGTTACAGCCTGATTGGCCACCACATTACCATTTCCGGCAATATCCATTACCAGATCAGCACCCATATCCAGTGTCACTGCGCCTGTGGTTGAAGGCACAATATCCACGGTATACACCTTACCTGACCCTGAGAGATTGGAAGCTATACCATTGCTTACTACAAGGTCAGACAGTTCCAGATCGCTTATGTCTTCACTGAAAGTCAGTGTGGCCACAAAGCTGGTTCCGAAACTATTATCAAAGCTTATATCGACCGTAGGACGTATTCCATCAATGACAATATCTTTTACCGCAGCAATGGAATGATTCAAGTCAGGATTGGTAAACTCAAAAACATCGTCAAATTCAAAGTCATAGTCATCGGTATAAGAATAGTTGTACAGATAAGCTGCTCCACCTCTATTACTATAATAACCGTCTTCCTCATAACGAACAAAGTCAAGATCTGCTGAATGATCGCCTTCTTCCACGACTACTCTGATTCTCACCTGATTAGGCTCCAGACCGTCCTCGTAATCATTTTCGTACTGGTTAAAATATTCATTATTATCGTTCTCAATATTGAGGATCACAGTGGCATAATCATACGTAGGGTCAATGCTCAGCAATTCAGAATCCGACTCGAACTCTACAATAAACTCCAACTCGTCTCCAATACCATAGGTGCCATCTGTAGCGGTAGTGGTAATGGACTTGACTGTCCATTTACTCATACGAAAGAAGCTATCAAAACTATCATCGAGGACAAGTGGCATATCTACACCATTGAGGTCTTTGATACTTCCTCCATTCAGCTTCAGGGCGTCCGTACCGGCATAGCTAATCTCCTTGCTGTCGTTTAAATCAGCGGTAGCCGTCCATTCAAAGATTAATCGGTCTGATCCTGAACCTGACTTATAGGTCAGTCTTTCACCAGCCAGGCTCAATTCAATATAGGGTTCACCTGTAACAAAGACCTCCTTGTTATAGGTCATGGCATATTGCACAGGAAAACCTTCAAAAAGAACATTTCCGAAATCAACATATACGAAATCAGGTTGCTCAATAGGCAGTATCTCAATGCTCTGTATCTCAGCGGCTATATCAGCAACAGCAATGGTAAAGGCCTGGGAAGTTGGCTCGGTCACACCATCTGTTGCTTCCAGTGTCACTTCATAGTTTCCTGCTGACACATTAGGACGTCCCAGTAGTGCCGGCTGTCCGATGACCCTGCGAATCCGGTTATTAAAATCATCTCCCACATAAATTTCTTCGGCAGAAACTACGGCTATATCGAACTGCGATTGGAAGCGGGCGTTTGTACCTGCACCATCAGTATTACCTTTGCTATTTACTTTTCCTGCCAGGGTTGTAACTACTCCTTCAGGAGATACTCTTCTTAGCAAGCCGTAGTCAGAAAGGTAGAGGTTACCGTCACTGTCTACCTCCATTCCATAAATGTCATCGAACAAGGCATCGGTTCCCGTTCCGTCAATATACTGTAGTGCCAGGGAGTTACGCTCGACACCCTCTCCTGCTAATACTGCTTCATTGCCACTTACATCCCGTTTTATTAACTGAAAAGAATCATTCATATAGAACAGATTACCCTCGCTGTCCACAGCAATCCCCTCACCATCTGCTGAGGAAGTCAAAGTAGTTACCACGCCTTCAGGGGATGTCTGGCGAAGCGCAGCAACATTGCTATATTGAGTAATGACGTAGACATTCCCGGTGTTATTATCAACCGTGATATCTCCAATCGAGTTAAATCGGGCATCTGTACCGGTACCATCTTCAGCCCCAAAGGTATTGCTACCTGCCAAAGTGCTTACCACCCCTGAAGGCGTAATTTTACGGATGGTCCGGTTGTTTTGATCTGCCACATACAAATTGTCCTCACCGTCAATGGCCATTCGGAAAGGCAAGTTAAAACTCGCATCTGTACCGGTACCATCTTTAAAACCTGCCTTAGTACCTGCAAAAACAGTCTGATTGCCTTCCGTATCGAATTTATAAATCACATCATTGGTAACGTCCGTTGTGAAAATATTGCCCTTGCTATCAACTGCAATCCCTCTCAGTCGGTTACTGGTGTATGCTGTACTTACTGTATAAATATTATCCAGGCTCAACCAACCGGGTAACACCGGGGCAGTTAAATCAATATCATCCCCATTGTCATCGGTTACTTCAATGGCATAGGAATAGTAAGATGTTGACGAATTATCTATAGAAGTTGTCGGAGTTGAGATAAAAACAGGTGCTAATTCATAATCCAGGTCATTTTCCACACTGATCTCTTCATTGCCATTACCCGCCAGGTCCTGCACTGCGGCTGCTGCGAGGCTAAGCTTCATCAAGCCCGAGCCATCTCCGGCCACATCAATGGCATAGGTATCTACCGAACCACTGAAGTTACTTAAGGCACCATTTTCCACAGTCAGATCAGCCAGTTCAAAACCGGTCACTTCTTCGCTAAATGTAAAGGTATAGGTGATCGTATGATCTGTCACATCCGATCCGGTGATCGTAACTGCGGGTTCAGTAACATCGACCAGCGTAGTACTTTGTTCAGCAGCCGTATTTCCATTGTTATCAATATCTACTACAACATTCGCAGGTATATCAATAGTCACATTCCCATCTGTTACAGGGGTGATTTGCACGGTATATACAGTACCGTCTCCTGCCAAAGCGGAAGCATTACCATTTCCAACCACAATGTCTGAAACATCGAATTCACCGATCAATTCACTAAAGGTAATAGTGGCTTCGAAAGCACCGTTTGTCAGCGAAGGTGCCGTAATTCCCACTTCAGGAATTATTACCTGAGCACTCACTACTTTTTGCTCAGCCGCCAGGTTACCATTTCCTGCTCCATCCAGTGCTACTCCTTCAGCGATATCAATCGTGAGATCATCTGTAGCGGTTACTCTCAGATCAAATGTGTAGTTGGCATCACTTCCCAGTAAATTGCTGGCAGTGCCATTACCTATCACGATATCAGACAACTCGAAACCGGTTACTGCTTCGTCAAAAGTGATCGTTACCGTGGCACCATCCAAGACAGGGTCGTCTACGGTAATCGTAACCCCCGGTGCAGTCAGATCTGCCGATACGGTTTTCTGGTCAGCCGCCAGGTTAATGTTTCCACCAATGTCCTGTGCAACGGCTGCGGCTATGTCCAGCGTAATGTTTCCTTCTGATACAGGAGTAATATCTGCTGTAAAGGTGGTGCCATCACCCGTGAAATTGGCAATGGTAGCGTTGGTCAGCGTAACATCACTGCTTTCAAAGCCTACCACTTCTTCACTGAAAGTGAAAGTAGCTCCGAAAGTACCATTTGTAATGGCTGGCACAGCAATAGCTACGGCCGGAGCAGTGAAATCTACCGGAATGTACTGATTGATGGTTTCTGAATTCCCGTTTCCGGCCAAATCAAAAACCTTACCGGATGAGAGGTTCAGGAACATAAAGTTCTCCTGTGTAGGCACAACATCTACGGTGTATACCGCGTCACTTCCCAGCAAATTACTGAGGTTGGCATTGGTCGTAGTCAGATCACTCAGTTCGAACCCTGTTACGGGCTCGGTAAAGGTGATGGTAGCTGTAAATGGGCCAATGGCTACTTCCGGAAAGCTCAGGGTAAACAAAGGCGCTGTAAAGTCGACTTGCGCGATAGCTTGTGTGGCG
This sequence comes from Roseivirga sp. UBA6061, assembly GCA_002427745.1. Taxonomy (GTDB): domain Bacteria; phylum Bacteroidota; class Bacteroidia; order Cytophagales; family Cyclobacteriaceae; genus Roseivirga. Next base: position 19,996 of record DIYF01000185.1, on the reverse strand, counting down.
GCTGTATTTTCGTTACCGGCAACATCGACTGCAACACCTGCGGAAAGATCGATGGTAAGTTCACCCTCATTAGTCGGAGAAATGGTCACCGTGTAATTGGTACCACTGCCGGTCAGTTTGGTAGCTTTGCCATTACTTACAGCCACTTCTGAGAGTTCAAGGCCGGTAACAGCTTCATCAAAAGTCAAGGTTGCCGTAAAAGTTCCGTTAACATGATCGTCTGACGAAATCGCTACTCCCGGAGCAATGAAATCAGCCATTACCGTTCTTTGTGTCGCTGCGAGGTTATCATTACCTGCGATATCCTGCCACATTCCTTCCGGAAGATCAATGGTAACAATACCATCAGTAACAGGTGTAATGTCTACTGTATACTCCGTACCTGAACCTGACAGGTTGGACACTGAGGCATTGGTAGTAACTATATCTGATAAATCAAATCTTTCTATTTCTTCATTGAACGTGATCGTAGCGGTAAAAGTCCCGTTGGCATAATCAGGCACACTGATGGACCCTGCAAAAGGTGCTATATAATCCGTATGGTAAGTAGCCCTGTTTGAAGCCGTGTTAGTTCTTCCCACAAGGTCAGTGACCTTGCCTGCAAGCACTTGTGGTCTGACACTGCTTTCTCCATCGTTAGGGGTAATGTCTACGGTATAAATGGCTCCACTTCCTGTAGCATTACTGGCCACGCAACGTCTGCAATCAATATCAGCTACTTCAAAACCTGTAACCGGTTCAGAAAACTCGACTGTTATCTGAAAAACACCATTTACCCTGGTGTCCGGTGTGGTAATAGCTGTAGATGGATTGGCATAATCAGCAATGATTGAAAAGCTGCCCTCTTCGTTGGCTAAATCCACCTGATCGGTAACAGCTCCTGCGCTTAAAGTAACATCCACACTTCCTTCACCAGCTGGTGTGATGGTAAGTGTCCATATATTTCCAGTTCCGGCAGTCAAGGCATCCAGTGTTCCATTTGATACAGTAAAGTCATCGGCAGTCAGGCCGGTAATGGCTTCTGAGAATTCAAGTTCAAGACTGTTGCTGCCTTCTTCCCAATAGGTATCACCCAGAGCATCGAAGGTAAAAGTTGGCGCAGTTTGATCTGATATGATACTAAAGTTTAGCGGTGATGTCAGTTCATTCAGTGCATCATCAGAGATCGCATGAACAGGTACCGTCATGGTTACCGTTCCCTCCCCTGCCGGTTCGAGGAAAAAGTTTTCATACTCATCATCATGCGTAAGGATACCGTTAGTTACGACAATATCTTCAGGGTAGTCCACATAGATATCTTCGGCCGCATTGAAACTGATAGGAATAACATCCAGATTGGAAGCAGTGCCTTCAGGACTACTGATCGTTACCACAGGGGCGGTAAAATCTGTGGGGATGGCTTTCTGCTCTACCACCAGGTTGCCATTTCCGGCTTCATCAGTGGCTACGTCAGCGGCCACATCAATGGTTAATACACCTTCTGCGGTTGGTTGAATGGTCAGAAAATACAGGCCCAAATGACTCTTGTAAGTCATGCTAACCAGATTACCATTGGTGATAATAACATCATCGGCTGTAAAGCCTAATACGTCCTCAGAAAAAGTTACGGAGGCATTTTGTTCATCATTATTCCATGCCAGGTCCTGCACTGCTACAATGCGAGCCGTAGGAGCCGTGAAGTCAGCTTCTGTACTCTTTTGAGTGGCAACTGTATTGTCATTGCCGGCAGCATCTGCGGCTACACCCGCTGCTATATCAAGGGTGATGGCTCCCTCTGCTGTTGGAGTAACATCGATTGTATAATCAGCACCCGATCCCGAAAGATTAGCTGTAGTAGCATTGGTTACCACCAGGTCAGCCAGTTCAAATCCATTAACACCCTCACTGAAAGTAACACTTGCTGTGAAAACGCCATTTACATAATCATCTGCTGTGATCGCTACGGTTGGCTGCGTGGCATCATAGTTTATGACTTTTTGCGCAGCAGGGTTTTCGTTAGTCGCTGCATCATTAGCCGCACCGGCAGCTATATCAATCGTGATCTCTCCCTCATTGACCAGTGCTATATCAAAAGTATAGGTGTCTCCTGAACCTGCAAAGTTGCTGAGTGTACCATTCGTTATGGTAATGTCTGTTACATCGAAACTTGTTACGGATTCATCGAAAGCAACCGTAACATTAAAGTCATTGAAAACATAGGCATCGGCTGTGATGGTAGCTGTCGGTGCTGTCAGGTCAGCCTGTATGGTCGCCTGATCGGCAACTGTATTTCCGTTCCCGGCCGCATCCTGCGCTGCTGAGGCAGCTATATTAACAGTCACATCACCATCGGTAACGGGTGTTATGTCTACCGTGTAAGCCGCACCTGAACCTGAAAAATTACTGGCAGTCGCATTAGACAGACTGATATCTGCCAATTCAAAACCCGATACTGATTCATCAAAAGTGATGGTGGCAGTAAATACTCCGTTAACCAGAGCGTCTGCGCTGATGCTCACAGCAGGGGTAGTAAGATCGACCATTACAGTAACCTGATCAGCGGCTGTATTGTCGTTGGCCGCAGCATCCTTTGCAGTGTTGGCCGCAATATTGATGGTCACATCTGCATCTCCGTCAAGGGTAATGTCTGCGGTATAGTCGGCTCCGGATCCAAGGAGATTACTGGCTGTGCCGTTCACAACGCTTATGTCAGACAGCTCAAAACCGGCTACTTCCTCGCTGAAAGTAATGGTTGCGGTAAAAGTACCATTGACCAGACTATTGGATGAAATAACCACTTCCGGGGCTGTAAAGTCAGCTAAGACGGTGACCTGGTCAGCAGCCGTGTTGTTATTGCCTGCATCATCTTGCGCGGCTGCGGCTGGAATATCAATAGTAACATCCCCGTCTGTGACAGGTGTGATATCCACGGTGTATGTATCATCTGAACCTGAAAAGTTACTGGCTGTACCATTGGTCAGAACAATGTCTGCCAGTTCAAAACCGGTAACCTCTTCATCAAAGGTGATAGTGGCTGTAAAAGCTGCGTTCACAATAGTAGCGGCACTGATATTAACTCCCGGTGCAGTCAGATCGGCTTCTACTGTTACCTGGCTGGCAACTGTATTGCCATTTCCGGCAGCATCTTGTGCTGCTGAAGCGGCTATATCTATCGTAATATCCCCATCTGTAGTGGGCGTAATATCTACTGTGTAATTATCATCTGACCCTGAAAGATTACTGGCTGAGCCATTGCCCAAAGTAATATCTGCCAATTCAAAACCCGATACGGATTCATCAAAGGTGATGGTAGCGGTAAAAACCCCGTTGACCAGGGCAGTTGCACTGATGCTCACACCAGGAGCCGTCAGGTCAGCCGATACAGTTACCTCATCAGCAACTGTATTATTATTACCTGCAATGTCCTGTACTACATCAGCCGCAATGTTTATGGTAACATCTCCATCTGTGGCAGGCGTAACATCAGCTGTATAGTTTGCCCCGGACCCCAGCAGGTTGCTTGCGGTTCCATTGACTACCACTATATCGGATAACTCAAAACCCGTTACTTCTTCGCTAAAAGTAATGGTCGTGGAAAAGGCACCGTTCACCAGGGCATCTGCCGAAATAGCTACTCCGGGAGCAGTCACATCTGCTATTACGGTGACCTGGCTTGCCACTGTACTTTCATTCCCGGCAGCGTCCTGTGCTGCTGCGGCAGCAATATCTATGGTGATATCTCCGCTGGCAACCGGGGTAATATCCACTGTATAATTGGCTCCTGAACCGGTAAAGTTAGCGGCTGTGGCATTGGTAAGACTTATGTCAGCCAGTTCAAAACCGGTAACCTCCTCGTCAAAAGTTATATTGGCGGTAAAGGTTGCGTTCACAGCAGTGGCCGCACTGATGTTCACCGTGGGGGCATCTGCATCATAAGACACCGAAATCTCCTCAGAAACAAAATTACCGTTCCCGTTATTGTCAGTAACAGTAGCTTCGCCCAATTGTAAAGTCACTTCTCCTGTAGCTGTTGGGGTAACATCTACTGTATAAGTGTCTCCACTACCCGACAGGTTAGACAGAGAGGCATTGGATACCGTAATATCAGAAAAACTGAAACCAGATACTGATTCAGAAAAATTGAAGGTGGCTGTAAATGGCTCGCTGGTCAAGTCAGGAGCATCAGTGATGATTTCTACTCCTGGGGCCGTACTGTTCCAATAAAAAGTACCACCCAGTACATTGGAGTAATTGCTATTGTCCAGCTGCCCGCCTTCTATCGTAACTCTTACTTCACCCGGATGAGTAGGAACCACGGTGATTTCATAGCCATTACCAGTTGAACGCACATTGCTGATATACCCATTGGTCACGGTAGCATCAGAAGCATTGAACCCCAGCTTCGATTCGCGAAGCCCGGATTTAGGGTATCTCCAAACGTAGTAGATTTTAGCAGGATCTCTACTCCCTCTGTTTTGTCCTAAAGTCACTTCAGGAGTACCTCTGGTCCAATACGTGTCATTAAACAAAGCAGTACGCAACAGCAGGTCAGCGCGGTAATTGGAGGCACCGGAAGTGGCTCCTGTGAGGGTTCCTGCATACACAGCAATACCCGCATCTCCTGAAATACCATCCCAGTTGAAGTCAAGCGACCAGGGTTTGATCACCGCTTCATAAACGCTTCCGCTTCCAGAAAACGAGACTAAAGAGGCACTGGAAAAGTTTAGGTCACTTGCTTCAAAATCATTAGAGTCTTCACTCAAAGTGATGGTAACTGTTAACTCTCCATCCTCATTAACAAAAAGATCGGAGCTATAAGTTATCGTTACAGCAAGTTCAGATTCATGATTAGTAGTTGCTAAAAAGGCAGGGTTTGGCGTATCCTGCGGTAAAGATGTTTTGAACGACTGTGCACTGAGGTTGAGAACCATGAGGAATGCACTTAAGGTAAGAACCATTTTTTTCATAGAGCTTTGGTCACATTTTTAATTCGGACCAAAAGTAGAAGTGGCTCCACCTGCATCATCGGGTAAAGCGTGGACATGGAATGGACGTTTTTTGACCATGCACTGCCCTTACACCCACCATACCCCTGCAAAACCCTTTTTATACCATCACTAAGAGCATATACACCTGCATTTTCGCATGATGTAGACAAAGCATGGACATACACAAAGTAATAAGGGAGTTCATGGCTATGGTATCACGATAACCCATTGTTTTACAATGATTTGTTTAAACCTCTTGACTAAACAATTCATTATGCCTAACCACTTTGTAGATAATCCGGCCGGCTTATTGAGCCTGCGCCTCATGTTCCTAATAGCCCTCATTACCCTGACGGGCCTGCCCTTAAAAAGTCAGACACTTACTGATCAGGACTTTGATGCCCTTGTGAATGAGGGGCATATGCTGATGAGAAAAGGAAAAAGAAAAGCTTCGTTTGACACCTTGTTTTATAGTCTCAATCAGGCAAAAAAACAGGAGTCTGATAAGTACTTTGATGTGCTGACTGCACTGACCTTCCACCTGTATTACTCCGATACCTATGGCGAATTATACCCCTTGGAAGAACGCTTCGGTTATATTGATGAAGCCATCCGGCTTGCTGTGGCACTGAAAGAGGACAGCATCTACACAAATAAGGTCTACCACAAAGGGGTGCTTCATAATATCAATGAATCTCCCGACTCAGCGCTCTACTACTTTAACAAGACCATTGAGTGGGCTGATAAAATAGGCAATAACAACCTGCTGCTACAGGCTTATAGCTACAAATCCCGCATCTTCAGAAATCGCGGAGATCTGGACAGGGCCTATGAACTGTTGATTGAATATGAGCGGGAGGCCACCCGGCTTCAGGATGGTGTCCACATGCAAAACGTAGCGGAATCCATCGGCCATTTCTTTACGGTAAAAGGGGAAGATGATAAAGCGATTATCTATTTCAAAAAAGGTATCAGACTGGCCAAACAGTATAATATAGATGCCTACTACAGCCTCACTTCCCTGGCCGGCTCCTATATAGATACAGACAGTATAGATCTGGCCCGCCTGAAACTAAAAGAAGCCGTGGATGAAATTGAGCGGGTCTACCTGGAAGATGAGTACGACCAGGGTTATGCCTTCAAAAAAATGTCAGCCCACCGCACCCTGGGGTATCTGTACGCACAAAAGATACAAGACTATGATTCTGCCCTCTTTTTCTTTCAGCTGGGGCTGGAAGAGGCCGAACAGTTGAATCACAAGGAGAGTATAGCGGAAACCAGGGAGAATATTGCTCAGACCTACCAGACACTGGGCCAAAACCGCAAAGCACTGAGCACCCGCCTGGCTAACTATGGGCTATTGCAGGAAGTATCGAATATCAATCTGCGCATCCAGGTAGAAAAGCATATGGCTGAAAACTACGAGGTGCTGGGGCAGTATGAAAAGGCCATTGAGCATTTCAAAATCAACCGCCAGCTCAGTGACAGTATGCTGAACATAGAGCAACTGGAAGCTGTAGCCCGAATGGAAACGGAATTCGAAACAGAGAAAAAAGAGCAGGAAATTGCCTTGCTTAACGCCCGCAACGATCGTCAGCAGGCAAGGCAGGTAGCCTTTATTGTTGCCGGTAGTCTGCTGATAATTATACTGGCTATTGTGGTATTTGCCCTGAAAAGTAAACAGCGTGCCAACCGACTGATCACATCTCAAAAAGAGTCACTGGCCCGGAACAACAAAAAGCTTAAGGAGCTGGGAGAGTTCAAGGAGAACCTGACCCATATGATAGTGCACGACATGAAAAACCCGCTGAATGCGGTAATCGGCCTGTCGCAGGGGGAATCAAGTCCTCAAAAGCTTACTACCATTGCTCAGTCAGGCCATCAGATGCTCAATATGGTATCCAATATCCTGGATGTACAGAAATTCAAAGAGGCCCGCGTTACTCTGAATACAGAAGCACATTTGTTCAACAACCTGTTCAAAGAAGCCTCTGTCCACCTGGAGCTGCTTATGCATGCGAAAAATGTCGCGCTGGTCAAGTCTATTCCCAGCAGGCTTTATGTAGATGTAGACGGGGAGCTGATTGTGAGGGTGTTGGGCAACCTCCTGTCTAATGCCCTGAAATTCACTGATCTGGGCAATGAGATTCTTGTGAAAGCCTCAGTTAAGCCGGCCAGGAAAGAGGTAACCATTTCCGTCACCGATTATGGGCCGGGCATCTCTGCCGATGAACTGCCGAATGTTTTTGATAAATACTGGCAGGGGCATGACAACGATGCCCGCTATTCAGGCTCCATAGGTCTGGGGCTTACCTTCTGCAAACTTGCAGTAGAGGCACATGGTGGTCAGATCAGCGTGGATTCGGAATATGGCAAGTCTACTACCTTCAGTTTCACCCTGCCTACGGTGGCGCCTGAATCTATTGATGAGAGCACAGTAGAGGTGGCCAAGCCCATGGATCTGGGGGAGTCTCTGATACTGGAATCGGATATTGCCGTACTGTCCAAGTACTTTGCCGAATTAGGGCAACTCAAGGTACATCAGGTAGGAAAGATCAACAGTATCATACGTGAACTGGAAGAAGCCGAGGTAAAGTCTCCCTGGAAAACCAACCTTGTTTCAGCCATGCATCAAGGCAACCAGGCCCGTTTTGACGAGCTGGTGGAGATGATACGATAAACTAAAACTGATCTATAAAATCTCTGAGGTTGTCTTCGGCCGTAAGGCTCAGTTTCTTTTTCAGGCGATTGAGCGCACGTCTGACTGAAGCGCTTTCCACATTGGTCAGGGTGGCGATCTCTTTATTGTTCAGGCCTATTTTCAGGTAGGCACATACCCGCTGTTCGTTACTGGTAAGGTCTTTATAAGAGTCTCCCATCTTTTCAAGAAAGCCCGGGTGTACCTCCTCAAAGTGAATTTTAAAATTAGACCAGCTTCGGTCCAAATCCAGAAAAGACTTGATCTCCCGGGTGATCTTCTTAATCTCAGGAGCATACAGGTTGTTGGTAACGGTATCTAAACGCCTGATCTCATCCAGAAGCCGGGTAAGCAGTTCGCTTTTCTGGTAGTCAAAAATAGCGGCCGAGCTCAGCTCTCTTTCTTTCTGCTGAAGCGAGCTGTTTAGCAGTTCCTGCTCCTTGGCTGCCATCACCTCAATCTGATGTTTTTGTTCTTTGATCTCCTTATAGGAAGCCGAGAGTCTCAGGGTGGTATTCAGCCGTGATTTGAATTCAATAGGGTCGAAGGGCTTTCGCAAAAAATCAACCGCCCCGGTTTCCATAGCCGTTTTCAGGTCGTTTGACTGGGTCATGACCCCCGTAGCCACAATGATAGGAATATCGGCTGTCTCTTCAATCTCACGCAGCTGGGCAATGGCATCAATACCATTCATAATGGGCATTTCCCAATCCATAATGATCACATCAGGCTTCTCCTGCACTGCCAGTTCACAGGCTCTTTTTCCATTGGGAGCATACAGCACTTCATCCTCCTGGTCAGCCAGAAAGTCTAAAATCACCTCCAGGTTTACCGGATCATCGTCAGCAATCAGAATGCGATTAGGTCGGCCTTGTATTGTCATGGGCTGTTATGCTGTTTTCTAAATTATTTCTTTACTCTGCTTATTGAGCAGTTCATTGTACTTTGTCTGGTCTCCCTGGTAAACACAGGCCTGCAAAGTACCGGTCCACTTTTTATTCAGACCTGCCTCTTCCAGTTTTTGAATAAGCCTATTGATGGCACTTACTTCATGTACCTCAAGCCGGACCAGCTCTGGCAGAAAACCGGCCAGTGTATTCAGTTCTGTCTGACTTAGTGTTTCATCTGACCCTGAATGCACAGGTTCTTCCATGGCAGTTTCGGAAGCTGCCTCGGCCGTCAGTGGTAGTGTAAATATCATAGAGGTACCTTGCCCGATCACAGAATCAGCTCTGATAGCCCCGCCATGTGCTTCCACGGCAAGCTTGCAAAACGACAGTCCCAAACCGGTAGAAGGCGCCAGACCTGATTTTCGGGCATCCTTATGCCAGAACTTATTGAAGATATACGGCAGCTTTTTCTCGTCAATTCCCTCTCCCTCATCTATCACCACCATTTCCTGAAAGCCATTGGCTGTTTCACCCAGCTTCACGGTGATAGTACTCCCCAGAGGAGAATACTTAATGGCATTGGTCAACAGGTTAACCATTACTCTGTCAAGCAGAGCTCTTTCTACATCCACCACCAGCCCTTTGGGAACCTGATTGTCAAACCGAAGGCTCTTTGCCTGTAACAGCAAATGCACCTCACTGACGGCCTGATTCACCATACTCCGGGCCTCAGTCGGCTCCGTCTGCACTTCAACCTTCGCTTCTTCAAAGCGCTGAATATCCAGCATATTGGTCACCAGATTGAGGATATTGTACCCGGATTGATTGATTTTCTTCATTTTCTTCTCGTCAGGAGTGCCCCGTGAAAAGCCAATGATAGAGTTGATCGGGTTCTTCATATCATGCACCACCATACTGGTGAGCCCTTCCTTAAAGTCAGAAAGCTGCTTAAGCTCGTTCTTCTGGGTGGCAATGATATCATGGTCGCGTTTTTTCCGTTTGTAGCCCCGGTAAAATATCAGGGTAGAGGCCACCAGCAGCAGGGATACGACTCCGGTAAAAATGAGAATCCCCACCTGCTTTTGTGAACGCAGCTCCTGCACATTCAGGTCCGCCTTCAGCAATTCATTTTGCTTGTTGGTCTGATCTGTTTCATATTGAATTTGCAGCTCACTGATTCTGTCTTTGGTTTCCTGGCTGGAGAGGGAGTCCTGAATATCAGCGTATCTCAGGTAGTTAAAAAAGGCATCTCTGAATCTACCCTGGGCTGAGTCCAGCTTATACAGCACACGGAGTACATTTCTCTCTCTGGCTATGACACCGTTGTCCCTGGAAGAGGCCAGCGCCTGAGTAGTCCATTTCCTGGCCTCGCTGAACTGCCCCATTTGATAATACAGCTCCCCCAAATCCCCCTTGACAATGGAGACATAATCAGAACTTGGTGTATTCTCATAATAGACCAGGGCCTGCTTAAAAAGATCCAGTGCCTTTGGAAAGTCTTTTTCCGCTCTGTACAGTCTGGCCAGCCCCAGGATAGCCCTGTGTCTGTGATGCTTCAAATCACTGGCGGTATCTGAAGCCACTACTTCAAAATTGCGTTTACTCTTTTCAAAATCGTAATAATCCTCTTCGGCATAGGTCAGGCCAAGCCCGTAGTAGGCCTCGTACTGAGTTTCTCTTAAATTGTTATCCTTCCCCAGCTTAAGCTTACCCTCGTAGTTTTCAACCGCTTTTTCAAATTCACCGATCGATCGATAGTAATCACCCAGGCCGCTGTAAGCCATGGCACTCACACTTATCGCTCCATCATACTCAGGGTGTGCTTCCGTAACCTGAAGTGCCAGCAGAAAATAGGTGAGTTCCTCATCTCTCTGGTCCATTATGCCATGAATAAATGCCATATTGGCTATGGCCACAGGGTATTTTTTAGGGAAATGGTCACGCGCGGTCTCCATGGCATCGCGATAGTACCACCTGGCAGAGTCATAATCGCTATTCACGAAATAAGTCAAGGCAGCAAAAGTAGCGCAGGTAATAGCTGACTCGTAATCATCAGTTTTCTTACTGAGATCGAAGCAGGCCAGCGCATTACCACGGAACAGGTCATACCTTTCCATATGCATATTCACGTTGAACATGGCCTCATGAATGGCAATAAGCTTATAAGCGGAATTCTCAGAGGTAGCCTCCTCCATAAGTTGCTCTCCCAGTGCCAAAGCCTGGTCCATTTTACGCTGAGCATCAAGCGACCTGACTGAATCCACCAGCTTCACAAAACGGAGAGAGTCCGACCTTTCCTGTGCAGTTACCTGAAAGCTCAGACAAAGCAAAAGCACAAAACTGAGGTATTTTATTATGCTAGTCCTGATTTTCATAAAGCACCTTTAGCAACTGCTCATATTTCGTCTGATCTCCGTCATATACAGCTGCCTGCAAATCGATTTTCCACCGCGAAGTTACATTCTTTTCATCCATCTTTTTGAGTATTCTTGTGATGGCTCCGACTTCATGTACCTGAAATTTATTGAGTTCGGCAATAAAAGATTCTATTACCGGTAGCTCCTGTGGCTTGATGAGATATTCCCGGGCTTCTGCAGGCTTGTCTGCTAAGCTTAAATAAGCTTCACAATCTTCAGGATCAATGGCCAGTTCAAAGGTAAAAGTGGCTCCCTGACCCTCTTCTGAGTTAACCCAGATGCGTCCGTCATGCGATTCAAGGGCCAGCTTGCAGAAAGTCAGGCCAAGCCCTGTAGAGACCGCCAGACCGGACTTTTTCTGATCGGACTGCCAGAATTTATTAAAGACATGCGGCAAACGTTCGGCAGCGATACCGGGGCCTTCATCCTGAACCGACACGCGCAAAAAACCTTCCGACATAATTTCATGGCTTACTTTTATAAGACCACCACTCTTTGAATACTTGATGGCATTGGTAAAAAGGTTGACCAGCACCCTTACCATGATGCTCTCATCGGCCATCAGTCTGATTTGTCGGGGCACCAGACTTTGAAAGAGAATACTCTTGGCCTGTAACAGAACCTCTACCTGAGTTTTTGCTTTTTGAATCAGCTCATCTATAAAAACAACCTGCACCTCAGGCTTAATACGCGTTTCTTCCAGCTTTTCTACTTCCAGCATATTGGTAACCAGGTTCAGCATCTGATGACCGGATTCCGCGATTTTCCGGACATTCCTGGCCGTAGGCTGCCCATCAGAAAGTCCGATGATGGCATTCAGCGGATTCTTCATATCATGGGCAATCATCTGGGTAAGTCCGGTTCTGAACTCCGACAACATTTCCATCTGTGAATTGACCACTCTGAGTTTTTCAGCCTGCAGGCCCAACGCATCTTTTTGCTCTGATATCAGACGGTTCTGCTCTTCCAACCGGACGTTGGCCCTCTTCTTAGCCTGGTAGAAGCGATAGTAAATACCTGCCAGCATCAGCACTCCGGCAAAACCTGCCAGCATAAGATTCCTGACCGTCTTCTCAGATTCCAGCTGTCTTTGGAAGGCCGCTTCTTCCTCAGCCTTTTCCAGCAAGAGGCTTTGCTTTTCTTTTTCGCTCTGATAGCGGGTTACCAGTTTGGAGAGTTCGGTCACATTCAACCGGTTTTCCAGGGTGGACCTGGCTTCCTCAGCTCTTTTAAAATAGTAGAATGCCTTTTCAACATCTCCCTCCGCCTCATAATAGGCAGAGAGTTCCTCAGCTCCCTCGGCAATCGAAGTAATAGCTCCCTCATTTTCTCCAATCTTGAAGCTTTCAAGCAGGTTTCTCAGGCCACGCTCCTTTTGTCCCTGCTTTATATAGATCTTACCCATGCTTCTGTGCAGAAATGCCAGGCCGGACTGAGAAGTTCCCTGCTTTCGAAGTTTTAGCGCACGCTCATAATACTCCAGTGCCTCCGGATCATTACCGAGATCTCTTTCCAGGCTGCCCATATTCTGGAGTGCCCGGGCCTTGCGGCTTCTGATACCCATTTCATCTGCTATGTCATAGGCTTTCTGATAGTAGTACCTGGCAGAATCTTCCTGATCCAGATATTGAAATATCCGCCCAATCCCTATGCAGGCCTGCCCTTCCAGGCGTCTGTCATTTGTTTTACGGGTGATTTTTAATGACCTCTTTCTCATGGCCAGTGATTCTTCATACTCCCCCAGCCGTGAGTAAATAGTAGAAACATTTGCCAGTGAAGTTGCCAGAGCCGCCTGGTTATTTGATCTCTCTGCATAATCCATGGCAAGATGATACAATCTGAGGGCTTCTGTATCGGCCCTTACCCGGCTGTGCACCTGGGCCATATTTACCAGCACTACTGCCACCAGGTGATCGTCTCCTATACTCTCGAAGTAAGCTTTGGCATCTTCATAGTAGTCCAACGCTTTACTCAGCTCTCTTTGCTGAACAAGGATCACCGCCACATTGACCTTGGTCATCATGGCTCCTCGCTCATCGCCCAGCAGCTCTTTGTATCGGATGGCTTCGTCATAAGCGGCTACAGCAGGCTCATATTCATCTTTGGCATAGTAGTTTACCCCCAGGGCATTGTAAGAGCGGGATATACCTTCCTGAAAGTCCAGGCGCTGAGAAAGTTCGAGTGCTCGTTTTCCTATGATGAGTCCGTTGTCGGGATCGAAGGAATTATGCAAGTAACTCAGCCGGGCCAGCACGGTGGCGAGTGAGTCATCTTCTGTGGTGTGGGATGCTACGAAGCGATTAAGGCTGTCGAGCTCTTTCGTCTGACCATAAAGATACGGGAAGCTCAGGCACAGGAGTAGCCAAAGAGTACCAATCTTTAGGATGGTCTGGAAAGCAGCTTTTTTCAATTGGTTGTGGTTGTCGGATTAAGATAAGTCCAATCCTGTGATAAAAAAAGAGCTAACTCCTTCTGAGTTAGCTCATTTCACCAAAACACTATTTTGTATATGGAACCTAAAATAGTCACTTCAAAACAGCAGGACCTGGTCCTTTGCTGTTGCATGATGAGATATCTGCTATCATCACGACTTTATTCTTTTCAGACAGAATTCAACACAAGAACGTTTAACACTTCATGCAATTGCACTCAAGCAGTCTTAGTTTCCCTTTCCGATCTCTGACTTCGCAGGCTGTTTACCAGATATCATATGCCCTTCGGGCTTTTAAAACAACCTACCCTTGTCCTGTGAACGAGGACAATGTTGGTAAGAATCCAGCTATTTGATCGAGGTGCTCAAGACTATTTCCGAATTGAACTTATACAAATATACGGGATTAACAGAAAAGAGGGTGAACTTTACGTAGACAAAAGGTGGACAAAACGCTTTTATGGGTCTGAAAAGCAAAAAAACCTGCCTGATTTCAGAGGTATCCCCAGCCTTCCAGCTTGTTATAGATCTCCAGACAAATCCAGGCGTCCGTAGCAGCGTAGCGAATCTGCTTCTGAGATAGCACTTCATTTTCCCAGTTAGACGTCTGGGCAGACTTGGAAATCCTGATTTCCAGGATCATCGCAGCCAGGTTTCTCGCCCCTATGCTGTTGGCCCCGAGCTCCTTCATCTGCGGGTTTAAATCCAGAAAACCATCCGGCTGAAAAGGGCGCAGGCGTCTGAGCAGATTATAGTCATCTTCCAGCCCTATCCCTACTTTAATCAGCTGATCATCTTCCAGAAAATCGATCAGTTCATCTGTGAGCCCTGATTCTTTGATGCGCAGCAGGTAGACCTTCTGATCTGTGGCCACCTGAATAAGCGACACATTGCGGATCTGGCCTTTCTTAAAGGTAGGCCTTGCCTCAGTATCAAACCCCACCACCTTAGCACGGTTAATCTCTGCCATGGCTGAGGCAATTTGCTGCTCGTTGTTGGCAATAACCACCTTACCCGTATAGGAGCTAAGCGGTAGCTCCATAATTTCTGCCTTGGTAATGGAGAGTGGAAACATCATGCCTCGACTCCCATCTCTGTTTGGTTTTCGCTGCGCATTCTGATCTTAATCTTCAGATAGGCAAATGCGATGGTCATCAATGGACTGATGTAGTTAAAAAAGGCATATGGCAGATAAACGCCCGTAGCCACCCCCAGTACACCTGAATGATACGCTCCGCAGGTATTCCAGGGTACTAACACGGATGTTACCGTACCTGAATCTTCAAGTGTACGCGAGAGGTTTTCCGGTGCCAGACCCTTCTCTTTATAGATATCGGCATACATTCGGCCGGGTACTACGATGGCCAGGTACTGATCAGAAGCGGTACCATTAAAGAAAACAGTAGTACCTGCCGTAGCTGCCACCAGAGAGCCTGTTGAATTGACCCTTGACATTACCGCATCGGCTATTCTTTTCAGCATACCGCTGGATTCCATTACTCCTCCGAAAATCATCGCTGATACAATCAGCCATACGGTTCCCAGCATACCATGCATACCGCCAGAGCTCAACAATTCATCTACAATGCCATTGCCTGTAACAATGCTGATGTCTCCATACATTGATTTCATTATCCCTACAAAAGTCACCGTCCAGCCTGTACCATCCCATTCGGCAACACTCTTTACCACCTCAGGTTGAAAGATCAGGGCAAATACGGCACCCAGCAGGGCTCCTATAAGAATAGCCGGTATGGCCGGTACTTTTTTCACAATCAGGCCCACCACCGCAATTGGTACCAGAAACAACCATCCGTTAATATTAAACTTACTCGTGATGGCCGTCAGAATTTCATCGGTCTGCCCCACATCTCCACTTCCTCCCTGCATAAATCCAAGAATCAGAAAAATGATAAGTGTAATGGTAATAGACGGAACGGTAGTGTAAGCCATGTAACGGATATGTGTAAACAGGTCTGTTCCTGCCATAGCGGGTGCCAGATTTGTTGTATCCGATAATGGCGACATTTTATCTCCGAAGTAGGCTCCCGACAGCACCGCTCCGGCAATCATACCTTCGTGGATACCCAGGGCTTTACCAATGCCTATCAGGGCTATTCCCACCGTGGCTGCGGTGGTCCAAGAGCTCCCGGTAGCAATAGATACGATAGAACAGACGATACAGGCGGCTACCAGAAAAATGGTAGGATTGAGAATCTGCAAACCATAGTAGATCATAGCCGGTACAATACCACTTAAAAGCCAGGTACCTGCCAGCGACCCTATCAGCAACAGAATGATAATGGAAGCCATGGCCGAGCTGATACTCTTTACCATGCCATTCTGAATCTCTGCCCATTTATATCCCAGCTTTAAGGCAACAATAGAGGCGACTCCGGCAGACAGGATAAGGATGATCTGATTTGATCCGTCCAGCGAAGCATCACCGAAGATGAAAACGTTGGTGGATAAAGCGACAATAAGAAAAATAATGGGAATGAAAGCCTGAAGTAGAGTGGGTCTCTGATGCGAGTCTGTCATAGGATATAAATGCTAGAAATTGAAATATACTAATTATTTACAGACTCCGTGATCAGTTCTGCCAGCTCTTTGCCCAACAAACTGCCAATGGCAACTCCCATACCTCCCAGCCTTACGCCCATAAAAACACGCTCGCTTTGCCGCTTTAAAATGGGCTGCTTTGTTTCCCCAAAAGCCATGATCCCCGACCAAACCTGCTCAACCTCATAGGGTTGCCCGGGAAGGATAAGATGATCCAGGTCGTTTTTAAGCTTTGAAAGAATCTTATCGGGCACACCAAAATCTGTAGTGGTTTCTCCCTCCAAATCCATATTTCGGCCTCCACCGAAAATTATCCTGTCCTGATAGTTTCTAAAGTAGTAATAGCCTTCATCGTAGTGGAAAGTGCCCTTCAGTTTAAGTCCGGATATCGGTTGGGTCACCAGCACTACCCCTCTGCCCGGTTTCAGGTCTGTGTGAGTGAGTTTGGTTGTAAAGGCGTTGGTACAAATGGCCACATTGCCGGCTTTCAACAGTATACCATTTGCCAGTCTTACACCAACTCCCGCCTGGTCTTCATCCAGACCTTCAACCCCGGTGCCTGTCAAAAGGTCAACCCCCATGCTCAAGGTACAACGCTGCAGGGCTTTCATCATTTTGCCGGTATGAATCTGGGCCTCAAACTGATTGAATACCAGCCCCTTTACCCTGTCAGTACTGAAGCCCAGTGCTTCTGTTTTTTCAGGCACACTCCTGTAAACCTCACTATCAAATAAAGGCATAAGTAGCGCATTGACCTTATCAAGCTTTTCCAGCGAGGTAAGCTGGTCATCGGTCTGGAGTAATTCGTAGCCACCGTAATTCTGATAATCTATGGTATTATCTCCCAGGCGGTTTCTGAGAAGCTGCAGGCCATCCCATCTCCTTTTCACCAAATCAAAAACCTCTTGCTCAGAGAGCTTTTCAAGATCAGACAGTACCTCTGTAAGCGAGCCAAAACAGGCAAAGCCGGCATTTTTGGTACTGGCCCCGGAAGGAAAAACGCCTCGTTCTACTACCACTATATTGGCCTGAGGCTCACGTGTTTTCAACTCTATGGCCGTGGAAAGCCCTACAATGCCCCCTCCAATAATCACAAAGTCATATTCAACGAACGACTCCTTCTCCCAAAAACTCAGCATGCATACTATTTTTGCTCAATAATGAATAAATTAACACAAAATCCAATGAATGATTGATCCTGCTGTACTCCTGGAAAAGGCCAAAACCTCCAAGCGTCATTTGAGAATGCTGAACTTCGGCCTTAAACGAATGATCCCCTTTAACAAACCTCACGGTTTTGATGTGATAGAGATCGGAGACAGAAGTGTAAAAATCCTGATCCCTTACAAACGGAAGAATCTCAATCATATCAAGGGCCTGCATGCCTGTGGATTAGCCACCATTTCAGAGTATGCTACCGGTATGGTTTTGCTCAACACCCTGGACCCCAAGGAGTACCGCATCATCATGCAGCGCATGGAAATGGATTATCACTATCAGGGCAAGATGGATGCTTATGCCAGTTTTTCGGTGACGGATGAATGGCTTGAAAAAGAAGTGATTGTTCCTTTGAAATCGGCTGAATCAGTTGTGGTAAAGTGTGAGGTGAGAATTCACGATGCACAAAACAACCACCTGACCACAGGCAATATCTTCTGGCAGGTAAAGAACTGGAGCAAGGTAAAAACCAAAACCTGACTTTACCATCAACAGAAAAGTACTTCACTCCCCTCAGCGATATTGACTAGCTTAAGGTACTATGAGGTACCCGGCCATTCTATTCATTCTCTCAATCTCCTTTCTTTTCAGCTGTGAGCAAGCTCCGGTTTCCCTGGAAGACAGCACAGACTACACCTATTTTGTAACACGCCTTGGTTCAGATACACTGGCCATTGAACGCTACAAACGAAAAGATGATCATGTAATCGCCCATGTGGTACTCAGAAGCCCTGAAACGGTGCTCCTGGGATATGACCTCAAACTGGAACCTGAAGGGGGAATTCAACAGCTGTTGAGATACAAACCTGAGAACACCGGGTTTGAGTCCATCGGATCCACTGCCACTCAGACTGTTCGTTTCTCAGGAGATTCATTATTCAATGAAATACTCTCTGCCAACGGACAGGAAAGAAGGTTTGCCATGCTGAGGCAACCCACCACGCTTCCCTTTATTGATATGGTACACTGGCCGTTTGAGCTGGCCTTTCAGCAAGCAGCCAAAGCAGAAGAGGACAGCATCAGACAAAAGCTTCTGACCGGTAGAAGGATATCTGATTTTA
The DNA here is from genome assembly GCA_002427745.1 of Roseivirga sp. UBA6061. GTDB lineage: Bacteria > Bacteroidota > Bacteroidia > Cytophagales > Cyclobacteriaceae > Roseivirga. Next base: position 1,752 of record DIYF01000185.1, on the reverse strand, counting down.
TCATTCACAAAATCAGTAATGATTCTCTCACCTTCAGGCATCCATCGCGCGGGGTAATGGGCGTAAAGACCAATAATAATGGTGATTTGGTAAAGCTGGATGCCGCCCTGACCACACGCAAGCTGGTAGTAACCAGAACCAGGAGTCTGGACTTTGAAAAGATCGCCAATGACTTTCTCGCCCGCGATCAACAGGGTAGTCCTTTTGGCTCGCTCTCCGGGGCCATTACCCGGGATTTTTCTTTCAAAGGGGCTGATTTTGGTGTACAGTATGGCTCTCCGCAAAAGCGAGGCCGCAAGATTTTCGGAGGCATTGTCTCCTGGGGCCAGCGCTGGCGAACCGGAGCCAATCGGGCCACTCATTTTAAAACTTCCAAAGACCTGAAGATAGGTGACCTGAACATACCGGCAGGCACCTACACGCTGTTTACTATTCCCCAACCGGATGGAGGCACCCTCATCATCAACAAGCAAACCGGTCAGAATGGAAGGAGCTACGATTCCTCGCGTGACCTGGGCAGAGTACCCATGACGCTGAGCACACAAGATGACGTTACGGAAGCTTTCACTATTGTCGTGGAGGAAACTACCGGGGGCGGTGTTTTAAAATTGATTTGGGATCAAAGTGTTTTTTCTGTAGACTTCACTTTCTAATTTTTTTAAACCAAGTAAAAAGCTATGTCAGAGGCGATGATCAAAAACCTGGAAGAAAAGACAGGTAAAAAATTCTCAGAGTGGATCAGCATTGTAAAAAACAGCGGACTGGAAAAACATGGAGAGATCATGAAACTTCTGAAATCGGAGACCTATGGCCTTACCCATGGCTACGCCAACCTGGTAGCGCATAAAGCCAAAGAAACAGATGCCGGCTCTGCCTCAAGTGAAGCCTCACTGGTTGATGATCAATACAAAGGCAAAGAGTCTCTGCGACCTGTTTACGAAGCCCTGATTGCAGAAATACAGAAATTTGGCGGAGATGTGGAACTGGCTCCCAAAAGAGCTTATGTAAGCCTCCGCAGAAAAAAGCAGTTTGGTTTGATACAGCCTTCCACCAAAACCCGTGTAGATATAGGCATCAATATCAAGGGCAGAGAGTCGGAAGGCAGTCTGGAAATGGCCGGTAGCTGGAACACCATGGTTTCTCACCGTGTGAAAATCACAGAAGCTTCTCAGGTAACTCCGGAGGTGATCGGCTGGCTCAAAGAAGCCTACGAAGCAGCCGGTTAGTTAACAACAGATCAACCCTGGTTCACAACACAGAACCCCGGGTTAGCTCCACAATGCTGTTGACAGGCATTCCAGGGCGCTACTTTCAATCCTCAGTCGAGGTTCATGAAAGCACGCCTTATTACCATATTCCTGCTCTGTACCCTGCCGGCCTTCTCCCAGTCTTTTGAGGAGAAGACTTATGGTATGCTTCTCGGTTCCGCCATTGGTGATGCTGCGGGAGCACCGTTTGAGTTCTTTTATCCGGCCCAGCGAAGCCAGTGGACATCCATTGACAGGCAACTCACACCTGCAGGCATTCAGGACCTGGCCGGAAGCTTTGACCTCAATGCACATTTCCGCAAAGCCAGCAGCTACGCGCACTGGGTAGACTATGCCCCTGCCGGGACCGTGACTGATGATACCCGGCTTAAAATCATTCTCATCAATACCCTTAGATACCAACCCGAACTGACAGCTTCAGGCCTCGCGCGCGAGATTCTGAACTTTCCTGACCACCTGCCCCGGCACGCCCCTGACCTTTGTA
>DIYF01000145.1 GCA_002427745.1 Roseivirga sp. UBA6061 | reverse complement strand
TGACGGCCAGCTATGGCGGGTAGACCGAACCATGGCCGAAGATGCCTTCAAAGATGTAGCTGTAGGGCCCGATGGCCGTATCTACGGAGTTACCAAGAGTGAATTCGGGTATTTGTACCCCGACAGGAATGGGGAGCTGGCTTTTGAGTCTTTGAGGGATAAAGCTCCCGAGGGTTTCAATAAGAACGGCACCCTGTTTCAGGTCGAAACGATAGGTAATCAGGTAGTCTTCAAGGCCGGACAGAGTTTACTCCTCTATGATATTGCCTCAGGTACCACTTCTCTGATTACCACCGATACCTCTTTTAGCGGAGCCAGCAAGGTGGGCAATGACTTTTTCATTTTTGAACAAGGCAAGGGGCTCATGAGCCTGAGGCAAAATAAGCTGATGCCGGTTTTGGGAGGAGAAGCCCTGCGCAATCTCGGACTGCGGCATGTACTGAGTTTTGGTGCTGGCGAACTGTTGATGGTCACAGTTGATAATAGCCTGTATCGTTTTAGCGGGGGTAAATTGTCACCCTGGGAAACAGAGGTTAGTGAGTTCTTGAGAAAGGAAAGGGTCTACTCTGCTGTGAGTATTGACGACCGCTATTTTGCCTTTGGCACTCAGCATTCGGGAATCGTCATCATCAATAAATCCGGCAGGCTTGTTCAGAAAATTGATAAGACCATGGGGCTTCATGACGGGCTTGTTGAGGATATGATGGTTGACAGGGACGGTAACCTGTGGGCAGCACAATACGGAGCAATCAGCCATATTATTTTGAATTCTCCTGTCAGTCTGCTGGACGAAAGGCATGGTATAGATGGATACGTGTTATACTTTGCCCGGCATAAGGAGACTACCTACGTTTCGTCTATGAAGGGTGTTTTCTCAAAGGAAGGCAAAGAGCCCTGGCAGCGTATCGGGGCCTATAAACCCTTTCAACCCTTTCCTGGTCTGACAGATATCACCTGGATGTTTATTAATGCCGGAGATGACTTCTTTGCAGCAGGAAATCAGGGGCTGATTCAGATAGTGGGGAGACAAACCAAATCTGTCTATCGGGGAGAGAGACTTTGGGCCTCTGCTGTTTTTCAGGAAGGTCAGCAGATTATCACCGGTAGTGTGGAGGGTAACCTGTTCCTCGCAGAAAAGAGCAATGGTGAATGGACCGACCAGGGTAAGGTAGCTGGTTTTAATCATCAGATGGATTTTCTGGCAAGAGCTGAAGACGGGAACCTCTGGATGACCGATTCCGGTTCCGGTGTTTTTAAGATTTATCTCAATGAAAAAAAGGACTCGGTACTCTCAGTGAGAAGTTATGGAACGGAAGACGGCTTACCTGAGGTACAGCGCAATCGGGTTTTCCGACATAAATCCGGGTTGGTTTTCGCCACAGCCAGGGGAATTTACACCTACAACTCTGAAAACGATCGTTTTGAACAGGCAGAACGTTTTAACAAGCTGATAGGAGAGGATTATGTGTTTCGATTTATAGAAACCAAAAACGGCAGTATCTATGCCTCTCTCGATCCGGGAGGAAAGGCCCTACTCACCAAAGAGAAGGGGGGAGATTTTGCTATTGACTTTGCGGCTTTTGCCCGAATAGCCGGACATAATTCGGAATATGTCTCCGGCCTGGGTGGAGACGATCTTTGGATCGGCAGTTCCGGCATCAGACACTATCAGCACGATTTTCCGAAACAGTCCGGGCAGAGCTTTCAGGCACATATCAGAACTGTAAGGGTATCTAACAAGGCTGACAGTCTGATATTTGGTGGAGTAGGCTCTCCTGCGACCGTGGAGCTGCGGCCTGGCGAAAACGCACTTGATTTTAGTTACACAGCCGCTTCATATGACGAGATTGATCGGTTACAATTTCAAAGCTATCTGGAAGGAACGGAGGACAACTGGTCTGCCTGGACCAGTAAAGTCGCAAGAAACTATACCAACCTGCCTCATGGTACCTACACCTTCCGGGTAAGAGCAAGAGATCTGTATGGCCAGATCAGCGCTGAAGATGCCTACACCTTTGTCATCAGTACACCATGGTATTTTACTCTATGGGCATACCAGGGCTACGCCATCATGGCGGCTTTTATGATTTGGGGGATCGTCAGGTTCTATAGCAGAAAACTAAAGCAGGAAAAGATTCAGCTGGAGCAGGCCGTTGCGGAGCGAACAGAACTCATCCTGAGACAAAAAGAAGCGGCAGAAAAAGACAAGGAGTTAATCCAGCAGCAGGCCGACAGGCTGAAGGAACTGGATGAGGTTAAATCCCGGTTTTTTGCCAATATTTCTCATGAGTTACGTACCCCACTTACGCTGATCAATGCTCCGCTGGAGTCGTTGATTGAGAACGGTGAGATTGAAAGCCCGGAGGTAAGAGAAACACTTGAGGTAGCCAGGAAAAACGGAGTGAGCCTCTTGTCTCTCGTTGAAGAAATACTGGACCTGGCAAAACTGGATGCCGGAAAGTTAAAGCTTGTCGAAAACCCCGTCAGAATCTATGAATGTCTCACGGATATCATAGAGAGCTATGCGGAAGGAATGCGACTCAAGGGGATAAGCTTTGAGTTTGATTTTTTGCTCGACAGAGGTTTGACTCTGTTGATGGATACGAACAAGTGCCATAAAATATTAAACAACCTTCTGTCAAACGCGCTGAAGTTCACCCCTGAGAAAGGCCACGTGGCACTTTCAATAAGTATGGCAGAGGATCAGGGAAAGAGGATAAGCCTGAGTGTGACTGATACCGGTCCGGGAATTCATCCCGATGATCTGCCGCATATATTTGATCGCTACTATCAGTCTGAGCAACCTGGTAAAAAAGCTGAAGGCGGTACAGGCATCGGGCTGGCACTGGCCAGAGAACTGGCAGCACTTCTGGGAGGGAGCCTCACGGCCAGAAGTGAGTTGGGGCAGGGAAGCACCTTTACCTTCGCGTTCCCACTGAAAGAAGTAGAGGCAGAAGTAATATCGCAGGCCGATGTAGTAGGAAAACCTCTGATTGAAGCCCTCGATGATACGATAGGCTTATATACAAAGAAATTTGGTATTGATAAGCCGGTACTATTGGTTACCGAAGATCATCCTGAAATGAGGGCCTTTATTGCCAAGACACTCAGCCCCTATTTTGCCATCGAGGAGGCACCTCACGGAAAAGCAGCCTTGCAAATACTCGGCAAAGTACCCGTAGATATTGTTATATCTGATGTGATGATGCCCGAAATGGATGGCTTTGAGTTATTGAAGGCCATTAAAGCAGATAAGGCCCTGCATCAGGTGTCTCTGGTAATGCTTACGGCCCGGGCAGAACAGGAAGATAAACTGGAAGCGCTGACGCTGGGCATAGATGATTATCTGACCAAACCCTTCAGTGCCGCTGAGTTCCTGGCCCGTATCAAAAATATCCTTGAAAACAGGATCAAAGTAATTCGGGAGTTCAGGCAACTGGAAGAGAGCTCCGAAGCAAAGAATGGGCCGGAGCTTCAGCACTGGATTGATGAATATGGATTGTCTGAAAGAGAAGTAGATGTGATGAAGCTTCTGGCAAAAAGGTATACGAATGCCGAGATGGCGGACAAGTTGTGTGTCTCTCAGAACACCGTGAAGTTCCACCTCAAGAACCTCTATCTCAAACTCGGTATTTCCAGCAGGGCAGAAGCCATGGCCAGGCTGGAAGTGATCTCCCAATAAAACATTTCGCCCCCTTTAAACGCTATCGTGAAAATTGAGACAAAGTAAGTCTGAGAAACTTATGTAGTGTCTTTTTTGCGCTTCAAATACAGTTTTTTCAAAAACTACCCGAAACGGGTAGGTCCCCATTGCCATAATTGAGGCACCTTAGTAGTAGCTGAAGGTAGCAGAGACAGGAGGTGGTTGATGGCCACCTGGCCCAGAGCCAGTCGATCGGACCTTTGGATAGAAAATGCACCGAAATTATTGAGTCAGGACAGTATCAGAACCTAAGTCACCATTCTGTCTTGTGTATATGGAATTTAAGTTTGGGACTAAACGTAGTCCGGGACTTGATTTTTTGATTGAATGGTAAGGACAGGGGCATGCGATTGAGTGTGCTCCTTTCTCCTGTCATGGCAAAAAAAAGAGTTTGAAATGAGAGTCTCCGAAAGACGAAAAAAAATAGACAGAGTACTTCAGGTTATCATGTGGGTACTGCTGCTGGGTACATTGTACTTTGGTAACATGGCGTAAATGCTGTCTTCAGGAAATCTGAGCGGATAAAGATCAAGACGTGGTCGTTGTCAGAGCGTTTAGGTGAATAGAAAGTAAGCTACCCCTGGTGAGGGGTGGCTTTATTTTTTTCCAGTCATTTCACTAAATCACATTACGAAAGAGACTGCCCTTTGATAAATTGGGTAGGGGTTACTCCCTCAAAAGCTTTGAAAATCCGATAGAAGTTAGACCTTGATTTAAATCCACACTGGCGTGCAACGCTGTATATATCATGGGTCTTGTGCTCCTGCCTGGAGAGCGCATCTTTAAACGAATTTATCCGGTGTTTATTGATAAAATCATTAATACTGAGCTGATATTCCTCTTCTATAAAGAGCCTCACTTCAGACTTTTCAAACCCCAGTACTTTGTATAGTGATTCAGTAGTAAGTTCGCTGCTTAAGTGGATTTTTTCATTCAGGAAGTGATCATCGATCGCTTTTGACAGTTTTTCCTTATGACCAGGAGCTATATTGATTTTGGCCGGAGGAAACAGCTGTTTCAACCTGGAAACAGAACTGTAGCAGTAGAGAGGCAGGGCCACGAGAATAAGATAAAACAGAGTCCGCTGAGTTGATGAAATCCCCTGATCCAGCTGAGGAACGAAACTCATTACATCGATTACCCTCAGGAAATTCCATAGCCCTACTATACTGAAATAAAGACCAAGAAAGAAAAACAGTCCTTTGAGCCGGTTTACATAGCTTTTCCTGAAACCTTCCCAGACAGCCTTGTTTTTCAGGAGCATAACTCCCTTTATGAAAAAATAGATCTGTACAAGCTCCAGCAGACCATCAAAAACAACAATAAGCCTGTTTTGAGCAGTGTCAGTAAGATAAGACCAGAAGAAGATGGCGGCAATACTGAAGGTGAGCAAGGCCAGAGGGGCTGCCAGCTGCCTTAATACTCTTTGCAGTGAGAGAGAGTTTGTATGGCAGATCAGGTAGACGTATAAAAGAGGCAGGTAAAACTGACTGGTGGGAATGGCCAGAAGCTCACCCAGTGCCGGAAAGGCATCCGATATGGGCTGCATCACTGTACCCCGAAAGGCGTTGTGCATAAGCACAGCCACAAGAATACCCAGCATTTTATTCCTCAACTCTTTTTGGAAAATACATAACAGACAGGAAATAAGTGCCTGTGCTGCCAGGGCTGTATGCAAGCCTAAAAAGAAGCTGGTTTCATCCATTTTATGCGAAGGTAAAGATAGGATGGCTTTTATCCATAGTATTACCTATGCACTACTGAGTGATCTCAGGTGTCCAATATTCGCTTTTTGGACATGTGGTTTGCCTGTGGAAGACCAGGGTTCCCTAAGTTCGTGTTGCTAAATACTTTATAATGAAAATTAATAAGCTCTTACCCCTCTCTCTGTTCTTATTGGTCATAACGAATTGTCAGGCTCCGAAATCTTCTGATAATGAAGGGCCTCAGCAACTGTCTAAAGTCGCAGAGGCAATCGGAAATTTCCCCAGGCTTGAGGGTAAAGAAAAACACAAAGCCATGGTGTTGGGTACGTTCCATTTCAACAGAAATCTCGATGGCAGTGATGTGGTAAGCAAGAACCATATTGATGTAATGAGTGAGACCAGTCAAGAGGGGCTGGAGGACATCATCGCGCAGATTGTCACAGAGTTTAAGCCCACCAAAATAGCGGTTGAATGGAGACCGGATCTTCAGCCAACTGTGGACTCGCTTTATCAGGAATACCTGAATGGTACATGGAAGCTGGGTAAGCACGAGACCTTTCAGTTAGGTTTTCGGATAGCCTCAAAAATGGGATTTCCGGGCATAACCTGTATTGATAACAGACCCCGGCAACCAGAGAGCGTACTCAGCCTGGATGACTGGGATACCTACGCCAGGGAAAATGGATATGAGGAGATATGGCATGAATTTGATGATGAGAATGCAGAACTCAATGCCTATATGGATGAGATGTTTTCAGAGCTTACACTAAAGGAGTATTTCGCCTTTCTCAATCAGAAAGATGTGGCGCAGAGGTTTAAAAAACTATGGGTGACAGGTTTGGTAAACCTCGGACAAGGAGATAATTATGCCGGAGCTGACCTGACAGGGCACTGGTTTCAGAGAAATACCCGGATTTTTACCAACATCAGAAAATTGATGGAGGAAGAAGAGGAGCAGAGGGTGCTGGTGATCTATGGGCAATCTCATAAGTGGATACTGGACGAACTGCTGGAGGCCTCACCTGAGATTGAGCTGGTACAACCGGACTTTGACTAAGAGAGATGGACCTGATTTCGGACATTCCCCGGAACGGGTCACAACCATAAGGGATAAACACTACTAAGACAAACCGATTTCCTTTTGTAAAGGAATGAACCACCGGTTATGCTCACTGATCAGGTGCGTTTGTCAATATCCGCGTTGAGGGCCTGCTCGGGTTGTTTAAGCCGGAGTAGGCCTGAAACCGACCTTCATACCCCTATAACATTGAAAGGAATTGGCACTTCGAACAAAATGGCAACTTTTTTCGTAACCGATTACATAACTTTTGTCCGATTCCGGAAATCGTACGGAATTAGCACAGTTACGATTATTATCGTAACCATAAAATGATTAGCGGTTTCTGAGGCTGATAAGCTGTAGGTACATTTTTTCGGAACCGCCACCCCTGGTGTCAGAAATTGCCGCTGGCATAAATTCCATGCGTTACCGTCTTTCGGGCATGTTATTATTAATAAGAAAGGTCAAAATTTATGATAGCATACGAAGGTCAACATACTATCCATAAAATGGGTGGGCAGCTCTACTGGCGCAACGATGAAGGTACCATGGAGGGTATCAATAATGGATTTGCGCTTTTCTCCTCAGAAAATCTCGAAGCCGAACATCAGGAAACCCGTTTTTCTGTAAGGTTTGGATTAAAAGGCGTACAGCGGTACAAGGTAAATGGTGAGTTACTGAAAGTTACCGGTGACCAGTTTCTGGTAATGAACAGAGGTACCCAATATGATATAAGCGGGGAAGACAGTGCAGAAACCACCATGCTGGCTTTTTGCTTCAATGAGCAGTTTGTCAGTGATTTTGTTACTTCCACCTTGCGGAATGAAGAGCAACTACTCGATAGTTTTGACCTGTATCAGTCAGACGTAAAGGCGCTCGAATTTCCCTTACATACCCTGCTTGTAGATGATGAGATACGGCATATGATTACCGGCATTGTGCAGGCCAAGCTCAAGCTCGACTGCGATGAAGTGGATGACTATTGTATTTTCAATAAGGTTTTACAGATGATTGTTCAGAATAACAAATCATCAATTGACTCATTTAAGGGGCAGGACATTGTGAAAAAATCTACCAAGGTGGAGCTTTACAAGCGCCTTTCTATCGCCAGAGATTATATACAGGCCCATTTCACTGAAGACCTGAATCTGTCCGAATTGTCAAGAGTAGCCTGCCTGTCTCCCTACCATTTTCACAGAGCTTTCAAGAATACTTTTAAAATTACCCCTAAGAAGCTGGTAACCCATTTGCGCATTGAGCGTGCCAAGTGGTTGCTTGAAAACAGAAGCTATTCTGTACAAATGATTTGTCAGGAAGTGGGCTTTCGCGATGTCAGTTCCTTTACCAGGCTCTTCGCCAGCTATACCGGTGTCACTCCCTCAGTGTATCGTTCCATGTTAAATGGTTCTCTGAGAAGCATTGCCTGACCGAGACTAGGAACCTTTCACAAACTTAAAGCCCAAGTAGATTCCGTTACCATCATAGGCGGGATTGGTAGGAACAAAGCCCGTACCGTTGGAGATATGCATCCATCTCCAGCCAAATAGCAAGTACTGACCGCTATTGAGACGCACGTTATAGCCCATGCCATAGCGAACGGTGAAGTTCCAGTGTGTTCCACCGTAAGGAAAGGGATTCGCTGTAAAAAGCATTCCGTAGCCTGCCTCAAGGTAGAAGTTGTGATGCTGGAAATTAATGAGCTCATACCGGCCAAATCCTGTAATACCCAGCCCTGCAGTATTGCTCTCAAACTCTTCAAAAATGATATAGCGGCTTCCCCTGGGGATGGAAAGCGATAGCCCTGCACCGATTGAGAGTCTGTTGAATGCATAGTGAGATACTTCAGTGTTGAGTTGGGTAATACTGATAGGCTTGTCATTCTCCTCACTCTGATAGTGCTCAAGAGTAGTCAGAAAATGAGTTTTACCTCGGGTGTGTTGCATTGTACTGTCCTGACCTGTAAAGCTGAATTTTTGGGCATAGGTCTGCTGGCTACATACCGCCAGTAGCAGCATGAAAAAAATCTTCTTACGCATAATGAGTGTGTTTATTTAGCCTGGGTGCTTGTACTGGTTTTGGGTTGCGGACTCCTTTTCCGGGCCTTCACTTCCATAAATTCCTCCTTGTAACGCGGGTGTTCTGTTTTCATCCATTTGTCCCACCAGGTAAAATAGAGACCATAGTTATGGTTGAAGTAATGGTGATGCTGATCATGGTGGGTAGTGGTTGTGATCCAGTTGAGCCATTTGCTGGTGATAAAGGCATTGTGGAAAAGCTCATAGCCCAGGTGACCAATGACATTCCGAACGATCTGATAAATCATAAAAATAAACAGGGCCAGACTGTGGATCGGGATTACAAATAAGAACAGAGGTACGAATGCCGCCTGAATAATGGCTTCGAAAGGGTGAAACGAGTAAGCCGTCCAGGGAGAAGGACTGATGCTTTGATGATGTACTTTGTGAATATGGCGATAGAGCTTCGGGTGATGCATCCACTTATGAGTCCAGTAAAAGTAGACGTCATGCCAGAGGATGAGCAAAGTGAGGCTAAGCACCAGGTAGCCCCAGCCGTACTCAGAAAAATCTGAGTATACCTGCATTGTCCCTGAACGCACTCCCAGTAAAATGCCTACCCCTACAATAGCATAGATGGCAATGCTGCTGATTGAGTACCTTACTTCATGCCAGTGCTGTTTCAGGCCCGGACGTTTCTTTTGAATATAACGGTGCTGTAAAAGCCTGCCAAATACTTGCCAGATCAGTATATAAGAGAGTGAAGCGGCAATTCCATACCTTACAAGATCCAGAGTGAATACGTATTTGTAGTGCCCCCATAGGTCAGTCCAGGTCCATTCCATAGTTTTTCATCGTTTCCCCAAAAGACGCGCAAACCGGCCGTAACGGACGATCTGATTCCTGAAAATGATGGCCGATTTTAAAAACGGCTATTATTGGGGGGCATTTTGATCCCGAAATGCTTTGGGAGTGAGGTTGGTTTCTGCTTTAAAAGCCCGGTTGAAAGGACCAATAGAATTGAACCCCGTTTCAAAAGCAATCTCCTGTATGGTCGGCTTCTCTTTGCCCTTGATAAGCAACAGTTCCCTGGCCTCTTCAATTCTGAAAGAGTTAATAAAAGCCGGGAAGTTCCGATAACCCATTTCCTGATTGATCACCGATCTCAACTTGTATTCCTGTTCGTTGAGTTTTTCGGCTAACTGACCAATCGTCAACCCTTCCTGCTTGTAGAATTTCTGATCCAGCATAAGCTCCTGAATAGCATTGATCAATTCCTGATGTAAAACTTTCACAGGGTTGGCTTTCTTACCGAGAAAGCCCTCTTTCCATGTAGAGTTAACAACCAAAAAATAGGAGCTGAAAAGCAGTATAGCGATGCGCTGCAGCATCTTGAGCGTGAGCATTTCTGTAGTCGCCAGAGAGGTTTCTGTAAGAATGGTAATGAGGCCTGTGATGGCAATAAAATAAACAAAGGTCTTTCGCAGCTTGAGCCTGCTTTTAACCAGGTCATCCTTTTTTCCCCGCTGGCTTTCCACTACACTCAGAGCCAGAAAGCTGATACTTGTAATTTTCACTACCAGCATGACATAAGGCAGTAAGACCTCATTGTAGCCCAGCTGGATCATACCATGATAGTAAATCAATACGATGACCGCTTCAATCCCGAGCCTGCCCAATGGCTGATCGTCATCTGAAAAGATCATTTTCGAGAGCTTCCAGAAAGAAAAAGGCAAAAGAAAGGCTCCTGAAACCAGGAATTCGAAAAGGTAGGGATGAAACTCCACGTCCATCACGAGGTAACTGATGAGCGCAAAAATGAATAGCCCTAAAGGAACTGCCCGGTTTTTAGCAAGTCCGTTTCTGAAAATAAGAATAGCCGTGATAACTATGCTATAAACAGAAAGCAGGGTAGTGGTAAAAGTGATTTGCTCGGTCAAGTCCCTTGAATTTCGGGACTAAAATAGGGCCTGAGATTTAAAAGGAATACAGTTACTTCATTTTGATTTGCACTTTCTCATTTATGATCTCAGAAAGTACTTTTAATTCCCCCGCTTCATAGAGCTCATCAATGGTCATGATATCAATGTCCTCATTTTCAGGTCTGAGGTTTACATAGTCCTGAACCAGAACACCATTGACGCGTCTCGGGTTGATCGCTTCTCTGAAACGCATACCACCTCCATCGGTATGGTACAGGTAGGCAAAGTAATCCATGCTGTAATCTTCCTTGTCGAACCAGTAAAGGAACACATCGTCAAAGTCTTCTCCACCTCCCTCTTGTGCAAAAGTCACCTTAATCTCATGATAGGTTTTGCCTTTGATGTCGACCTCTCCCAGGTATTCTTTTTTCACAGCTGCATCATTCAGCCCAAAGGGTAATCTGAAAAAGTAAATGACCGAATTGACAGATCTTGTAAAGGCTGCTCTTCGTTCCTCTGTGATTTCAGCTTCCTTGTTGTTGATATAACGGATCAGTCCGTCATTGTTCATAACATCGTAAACAAGGGCCCCGGTACTGTCTGTATGGGTACGCGTATACTCATACATACCATTGGCATTACTGTAGGTGTAGTCACGTTCGCGAAAGGTCAATGAAAAATCTGCATTACCAAGTCCGTCCATGCCGTGAAAGGCAATGGCCTGATCTATGATCTCCTGTTGTTTGCTTTTGGCGGTGGTTACCTGCTCTTTTTCATCTTTGGCAGGACTGGAGCAGGCGGCTAAAATAAGGCCGAGACAGGCAATGGTCGCTAAGGTCTTTTTCATAGGTGTCGAATCCAATATTCATCGGAAACGCGAAAGATAACAATTAGTTCGGTCATGTCGGCTTTGTGCTGTATTGGGTGTAGGCTGGCTGACAATGGAGCCAGCTCATCTTGATACCTCTGGTAGACCATATGCCGGAGCTGCCATGAGTTATTTTACACTCCAACACTCCAACACTCCAACACCTCAACACTCGTTCCCAACACTTACAACATATACTTCAGTCTGATATGGTAGAGGCTCTGGGTAAATCGGGGGATATCTCCGTTTAACTCAGTTTGCAAGGCCAGCTCGAGCCTGTAGGTGGCTGAAGCTGTAAACTGCAGCCCCACGAGCGCATCTGTGTAGCTTCCTTCATTGAAGAATGACCCCTGATCGGTGCGAATTTCAGTGTTGTATTGGCCTATAATCTCCTGAATAAGGTTCATGTCAAAATTCCTCTGGTTGGCAAATACATTGAGTTTCCAGTTGAATGATACCTGATAGGGAATTGCATAACCTTCAAGCAGCCCATCTACAAATCGGGGTAGATTAATTTTAGCATATGCTACGGTAGCAGCGATGGTAGTTCTTGAGAGGTTGAGTGTATTGATGAACCCTGCGGCAAAGCCCGAATTATTCCCCTCAAAGTTGATGTCTGCGGCTACCTGGGCCGTACGGCTTATCACAGAGGCCTGGGCAAATGTGGCGATCAACCAATCTGAACGAGATCTTACGAGGTCAAAGATGCGATACTGGACGGTTAGTGTGCCTGTTTCAAATTCTACTCCCGGAGAGGTGAAATCTGAAAGGCTACCCCGAAGGTAGAGACTGAAGCGGTCCGTTACGCCATATCCTATGTCCAGACCGGCTCTTCTGGCCTTGATATCATCGAAGGCAAAGGCATTGTATTCTGCTGAAATGATGGTAAGTCCCCGGTTAAGACTGTTAGCACTTCTGCCAACAATGAACTCTTCCTGGGCCTGAAGATTAACTGATATGAAAAACAGGAAAGCGGATACTAAGAAACGGTACTTCATGAGGCTGGGTTGACGGCTAAATTAAAAACGGGAAGCCTGCGAACCGTATTGTATTCAGAAGTCTACACAGAATGTCTCACAAAAATCAGAGGTTATGAAAGTTCTGTGCAACCTGTGTTCTCTGAACTTGTTTTTGAGGAAGAACCCTAAAAACAGCACTATGGACCTGACGCGCTTTTTAACTGACACTCGGCAAAGAATTTACCTTAAGATGACTTTGCTCTTAGTGGTTTCCTACTTTTTTGTAGGTATATCTGAAGGTGCCTTTTTCAACTTCTCCTCCTCTGATACGCTGATTAACTTTGTGTTTACCCTCTTTTGTGTAGGCAGCAGCTGGGTGCTCTTCAAGCAACTCTATCCGAAAATCTCTCAGTTGATGATGAAATGGACCATAAGTCCCCGGAGCTCAGGGCTAGCCATGGTGTTGCTTCTGTCAGTTTACATCACATTGCTGAACTGGACCTATATAGAGCTTCTATGGATGGAAAACCTCAGGGATACCCTCTTCTTTTCCATAGTACTGCCATTGGCGGTCGCATTGTTTCTGGCCTGGTCCTTTCTTTATCCGAAGCTACAGGACTATCTCATCAGGTCTGTCGCGTCAGATGCCATGGTGTTTGAAGTAAACAAGGGGAGAGAAAAAGTACGGGTATCAGTTGATCAGGTACTGGGCTTTGCAGTAGAAAACAAGCTGACTTTTTTGATTGCCCATGATGGTCAGAAATATATCAGCGATCAGAACCTGACCGCACTGGAGGAGCTATTGACCGACCATGGGTTCTTCCGTGCAAACAGGCAATTGCTGATTGTGAAAGATGCTGTTGCCGGGTATAAATCCTGCGTCAATGAAAAAATCCAGGTGAGCCTGCACGAGGCTTTTGGAGACTCTGCCAGCACTCGCATCAGTCGCTATAAAGCTGCGGCTTTCAGGCAGTGGATGGCTTTATAAGTAGGGTTCAGCCCACCATTCAGTAGTTTTTACCCCACCATTCGCTGCCTCTCACCTGTCATGCTGCCTCTGTAGCCGGGTTTCTGATTTCATTTGAGTAAACGTCAAAACAACTCATATGAAATTAATCATCATTACTGTGGGGCTGTTAGTTTCAGGCCAGCTTTATGCGCAAAGCCTGATACAGAGAGCCCAGTACATTGAAGCAGGAGTCTTTATCCACTCATTCGGAGTCCCTTTTATCGGGGATCAGTTCTTCCGGTTTGACCAGCTTCCGGGACTAAGTCTCGGTACAAGCATTCCTTTAAAAACCAGAGATCGCTGGCAGAAGCAATACCGTATGAGATTGTCAGGTTATATGGCAGAAGGTCTTCACAGCGGTTTGCACCTGGATAACCAATTGGTGGAATCTTATCGCCTGTCAGACCACCTGAAGCTGGAGGGACTGGCCGGACTTGGTTACCTCCATACTTTTGAAGATGCCGGCCTGTATGAATTATCCGGAGGGAGCTACCGTCCCAAACGGGACTGGGGAAAACCTCAGATTACCCTGTCAATCGGGTTTGGCTTTTCTTTTCGCTTCAACAGGAACTCGCCCTACTGGCTTTTTGCAGAGCAGCAGTTTATGATTCAGGTACCTTTTGCCTCAAAATCGGGAGTGCCGCTACTCATGCATAACCGTAGCTATCTGGGCGTAAGAAGAGACATCAACCTCAGATTCAGAGCGCAATGAGAAGAGGAACAACGTTTTTAACAATCGGCTTATTCAGTCTGCTGTCGGCTTGTCTGGTAATGGAAGAAACCCCTCTGATGATTACAGACTGTCGGGAAGTTGTTTCCACACACGAGGCTGGTGATGCCCTGGATGCTGTTGTACAGGAGGCCATTGCTGACGGACTCACTGGGGTGGCACTCAGTGTTGTTTCAGAAAGCAAGGGGCAATATTTAAAAGCTTTTGGCATGGCAGACTTGAAGACCGGAGAAGCCATGCAGGTCTGTCACAAATTCAGGGTAGCCAGTCTTACCAAGGTAATGACGGCCACAGCAGCACTGATACTGGTGAACAAGGGCACTATAGACCTGGAGACGGTTGTGGGAGAGTACCTGGATGATTCGCAGGTCTCAGGTATACAGGATATCGATGAAATTACGGTAGAGCAGCTCTTAAACCATACCAGTGGTATCCCTAATTATGATAATGATGTGCGGTTTGCCCCGATGATTCTGAATAACCCGGGATCTCATATTACCCTGGAGCAGAAACTCAACCTGGTAAGAAATAGTGGTGGTCGTGTGCCAAAGTGGGTGATCAAGAAGTTTGGCCAGGTCTACTCCAATACCAATTACCTGCTGTTGCAACTAGTCATTGAGAAAGCATCGGGAATGGCGTATGAGCAATACGTTCGGGAACAGATCATTGACCCCTTAAATCTTGTTAACACCTCGTTTGGTAGCGAAAACCCCTTTCCTGACAGGTTGAGTACAGGCTATGTGGATTTTTATGGGAATGGTCTGATGCGCAATGTGCATGAATGGGATGCCCATCGTTTTGATGGGGAAGGCGATTTAATATCCACCGCAGCCGATATGCGAACACTCTTTGAAAGTCTGCTCTCGGGGAAACTCATTCCACCGGTATTGGTTGAGCAAATGAAGAACAGGCGACTGGGACTATTGCAGGAAGAGTTCGAACTGGAGAATGCCATAGGCCATGATGGCATTGGTATCGGTTACTCAGCCGAAATGTGGTACCTGCCACGGAGTGGTTTGATGGTGGTGCTACTGGCTAATCAGGGCAGGCTTATCAATGAAAACTGGTCTGTTTTGAAATATGAAAATCTTCTGAGACGCGTGATTGAGGTGGTGAGATAAACCAATAGCTATGGACGGTGTCATGCCGCTGTATTCTGTTAAAACTGACCAGGCCTGTTTTCCCATGCAGGCCTGGTATTAAAAGCAGCGTAAAGACACCGTCTCTATGAATCAATGATCATCATGCCCCGCACTTCCCAGCTCCAGGATGATACCCGCATTGAAAATATAACCATCCAAAGGAGCCCACACATCCAGGACTTCCGGGTTCATACTGTTTCCCAGGTTAATCGGCTCGAAGCGCGACTGTCTGGTATCATTGAAGTTCTCAAAGTTGGCATAGATACTGATCTTCTCGAACTTTCTTAAAGCCATAAAGCCCACCAGCCAATAGTCCTCCGTTTGGGTCAGGTCATTGCGGAACTGTCTGCCTGTATAATAGCTCTCCAGTCCTATCCGCCACTTGCCATGCTGCTCATAGACCAGTACGGCACCAATATTATGCTTAGGAGTGAGCGGCTTTTGACGACCATCATGGCTGTACTTCAGCTCTGTATCAATCAGGGCATAATTGAGGAATAACTTAAAGTCTTTATAGGTCAGTTTCACATTGGTCTCCATCCCCTGGGTTTGCACCGGGCCACTGGCATTTTCAAAGAAGAAGGTACCGGAACCAAAGTTCTCACTCAGTACCACCGGTTTCGTCAAACGGGTATAGTAAATGAGCTGGTTAAGGCTGAAAGTCCACTCGCTTCCCAGGGCGGTTTTATAATTGATATCAAAGTTGCCACCATAAGAGCGTTCCGCATCCAGATCATTGAGATTGAGAGCGCGCAGGTTTCTGAAAGCCAGTCTCTCCGTGTCCTCTGTGAAAATGGAAGGCGTTTTATAACCAAGTCCGCCACCCAGGCGATACGAAACTTTAGGAGTGGCTTTGTAGAGCAAGGCAATTCTTGGAAGGGCAAACCAGCCATAATCATCATTATAATCAATTCGGAAACCTGATTCGAGACCCCATTGGTCGTTGATGCTGAGGTCTTGCTGAGCAAAAACGCCATAGGTGTTCTGTTCATAGCTACGGTCATCGGTTCGCAGGTCACCCTCTTTGAAGCGGTCAGAGTAAAAGTTCGCTCCTATGAGCCAGTTACTTCTGCCGGTACCAAAGGAATAGTTGGCCTCGCTGAATGATGCCAGTTGCTCTCCTTTGAATGAATAGTTAAACTGGTTGATGTCCCGGTCAAAATGAAGCAGACTTCCCTTAATGTTCAAAGCACGATGCTCATCCCATTTTTTTTCATAACTCAATTGATAGGAGTAGCGGTTCGTCAGGTTTTCCTGTAAAAACTCATTGGCACTGCCTGCTTCCCGTTCAATCGCGTCAAGGTTGCCGCCCAGTCTTTCCTCCAACGTGGTATTGATTGCTAGTCTGATCTTGCTGTCTGCAGTGGGGTAGTAGAAGAATGTGGGGCTCACAGTGAAGGCTTTGATATCCGGAATATCTGAGAAGTTGTCGCTGTTCGGATCATAGGACTGCTGGCGATTTCCTGAAGCAAAAAGTGTAAGCCCGAATTTGTCATTTCTCTTTGCATAAAAGCCGTTCAAAGTGGTGCCGGAAGCATTGGTCTGATCAAGCATCAGCTTAAACTGAGGTTCATCTGCCGGTTGGATACTCACCAGGTTGACGATACCGGCAATAGCCCCGCCACCGTAGAGAGTAGAGTTACTGCCTTTGATCACCTCTACCTGTTGCAGATCCAGGGGAGGGATTTGCATAATGCTCAGCCCGCCAGAAAAGCCGCTGTAAAGTGGGAATCCGTCTTTCATAAGCTGAGTATAGCGGCCATCAAGCCCCTGAATACGAATGCTTTGATTGGCAGAACTGGGTGAGGTGACCTGCATCTGAATGCCGGTACTTTCTCTCAGTAGCATGGCAATATTGGCAGAGCGCATCACCGCTTTTTCTTCCAGTTCCTCCTGGCCCAGAAACTCTATGCGGGTGGGGATATTCTCGATGCTGCGGCTGGAACGTGTAGCGGTTACCGTTACCTCTTCAAACTCCTCGTGATGTTCCTCCAGCAGTATTATTACCGGCTGAGCTCCGGTGAAGGGCAGAGAGAAGGTCCTGTTTCGGGTTTCATAGCCAACAAAGGAAAAGCGAACGGTAACTTCTCCATCGGGCAGTCCGGTGAGGGTTGCTTCACCAGCCGCATTGGCAATGGCACCGGTAGTAGCATTCACATATACTGTGGCACCGGCCAGAGACTCATTGGTTTCTTTATCCAGTATCTTTAGCCTTAGTGTATTCTGACCTAAGACCGCATGGGTTATCAGCATCAGTAACACTGATGTGACAGGTATTTTAAATTTCATTTATAGGTGGTTAAGATTTAAAACTGATTAACGCGAAGTGTGAATCAGGCCCGGGGAGGCTGCCAAATCTTAAAAGTGTGATTGCTGATGAGTCCTGACGTGTTTGTAGCACGCAGTACGACAGGGCTTGTCTCGGCTAATACCGGAGAGAAGTCGTTGTGCTGAACAGATACCCTGCAACAGGCACATGAGCAGAAGGGGGTACAGGTATCTCCCTCCGGGTGCTCTCCGTCAGTGCTTTGGGAGATATGTATGTGCTCCTGACAATCGTCATCACCCCAGGCATCCGCACAGGGCGAAAGACTGAATAAGAGGGTGATCATGGCCAGTATAGCACTCAGCTTTTGCACAGTACAAAGCTAAGCACTGAAATAGTGCAACACTGCTTCAAAGCGATATTTTTGAGTTGAAAAGTGGTTGTGTCCATAAAAAACCGATCTGCGGAAGAATCTACACCCTGGAACGGTCTTTCTACCTGAATGAGATTACCGCTGTTTTCACCTGAGAGCTTTCACCTGTTTCTGTCCATGCTGCTATGAGTTGATCGCCCTGGTTTGTAATCACAGGGAAACCACTGGCCCGGGCGGCTGAAGTCTGTGCCAGGAGACTGCGCTTTAACTCCTGACCTTCCTCATCAAAAAATGCGAGCATAATCTGCGCCATGTCATTTTCGGTTTCCATCCAGCTGACTGCCGTGATACCATTGGATAGTATGGTAGTCCCCACACGTCCGTTGGTAGTGCCTTTGGCCAGAATCGCTGGGATAGAAAAGTTAGTTCCTGCATCATCAGAAAAGGCAAGCTTTACCTCGCCAAAACCCTGAGTTGCCGTAAACCAGGCGATCGCCACCCGCTCTCCTCTGGCACTCATAGAGGGGCCATTAACAGGACAGCCCTCAATCTTCCAGTTGTCGTTAAAAACCGCTTTGGGCTCAGACCATTCACCATTGATAAGACGGGTAATGTATATATCTCTGATTTCTTCTTCAGATCTGTCACGGTAAGCGACTATGGGACCGTTACCGGTAATAGCCGCAGTAGTCTGACAACAATCACAGGTACGGTTATCCAGCTCTGTGTTGGAAGTCATTTGCCCCTGACTGTTAAAGGTACCTGCTCTCACAGTCATAGCGCCACCATGTCCATGATGACCTCCTCCCTCACCGGCTTTAGTATTTCTGCCGTCCAGCCAGGTAGCGAAATTCTGACCATGGTTCATGGCCAGCATACTGACGAAGCCATGTTCGGCAGCGATGCCATCTTTATGAGGGATAAAGGAGTCGCCCCAGGTTTTTCCTCCATCAGTGGACTGAGCAATCCGCACATCATAGTCATAGGTACCGGCTGCTCTCTTTTGTAGCCAGTGAGCGGAGAATACATCCCCATTTACAATCAGAGAGGGAAAGTCTGCCCAGTTGACAAACCAGTTGCTGCCTTCCGCAATGAGAGTGGGAACTGACCACGAGTCGTTTTCTAACGTGGAGAACTTAAACTGAGTCAGGGTGTCTTTTTTCTCCAGCCAGGATAGATACACCTTGCCATCTGCTGCTGTGAATAGATTGGGAGTGAGGCTGTTGATAGCAGCCGGGCTTTGGGTTGAATTAATGGAAAGCTCTTTGGGTTTCTGTGAAGAGCAACTGATGATCAGTGATGAGAAGATAATTAGCAGATGAAAAAATGTGGCTTTCATGCCGCTAATTTAGGGAGAATTGGAGTCATTGATACCCCCACGTTTCCTGTATTTGAGCAGGTCTCCTTCCAAAAAGTCTGCTTCATTAATAGTTCCGTTTTCATTGGTGTCGGAGTCAATATAGATCTTCCAGGTACCTTCAATCTTTTTCAGGGTAACGTGAAATTTCCCATAGTAAGTCCAGGATTCTCCTCCCTGATAGCGCGTCAACTTAAAAATCCCGGTCTCATAAGCCCAGTCTCTTTTTTGAGTACGGCTCAGAAAACTGAATTCAATTTTCTGTCTGATCTTTCGCTCAGTCCAGCGGTTAAAGGTTTCCAGGTTGCGATCCTTATATTCCTGACCTATGTGAATTACATTTCGGTCGGAGCTGACCCTGAGCACATCATCGGTATGAATCTGGTTAAACAGGCTGGCATCCTTGTTCTCATAAGCCTGCATAAAATTTAACCAGACATCTTTATCAATGGCTTCCTGCTCCGTTTGTCCATAAGCCCACAGACCTGTGAGCACAGCGGTGAGGCTAAAAAGTAATTTTCGCATAATAATGACCCTTTTGCTCTGTGAACGCTGATTCAGAGAGATTGGTATGCCAACAGATGGTAATACCCAGTAGCTTTGATAGAAGTGGTCATGTCAATGTCGCCTGACTACTCCGTCCAGCTCATGGGATAGTTCTCATCCAGGTATTCCAGTGCTTCTTCTGTGAGAAACAGAGGTTTGAAGGTGTCAATCATTACCGCCAGTTCTTCCGTCTCTTTCGCACCGATACTTTTTTCCACTGTACCCGGATGTGGTCCGTGAGGCAGTCCACCCGGATGAAGCGTAAAAGAACCCCGGTCAATACCTTTGCGACTCATAAAGTCACCTTCCACATAGTAGAGCACCTCATCGGAATCTATATTGGAGTGGTTGTAAGGAGCAGGAATGGCCTGTGGGTGATAGTCAAATAATCTTGGTACAAAAGAGCAAATCACATAGCCCCAGGCCTGGAAGGTCTGGTGTACCGGAGGTGGCTGGTGAATGCGACCTGTTATCGGCTCAAAATCGTGAATAGACAGGGCATAGGGGAACAGGAAACCATCCCAGCCTACTATATCAAAGGGACTGTGCTCATATACATACTGATGCAGGTAGCCTTGTTTTTTGATCTGCACCAGGTACTCGCCTTTTTCTGTTTCCGGTTCCAGACTGGATGGAGGTCGGATATCGCGTTCGCAATAGGGAGAGTGCTCTAAGAGTTGCCCCAAATCGTTGCGATAACGAGAGACTGTTTCAACCGGAGCATTCGATTCAATGACCAGAATTTTGGCAGGCTCATCATCCCACTCCACTCGATAAATGGTGGTTCTCGGAATCACCACATAGTCGCCCTGCTTGATCCGAAGTGAGCCAAACTGCGAGTGCAGATGTCCGTTGCCATCGTGAATAAAAAGTACCTCGTCCGCCTCAGCATTTTTGTAATAATAGTCCATGCTGAGCTTTTCGGCATTGAGCAGACCGAAAGTCACATCAGCATTGGTAAAGAGCATTTTTCTTCCCTGCAGAAAGTCATTGCCCGTTACACCGATTTTTGAAGTGTTCAGATGGGTCTGCTTCAGGGCATAATCTTTGGCAATGGTGGTCTTGAAGGGAACTGGTTCTCCCACCGACTGAATGCGGGTAGGTGGGTAGATATGATAGAGGTTGGAATAAATACCGGAGAAACCTCTGGAGCTTACTAACTCTTCCTTATAAAGCGACCCGTCTTCCTGGCGAAATTGAATGTGTCGCTTGGGCGGGATTTTACCGAGTTTGTAATAGTATGCCATTCGATTTATTTAAAAGTTGGTCAGGGTTGTCTAAAAGTTCCAGTGCCTTGAGGTAGATCTCATTGGTCTGGTTAAATACCTTGTAAAAGTCATCTTCTGTATAGAAGTCACGTGCTATCTGAGCCTTGATCAGAAAAGCAAGCAGCTTTTTCGATTTCTCAAACTGCTTTTCCCTGAAGCGGGCACCATTCTCATTCCCGATATCGATAACCTCGCGGAGCATCGCATCGGTAATGTCAAAATTCTCATTAAACTCCTTGAAAGACCAGTCTTTGAGCCAGGTGTTTTTCTCTCTGAACTCAATGGTGTATTCACGTACTGCATTACTACCCACCAGTCGGTTTACGTAGGCAGTATTGTCACTGGTATCCAGTGGTACAAAGTAGTCGGGCATAATCCCTCCACCGCCATATACGGTACGACCCTTTTCGGTTTTATAAGCCAGGCTTTCGTCAAATTTCACACTGTCTTCCGAGAAGAGCTCCCCGGAGATATAGCGGTTATAGTAGTCAGAAGAGTAGTTTTCTTCGCCTTCATCATACGGCTTCTGGATGGAACGTCCGCTTGGGGTATAGTAGCGGGCAATGGTCATTCTCAGCTCAGAACCATCTTTCAGGTCGAAAGGGAGTTGTACCAGTCCTTTGCCAAAAGACCTGCGACCGATGATCAGGGCACGGTCATTGTCCTGTAAGGCGCCTGCTACAATTTCAGAGGCTGAGGCACTGTTTTCATTCATTAATACCACAACCGGCCCCTGCTCAAAGATACCGGTACGTTCTGCCCGGGCCTCACTGTCATATTTTCTGCCCTGACCTTTTTGTGATACAATCAGCTGATCTCCTGAAAGCAGTTCATCACAAATACTAATGGCAGCACTCATATAGCCACCCCCGTTGTTTTGCAGGTCGAGGATCAGTTTGGTCATTCCCTCATCTACCAGTGACTGTAATGCCTCCTTGAATTCGGAGTAGGTGTTTTCTGCGAACTTGTTGATTTTGATATAACCCGTCTCATTATCCACCATATAGCCGGCATCTACTGAGTATTGAGGAATCGCTCCTCTTTTAATTTCAAAGTCCATTATCTCCTCAACACTTTTTCGCTTTACACCAATGGTTACTTTAGACCCTCTCGGCCCGCGCAGCATATCAAATATCCTGCGATTGGAAAGACCAATGCCTGCAATATTTTCACCATCTACGCTCACAATGCGGTCTCCGCCAACAATCCCGGCAGCTTCTGAAGGTCCGCCCGGTAGCTCACGTACCACATAAATGGTATCGCGTAGCAAGTTGAATTCAACACCGATGCCATCGAAGGTAGCTCTCAACTGAGACTGGGCCAGCTCGCGATCCCTGGGAGGAATATATACCGTATGCGGATCAAGCTTGTCCAGCATATTCTCAATAGATTCTTCAAGCAGTGCTTCAGTATCTACGGTATCCACATAGTCCTTTTCTATATACTCAATGAGCTGCCTTACTTTCTGAAGAGAGCTGAGGTATTTATTGTCACCTTTCGGTTCACCAAAATTAGATCCTATCAGTACCCCTGTTACCAGAGTGATCGATAGAAGAATTGGCAGTCTTATTTGAAATGATGTGTTTTTATGTTCAACCGGAGCAGGCGTGTTTTGAGGCTCCGTTTGTGGAGCTTCATTGTCATGCTCTTGCTCAGGAGAAGTATTTGGGTGCTCACTCACTGTCCTTCTGAATTAATCGGGTAAAAATAAGTATTTCAACGCAATGAAATGTGTCTAATTTGCTAATCCTGTATCCGTTCTGTGGTCTTACCTGGCAGGTAAGCTAACAGGTAGGATATAGCAAAACATTTAATTCCAAAACATGGGTAAATGTCATAGTATGATAGTAACGAAATGCTTTCGTTTGTGTTTAGCTTTAAATAACCGCGAATTTTCATCTGCCACCTGGGTGACTATTTTTAAATAATGACGTAACTTGAAGGGATATGCCTGAAATACAGCATCGGACGATATCGGAACTGGTAGCACAGAACTATGTACACGCCTCTGTACTCTATCACTTTGGTGTTAAATTTTACGATTACCAGACCAACACCCTCAGTGAGGTATGTAAAAAGCATGGTCTGAGTATTAATGCCGTCATCAGGGGATTGGAATCCGTTGAAGAACCTCTGGTAACAAATGAGCTGCAACTGGTGAGCTACCCGGTAGATCTGGTGCTGGAATACCTTACGCATACCCACCATCTTTTTGTGAAAAAGCGATTGCCTTACATTGCACAATTGATCGATGGACTGGAAAATGTAAACTTTCGCTATAAAAGCCTGTCAAATGATCTGAAGCAGGTATTTCCCTTGTTTGTAGAGGACTTTATCCATCATATCTACGAGGAGGAGGATACATTATTCACTTATATCAGAATGCTGGCCAGCTTTCTGGCTGGTGAATCTGTGGGGAGTCGTTTGTACTACAAAATGGAGCGAAATGCCATTAGCGAATTTGCCCTGGAACATGAGGTGCATGAGAATGAGATGGAAGGCTTGAGAAAAATTACCAATGGCTTTAAGTATTGTGATGAGGCAGACCTCCATATCAAAGTGCTCTTTGATGAACTGGCCAGGTTTGAGGAAGAACTGCTGACCCATGCCCGCATCGAAGATGAAATACTCTTCCCAAAAGCCCTGCAACTGGAGCGTCAGGTAAAGTTTAAATTCTACGAAACGATCAAGCAAAACTGATGGGCAGAATACTGGCCATTGACTATGGCAGTAAAAGGGTAGGGCTGGCGGTGACGGATCCTCTGCAGATCATTGCTTCTCCTCTGGATACCGTGCATTCCAAAGATGTGATCAAATACCTGCAGGATTATGACAGGCAGGAAGGGATTGAATCCATTGTGCTCGGCATGCCCAAAAAGCTGGACAATACCGATACAAATGCCACTCAGTTGGTAAGACAATTTCATAATCTACTGCGAAAGAAGTTTCCCGAAAAAGCCGTTTATTTGCATGACGAAAGATTTACCTCCAGTATGGCCCTGAATGCCATGATCACGGGAGGTGTTAAAAAGAAAGACCGCAGAGAGAAAGGCAACATTGACAAAGTAAGTGCGGCCATCATTTTGCAGTCTTATCTGGAAAGCAAGCAGTAGTATGATATACCCTATAGTTGCCTACGGTGACAGTGTTTTAAGGAAAGAAGCCGAAGATTACCCAAGAGATTCTGAAGACCTGACTCCTTTAGTGGAGAGCATGTTCGAAACCATGTACAAAGCCAATGGCGTAGGCCTGGCAGCTCCGCAGATTGGCAAGTCTCACAGAATTTTCGTGATTGACTCTACTCGTATGGGAGACGATGAAACCACCGGGGTAAAACGCGCCTTTATCAATCCTGAAATCCTGGATGAGTACGGTGATGAGTGGACCTTTGAAGAAGGCTGCCTGAGTATTCCTGATGTGCATGGAGATGTATTGCGTCCGGAAAAGCTCACGATCCGTTACTTCGATGAGCTTTGGAATGAGCATGAGGAGGAATTTGATGATATGACAGCCCGTGTCATTCAGCACGAGTATGACCACCTGGAAGGGATACTTTTTACCGATTATCTCAAAGGGCTGAAAAAGCAAATGCTCAGAGCCAAGCTGGTGAATATCTCCAAAGGTATCGTCAAAGTGGACTATCGCATGCGTTTCCCTTCTAAGAAATAAGCCATGAAACGGATACTTCCATTACTGGTACTGATCTGTGCACTGGGTGCCTGCCAGAGTTCTGGCGAGGTAAAAGTCAACGCAGCCGAACCAGAGGAACAGGCGCTGGAGAACCCTTTCATCCACTCGGTCTACATTTGGTTCAAAGATGATGTGACAGAAGAGCAGCGTGCACAAATGTATGCTGACACTGAGAAGCTGAGAGATATTGAGGTCGTGAGAGCACTGTATACCGGTGTGCCGGCCGCTACTGACAGACCTATCGTGGAGCGTAGCTATGATTACGCGATCATCGTCCATTTCGAAGACCTGGCGGGCCATGATACCTACCAGAAGCATCCGACCCACCTGAAACTCCTGGCAGATCATTCTTCTCTTTGGGAGAGGGTAATGATCACGGATGTGGAGTAGCAGAAACTGATCAGTTTAAGATTCAGAACCCCTCTTACCCGGCCTGAACGGCTTTACCCCGCCAGACCACAGGTCAGAAGGAGCAGGGTAAACAGCTATTTGTAATCAAAAGTCTTTTAAACAAACGGCTAAGGATGCAACCTTTTCGAATTTCAGAGGTATATTAGTTTGACAAATAAGAGTGAAATATGAAAGGCACACACCTTGGAGAATTTGAAGAGCTGGTTCTGCTTACTTCAGCCTTACTGATCAATACCGCATACAGTGTCACGATAGCGGATGAGATAGAGAAGCAAACCAACAGGAATGTGACCCTCTCCACCGTCCATACCGCCCTATACAGGCTGGAAAAGAAGGGTTATGTAGAATCTTATATGGGAGGTACTACACAAGATAGAGGAGGGAGAAGGAAGCGCCTGTACAGAATCACCGCCAACGGCTTTGACGTGCTCAACCAGGCAAAAGACATCAGAAACCGCATGTGGAGTATGATGCCTGACTACAAGTTTTAACAAGCATTAGTTCGACAATTAAGAGTGAAATGAAGAGCACTAAGCCACCGGGCTGGATTGACAAACTATTGGAATGGTACTGCTCAGATCAGTACCTGGAGGAGATACAGGGCGACCTGCACGAATGGTATTTCCGCAGAGAAAGAAAATCAGGAAGGTTCAAAGCCCGGCTGTTTTACCTCTATGATGTGATTGCCTACTTCCGACTATTCAGAATCAAAAAACTCGACAACATGGAAAACGGAAACAACCTGCTGCTGATCAGCTATCTGAAAATGACTGTACGGCAATTCAAACGAAACCTGCGCTACAGCATCATGAATACCACAGGGCTGGCTGTGGGAATTCTCAGCACCTTGCTGATCTCTCTGTATATCCTGGATGAACTGAGTTATGATCGTTTTCACCAGGATTACCAGGAGATTTACAGATTGGTGAAGCATAACCCATCAAATGGTAGTCAGGCAGACTCCAATCCTTCGGCATGGAAAAAGCCCATGACACCTTTCTTTCCTGAGATCAGAGAACATACCCGCCTTGGTCAGGACGTGGTGGTGATCAAAGAGGGGGATAACAATTACCTGGAAGATGGTTTTAACTGGGCGGATGCCAACTTTATGAGTTTTTTCAGTTTTGAGGTATTGTCCGGAGACAGGGAAACGATGCTGACAGCCCCGAATAGCATTGTGCTTACACGCGCCAAAGCCATGCGGTATTTTGGTAAGCTGGATGTGGTAGGGGAGCTACTGCCAATCAAAGTATATGATGGCAACAAGGATTTTGTTATGCAGGTGAGTGGCGTCATTGAGGACATACCGCGAAATTCTCATATACAATTTGATTTACTGGGCTCCATGTCTACTACCACTGAGATGTACGGAGAATTTGATCAATACTGGAATTTCAACTGGGTACAGTCCTATGTGCGTATTCCTTCTGAAGCGGATATGGAAAAGGTAAAGGCCAAAGTACCTGCTTTCTTTGACGAACAGCTGGGGCAGACGGCTTCAGCCTCCCAGGGTATTATCTTTCAACCGCTTTCACGTGTACGATTACATTCCAAAGAGGTGACCGGCAGGATGGCCAAGGGAGATATTAACTACATCTATCTTTTCGGCTTTGTGGCCTTGCTGATTCTTCTGGCAGCTTCCATTAACTATGTGAATCTGACCACTGCCAAGTCTACCAAGAGAGGAAAAGAAGTGGGTATGCGTAAGGTCTTCGGAGCAGTCCGCAGGCAGGTGGTACTGCAGTTCTATATGGAGTGTGGTTTGCAATTAATGCTGGCCTTTGTCATCGCCATATCCGCAGCCCTGCTGCTATTGCCCTCCTTCAGCTATCTGGTGGAGAAGCAAATGGCTCTGGGAGACCTTTTTCAATGGCCTGTACTGGCTGTGATGGGAGGGCTCTTTCTATTAATCTTCCTGCTTTCAGGTATCTATCCGGCTATGGTTATGAACCGGTTCAAACCAATCCAGGTACTTAAAGGAAATCTGTCAGTATTAACACAGGGGTCTTCCTGGCTCAGAAAGGGGCAGGTATTGGTGCAGTTTGCCATTGCTACTTTTCTTATATCCAGTACACTCATTGTATTAAAGCAAATGAAGCTTTTCAGTAGTCACGATGTAGGTTTTACAGCAGAACAGCTGATCAATATTCCGGTAGACGACCGGGGTTTGCAGCAGAAGCTTATGGTAATCAAAAACCGGATGGAAAGAGTGCCGGGGGTCAATGCCATTACAGCTACCGGAGAGGCACTTCCGAGTGCTATGAACAACACCCTGGGCTTTACCTGGGAGGGAAAGGGAGATGACGACATGTTGCCCATTCTGGCCGTATCCATTGACTACGATTTCTTCACTACTCTCGAAACCGAGGTAGTGTTGGGGAGAAACTATGATGCCGGACTGGCCACTGACTCTGCAAATTCAGTACTGATCAACGAAGCTGCCTATAAACTTACAGGCTGGACCGATCTGAATGACAAACGCATCGACATTGATGGCGAAAAAAGAACCGTGATCGGGGTGGTGGAAAATTATAACTACAACTCACTTCACACGGATGTAGCAGCGGTGGTTTATACCCTTACCGCTCCCGGTCGAAGAATGAGCCCCGACAACCTCATTTTGAGGATGGAGCCGGCCGGCCTGAGTGCTGCCTTGAATGAATTAGATGAGGTTTGGAGCGGGTTTTCTGATCAGCCCTTCGATTTTAGCTTTGTGGATCAATCCTTTGCCCGGTTGTACGGAAACGAGCAAAGGTTTACGCGAGTAGTCATTGGTTTTGCCGGTGTAGGAGTGTTTCTGGCTATACTGGGGCTGGTGAGTCTGGTCTCGTTTACGGCAGAAAGAAAATCCAAGGAAATCAGCATTCATAAGGTACTGGGTGCGAGCAAAGGTGTGATTTTAACCAAAGTAGGCAAGCAGTTTATTCAGATTTTCCTTGCCTCGGTAGTCATAGGGCTACCACTGAGCAGGCTCGCCATGGAACAGTGGTTACAGGGCTTTGCCTATCGCACAGAAGTGAATTGGGTAGTCTTTTTGGTCTCCGCTTTGATAGCTGTGAGCATTGTTTTAGGCAGTATCGGCTGGCAGGCGCTTCGGGTAGCCGGGTCTAATCCGGTAAAGTATCTTTCAGATCATTGAAACCGATAGAAATGACAAAGAGGCTGTCTCAAAAGTTAAGGAGACCGTCATCACGAATGAAATCAAGTGATCTCAACTTCGATTTCGAATGACATGAGGAGATTGCCTGCCTTTGCCGCAGGCAGGCGTCACTTCGTTCGCAATGACTAATCACTTTTCAGATAGCCTCTTTACTATGATCTTCGCTTTATAAATCTACTCCTCAATAACTTCCATGACATAGCGGAAACCCACATAAGGAGAATATTCAAATCCTTCGAATTCATCTTCAGCCTGAATGCGAAGGTAATAGCCTGAACTACCCCAGCTACCTCCTTTGGTATTACCCTTTTCCGCCAGCATTTCAGCTGCGTTACCGCTTAGGTTATACAGGCCTGCTCCTGTGGCTACATAAGAGTTGACCGGTGCGGTAAAGACAGTGGCTCCTTTGGCAAGGCCGTTCTTGTCAAGCTGTGGTTCTAAAGCTATGCTGGTTTTTGTTTTGTCATTGATATCCAGTTTTATGTCCTGGTTGCCTACGTGAAAGAAGTTGGCCAGATAGCTGCCATTTCGGTTTTTCAGATATGGACCTCCCCAGGGATAATACCGGGCCTGGTGTTTTCCATTCAGTGCCATGGCGACCCACTCATCTTTGGTAGGTAGCCTGAACCTGACCTCCTGAAATTTCTTCTTTTTCGACTGGTTATAGCGATCGGTGAGCCAGGCACAAAAGGCAGAGGCTCCTTCATAGGTAATATTTACTACAGGATAGTTGTCAAAACTCTCCTGGTCAAAGTAATTTTTGGCGTAGGGAAGACCTACCACCTGTGACCAACCCTCGGTATGGACACGAGCCTGATCCATCATAGCTTCATTATTTTCCTTTAACCAGTCCAGAAACTCCCGGTACTCTGCATTGGAGGTTTCATATTTGTTGGCGTACAGGTCAGTGGATACTTTGACCATTCTGTTCTCGATGGCCTTGGAGGAAAAAATGTCTTTGTCTTTAGAAACAAAAAATGACAGAAAAGTGATGAGGTAAATGGCAGGTTTCATGGTTGAATTAAATTAGTTGGAGTCAATACGAAATCCTGAAATTTTTATTGTGTTTGCTCCTGTAAGTCGTGCAAAAGCGGTCCCCCCTCAGGGGATCGGCCTGCTAACAATCGCAGAATGCCCGGAAAAGCCACCTAAAACATTCTGTAAGAAGACTTACAAAATCCGCTTTATCCTCGTTTTGCCCGTACTTTCCCAGGTTTTGCCGCCATCATAAGACCTTTGGAGTACTACCGTGTATTCATCGTCACGAGTATCCGTATACTTAAGCCGGTAGATATGATCAGAGCTTCGGGAAGCAGCCGTCCTCAGGGTGTAAATCTCATTTCCTTCCGTCATCCATTGGTAGGTGGCCGTACCACCGGTGCTGAATACATAATTCTCCTGCCAGAGCCCGGATGATGGATTTACAGCGCCCAGTGATTGATAGCTGAAAGATGAGTCTTGTTCCATGAAATGCTGACTGATGGCACAGCCTTTGGCCAGGAGTTTTGTTGTCAGCGTACCCATAAGTACCTCGGTAGAGTCAGTAACACGATATTCGTGCCAGGTGCCCAGGTAAGGAGTGACCAGATCATAGCTGCCACCGGTACAGGGTGGTTTTTCTGTTTGAGCGAGAACTGAGGAACAGGCAAGTGGCAGGCAAATCAAAAAGTAGGACAGTTTTCTAAGCATCGGTTGTCTGGTTGGTTACTGACGAAGACGCCATATCAGGAGCCAGGTTTGGGAGTATCGACAGAAAGAGGAGACTGTTCTATGGATGTTCAGACTTTGAGGATCAGACATGACGAATGACCCACAAGTGGATCGTTTACCGGCCAAAGCCTGACTTTTATGATCTATTTACCCTCATGTCTACAAAAAATACCGGATACAATCGATTGACGGTGTTTTAAAGCTTGGTCGGGAAGCGTTATTCCCTATTTTTGTGGCTTTTGTCAAACCTACTAAGTTGAAATGCAACAAGTTGATAGTTTTCTGCAGCTGATAGACAGCTACATCGGAAGTGCTCCCTGGTTTCCCTATGCACTCCTTGGAGTCGGATTGTTCTTTACGATCTACCTGAAGTTCCCACAAATTCGCTACTTCCGTTTCGCTGTTAAAGTGGTAAAGGGGAAGTTTGACAAAGCCACTGATGAGGGAGATACTTCCCACTTTCAGGCATTGACCACAGCACTTTCCGGTACGGTGGGTACTGGTAATATCGCTGGGGTTGCCCTGGCCATTCATATCGGAGGTCCCGCAGCTTTATTCTGGATGTTGATGACGGCTGCCCTGGGTATGTGTACCAAGTTTGTGGAGGTGACGCTTTCTCATAAGTACAGAGAGAAAACCGCAGACGGGTCCATGGCTGGTGGTCCCATGTACTACATGAAGAACGCCCTGAACATGAAGTGGCTGGCCGTTATATTCGCTATCGCCACTGTGCTTTCTGCCTTTGGTACAGGTAGCTTGCCGCAAATCAACAGTATCTCTACCTCCATCCAGGCCACCTTTGGTGTAGAGTTATGGATTACCGGACTGGTACTTTCTGTACTGCTGGCCATTGTGATTATCGGGGGGATTAAACGTATTGCATCGGTTACTGAGAAGCTGGTGCCTACTATGGCAGTGATCTATTTTATAGGAGCCTTTTCGGTGATCTTCTATAATGCCGGTAACATCATCCCTTCTTTTATTTCCATTTTTGCCGACATCTTTACAGGGTCCGCTGCAGGAGGAGGTTTCCTGGGAGCTTCTCTGGCTTATGCGTTTAACCGGGGTGTAAACCGGGGTTTGTTCTCCAATGAAGCCGGTCAGGGTAGTGCCCCGATTGCTCACGCCTCTGCCAAAGCTCACGAGCCGGTATCTGAAGGTATGGTGGCTATTCTGGAACCTTTCATCGATACCATTATTATCTGTTCCATCACAGGACTGGTACTGTTGTCATCCGGGGTTTGGAAAGAAAAGCATATCAATGATTTCCAGCAGGCAGATATGGAAATTGTGATGGGCAATGACTTCACAGATGATACTGAAGCCGGGGTTCAAAGACTTTATGATCATATTTCAGGAACTTCATCGATAGCGGCCTTTGATGGCGAGCTACAGGTGGTCAATGGAGAGATTCAAAATCCGGTGTCAGTGATCAATGCAAGGTCTCTGGCGGAAAATGTAAGGATAATGGATAAGAATGGTGAGGAAGATACACCATATAATGGAACAGTATCCGTGACAGATGGGGCTCCTGATCTGGAAAATGTGATTTTCCGCGGAGAGTCACTGGTACACAGTGCGCCTCTGACGGCCATTGCATTTCAAAAAGGGTTCTTTGGAGAATGGGGTAAGTATATCGTATCAATCGGTCTGCTGCTGTTCGCCTTTAGTACGGCTATTTCATGGTCTTACTACGGTGACAGAGCCATGACCTATCTGGGTGGACCTAAATCTGTAATCTATTTCCGGATTGTGTATGTAGTGGCATTTTTCTATGCCTCATTCCAGGATACGGCTATCATCTGGACACTTTCGGGAATTACGATTGCCCTGATGACCTTGCCTAACCTCTTGGGTATTATGCTCCTGATGAAAGATATGAAAGGTACAATTGCTGATTACTGGAGAGGCTTCAAAGAGGAGTATCCGGATGAGAAAACACCTGAGTAGCATCTGGTAAGCAGAAAGAGAAAAGCGGCTTCTGAATTGGTTCAGGTGCCGCTTTTTTTGTGCATGTAGTAACCCCTTTTCGTCAGTTCCCTCTTCCTGATCGTTCCGGAGGTGTGAGCTTTACCCTGAGTGGAGGCGATATGATGATGGTATCCATAGCTTCAGGTCCACCGTTGATGCGCTTAACAAATGTATACAGGCCGCCATATGACTTGAACTCCTCTCTTGAGATAATACGGCCATCCATCGTGGCCATCACGGCATGGTATTTCACTGTGTATTTACCACTTCTTGAAGAGCTGTCTATGCGGTAAGGTTTGGTTTCCGGGTAGACGTAGTAAGCTGCAGTACCCTTTTCTAAAATGCGGTCAGCATGTTCTTCAAAGCCCATAGCGCGTTGTATCCGGGCAAGGTAGTGTGCGTAAGGGTAATGTTCTGAGCCGTCATCCAGCGTGATGAAGATGGTGACATAGGGAGATTTGGGAGTGTCTTTTTTATACTCAAGCGGGTAGAATTTTTCCTCATAGCGGATGTAATACTTACCCTCTTTTTCCAGGACCGTTTTCTCCAGTCGGTCTACCCAGTACTTACGGCCTTCTATCATAACGAAGTTCTGCAATTCAGCCTCTTGAGCCAGGCCCGGAGCAGCCGAAAAAAAGAAAATCACAAGGCAGGTATAGCGGTATATTTTCATCGTTTCAAACTTTCTTCTATGGTGGCTCTCAGCTTACTCATGGTATGTTCCTTAAACCCCTGCTCTGCCAAGCGTACTATTCCCTGCTTGTCAATGACAAAGTGAGAAGGATAGGCATTGACCAGGTATTGGTCAGCGATGTTGAGAGATAGGGGGACTATGGTGTACTCAAAATCAGTCCTGGCGAGAAAACGATTCAGACGCTGCTCAGTATCTGTAGCAAAACCGATGAACACTACTTCCCGGTCTTCATAGTCCGCTACCAGTTGATTAAGAGCAGGGATTTCCTTCAGGCAGGGAGGGCAGCCAACAAACCAGAAGTTGATGACCACAACCTTGTTTCTGAGACTATCTGAATTGAGCGCAATCCCTGACAGACTCCGTGTATCGAAATAGGGGGCGGTCTTTCCTGCCATCTCCTTAAAGGCCTGCTCACGTGCAGCCATGGCAGCCAGTGCCTTTGATCCCGGTGGCTTGATAATAATGGTATCCATGGCGTAGGGGCCACCTTCTATCCTGCGGACGTATGTGAAATTTCCACGGTAACTTTGGAATTCCTCATCAGGTATAATCCGCTTTTCAGGCGTTACTTTTAGTGCATAGACCTTGTATTTCCTGGTGCTTGTATAATCTACTTCCAGGGAGTCATAGGGCTTGCTATCTGAATAAAGAGGTCCGGTATAGGGAAGGCGCCTGCCGCTCCGTGCCATTTCGGCCGCTTCAGGAAGGTCCATTAACTCGTAGAGCAAACCATACGAGGTACGCGTGATATAGTAGCGGGTATTATCTTCAAGGGTTACATAGAACTCATAAGTATAAACGTTGCCCTCAGGAGGCGCATATTGCAGTTTATAGAATTTGCCATTTACCAGGGCATAGTGAGTGTTGCCTACTTTTTTGACTCGTTTTTCCAGTCGGTCGACCCAGTATTTTCCACCATCAATGACAGCATAATGCCGGAGGTCGTTTTCCTGAGCTTGCATAAGGTTAAGGCATAGCTGTGCCATTAAGACAATAATCATCTTTTTCATAACGAGTCAGTTATCTGTGAAAAGGATATAGGGCTCCTTTCCAATAATTCATCATTGGGTTAATCAAAAGCCCTGTCTGTTGGGGGACCCCCGGATTAATGGTGGGGAGCAGACTGCTTTCAGGTATTAATTCCTGGCCAGGGATTCAAATTTAGAGGTACTCGCCATTCTGGTGCGCTCAACGGTAGGCGAATTGCTATTCCCTTCTGATTCTGAAGGAAAACGGAAAACCCGGGTAGTGGCAAAACTGTCATAAACAGGGAAATAACGGTTGAGAATCGCCTTGTACTTCTCGTATTTGTCGCCCAAAGAGGCTTTTCCGTTGAGAACATCTGAGTACTGAAACATCAGGGTGATTTTTCGCTTGTTTTCATTGAGGATACCGTCCTTAACCAACTCCTGTTGCACCTCCTCCATCATCTTCTCAGACTTTCTCAGGGGATCGCTTTTTCCTTCTATAAAATGAACTCTGTTGCCGTTCAGAATCACCACTTTTCCTTTCAGATAATTGAAACCAAGCTCTTTGACTTTTTCCTGTAGTTCTTCTCTGGATGTCATTCTGATGGTGTCCTGCTTTAATTCCTGTAATACAGGAAGTGCAACACCGGTAAGTTTTGTTTCAAACTTTTCTGGCTCTTCGGGGGTAATTCCTACAAAAGCACTGCTGACTAAGAGCGTTGTAAACAGTGTAACAATGAGGCCCATCCGGGAACCTGCCCTCGGTTTTTTAGGATTAATCATGCGCTCCACTCTGTTTTTAAATTCTGAATTGTTGTTTTGGGCTGCCATGGCCACCTGATATGAGATTGAGTTTTCCTGTAATTTCAACAGGGCTCTTGCATAGGCAAACTGGTCGTGTGCCTGGACTACCTCATCATCACAGACGTATTCCATCTCCCTCCTCAGGTCCCGTACCAGCATGAGGACAATCGGATTGAAAAAGAAGAGGGTCTCCAGCACTACCAGAAAGAGATTGACCAGGTAGTCATGTCGTTTGATGTGGGCCAGCTCATGCCTGAGAATAGTTTCCAGCTCATCTGACGAAAAGCCACTGATCAAACCGACAGGGAAGTAGATAATCGGCTTAAAGAACCCAACCGTCATAGGCGATTCTACCAGCGCGCTTACCTTGATACTGACCCGCCTGGTAATATGCATTGCTTTGCGAATTCTGTTAAGGTGAGATCGGGCGGCATCGTCAGAGCAGTGAATGGCTGAAGATTGCGTTTTGACCAGGGCTTTGCGGTTATAGAAATACCGTACCAGACCTATGAGGATACCGACTATCCAGATACTGTTGATGACGGAACTGCTTTGACCCACCCAAAAATTCAATTGATCAAGCCAGCTGAAGGAGTGCTGAATAGTAAGAGACTCGGTATCTGTATACCAAAAAAGATCGGTAGAAGTGGTATGCGTTACCTCGCTGAAAAGTGCTACCGCCACCAAACCGAAAAAAAGGAGCAAGCTACCTATTTTCAGTAGTCTGCGATGCCGGGACTGTGAAAGGAAGGTGCTTATCAGGTTAATCAGTACCCAGGTGCCAAGAGCAATCCACAAGGAATGAATCAGACTCCAGGCCAGAGCATTGTTCATTTCGTTCATGACTTTCCTCCTTTGTCAAGCTGGTCGAGCATGGCCCTGATTTCATCCAGTTCACTTTTGTTCGGCTTTTCATTACCCAGTGCCTGGAGTATAAGGTTCTTGGAAGAACCCATGAATACTTTGTTAACAAAGCCACCCAGCATCTGTTTTTGCACTTCTGCCTGCTTGAGAACAGGATGATAAATATGCGTTTGGCCCTTGGGCTCCCTCGTAAGCATCTTTTTATCATACATATTCTGAATAATCTTGAGCGTAGTCGTATAGCCGGTGCTTTTGGTCTTAACCAGTTCGTCATGTACCTGCCTGGCAGTAGCCATGCCTAAGCTCCAGAGAACGGTCAGAATTTCAAGCTCGCTGTTGGTAGGGATGGTCTTGGGATTTTGCATATTTAGTTAAGCTACGATTGGATTCGTAATAAATAACGCAAATAGCATTCACTAATCAAAGTATTCTACGACAAAAATCGTAGTGTGTTAATTTTGATAGTGTTAATCTGGTCTTTCTGAGGTCAGGAGGAGGGGAGTCTTACTATCACCTCAATTCCTCCGCCTTTACGGTTGTTGATTGAAATCTGACCCTGATGGGCTTCTGTGACTTTTTGGGAAATACTCAGGCCTAACCCATACCCACCTGTATGTTTTGAACGGGATTG
The DNA here is from genome assembly GCA_002427745.1 of Roseivirga sp. UBA6061. Classification (GTDB taxonomy): domain Bacteria; phylum Bacteroidota; class Bacteroidia; order Cytophagales; family Cyclobacteriaceae; genus Roseivirga. The sequence goes on along the minus strand of DIYF01000145.1, from coordinate 16,920 downwards.
TTCTACCCGGTAGAAAGGTTCAAAAACCTTTGAGAGAGCCTCCTCGGGAATTCCAGTGCCATGATCACTAATGCTCACTTCCACTTCATCACCTGCTTGTGAAATATCTATGGCAACGGGTATTTCTTGGTGAGAAGAATACTTAAGGGCATTTTCAATCAGGTTTCTGAAGAGCATCCTGATGAGGGAAAAATCCGCTTTGATAGTTATGGCTTGTGTAGTCTGAAATCTGATGCCCGGCTTACGCTCCGCCTGCTCCTGTGCCATTGAGGCGATGAGTTCGGTGAGATTGAAAGGCTCCTTGTGCAGAGAGCTCGCGCCATAGTTCAGCCGGTTCGACTCCAGGAGGTTTTCTATCAGGTGGCTCATGTCCTTCAGGTCAGATATCATAGAGTCCTTTTCTTTACCCGCCTCCATCATTTCTGCAGCCAGACGCATGCGGGTGATCGGGGTCCGAAGTTCATGGCTGACATCTGAGAGTAGCTGGTCTTTATACTTGAGCATCGACTGGATTTCACCTGCCATCCTGTTGAAACTTGCAGACAGCTCCCCGAACTCATCAGCCCGCCTGATCGGGATCTGTAAATCGAAATCTCCTTCGGCTACAGTTTCCACGGCTTTCTTGATTTCCTGCATGGGTTTGAAAAGCCGCTTGATATGGAAATAGACCAGAACATAAAGACCGATGAGCAGGGCTATACTGATACCCAGAAAGATGTTATGAAGCAGAAAGGCATTATCTGCAGAGGCTCTTATAGATTTCAACATGACCGAAAACAGGCCCAGAATAAGCAGAATTGTGGCTGTACAGAGGAGGCTGATGGTCAGGACCATCCGTTTATAGAGCGACTTCTTACTGTTCATAGCCTATGAATTTGTAACCAGCGCCCCATACGGTTCGGATATAGCGGGGCTTTTTCGGATCGTCCTTCAGCTTTTGTCGCAAACGACTCACCAGCACATCAATACTTCTGTTAAAAGCATCCCAGTCCAGTCCTCTCAGAGACTCCATAAGGTTGTCGCGATTGAAAACTTTATCGGGATGAGTGACCAGCAAAAGGAGAATTTCAAATTCTTTGGTGGTAAGATCCAGGGGCTCATTATGCAGTAAGGCCGTACGTGAGCCGGGCCTGATTTCCAGATTCCCCACACGAATCACGTCTTTCTGATAGTTCGCTTGTCCTCTCCTCAGAATAGTTTCTATTCTGGCCACCAGTTCGCGAGGTTCAAAGGGTTTGGGAAGGTAGTCATCTGCTCCGACCTCCAGCCCGACTATGCGGTCATTGACATCTCCCCGGGCGGTGAGCATGATGATGGGAACATTGTACTCTTTCCTGACCTCCTTGCACAGTTCCAGCCCGTTTTTTCCGGGCATCATAATGTCCAGTACGATAAGCTCCGGTGCCTGTCTGCGAATGCTGTTTATCAGGTCTGTTCCATCCGTCAGGGTATCGACCGCAAAACCATATCGCGACAGGTATTCCGCCAGCAACTCTCTGAGTCTGTCGTCATCGTCTACTACAAGTATCTTCCTGTTCATGGAACTAGTGTTTCTGGTTCAAACAAACTACCGGATCCTGATATGATGCCTGATAGGCCGGATAAACACCGAAAATCAACCCGAGCCCAAATGAAAACAGGAATGTGTATCCTATTACCTCCGGGGCAATGATGGTGGACCAGTCTGTAAACCTCTCGACAAGATAGCCAGAAAGGAAACCCATGCCAATCCCCATGATGGAGCCCATAAGGGACAGCAAGACAGACTCTGTCAGAAACTGAAAAACGATATCGCCACGACCTGCCCCCAGTGCCAGGCGAAGCCCTATTTCTGCCAGTCGTTCTTTGACGCTTAGGAGCATTACTGCCAGTATGCCGGTGCCCCCCACTACCAGAGATAACACTGCTACTGACAGGGTGAGTGAATTCAGAGTCTCTGCTGCTTCCTGCTCGGCCTGAATGGCTTTGATCTGATTGAAGATCTTGAAATCATCTTTTTTACCTCGTTTGTTGAGCTTATGAGAACTCCTTATCACCTGCCTGATTTCTCCTTCCGTCTGATTCAGGAGCTCCTGACTTTTGACCTGTACCAGTATATCTTGCAGATAACTCACGTTAAAAACCCTTCTGAGCGCTGTTTGCAGTGGGATAACAATGCGATCATCTTCATTGGCACCATTTCCTGTCATTCCCTTTTTGCTCAGCACCCCGATAATCTCAAAGGGAATTTTGCCGATGAGCAGCCGCTCCCCGATTGGATCATGATCCGGGAAAAGGTGCTCCCTGGTCTGGTCGCCAATCACAGCTACACGTGCCCTTGCTTTGTCTTCTGAAGCATCGAAAAATCTCCCGGAAGCCAGCGTAAAGTTTTTCAATTCAAAGTATTCAGGCGTGCTGCCATCTACTGTTACATTGGTCAGTTTATTATCATACTTTACACGAAATCCCCTGGCCTGGTGAGGCGCTGTTTTCACAATGCCTTCAATATCCTGATATACCCTTTGAGCATCGCTGAGGCGAAGTGTGGTAATGTCGGTGGTCTGCTTTTTTCTACCGGTATTCGATACCTGTTTACCTGCACTGATCAGTAAAACGTTGGTGCCGTAGTTCTCCAGTTTTTTCGATATTTCCTCCTGTGCTCCCTGCCCCACAGCAACAAAGGAAATCACGGCCGCGATGCCAATAGAAACCCCAAGTGCTGCCAGAAAGGTCCTGAGCTTTTGGTCCAGCATGGTTTTCAGCGATAGCTTCAGGTTTCTCTGATAATTCATTTGAGGGCTCGATCGGTCAGGCTTGCAATGTCACAATCGGATCCAGTTTGGCGGCCTTATTAGCAGGCAGTATGCCGGCAAGAATACCAATGGTCAGGGGCAGACCAAAGGAAAGGGCAATGGTGGCTGGCTCGGCCACCATGGCCTTGCCGTGAAGGGCAAAGACCTGTAGCATAAAGAAGCCAAAGCCCAGTCCCGTCACCGCGCCAACCAGGGCAATACTTCCGCTTTCAATCAAAAACTGAACAAATACATCCTTGTTTCGTGCCCCCAGTGCTTTCCTCAACCCTATTTCCATACTTCGTTCTTTGATGTTCATGAGCATCAATACCGCTATCACGATGCCACCTACTCCCATAGCAATCAAAGCGATGAGGGGCAGAAATACAGAAAAGGTCTGGTTCAGGGTGCCAATCATTGCCTCTACGGCTACGGGCGTGATGAGAGTGAAATCATCAGGTTCGTCTTCCGTCAACCCATGGTAGTCACGCAGAAAGTCCGTCATGGCTGCCAGCGTCTCTTCGGTGTCCGCGTTGGATTCCACCAGAAATTTCAGGGCACGTACATAGTCGATATTGGTCAGCCGGCTGGTCATTGTTGAGATGGGAATCAGCACCTCATCGTCTCTGTCCATACCATGTACTGTATCCAGCCCCGCTATTTCCAGAATACCTTTTACTTCATAAGGGGTGTTATTCAGCCTGATTTGCTTGCCTATCGGATCTTCCTGACCAAAAAGTGCTTCTGCTGTTTTTGTGCCCAGTAACACAACCCGGGTACTGCCGGTTACATCTCTTCGGCTGAGATGCTCCCCTTTGATGACATCCCTGTTCCACACCACAGCGGCATTTTCTGTGCCTCCATACACGGGTATTTCTACGGTTTTACCCTGGTAGGTGGCTTCTATGTTGGGGATCACCTGCATGGGGTCATAGAGGGTCAGGCTGCTCACATTTTCCAGAAGGCCCTCGGCCGTTGCCAGTGTGAGCTTCGTGTCAGTGGAGCTTTGCTGACCACTCATCATACCTCCGCCCCCGGGTATCAGGAAGATGCTGGACTTACTGAACATATGATCAATGGAATTCATCATTTCCCTTCTGCTGCCTTCACCAAAAGACATAGAAAGAAAAAGAGCCACTGTGCCTACAATAATGCCCAGGGTCATAAAAAAAGTTCTGAGTCTGTTGCGGCCCAAAATTTTAAATCCACTACTTACTATGCGATTAATATTCATTTTATAAGTGTTTATGAAGGTTGATCAGATACTATCTGCCCATCGCTGATTCGGATGATGCGATTGGCCCTCTGTGCAATGTCTGCCTCATGGGTGATCATGATGATGGTTTTGCCCTGTTCATTCAGATTGTTGAAAATCTCAAGTATTTCTGCAGATGACTGACTGTCCAGGTTACCCGTGGGCTCGTCTGCCAGAATAAGGGCAGGCTCATTCACCAATGCCCTGGCGATGGCCACCCTTTGCTGCTGACCTCCTGAAAGTTCGTTGGGCTTATGGCTCATTCTGTCTCCCAGCCCCACCGACATCAGGGCGGCTTCTGCCAGCTTTCTGATATGCTTCTTATCTGAGTATATCAGAGGTAGCTCTACATTTTCCAGGGCGGTTACGTTCTTCAGCAGGTGAAAAGACTGAAAGACAAAGCCAATTTCTTTATTGCGGACCCTGGCAAGAGCACTGCTGTGTTGGCCGCCAAACGCTTTGCCTTCAAAGTGATACTCACCACTCGTAGGCTGATCCAGAAAACCCAGCATATTCAGCAGAGTGGACTTTCCTGAGCCGGAAGGACCCGTGATAGCGATAAATTCCCCCCGTTTGATACTCAGGGAAACGTTATCCAGTCCTTTGACCTCAATACCGCCTTCTTTTCGAAAAATTCTGGATATGTTTTTCAATTCAATCATCTGATTTTGATTATGGTTTACTGTAGTCTGACGTCTTCGAGGATCACACGCTCGCCTGGCTTCATGCCGGAAATGACCTCCGTGAATTTGCTGTCTCTGATACCCGTTTCGATGGTCCTTTTCTCAATAAGGTCTCCGTTTTTTACATAGACCAGCCGACCGTTACCTTCCCGCTTTATGGCCCTGTTGGGTATCGCCAGTACATCGGGTTTGATTTGCTGAATAATATTAAGCGTGGCAGTCATTTCGGGCCTCAGAGTGCCATATGCAGGCTTCTCCAGTTCAATGACCGTGATATAGTTGACCACATTGTCCTTTAGTTCTGCTTTTGGGTAGATATCCCTCACTACTCCTTTGAATTCAATGTCAGTGTAGGTATCTACTGTAAAGGAGGCTTTCTGCCCCCGCACGATCCGGCCAATGTCCGTTTCGTCTACATAGGCCCAGACTTCCAGTCGGTTTAGATCGATCAGGGTCACGAAAGTGGCCGAAGAAAAGCTGGAGATGACAGTTTCCCCTTCCTGAGTAGACACTGATGCCACTACTCCTGAAATGGTCGCATAGATTTTGGTAAGTGACAGTTGGGTTTCGAGCAGACGCAGATTGGCTTCCTGTCTTTCCACTTCCGCCCGGGCCATGGCCAGGTTGCGCTGTGTCTGATCATAGGTGTCAGCAGAAATCACCTGATCTCTGTATAACTGCTCTTGTCGCAAGGCATTGGCTTCAGTATAGTCAAGACTGGCCTGTGCATTTTTGAGAATGGCCAGCGCCTGATCCCGGTTGGCGATGAACTGGGCCGGATCAATTTCGGCCAGCAGGTCTCCTTTTTGTACCTGGTCACCTATGCTCACATGTAGCTTTTGCACCACACCTGATACCTGGGCGCCAATGCGTACTTCGGCTCCCGTTTGAGGCTTGACGATGCCGGTTGCCAGTACATAAGTGCCTATATCTTGTCTGGAGGCGGGTACTGCCGTATAGCTTATTGCATCTTCCCGGGTATTGTCAATCTGATAAATAAAAAAATACCAGACCCCGGTACCGGTAATGCTCAGGAAAATGATCCAACGTAGGGTTTTCAATGCTCTTACTTTTAGTAAAGGCAATGATAAAACCAGCCTGTGGCGGAGTCATTTCAAAGTTGTTACAAATTGTAACAGGGATAAAATGATTGATAAATCAATGAATAATCTCCAGCGAAGCTTTGATACCCGCTTCCAGAAAGTCAAAAACACATTGAAACTGAGCCTCTGATGTTTTGTGCTGAACCACTTCAGAAGCCCTGAGTATGGCACCCCGGAATGGGGACTTTATCCATTCGCCTGAGGGGAGGGACGGGACATGATCGTAGGAGTTATCTCCTGTTTTTGACCAGGTGGTGATGTAGAAATAAGGCTCTTCGCTCGCTTCGTCAGGAATACCCATACCGATGCTGAAGGACTTTAGGTGCTCTCCTTCCGGCCCGAAGACCATAGGAATATAGGCTCCGTTGTCAAAGTGATGAGGCCAGGTACGAACGTCTGAGGCCGTTGCATACTGAGCAGAGAAATGCCTGAGTAAAAGGTCTCCATTGGCTCTGTATTTTGCCATTTCCTCAAACAGGGAGCGATCAAAGAGCCGGTAGGCAGCTCCTTCGTCAGTTTGATGATCAGGAATTTCGTAATGCAGCATCAGGTTCATTTTACTGCTGTCTTCTCCAAACTGATCCAGGTGATCCTCTACCCAGCGACAGGCCTTGACATTGGTTTTGCCATCCAGAGTGCAGGCATCTATCCTGTTCATACTGGCATCATAGATGATAAGTTCGAGATCTTTGGGGCGCATGGCAAGCCTGAAATCTCCTTTGGGCGCTTTTACCCAATTGCCTGCCAATACTTCTTTGTCCGCGATCCATTCCATATTGGTATGGCTGTCATCCGGTGCGTTTTCAACAAAGTATTTACCCACCATGGCAATAAATTGGACACCATGATGAATTTCTTCAATGGCCGGCTTCAACTCAAGTGGAGAAAGCAGGCCCAGAAGTTGCCATTGTTTGAATATATGCTTCATACGGAAAAGTCAATCAGGGCTGTTGTACCCAGGTCTGATTTTTCACCTGAAGCGTAGCCATTTCTCTGAATTTATATAGGGCTTTCATCTGTTCCCAGGTTTGCAAGCCGGGAGTTTGCCACCAATTGGCTGGTGGCTGATTGTCAAAATCTCTGGCCATTCCGAGCTTTCTGAAACCGACCCCATCGAGTCCCCAACCTTTATTGGATTCCAAAGTCAGTACGGCATCAGTCTCCTTGTTATGATCTATAATGAGAAAAGTATGTCCGCCAGTCCATTGGGTTTTCCATCCCTGTATAATGGTCCAGGGGGTTGGTGCACTGTCTACGTCCTGCTCTCTGACAGCCATTCCGGATTCTACTGCTGCCGTAATGGGAGAAAAGAAGTCATCAGCGGAATATATCATCATTTGCGCATGTCGTTGGTTATTCCACTCAAATGAGCCGATAGTATCTTGCCAGGCCTTTACCAATATAGCTTCCACGAAAGTGCAGCAGTTATTTTGAGAAGGATTAGGCGGTGACTGTGGCACGCTTATTCCTTCCAATTGATAAGGGTAGGCAGGTTCTTTCAAATCATAACCATAACTGTCGAAGAGTGGAAGCAGGTTAGTGATCGCACTCTCATCAACTCCATTTTGTGAAGAGTCAGCGGGTGCACTGGCCGACTGCTGACCAGATGCCAGGTCCAGTACAGACGCCAGGTCAGCAAAGCTGATTACTGAGCCTTCTCCGGATGCTCCGGCTCCTTCTGCCACGGATTTGGCCTCAGCGTATTTTGTATCTTTCCATCGTGCACAAATCCAGACCTTTCCTTCCTGTGGCGTGTCTATTTCTGCGTAATCCGTGTCCTGATTGGGGAAATCTCTTTTGAAACTTATCAGCGGGTAGGTACCCTCACTGATAAAACCCTTACTTTCTGAAGTGGTGTCTGGCTGGACAAAGCCTTTGAGTCTCTGCGGTAAAGTGATCTTGATGGCTGGCATATGTATATCCTTTTTTGAAATATAGTAAATCCATGCCTTGTATCTCTTTTACTTATGAAATAAGATTTTCCAGTTATTTTATTTAACCTTTCGGTAGCCAGAGGAGTTTCCCGCTGATCAGGTGGATTTCCACTTATGAGAGGAGGTAGTGACTATATAAAAAAACCAGCCGCTATGTAAAGGGCTGGTTTCCATATAAATATTTATAATGAATAAACTTAGGCACTTATTTCCCTGTGATAAGTATCATAAGTCTTCTGACAGGTAGAGCAGATATAACCCTGATCGTGTTTTTTCAGCTGTATACCACTAACGTGGTTTACCACAAAGTCCTGAATGAAGGCATGGCGTGTGGTGCTGTTATTCACATCAATCTGTTTGTCTTCCATCAGGTCTATGGCCTTACCTCCATACTCCTGCTGCCCCCAACAATTAGGACATACATCCTCAGGGGTGGGGACGGGATTCTTTTTCCAATGAAACAAGGCCATCAGTCTTCTACTTTAACACCTTTCCAAAAGGCCACATAATTCTTGATTCCCTTGGCGAGCTCTGAAGTTTCAGGGTAGTACCAGGCGGCATCGGGGTTTTCACTGCCGTTTACTTCAAGTGTATAATAGCTGGCAATGCCTTTCCAGGGGCAGTTGCTGTGTGTGTTACTCTCCTTGTAATATTCTTTTTTGATCGAATCGTGAGGGAAGTAGTGATTACCTTCTACTACTACCGTTTTATCGCTCTCAGCGATTACTTCTCCGTTCCATATAGCCTTCATATGATTGTATTTTTAATTGTTACAATCTGATAACCGAAGAGAGGTAAGCAATGTTCCATCTCTGACAATCAATAGGTTGGATCAAACATATAATCGGCAATGCTTTGCTTTAAATTGTCAGGTCGAGGACGTTTTGCCAGACCTGCATCGTAGGCGTGTTCAGCAACAGCCGTGGCAATATTCAGAGAGATTTCCCGAATATCAGGCAGAGGCGGGTAGAGTGAGCCCAGCTCAATGTCTTCATCACTTACCTGCTCAGCCAAGGTCTGTGCAGCAATGAGGAAGGCTTCATCAGATATAGTGCTCATCTCAGCGTTAATGGCTCCCAGGCCTATGCCGGGGAAGATGTAGGCATTGTTGCCCTGGCCGGGTTTGTGCACTCTGCCACTATAGGTCACCTTGTCAAAAGGGCTACCGCTGGCAAAAATGGCTTTGCCATTACTCCAGACATAGGCATGATGAGCCGTACATTCAGCCCGGGAGGTAGGATTCGAAAGGGCAAAAATTACAGGCCTTTCGTTAATTGCTGTCATACGTTCAATCACCTGACGCGTAAAGGCTCCTCCAAAACCGGTAGCACCGATCAGCACATGCGGTTTGATCTCGTCAATGGCCTCAACAAAGCTGAGGTGGGCATGATCATGTGCATAGGGGAGGTTATGAGGCATCAGGTCGTCACGGTCAGACACTACCAACCCATTGATATCTACAAACCATAACCGGTTGAGGGCTTCTTCTTTGCTGAGCCCTTCTTTCTCGTAGGCAGTCACCATCAGGTCGGCAATACCCGTGGCAGCAGAACCCGCACCCAGGAACATGATCTTCAGGTCTTTGAACGGGATACCGGTGATGCGGCTGGAGGCATACACTCCTGAGAGGGTCACTGCGGCTGTTCCCTGAATGTCATCATTGAAGCACAATACCTTATGGCGGTATTTATTCAGCAGGGTGTAGGCGTTTGGGGTGAGAAAGTCTTCAAACTGAATCAGTGCTTTGGGGTATTTGTCCTGTACAGCCTCGATAAACTCATCTATCAACTCGAAGTAGGCATTGCCTTCCAACCGCTTATGCGGATAACCCAGGTACAGGATGTCTTCCAAAAGCTCTTCGTTATTGGTACCCACATCCAGCATCACAGGAAGACACTGATCGGGAAGAATGCCGGCACAAGCTGAATACAGTGCCAGTTTACCGATAGGAATTCCCATACCATTCGACCCCAGGTCACCCAGCCCGAGAATACGTTGTCCATCCGTAACTACGATCACACGGATGTCCTTTTTAGGCCAGTTATCCAGGATCTGGCGAATCTGTCCCTTGTCTTCGGGGTTGATGTAAAAACCTTTCGATTCCCTGAAAATCTGGGAAAACTCACGACAGGCTTCTCCCACGGTAGGGGTATAGATCACTGGCATCAATTGCTCTATGTTGTCAATTACTGCCCGATAGAACAGTCGCTCGTTCCGGTCCTGTAAAGCAGAAAGGAGTACATAGCGTTCTATATCCGATTCCTTTCTTCGCAGGTTCTCCATCAGTCTCGTGAGCTGAAGTGCCTGCGTGCCGACTGAGTAGGGGAGTAAGCCCCGTAAGCCGAACTCCTCTCGTTCTTCTCTTGAAAAGGCCAGTGATTTATTGATAACTCCGTCCTGGAGTACTTCGAAGTTGCGTTTCGTGGTCATGGATGAGTTTTATAGACTAACACCATCAGAGGCGGTTTTGTCTCTGTTAATTCTGTTTTTATTCGGTTAAAGGGATACTAAGGGGACGACATGTCATCTTCATCCCACCAAAGCACATGCTTAAGCTGGTTTTCGCTAAAAGCTTCCTGTTTCTGAAAAAACAGCTCGAGACTGTATTTAAGGCTTCTTTTGATATACCTGATATCAGGTATTAAATCAGGCTCACATCTGCCATCACTTCCAGCATAGCCGGACCATCGTGGGCGAGTATCTTTTTCATCGATTCGGCCAGATCAGCCTTGTCTTCAACTCTGATACCCAGGGCGCCACAGCTGTTGGCATAATCTGAGAAATTGGGGTTGTGCAGGTCTGTGGCCCACACATCAAACTCTCCGGCTCGTTGCTCTTTGGAGATTTTACCCAGCTCCGAGTTATTAAGCAGAATCAGCTTGATCGGCATATTGTATTTTACGGCTGTTGTCAGCTCAGCCAGGTACTGGCAGAAGCCACCATCACCGGCTACAGCTATGACCGGACGTGAATCACCTACAGCAGCCCAGGCACCCATCGCGGCCGGGAAGGCAAAACCTATAGAACCCAGATAGCCGGACATCAGGAAGGTATGCTGCTTGCTTTCGAAGTAGCGACCGAAGGAGTAGGCATTATTCCCTACATCCACACACATCACGGCATCTTCCGGGGCTTGTTTGGTGAGCTCATCAAAGATGGCGATTGAGCTGACACCTTTACCATGATCGTCAATCATACGTTTGGCCTTTTCAGACCTCCAGATCGCCCAGCGTTTTGCCACTTCTTTTCGTTGATCCACGGTGTCCGTATTTCCCGAAAGTGCTTCCCTGAAGAGGGCTACGGTGGTGGAAATTTCACCTAGAACCGGGGTGTCTATCTTATGAAATTTGCTCAGAGCCAGGGGATCAAAATCTACCTGAATGGTGGGTTTATGATCAGTGATACCTGTATGGTTGGAGAAGGATGCCCCGAAGACACACAGCAGGTCTGCTTCATTCATAAACCAGGAGGCGATGGGAGTACCGCTTCGTCCCAATACTCCGCAACCCAGCGGGTGACTGTCTGAAATCTGTCCTTTACCCTTAAAGGTCGTCATGACCGGAGCATTGATGCTTTCTGCAAAGGCTATAATGGCTTCCATATGAAAACGGGCGCCATGTCCCACAATGATCACCGGCCTTTTCGCCTCTTTGAACATGCCTACTGCTTTATCTACACTCGCCTGAGAAGGTCTGATCTCCATATCGGGCATTCTGCCTTCAGGGGTCGTAGCTACTGCCTTTGCAGGGGCGGGAGTCTCCTGTACCTCGTCAGGAAAGGTGAGGTGTGATACATCGCGGTTAAGAAGAGCATGCTTTACGGCCAGTGACATTAGCTCAGCATGTTTTGAATTGCCCTGTACCCGGTGATTGAACTCGGCTACAGTGCTGAAGGCTTTTACCAGATCTACCTCCTGAAAATTGCCGGTACCCACTACCTGTGTAGCTACCTGACCAGTCAGGGCCAGGATAGGAGCGCGGTCTACTTTGGCATCCCACAAGCCGGTAAAGAGGTTGGTGGCCCCGGGGCCGGCAATGGAAAAGCAGGCGGCCGGTTTACCGGTCAACTTACCGTAGGCCGAAGCAGCAAAGGCGGCTGCGCCCTCATGGCGAATGCCATAGAAGTTCAGGTTGCCTTTTTCCTCCTGTCTGCGCATGGCATCCGCAAAACCCAGGTTGGAGTGGCCTACCATACCAAATACCTTATTGACTCCCCAATTGATCATAGTCTCAACCATTACATCAGAAATGGTGGTTTCATGAGGAGTTTCTTCTTCCAGGCCTACATAAACGGCTCCATCTTCCACTTTGGTTAAGAAGGTGTCTACTCCATCATCAAAACCAGGGGCTTTGCCAGTACAGGGGTGATAATCCCAGCCATGCCATGGACAACGCAACAAGCCGTTTTCAATACTCCCTTCTCCCAATGGTCCGCCCTGGTGTGGGCAGCGATTGTCAAGGGCAGAAAACCTGCCTTCAAAATGTGTGAGGCATATACCCTGATGCTCTGCCGTGACAGACATCACTCTTCCTTCCGGAAGCTCTTCTACATTGTCGAGCACTTTGTGCCATTTCATTTTCGTTGCCATGGTTTATGATTTAGATATGCTTTTCAAATACTGATTCTTTTTGATCCTGACGGCCCTGACAGAGAAGGTGATCAGGAAGATCGTGGCTATCAGAAGGCAGCCTATGCCGATGATCAGGCAAACTGTGAAGGCATCGTGCACCATCAGGTTTTGCACGGCAGAAACACCTCCTATCAAACCGGTAATGGCAAAGGCGGCTGCTCCCAGATAGAGGGTTACCAGTGCCCTGTTGAGCAACGACATCTGCGAAATCTTCTGCTCAACCAGGTGCGTATCGCAGATAGTCTCATGAATAAGTCCGGAAATTTCCTGACTAATAGCGGTCGACAGATGAGAGGTGGACATAATCATCATACCAATGCCCGGTAATAGTGTCAATGGTATGATCCAGTTATCCATTATTTTGTACGCTTAATATTAGCAGGGTTTACATATACCACTTTCCATTCATCCAGGGTCTCTACTTTACCTGAGAGTGTTGTGACATCCGATACATAGGGAATCACCTCATCCTTCAGGCGCTCTCCGTTCTCGCCCATAATCAGGTAGTAGTCTGCCAGCCCCTGATCATTTTTGACCACATACATGGGGGGAATGCCTCCTGAGATACACAGTCCTGCACAGGACTTATGTGGTTTGCCTTCTCCGGGCTTCATCGACCCAAAGTAGCACTTAGGATCTATGATCTCACCTGTCAGGGTTTGACTACCCAGCTTTCGTATATCTTTTGAGTAGAGTGATTTATCGACCAGCGGACGATAGCTGATATAGCTGTTTTCATTTTCAGTGAGCTCCAGCAGGGTTACACCGTTATGGTATATCAGAGTACCTCGCAGCTTGACATAGACCCGGTCGAAGGTGAGGGCTATCTTACTTTTGATTTTTTCCAGAGAAGAAGTGGCCCCGAACTTGCCAAAATTGATAAGCAGAATGTTCTTGAACACTGGCTCTCCGTTAATGTCCTTGCCATCTATCACCTTGATAAATGGCTGTGGTCCCATGTAGATCAGGCCCTCTACTTCTGTAAGTTCGCCATACTCAAAAGAGCCATTGTTGATAGTGGTCTGGTTAGATACAACCACATAGGCAGAAGCTACCAGAAGCAGGAAAAACATCAGGATGGCCACGGCTGTGAACCGGGAGATTCCCTTAGGCGCTTTGGGCAAATACCCGATATAGAATTCTTTCTTGTCGCTCATCTTATCCTTCTGTTAATACGGGATCCAGAGCCGTGCCTTCGGGCAGCGGATCGGGGTTGACAAATACCTTTTCTTCCTCGAGTTTCAGGCGATAGGTGCTCACCTTTTCAGTAAAAGGAGGTGGTGAAGTGCCGTTATGTGGCTCATACTGGTAGCCATGCCAGGGGCAGGTCACACAGCCGTCTACTACTTTGCCTTCACCGAGAGGACCGTTTTGATGCTTACACACATTGCTGATAGCAGAGAGCTTACCGTCATATTTGAAGATGGCGATACTCTCTCCATTGAGTGTGACAATCTTGGCACAGTCATCCGCAATATCTTCAACATTGCAGGCATGATAAAAACCCGGAGCGGATTTCAAGTCCAGTCCACGGCCTGACTTGACAGATGACGCAAAGTGCAGCGCAATGATAATCATCATGCCCACCATCAGAAAACCGTAGAGAAAGGGGTGTGATTCAAACTGCACAATGCCCAGCATTACATGCATGATAATGAGTGCATAGGCTACATACACCATCATGTGGAGGCTCTTCCACACCCTGGGGCTCAGGTTTTTCAACCAGAAGTCATGGCTGGTAGCTGCCATCAGAAAGAAAATGATCAGGGCGAAGAAGCCCAGAACCTGAAAGGGAAATTCTGTGAGGGCCGCATAGTTACCGTTTGAGGTAAAGAGAGATACCAGTGCCACTTTATCACCCAGAGAATGAAACTGAAGAATGCTGAAGATGCCGTGAACCAAAGCCACGAGAAACATGGTGACTCCCAGGTGCCTACGATTGTACAGCATAGGTAGAAACTTGCTGTTCAGCCTGGCCAGTGGCCCGATCATTAAGATGATATGGAGCAGCAAGAGGGCCAGCGTAGCTGTAGCCCGGATGATCATGGTTTCGGCCGTAATTTCAGGAGCAAAGGTACTGGTAAGTCCTATATAGGCGCCCAGATAAGCCAGCACAAAGAAGAACAGGATCCAGTCATAGATTTTCTTCTGTCGGTTCCATAAGATACCTGCGTAGTTTACACTCATTGTCTTGCCGCGTTTAGTGGTTGATGATAGAGTGTACTCGCATTGAGCTTGTCATAAATAATGATATGAGACATGCCTTGCAGGGCCTTGCTGGGTACCTCAAAGCGGTAGCTTCCCATTTCATTCAGGTTGCCGATCAGCCTGGCCGATTCATCTACCTCTTCTGAAGCGGTGAGATAAGCCAGCGTAAAAGCAGAAACTATGGGTTGTGTATAGGATATTGAGATTTCACTCAGACTGTCCTTAGCCTGGACACTGATTTGAATCGCATGATCAGAAATGTCATGTCTTTCTGTAATACCACAATCCGTGATATCTGCAGGGCAGGAGAGGCGCGGAATTTCTGCTGTGGGCCTTATCGCGATACCTTCAATGGCTTCCAGGCAAAGTAGTGGCAGGCCAATGCCAATTACAAACCACATATAGCGATGTCGCTTTCGCAGCTTTACATTCATGCTTCACCCCCCTTTCTCCATTTTTTCAGTAGGACGGGCCAAAGGGCCACCGTACCGGGAAAGATGAGAATCTTCATAAACAGTGGGGCGGCCTTTACACCATCATCAAAAGTATGCACCCCTTTTCTGATAAAGGGAAAGTAAAACATGATGCCGATGAGGAGATAGACTCCGGCTGTTATCAGCAGTATGGAAACAATGGTTTCAATCATCTTCTAATTTAGCTTCTTCTGCTTTGATTTCTTCTTCCAGCCTGATCTCATCGTAAACAGCCTGTTCCACGGCATCTGCCACGCGCTGCGCCAGAGAAGTATCCAGTGCTGAGGGGATTACCATGTCGGGCGTAGGGTTTTCCACGCTGGTGGCAATCGCATAGGCTGCGGCCAGTTTCATTTCAGTAGAGATCGTTTTAGCCCGGGCTTTCAGTGCTCCTTTGAAAATCCCCGGAAAGGCCAGCACATTGTTGATCTGGTTAGGGAAATCACTTCTACCTGTACCCATTACAGCAGCACCTCCGGCAAAAGCTTCCTCCGGCATGATCTCGGGCTCGGGGTTGGCCATGGCAAAAATGATTGGGTTTTCAGCCATGTTTTCAATGTCCTCTTTTGTAAGAATGCCACCCTTGCTCACCCCGATGAACACATCAGCATCTTTGATGATATCATGAATACCTCCATCGATATCATCAAAATTAGAGTATTTGAGAAGCTCGGTCTTGGCCTTGTTCAGGTCACCTCTGAAGCGATGAATGGCTCCCTTACTATCAGCTACGATCAGCTGTTTTACTGATACACAAAGGTCAGAGTCTATATGGAAGCAACGCAGGAGCTTGGCAATTGCGATGCCGGCAGCACCCGCCCCGTTGATCACTACTTTCAGCTCATTAACGGGCTTGCCTACTACTTTGGCGGCATTGATCAGCGCAGCCAGGGTAACGATGGCCGTACCGTGCTGGTCATCATGGAATACGGGAATGCCCAGGTCCTGTAAAGCCTCTTCAACAATAAAGCTCTCAGGTGCCTTGATATCTTCCAGGTTGATACCTCCGAATACCGGAGAAATCCTCCTTATGGTTTCTATTAGTTGGTTGGAATCATGGCAGTCGATGCAGATGGGAAAAGCGTTGACATCGGCAAATTTCTTGAAGAGCATGGCTTTGCCCTCCATTACCGGCAGGGAGGCCAGCGCTCCGATATCTCCAAGTCCTAAAACAGCCGTTCCGTTCGTAATCACTGCGATGGTGTTGTTCTTGATGGTCAGGTCGTAAGCCCTTTCAGGATTGCGCTGAATCTCCAGGCAGGGCTCTGCTACGCCCGGAGAATAGAGCAGGGAAAGATCTTCCTTGCTGTTCACATCCATCTTGTTGGTAATATCTATTTTACCCTGGAGTTGGTCATGCAATTTTACCGACTCCTTATATATGTCGCTCATTTTCTTACAGTTGAGTTATGCTCTTTGTTACGGATTAATTCCGGCATACGGAATGCCCGCCAATTTATGCATATCCCAGTTATAAGTGCTCAAATCTGAGCGTTCAAATTTCGTGAAATCGTCATGTCCGCAAGACCTGGCAATCACCTTCATCAGGTCGGTAGTGGCCGAGAAGAAGTTGTGCAACTGCTTAGCTGAAGACTGGATGATCAGCCTGGATCTGAGGTTCTCCTTCTGCGTGGCAATGCCCACGGGACAGTTGTTGGTATTACAGGCCCGCATACCCAGGCAGCCAATGGCCTGTAGGGCAGAGTTTGACACGGCAATGGCATCTGCTCCCATCATCATGGCTTTGGCAAAATCTTCCGCTATGCGAAGGCCCCCGGTGATGATCAATGATACATCTTTGGCGCCCCGGTCATCCAGGTGTTTTCGGGCCCGGGCCAGTGCCGGTATGGTGGGTACATTAAT
>DIYF01000146.1 GCA_002427745.1 Roseivirga sp. UBA6061 | reverse complement strand
AGTCCTGCCAACGGTACAGTTTCTTCCAGAATGTCATAAGGTAAAAAGCTCCAGTCGTCATTGATATAATAGATGTCGCTATTGTAAAGTCCCAGTAACACTCCCGCCACTACCAGTACAGCAAACATATTTGCCAGACCTACAACGGATACAATAAAACCTGTGAACACTCTGATGACGGCCACAATAAACAGCATCAGCGGAGCCAGAGCTTTAGATAATCCGGAGAAAATCTTGCCAATGAGCCTGAAGGGGAACAGTAATATCTTGGTAAAGGCACCTTCGTCTTTTGGTCCGAAAGCATCTTCAGTCTTTTGCTTTTTGATATTCTCATCAATGTTGGACAGGGTCACCTTCTCACCCTTCATCTGCATTTTGTCCGTAATAGAATTAGCCTCCGGGGTAATAGCCCAGAGGATCAGGTATGCGATGAGACCGGTACCACCACCAATCAGCAACAGTATGAAGATGATCCGTACGATGATGGTGTCTATCTTAAGAAAAGTAGCCAGCCCGGAGCAGACTCCACCCAGCACCCTGTCATCGGGGTTGCGATAGAGTTTCTTAATCGACTCGTTTTCTTCCAGGTCATTGCTGCCCGGTACCACTACCCACAGAATAAAGTAAGCGAGTAATGAAATACCTCCTGCTGGCAGAAAGAGTATGAAAGCAATACGTACCCAGATGGAATCGATATTGAAATAGTGTGCTATACCGGAGGCCACACCACCCAGTGTCTGGTTTTTCAGGTCACGGTTAAGAGTTCTGGGGCGCTTGGTCTGTTGGCCTGTGTTGGTGCTTTTATGTGTGCTGCCTTCCTGGGCTTTCTTTTCACTTTTGGGTGCTTCCGGCTCAAAGGTGGTCGCAAAGTCTGTTTCGTCCTCCATTGCTTCGAAGTCCGTGGTGTTACCCATGGTCTTCATGAGGTCGCTTACATCTTCTGCTGATACTACCTGCTGACCATCAGAAAGCCTTTCCAGAAAAATCTCAGCGATCCTGCCTTCAATGTCGGCAATGATCTCTTCGCTCTCTTCATAGCTGGAAAAGTAGGTGTTGATGGATTCGAGGTAGTTTTTGAGGGTTTCGTATCCATCCTCCTCTATGTGAAATATGATGCCGCTTATGTTGATGCTTATATTCTTTTTCATGACAGCACTATTTAGAATTATTGTTTGAGATGATTTGAGTGGTAGAAGCAACAAGCTCATGCCAGGTAACTTCAAGACTGGCCAGGAACTCTCTTCCTTTGTCGGTGATCGTGTAGTACTTCCGTGGTGGTCCTGAACTGGACTCGACCCATTTGTACTCAGCCAGGCCGGCTTTTCTTAATCGGGTGAGCAATGGGTAGAGTGTACCTTCTACCACCATGATTTTCGCAGAGGTGAGTTCTGCCAGCATGTCTGACGCATAAACCTCACCCCTGGAAATAATATGCAGGATACCGAATTCGAGTATCCCTTTGCGCATTTGGACCTGGGTGTTTTCTAAATTCATCTCATCTAAATTTTAAGATGTTGACCTTTTTTGTATGCAAGTATACGAAAGAAGGTACTATGTGTTGCATAGTACTGAGTAAAAAAGAATACCTTGTATTGTTTTCTGCTTAAAAAATCACGAAAGATTTTAAATATAGGAGCAGGGTTTTCGTTACTTTTGGGGTAATTAAAATGAGTCTGGTGGGCTGTCTAATGTCATTCAGATAGCTTATTTCGTGATTAAGGGTATTTAACTTTAAGGAGTTGAAAGTCTCCGGATAAATTTTGAAGAAAGATTTTATAAGATGTGTATGGCTGGGGATGTTTTGCATCCCTCTATTTTTGCTTTCACCTAAACTGCATGGGCAGTCAAGCCCGAAGTACAGCAATGAGTTCCTCGCTATTGGGGTGGGAGCAAGGGGGCTGGCTATGTCAAATGCCATGAC
The DNA here is from genome assembly GCA_002427745.1 of Roseivirga sp. UBA6061. Lineage (GTDB taxonomy): Bacteria > Bacteroidota > Bacteroidia > Cytophagales > Cyclobacteriaceae > Roseivirga. The sequence goes on along the minus strand of DIYF01000146.1, from coordinate 149,105 downwards.
CTCCGCTGTAGACGATGTGACGGCCGTTTACTGGAATCCTGCTGCGCTTACCGATATCGAGTATCGTTATGAATTCAGCCTGCAGCATGCCTCTTACTTTGGTGGAATTGCCAACTATGATTATGTAGGCTTTGCCTATGCAATAGATGAGGGGAGTCATTTCGGGCTATCACTTATTCGCCTGGGGATAGATGAAATCCCTGACACCCGGTTTCTGTTTAATTCCAATGGAGCTATTGACTACAGTCAGATTCAGTTTTTTACTTCCTCTGATATAGCGTTGATTCTTTCCTATGCCAGAGGGGTGACTTTTGGTGATGGTCGACAATTTGCACCCGGGCTGACCTTTGGAGCAAATTTTAAAGTGATTAAAAGAAAGATCGGTCCCTTTGCTGAAGGCTGGGGCTTTGGACTGGATGTAGCGGCTAAGTACCGACTGCATAAGTGGGACCTGGGTGTAATGCTCAGAGATGTTACAACTACTTTCAATGCCTGGACAGTCAACCAGGAATTGCTCGACACCACCTTTAATCAGACGGGGAATGATATCCCCGGCAACTCACTGGAACTGACACTCCCTAAAATGCAACTGGGCGCTTCCAGGTCATTTACCCTGAGTGATAAGATTGATTTACTGACTTCCGCTGATCTGGTCTTTACTTTTGATGGTCGGAGAAATGCCCTGGTAAAAAGTGCCGTTGTGAGTATGGAACCCCAGCTGGGATTTGAGTTTGACTATGAGGACAGGTTTTTCCTGAGAATGGGCATAGGTAATTTTCAGCGTGTAAAAGAATTTGAAAGAGATTTGACTACAGGTGAATCTACTTTCTGGTCGTTCCAGCCCAATATGGGAGTTGGTATCTACCTGGATGATTTTGTCATTGATTATGCTCTTACTGATATTGGTAATGTAGCTGAATCACCCTATTCACACGTATTTTCGATCAAGTATTCCCTGGAAAAACTACCCGGGCTATATAGTCAGAACAAAAGGAAAAAGAAGAAGGAGGCGAAGGATGAAAACTAAAATCAGACTTCTTTTTACTCTGTGCGCATTTGTGTTCAGCTTTGGTTCGGCCTTTGCACAAGACGGAAACAGCTGGATCAATTATGATCAGCCCTATGTGAAGGTAAAGACCGGGAGTGATAACATTTTCCGTCTGGACTATCAGGCGTTGACAGATGTGGGTTTCCCGATTGATAAACTTGACCCTGTCAAACTTCAGCTTTTTCACCGCGGTGAGGAGGTGGCGATTCATATCGAAGATGGTGGAGATGGCGCTTTTGATTCAGGAGATTATCTTGATTTCTATGGCAGACGCAATGACGGAGTCTCTGATGTAGAGTTGTTTCTGGAGCCGCGTAACCAGATTCATCAGTACTACAACCTGTTTTCAGATACTACCGCTTTCTTTTTGACTATTTCTGAAACGGGTATCGGCAGACGTATGCAGCTTTTTGATGAGCCGGAAACGGGTCTGATCCCGAAAGCTTCTCATGATCAGGAGCTGCTCAATGTGTACACCTCTGAATTCTCCTTTGGTCAGTATTACCCGGAAGGGAACCCCAATGCCGAGGTAAAGAGGGCCCGGTATGACAGGGGACAGATGTTCATGGGCGATACCATTATGATCAATGAGTTTACGCTGCGCAGTGGTAAGACCTTTCGCGACTTTATTGTGGATGACCTGACCCTGAGTGAGCTGAGTGAAGGAAAGAAGCCCAAGATTGAAGTGCAAATGGTGGGCTTCAACAACCGGTCGCACAGGGCGGCCATTAAAGTAGGACCAGATACCGATAACCTGAGAACGGTCAAGGATGATATCTTCTTTGTACTCAACAATAGCGTTATTCCCAATACCCAGGTAGAGTGGACAGATGTTTCTTCTCAGGGAAGAATGATCATCAGGGTTGAGGCCCTTGCTGTGGCAGATGAGCCTGATAACCGACTGGCGGTAAGTTATATGAAGGTCGTTTTTCCTCAGGAAATCGATCAGCAATCGGCTGATGAAAAGATTTACTATATCAATGCCCCGTCAACAGGGGCGGCTAACCAATTGCTGGATATTGAGAATGTACTGGGAGAGGTGGCAGTTTATGATGTAACTGACTACAGAAACCCGATCAGGATTACCAGCAGAGCCAGCGGAAATAATGTACGTACCGTTGTGGCTACGAGTGATGACGAGACCCGCAAAATTCTGGTGAAAACCACATCCTCCATTACCAGGTTGACGCCTGAAGCTGTGACTTTTCAACATGAAGATGTAAGTGATAAAAACTACATACTCATCAGCCATTCTTATCTGAGAGATTGTGCAAGTGCTCTGGGAGGTTCAACTGCTGAGGAGTGTATTTATCAGGATCCGATACAGGCATATATCGACTATAGAACCTCTATTGAGGGAGGTGGCTTCAAGGTGCTTTATGCAGATGTGACTGATCTGATGGATGAGTTTAACTATGGGGAGTATAGTCCTCTGGCAATTCGCAGGTTTGCTGAGTATGTGTATGACAACGGTACTCCGGAATACCTCTTTCTGGTCGGCAGGTCGCGCAGGGTCGATAATCAGGCGCAGCGTTTACCAAATCCGCTTTCGCTGGCACTTAAGGATCTGGTACCCACCATGGGAGCTCCGGGATCGGATATATTGTTTACTGAAGGGCTAAGTGGTGTTCCTCATTTTCCGGCCTATCCGGTAGGCAGGCTCTCTGTTTCGCAGCCATGGAGCGTTGGATATTACCTGGAAAAGGTAATGGAAAAGGAAAGAACAATTAAAGATTCTCCCTGGACCAAGAACTTTGTTCAGCTGAGTGGTGGACTAAATACCAGAGAGTTGCTGCGTTTTCGTGAGATTATCGAAGGCTTCAAGAGTCAGGTTGAAGGTGACTATCTCGGTGCCAATGTCAACAACATCTCAAAGCAGACGAATAACGCGATTCAGAAATTTAACATCTCAGAAGAAATCAATCGCGGGGTAGGCTTTGTCACATTCTTCGGGCATTCTTCTTCTAACTTTACGGATATAGATATCGGGACGGTCACTGATCCTGCTAATGGATATGACAATACGGGCCGATACCCGGTTTTCCTGGTTAATGGTTGTCGTGGAGGAGAAATCTTTTTCAGAACCTCATTTGGAGAAAACTGGATGGCAGCCAGAAACAGGGGAGCGGTTAACTATATGGCACATAGCGATGTAGGGCTTACCAGTGTTTTGGCACGCTACAGCAATGAGGTGTATAAGCTACTGGCAGATACACTTTGGATGACCCGCTCCATAGGTCATATCCAACAAGAGGCGATCCGCAATTTCCTGGATGTTCCATTGGTTGATGCTTCCTATGAAGCTACTGCAGAGGAAACGGTGCTGCAGGGTGATCCGGCCATTCCTCTTTTTGGTCACGATAAGGTAGACTATATCGTACGCCCCGAGGATATCTCGGTTGTTTCCAATGATGGATCTGAGGTAACGGCCAGTACGCCTTTTTTCAGACTGGCTGTGGTGGTGAGTAATGGTGGACGAACGACAACCAGCCCCTTGTCAGTCCGGGTGAACAGGCGACTGCAGGATGGGAGTATATTTAACCTCCCGACCGTAGAGGTGCCCCCCATTTCATTTCAGGATACCATATTTTACGATATTTCAAATCAGGGTATTGATGCCTTTGGTGAAAACACCTTTGAGGTGATTCTGGATGCAGATAATACAGTGGATGAGGGTAGTGAAATAAACAACTCAGCACAGCGCTCTTTTAATTTCCCGGCTACCGGTACTTTCAACACAAGCCCTGCCAACTTCGCGATGATCAATGATCTGAACGAGCGTTTGGTAGTCCAGTCTTCTAACCTGAGGCTCAACGATAAACGATTTGTGGTAGAACTTGATACGGTAAACACATTTGACAGTGGTGTGGTGCAAAGGCAGACCCTGGAAGGTAAGGGGATTGGTACCTGGGATGTCCAGCTAATCGAGGACACCGACCGGGATACGGTACAGTTTTACTGGCGTAGTGTGTTTGAAGAGGATCTGAGCCTTGAAGAAGTTCCCTGGAACAACAGTACTTTTACCTATATCAGAAATGGTCAGGAGGGTTGGGGACAAACAGCCTTTGATCAGTTCGAAGAGCTTTCCCTTAGTTCTCTGCAGAAGAATGAGGCAGATCAGAACTGGATTTTTGCAGGAACCCGTACCTTAATTGAGGTGGTGACCTTCGGATCTGATCACCCTGATGGTAACCGGTCTTCTGCGATTGTATTGGATATCGATGGCATTCAGCAAATCCCCAGTAACCCCTGTAACCTGGCCACCTTCAATGCTGTGGCTTTTGATAAGGACAGTGGTCGCCCCTACTTTGTGTTGAGCACTCCCGGACTACAGGATATTTCTGATCCCTTGAAGTGTGGCAGAACAGCCAGTGTGATCAACTCTTTCAGGGATTTACACATGTCAGATGTGAATGTTACCCTGTCAGAAAGTCTGACACGCCAGTATGTCAATGGTGTAAGAGATGAGGATTATGTCCTGCTTTTCAGTGTTGGCGGGCTCAGCTACCCTGACTGGAGACCAGATGTTTATGAGGACTGGGGCAGACTGGGTTTTTCTGAGCGTACTTTGCAACAGTTGCAAACCGGTGAGCCGCTGATTGTTTTCGGAAGGAAGGGCTTTCCTGAGGGGTCAGCCACAGATGTGCAGGGCGAAATAAGTGCCGGAGAAGATAATGCCCGTAGCACCCGTATTACTTTCAATACCTCCATTGCTGCCAGTATCGATAGTGGTACAGTAGAGACCCCTATCATCGGTCCGGCAAGCGACTGGGGTAGGATGACCAAAAGGATTTTTGAAGAAGGCAGCGAGGATGAGCTGACTTTTGAGGTGAGGGGTATCGCCCTGGACGGTACGGTTACAGTGCTGTTTCCCAATGTGACACTGGATGAACTCGATCTGAGTAGTGTGGATCCTGCTCAGCACCCCTATATCAGGCTGTATGTTAATATGGAAGATCGGGTGTCGGCCACCCCTGCACAACTCGATGAGTGGACGGTGACTTACCAGGGAGTGCCTGAGGGAATTGTTTCATTACAAAATGATCAGAATCAGAATATTAATCTTCAGGAGGGAGAGCCATTTCTTGCGCAGTTTAAGTTCACAAACATTTCGGCCTATGATTTTGCAGGCCCTCTCAATGTGCGTTATACGTTCACCAATCAGGTAACGGGACAGGAAGAACAGAATACCATACAAATACCGGCTGTGGCAGCAGGGCAGGAAGAACTGTTCGAATTACCGATCAACACTTTGGGGAGGGTCGGCTTGAACGACCTGGAGGTGTTTGTGAATCCCGGAGATCAGCTGGAGCAGTTTTACAATAACAATGTCATCAGGCTGGAGTCATTCTTCAACGTTCGCAGAGACGAAGTAAACCCGAATGTAGATGTCACCTTTGATGGTATTTACATACTGGATGGTGATATCGTGTCTCCCAAGCCGCTGATCAGTATGGAATTAAGGGATAATAACCCCTATATATTCAAGACTGATGCTTCGGATGTCGTGATTAAGCTGGGTAAGGGCTGCGATGGCTGTGAGCTGGAAACAATCGATATGAACTCAGACCTGATTGAGATTACTCCGGCTTCGGAGAGTACTAACTTCCGCGTTGATTTCCGTCCTGATTTCGGACCTGAGCCGGATGGTCATTACCAGCTGCAGGTGGAGGTACCGGATGCCTCGGGTAATCAATCGGGAATCGGGCCTTATGTGGTGAATTTTGAGGTAATAAGCGAATCGGCCATTAGTAATTTCTATCCCTACCCGAATCCGTTCAGTACCAGTACCAGGTTTGTGTTTACTCTTACCGGAGAGGTCGTTCCTGATCAGATGAAGATTCAGATTTTTACCGTATCGGGTAAAATTGTGAGGGAGATCACTCAGGATGAGATCGGCCCGATCCGTATTGGAAACAATATCACGGAATATGCCTGGGATGGCAGAGATGAGTTTGGGGATAAGCTGGCGATTGGTACCTACCTCTATCGTGTACAGATCAGATCAAGTGAGGGCGGTGAAATAGGGCATCGCAGAACATCCGGAGATCAGGCTTTCAGCAAGCAGGGCTTTGGTAAACTGGTGATTATACGCTAAAGACATTCAGATAAATCACAGAGAAGAGGTTGCCGGGAAGGGTGACCTCTTTTTGTTTACCCTTGTTGGTGTTCTTGCCTTTGTTGGTATTATTCACCAACAAAATGCTTCGGTATCTAAAGCAGGAGTTATCGCTACTTGTGCCTTGGGTGATATAGGTCTCTCCTTGGGTCAGTTACAAACGAAAAAAGACCCACACTGTGGAGCTTTATGTCATTTTGTACCCAGGGCCGGAGAAATGTCGAACCAGATACGTGATAATATCATCGATATTTACCATCTGACTCTTAGACTAAAATCTGGTTAATAATTATGTGTATATTTCTATTTAATATATAAGATTCAAATGATTTTACCTGCATCCAATCATATAATGGATAAACCAAATGTTGAGATAGTTTTATTTGAAAGCGATGCCTTTTTGGTGAAATCTGAGGCCATTAAAATGGAGGTAAAAGGTAAGATCTTGTTTAAATGGCTTCCTACTCCTACTGTCGTTTTGAAAGGCGAATCTCTGCAAAATACTTTTGAGGAATTGTTGAAAGTTTATGATGCAGGTTTTAATGGTGATTTTGAATTGTTTTTTGATTCCAAACCAACAGGTCAGTTGTTCTTGATCAACTGGTCATCAAATGGAGACGTTACTTTTCTTATCAATAAAGAGTTCAAAATCCCACATTTTCGAAAATGTGATAAAGTAGCTTTTAGTTTGCCGAATTTCCCCAGCACTATTGTTGGAACAATGAAAGATGGTTCTCATAAGCATGGGCAACTTATATTAGAGTGGAAGGACTTTCTAGTCAGGTTGAATCCAGTAGAGAATCACATAGACAAGTATAGCAAGTTAAAAGAAGTTGGTGGCTACATTATAACCTATCAAGGTGAGATGTCTCGCACTGGTAAGGCAAAGTATATCACAAAACCTCAATTAGATTTACTAATTGGAGGATTAAGGTTTTTCCTGAGTTTTAATTATGGATATCTAACAGGACCAATTCTTGAAGAAGGGTACCTGGATCAAACAAAAGTTTGGTGCGATTTTAGTTCGAGACAGATTCGGAGATATGGTAAATTTGCTCCAAAATTTACCCCAGATGGAAGTGCTGATTTTTATACAAGATATTGGCCAAAATTTATGGCCTTATGGGCTGATAAGGAACAAGGTCAAATACTTAAAGATGTTTTGCATTGGTATTTGGAGGCTAAATCCAACTCTGATTATACCAATAATTCCATTGTCCTCTCTCAGATATCTCTAGAAATACTATTCCATTGGGTGGTGAAATTGAGAAAGAAAGCACTTGATAGAAATGCCAACTTGTCTGCAGCGAATCAATTTAGATTGATGTTGTCTCTGCTGAATGTGAAAAAGGACATCCCTGAGAAATTTGACTTAATAACTAGTAAAGTAGAGAGTGATCAAAAGCTCATTGATGGCATTGATTATATAGTTCAGGTCAGGAATAGTCAGGTTCATTCCAATGATACGAAAAGGTCTTACAGCACAATGGAATTGTATCAGACCAAGGAGTTATTTCTGCATTACATCGAGTGCTCAATAACAGCAATTATGGACGAAGAGGTGTGAAATGCTTGCTTTTTTTGAAAATGTCGAACCGGGAATAATGCAATTCAATATTTTGTAACAGACTGGCTAAAAGGAGTTTGAATTTTAATCAAATAAAAAAGACTCCCTTGTGAGGAGCCTTTTTTATTTGATGTACCCAGGGCCGGAGTCGAACCGGCACGCCCGAAGGCATTGGTGTTTGAGACCAACGCGTCTACCAATTCCGCCACCTGGGCAATTCTTCCCTGCGGCTATCTCCCGATAGTGATCGGGACCGCCACCTGGGCAGGTTTTCTGAATTGGGATGCAAAAATGAATAAAGATTTTTGATTTTACAATAGCCTCAGAAGCTAAACCTCGATATATTTTTTGGAGGAAAAAGCGATGGGTTTTTCGCTGAATCGCGGCTTTGTCTGAGCCCAGACTTCCTTGAATAAGTCGGAGTATCGGTAACGATTCAGCGCCTCTTCATCTTCCCAAAAACTATAGGTGGAAAATACACAGGGATCGTTATAGTCTTTAAGCAGTTCCAGGTGGCTACAGCCTTCAAAACCACGGATTTTATGCTTGGAGGCCTCAAATACTTCAAGGAAGTTATCCACTTCTTCCGGCTTGAAAGTCATTCTTACGGTACGGATCAACATAGGCTGTTTATTATTAATGCGTTGAGGATTTTACTGGTAAGGTATCAGTCTTCAAACTGAATATTAACGGGGCTGTCAAAATTGAGTCCAAGGAGCTGCGAAGCGTGCCCCTGATTGATACCAATGATCAACAGGTCTTCCTCATTGAAAACAAAGAAGGCTTCTCCCGGCTCTACATCGGTCATGCTCTGGTGAATTCGGGAGACACTTTCTCTCCCGAAGATAAGGCTATAGCGTCTGTTTTTGCTCAGGATATCGAAATCGAGTTTTTTGATATTGGTAATCAGGTTGCCGTAGTGGTCTACTCTGATAATATGGCCCGCAATCTCTTTTCTGGTGGCTTTTACCTGCCGTAGCATCAGTTGTACATAGCGCTCCGTGTGCGTGCCCAGATCTTCGGGCTTGTCTCCCTTAGCCAGGAAGCAGGCTATTTTGGCAGCCCCGAGCGTATTGAAATTTGTTATTTTCTCACTGGAGATAGCAAATACAACAGGCCTGTTTTGTTCAGATATCAGGCTGATGATACCGTTATCCGGAGCTACAAAGAAGTGGCCGTTAATTTCTGAGAGCAGGATGGTGTCCAGGTTCGGGTTATTACCATTGGCCCCGATCAGGTGGATTGTGCCTTGCGGAAATTGCTGATAAACGGACCGGACCACATAAGCCATATGAGCAATATTAAAAGGCTCAATGTCATGACTGACATCGATTATTTGCAGGCCAGGATCGGTGGAAAGAAGAGTCGCTTTTACTGATGCCACATAATGGTCGCTGGTGCCAAAATCAGATGTAAAAGTGACTAGGGGCATGAAGCACCGATGGGTTTGTTAAGCGAAATTTAATGAAGACAAAATTATCAGAATTTTTGAGGCTGTATATCAAATTAACCATAAGATGAGGCTATCTTTCTTTCAATTCTTCATCAAGAGGCTTGTCAGGCTGCTGACTGGTATGGTATTTCCGTTTTTTGTGAAGAAATTGTTGAAGCAATGCTAAGGTTAATCCTGGCCAGAGAGTGTTACAGATTCATTAATTGAGCATAAGAACATTTGGTAGAAAAGTTAATCACATTAGAAAACATCGCCATGGTAGATTTCCTTGGCGTGGGCAATGAAAACATCAAGGAAATGGCCTCTGCCTTTCCAAAGAGTAAGATTGTATCAAGAGGCAATGAAATCCTGATCCAGGGCAATGCTTCAGAGATCCTTCAGATCAATGATATACTCAACTCTCTGGTGCAGCACTACCATAAATATGGTAAGGTGACTCATGACAATGTGCAGGCCTATATCAAACAGGAATCGGACCTGAGCCAGTCGGCACTGGATGATGAGGTATTGGTATATGGCACACGGGGAGCAGTGATCAAACCCAAGACTGCTAATCAGAAGCAGCTTGTCAAAGAGGTGAAAGAGAAGGACCTGGTTTTTGCCATTGGTCCGGCCGGTACGGGTAAGACCTACATTTCCGTGGCTATGGCGGTAAAGGCCCTCAAAAACAAAGAGGTAAAGAAAATCATCATCACGCGCCCGGCTGTGGAGGCAGGAGAGAACCTGGGCTTTCTACCGGGAGATTTAAAGGAAAAGATTGATCCGTACCTCAGGCCTATCTATGACGCCCTGGATGAAATGATTCCTTCAGAGAAACTCAAGTACTATCAGGAGAATCGGGTGATTGAGATAGCACCCCTGGCCTATATGAGGGGACGAACCCTGCACAATGCCTTTATTCTGCTCGATGAAGCACAGAACACCACTCCCATGCAAATGAAGATGTTTCTGACCCGTATGGGACCAAACTCGAAGGTGATCGTTACGGGCGACAGGTCACAGATTGATTTGCCTCATCATCAGAAGTCAGGGCTGGCACAGTCGATTAATATCCTGCGCGGTGTGGCGGGTATAGGGGTCGTAGAGCTGGATGGTAAGGATGTGCTGAGGCATCGATTGGTTAAAAAGATTATTTCAGCATACGACAAAGAACAACCTAAAGAGTGATACGGGTTAAACTAGTGGGAAGCCAGGACGAGTTAGACCAGGCTTTCGCCATTCGGGAAAAGGTATTTACCGAAGATCTGGGTGTTGAGTTAGAAGATACTTTTGACAGATTTGATCAGGAGTCAGTACACTTTATAGCCTTTTTTGATGAAAAACCGGCAGGGAGTTGCCGTTACCGCAAAACAGAAAAGGGCATTCGAATGGAGCGCTTTGCCGTGTCTCCGGTCTTTCGGGGCAAGGGAGTAGGCAAGAGACTTGTTCAAAGCAGTCTGGGACATATAGAGGCTAATCAGAAACAGCCCGGACTGTTAATATATCTGCATGCACAACTTGAAGTAATGCCCCTGTATAGCAGCTATGGTTTTTATAAGGTAGGCGAGAAATTTCTGGAGGCCAATTTGGAACATTTCGAGATGCGAAAGCAATTCGTCTGAGCCTCTTGCGAAAACCTTCCTTCAATAAGGTACCCTCTTACGGTGTGAGAAGTGAGGTTTTTGTCGTTCATATGTCATCGCTGTATTTTAGTCAATTTTCAGTATTGTTTTAATTTTTGATTTATCTAAAAATATAATAATCTATATATTCTGATTGATGTATAGTGTATTTTAATAAATCACCCTTCCTGCGCTTAACTTTCCCTTTTATGCTGGGGATAGTGTGTTATCATTATCTGAGCAGCTATATGAAGGTGAGCGAATTTTTCCCCCTTGGCCTCTTTATAATCTACTTGATTTTATGGAAGGTTGACAGTTTACGGTTTAGTCCTGTAATGTCGGTGCTGGCACTGGTTATACTGTTTTCTTTTGGATTTTTAAGGTTGCAGGATCACAGGCTGGATACTGAATCTGCGCATCTAATGTGGCAATCGGGCGCGGTCATGGCCTATCAGGGCACTATAGTAGAAGAACCGGTTGAAAAGGCCAGGTCTGTGAATGTGCGGTTTGATGTACATAGAGCCCTGGTGGATAGCATCTGGCAGGAGGCTGTGGGACGGATAAACCTCTATGTTGCCAAGGAGCAGGGAAGAGAGTTGAAGTATGGTGACAGACTGTTGGTCAAGGGCACTCCGCAGCCAACCTCAGCACCTTCAAACCCGGGGGAATTTGACTTTGCCAATTATCTCGTTTATAACAATATTTTTCATCAGCAGTTTGTGGGTGATGACTTTGTAAGGCTGGGAGGAAGTACTCCCAACCCTGTCAAGGCCCGGTCTGTACAGTTGAGAAACTATTGTAAAGAGAGGTTGATAGCTCATATTGATAACCGTGAGGTGAGAAGTGTCATGCTGGCGATCGTGTTGGGTATCAAAAATGAGCTGGATAATGACCTTCAGGGAGCGTTTTCAGCATCCGGAGCCATGCACGTGCTGGCAGTTTCGGGTCTGCATGTCGGCATTATCTATGCGATAGTTCTGCTCGTTTTTAAAAAGCTAAGGGTAGATCAGCAGAAAGGGCGCTGGTGGATTGCCGTCATCAGTATTCTGGTACTCTGGTGTTATGCCTTTCTCACGGGGCTTTCACCCTCTGTGCTTCGGGCGGTGACCATGTTCAGCTTTATTGCTTTGGCGAAGGCCATGAACCGCAACAGTAATATTTACAATACCCTGGCAGCATCTGCCTTTGTTCTGCTCTGGTATAACCCCTACCTGCTGATGAGTGTAGGGTTCCAGTTGTCCTATCTGGCTGTGTTTGGTATTGTCTATTTGCAGCCAAAGCTGTATCAACTGATCACCATTAACAATTACCTGCTGGACAAGGTATGGGCAATTACCTGTGTATCGCTCGCAGCGCAAATAGCTACCGCTCCTTTAAGCATGCTGTACTTTCATCAGTTTCCCACTTACTTTCTGATTTCCAATCTATTCATTATTCCTGCCGCCTTTGTGATGTTGATAATGGGCCTGTTAATGCTCCTGTCTTCTTCGGTTCCACTTGTCGGTGAGGGGCTGGGCTGGCTGATTGAATTGTTCGTTCAGGTAGTGAATACGCTTGTGTTTTTTGTTCGTGATTTACCCGGAAGCACACTGGAGGGAATTCGCATCACAACAGGGGAAACCTGGCTGGTTTATGCTGTCTTTATCTTCATCATTCTGCTTTTTTATAAAAGACGCTTCAGCTACCTCATGATCTCGTTTATGGTGGTTTGCATTTTTGCAGTCAGCCAGATTGGTTTCAGAGAAAAGTATGTCGACTCAGGTACTTTCAGGCTATTGGATGTTTCCAACAACGCGGTGGCCGACTTCCGGTATGGAACAAACAGCCGGCTGTTGGCAGACTCCGTTTTCAAAGCGGACCAGAGCAAAAGGCGCTTTCATTTTGAGCCGGGGAGACTCCTGGCCGGTTCCAACCTGAGGCCTGAAGACGATCAGCTTCCCCTGGTGAGTCGGGATTTCATGGGCAATAAGGTGGTGTGCTTTAAGGGAGAAACTTTCCTGTTTCTTCAAAAACCCTTGCCATCGGTGGTTCTTAAATCTGAGGCACTTACCATAGACCACCTGGTGATAAGCCATAATGCGGTAAAGGATCTGGAACAGGTGACAGACAAGCTCGTATTTGAATCTCTACTTATCGATACTTCTAACAAGCCCTATATCGCTGAAAAACTTATCAAACAGGCGGCAAAGCTTGACCTGTCGGCTCATTCCATCAGCCGACATGGGTATTTTGAGAAGCAATGGACCGAATGACCTTTCTTTTCCTTTCGTACCATTTTTGACAAAAGCAGTCTGAGCTTCGTTATTTTTGAGCCAGTAGAAAACTAATTGAGAGAAATGGATTTTGTGAGATACGAAGTGAACAATCGTGTGGCCACGATTACGCTTGACAGGCCCGATAAGCGCAATGCACTTTCCGGAGAAATGGTAACAGAGTTGAAAACCGCCTTTGGCCAGGCTTCTGAGGATGAAAATGTAAAGGTGATTGTTTTAGCGGCAGAAGGAGACGCTTTTTGTGCCGGAGCTGATCTGGCCTACCTGCAGCAGCTTCAGAGCAATACCTATGAAGAAAATCTTGCAGACTCCTCACACCTGATGGAACTGTTCAAGATGATATATGAGCATAAACATGTGGTGATTGCCCGCATTCAGGGGCATGCGATTGCCGGTGGCTGTGGGCTGGCGACTGTATGTGATTTTTCTTTTACCGTACCTGAGGCGAAGTTCGGTTATACCGAGGTGAGAATCGGTTTTATTCCGGCCATTGTCAAAGTCTTTCTCCTGCGAAAACTGGGAGAGGGTAAGGCCAAACAACTTCTGTTGTCCGGAGACCTGATCGATGCCGGTGAGGCTCAGGACATGGGGCTTATCAATTGGGTGGTATCTGCTGATGAACTGGACGATAAAGTAGCCGCTTTTGCTCAAAGACTGGTCACAAAGAATTCCGGTCAGTCTATGAGCCTTACAAAAGCGATGATTGCAGAGGTACAATCCATGAATGTGGAAGATGGACTTCGCTATGCAGCGGAACAAAATGCCCGTGCCCGGGGTACTGAAGACTGTCAGAAAGGAATCGCTTCTTTTTTAAACAAGGAAAAACCTCAGTGGTAATCTGATCACAAATCTCTCTCATCATATTTCTTAAATTCGCTTCTGGTGAAGCAGGCGATTGATATACTGAAGTCTTACTGGGGGTATGAGCAATTCAGGCCCCTGCAGGAAGATATTATTCATGCGACAGTAGCTGGAAGTGATGTGCTGGCCCTGCTACCTACAGGTGGCGGAAAGTCTGTCTGTTTTCAGGTGCCCGCATTGATGATGGATGGATTGTGCCTGGTTGTTTCACCACTCATTGCGCTTATCAAAGACCAGGTGGCACAGCTGAGAAAAAGGGACATCAGGGCCGAGGCACTTCATGCCGGGATGTCTAAGCGCGAAATTGATATTACGCTGGATAACTGTGTGCACGCGGATGTCAAGTTCCTTTATCTCTCACCGGAGCGCCTGAAGTCAGATATCTTCATTGAGCGAATCAAAATCGTCCGTGAAAGGAGAGAAGTCTGTTTGATTGCCGTGGATGAAGCCCACTGCATTTCTCAATGGGGCTATGATTTTCGACCTGCTTACCTGGAAATAGCGCGGGTGAGGGATTTACTGCCCGATACTCCGGTGATCGCGTTAACCGCGACAGCCACCCCGAAGGTAAGAGAGGACATCCAGGACAAGCTGGCGTTTAGCAATCAGCAGGTTTTTACAAAGAGCTTTGCACGTGCTAACCTGAGCTACTCAGTGCGGTTTGAAGAGCACAAGGAGCGGAAAATGCTGGAGATTTTACAGCGTGTCAGAGGGAGTGCGGTCGTTTACGTAAGCACCCGCAGGCACACCAAAGAGCTGGCTCATGTACTTCAGCGCAACAGGATCAGTGCAGACTTTTATCATGCCGGACTGGAACATGAAGAGCGCAATCAGAAACAGGAAGACTGGATTCATAACCGTACCCGTGTCATTGTTTCTACCAATGCCTTTGGTATGGGAATAGACAAACCGGATGTGCGGGTTGTAATCCATATGGACATTCCGGCCAACCTGGAATCTTATTATCAGGAAGCAGGCAGGGCAGGTCGTGATGAGAAAAAGGCTTTTGGGGTAATGATCTGCAACCAGAAAGATATTCTGGACTTAAGAGAGAAAACCAAAAACTCCCTGCCGGATGAAAAGCTCATCAGGGAGGTATACCAGATGCTGGGGAACTACTTTCAGCTAGCGACCGGGTCATTTCCGGCAGACAGTTTTGATTTTGACTTTCAGGCCTTTGCCAAACGATTTGACCGACATCCACTGGAAGTTTTTAACAGCCTTAAGGTGTTAGGCAATCAGGGTATAATTCATCTGAGTGAATCCTTCTTCGCACCTTCCAAAGTAGTTTTTGCCCTGAATCAAAAGTCACTCTATGAGTTTCAGATTGCCAATGCCCCCTATGATCCGATTATTAAGGGGTTGCTGCGATTGTACGGAGGGGAGCTTTATAATTATCCTATCACGATCAATGAAGGCAACCTGGCAGCGCTATTGGGTACCTCGGTGAATAACTGTGTTGCCGGCCTGAAGCAACTGGCGGAACGGGGAGTGCTGGAGTATTTTCCGCGAAAAGACA
This sequence comes from Roseivirga sp. UBA6061, assembly GCA_002427745.1. Lineage (GTDB taxonomy): Bacteria > Bacteroidota > Bacteroidia > Cytophagales > Cyclobacteriaceae > Roseivirga. Next base: position 133,664 of record DIYF01000146.1, on the reverse strand, counting down.
AACCGCAACTGCTCTTTCTCAGACCCCGGGAAGCTGCGGAACAGCTGGTGCTGGACCTTCCGGCCATTAACGCCAGGAGAAAACTTACCATGGAAAAGATGGAGGCTGTGATAAGCTACCTTCATAACGAAGACCGCTGCAGAACCCAGCAATTGCTTGAGTATTTCGGAGAGGTATCTTATGACCGATGTGAAGTCTGTGATGTATGCGTAGACCAGAAAAAGCACAGTGGTGATGCAGCGCTCAACCAGCATTATGAAAAGCAGATCAAGGCGCTCTTGCATGAGGAGGTAAACCTTACGCTGGAAGGACTGGTTGATGTACTGGATCCTGAAAATAAAAAGCTCTTTACCCAAAAGGTCTCTGAGCTCCTGGACCATGGTGTGCTCTACTATGACGATTTTGGAAAAATTAGAACTTCCAGGTAGTACTATTACGTTAACATCCAGTATCTTCCAATTCTCAATTAATCCGGCTGCAGGCCCTGATAAATGACATTCTTTGACGAGGTTTTTTCTAAACTATTTGGCAAAAAAGAAGTACCTGCCGCCCCGGTAATTCACGAGCCCCTGGTGAGGTCTGCCTCACAGTCCGAAAAGTATGCAGACTGGGTAGCCAGAGAGGAGCATGTGGGCATGGTGGATGACCTGAACAATGCATATCACAAGAAGAAGCTGGGCATCGTGTCTCCGCTGGAAGTACACCTTTTAAACACACGCTACTCCAATGGCTTTGCGCTTTCTTATGATGACAGCATTACCAGCCAGTCCTTTCTTCACCTCTTCGATTATCTGAAAGATCGCACCCTGACCCTGGGTTATAAGCTGGCTCAGGCAGACCGCAGAATACTGGACAAGGGCGATTATGAAGAGACCATCGAGAAATGGTATTTGAAACCTGATGTGGTACATTCTGGTAAGGAATTTGAAGACCAGCGATATGGTAATGTGTTGATGGAGCATGTAGCCGTTGACCGTAAACCCAGTTATGTGAAGGTAATGGTGAATGTTTACCAGGGCAGACCTTATGCTGAGGCATTACCCTTTGATGAATATTTAGAAGAACTCTTTAATACAAATGGATAAAGTAATGAAAAGACTACTCCCTGTTATGCTCATCGTGTTGATGGGCACTGTGTTGGTTCAACAAAACGCTGAGGCGCAAATCTTAAGTACCAAGCTCAAGATTACGGTGGTGGATGCCCTGGGTAATGTGGTACAGGATGCCAAGGTCCGAATCTTTAGAAATGAGGACGACTATACCAAAGAAGCGAATGATCTGCAGAAGTACCAACTGACTAATGCCAAGGGACAGGTGACCTTCAAAAAGCTGGAAGCGGCATCTTATTACATCCTGGTAACGAAAGGCGATTTGGATAATACCAACGGTGGTTCTATCGTGGATACCCTGAAGAAAGGGAAAGTAAATAAGGTGAATATTGTGATTACGGATGGCCTCTGACCAGCGCAGGCAATTACTTGACGAGCTTGCCGGATATGAAAGTGACTATCCGGCAGAGATGGTCTATAAAAAGCGTTTTATCGAGCTGATAGAGACTCATGAGAACTGCTTCGAGCGGTCCTTGTTAAAGGGGCATATAACGGGCTCGGCCTGGATTATAGATGAGTCTTGTGGTTATGCCTTCATGACGCACCATGCCAAACTCAACAGATGGCTTCAGCCGGGAGGGCATGCTGATGGAGATGAGAACGTAAGCCGGGTAGCCCTGAAAGAAGCCCTTGAAGAAACCGGAATGGAGAGGCTTGAATTGCTCTCTGAACAGATTTTTGATCTGGATATCCATGTTATTCCTGAAAGGAAAGGTGTCCCGGAACATGAACACTTTGATATCCGCTATGTTATTCAGGTACGCAGGGGTACTCCATTTAAAGTAAGTCATGAATCCAATGACCTGGCCTGGTTGCCACTGGATAAAGTAGCTGCAGAGACAGATGAGAATAAATCCATCTTGCGCATGGTAGAGAAAACCAGAAAGATGGAGGGTAAAATGTCGGCCCGTACGTATTAAAGTGGCATTCTTGCGTTATCTTTAGCGAACATGAAAAAACTGAAACTACAAGGGTTTTTCCTGGGGTTGGTAGCCGTTTGGGTACTGATTTCCGTGGCAAACGTCTTTTTGGCTGATCATCCGGAGGTGAGTGATGTAGTTGCTCCCCCGCAGGCCAGATCAGAGATCGGAGCAAAGGAAAACGTACAGTCCAGAAGAGAGTATGAGGAAATGCGACTGATAAATCCTCAGACCAAAACAGTACCGGCAGACATGCGCAAAAAAGAGCTGAGCTATGCCAAGGCACAGCTGGCCGGAGTAGATAACTCAATTGCCCGTCAATCCGCAGGGTCTGAGTCTTCTGAGGCCCTTGACTGGAGTGCCATCGGACCGGAAAACTTCGGAGGCAGAACACGGGCTCTGGCCATTGATGTGACTAATGAGAATATTTTGCTGGCCGGAGGGGTTTCAGGCGGTGTATGGCGCTCTGAGGATGCCGGAGCCAGCTGGACCAAGACTACGGCCATAGACCAGCTCCAGAGTGTTACCGCTATTGTGCAGGACATACGGCCGGGAAAAGAAAATGTCTGGTACTATGGTACCGGAGAATTGATAGGAAATTCAAGCAGAGCCTCAGGCGCTCCTTTTCGTGGCGATGGTATGTTCAAGTCGACTGACGGGGGACGTACCTGGAAGAAGCTGGCCTCTACTGAAACCAATAACCCGGGTAGTTTCGATTTCCCGTTTAATTATGTCTGGGACCTGGCTGTTAACCCCAATAACGACAGCGAGGACGAAATCTTAGCGGCCATCTTTGGCGGCATTGTTCGCTCAACGGACGGAGGACAAAGCTGGCAGACTGTGTTGGGCGGAGATCTTCTGGGCCTTGGCAGTACTGATTTAAATGAGGTTACTTCTATCTTTTATACAGACCTGCACAGGGCAAGTGATGGAACGTTTTATGCCACTCTGAGCTCAGTAACCAATGATCCTGATGAGCTTGCAGATGCCGGTGGTTTTTATCGCTCTACTGATGGCGTAAACTGGCAGAAGTTTTTTGGTGAGCCTGGCGTGCCCACCAGAAGAACAGAAATTGGTTCTGCTCCGGGCAACCCCGGTATTGTTTACTTTATTTCGGATACCCGCAATACGCATACCCTCAGAAGATTTAACCGTGCGGCCAACAGGGTGGAGACGATGAATGGCTTGCCCGATGGCACAGGAGATATTGAGTTGTTCGATTCTCAGGATTCCTACGATATGTTTGTCAGAGTACATCCTACAGATGAAAATACCGTCTTTCTGGGAGGTACGAATTTATATCGCTCTACGGATGGTTTTGCCACCAGGAACAATACTACTCTGATCGGAGGCTATGACCCGAATGTGGAAGGAGTTGCTGTTTACCCCGGCCACCACCCCGACCAGCACGAAATGCTCTTTCTGCCGTCAAATCCAAATGTGATTCTCTCGGCTAATGACGGAGGGATTTTTCGTTCTACCAATGCCATGGCCGATGAGGTAGCCTATGAGTCGTTGAATAACGGATACATCACCACACAGTATTATACCGGTCATGTGAGCCGATTCCCCAGTGATAACTTTGTAACCGGTGGTCTGCAGGACAATGGAAGCCTGTTATCTACCACTACGCTCACACAGGATAATACGAGAAGAATAATAGGAGGGGACGGGGCCTATACGGCTTCAACGCGCTTTGGTATTTATTACTACATGTCTTTCCAGAACAGCCGTATTTTCAGGCTCACGCTGAACGATGAATTTGAACTTACTTCTTTTGCCCGGGTTGACCCGATAGGAGGAGGATCCGATCCGGATCAGCCTTACCTGTTTATTAACCCCTACATCCTTGATCCCAATAACGGCAATCGCATGTATCTGGCAGGGGGTGATTTTCTCTGGAGAAACAGGAACCTAAGCCAGATTCCTTCAGGGGCTCAGGACCCTACTTCTGTAAACTGGACGAGGCTTAACGACACAGAAATTCCGAGCGGAGTAATCAGTGCTGTGGAAGTTTCTACGGAGCCGGCCAATATCGTATTCTTTGGTACTTCACTGGGGCGCTTGTTTAAAATTGAAGATGCCCATTCTGATGACTACACCGTTACAGATATTACATCAAATCTGTTCCCGATTGAAGCCAATATAGGCTCTGTCTCGGTCAACCCGGTTGATGCCTCTGAAGTTGTGGTGACCTTTACCAACTATGGGGTGGTCAGTATATTTCGCTCGACTGATGGCGGAGCAACATTTACAGACGTATCAGGGAACCTTGAAGAGAATGCCGATGGAAGTGGAAATGGACCATCTGTGCGCTGGGTACGCGTAGTACCTAAAACCAACGGTTCTGCCGAGTACTTTCTGGCTACCAGCACAGGTCTTTATAGCACTACCGATCTCTCGTCAGGCAGTATCACCTGGGAGCTTGAATCTCCCGAGGTCATCGGGAACTCAATCGTGAATATGGTTGACTATCGCAGGCTTGATGGTCGGGTAGTAGCGGCCACACATGGCAATGGCTTGTTTGTTTCCCGCATTACGGATGTGGTGAGACCTGAGGTGGTGAGCTTTGGAGATAATGTAGAAGTCGAATCTCCCTTCCCTAACCCCTTCGTAGACGAGGTGACTATTCGGTTTAACCTGCCTGAGACAAGCTTTATCTGGGTAAGAATTTATAACTCCTCCGGACAGCTGGTGAAGATTCTGTCTAACGGCCTGGGCTTTCAGGGAAATAACGAGCTCTTCTGGGATGGTACCAATACCCAGGGAAACCGTATGGCTCCCGGGCCCTATCTGGTCAGGATCAACTACAAGCGAGAGAACTTCTCTACCCGCATTTTGTTAACGAATAACTAGTAAAGCAGGAGGTTTCCACTTTAGGCTGTTTTCTAAGCAGAGCATAGCTAGTTTTTGCGAAACCTTTTTCTTTTGAGGCTACCCCTTATCTTTGCGCACTCAAGTCAATGCCATGGGAAAAGCGCTGAAAGTTTTAGGAGTTACCCTGCTGATTGTCCTGTCAACAGGCTGCAGCATGTCCGAAGAAGAATTGATTGCAGAGGGCAGAAATCAAATGGACCTCGAGAATTATCAGGAGGCCATCAGACTTTTCGATCGTGTAATTGCCAGAAACAATGATAACTTCATGGCACACAATGCTAAAGGGGTTGCCTTGATCAGGATTGATAGCCTGGCGCAATCCATCCTTTCCTTTAATGAAGCCATTCGAATAGACAGCACCGACTACCGGGCTTACTACAATCGCGGAAATGGCAAGCGAATGCTGGGAGACGATGTGGGGGCTATGCAGGATTATGACAAGGCCATTGAAATCAAACCGGATGTTACAGATGCCTATGTGAACAGAGGGGCTATTCTTTCCAGGTACAATGAGTTTGATCGTGCACTTTTCGATTTCGAATTTGCTTTAAGACTTGGAGCCAATAATCCGCTTATCTATCTCTATAAGGGCAAGGTTGAGCTGAGGATCAACAATATGGACGATGCCATTTTTGATTTTAAAAAGGCAATAGAACTGAAAAGCGACCTGGGAGAAGCCTACTACTGGCTGGGGCTGGCTGAAATTACCATAGGCAATCGCACAGAGGGCTGTGAGTATCTGCAGAGTGCTTCTGGTTATGGCATTGAAGATGCGCAAGAGGCCATTGCCCAAAACTGTTTGCAATAAGATGGCCGAGCTGGGGAGAGATGTAGCGAAAGCCCGAAGCCTGCTTCAACAGGGTAAACTGGTGGCCATTCCGACAGAAACCGTTTATGGACTGGCAGGTAACGGACTGAATGTGGATGCTGTGGCATCTATTTTCTCAACGAAGAAACGACCGAGCTTCGACCCTCTGATTCTTCACACCAATTCGCTCGAAAAAGTCAGGCACTTTGTTAAAGAAATTCCCGCTGTGGCAGAAAAGCTGGCTGAAAAATTCTGGCCGGGTCCGTTAACGATTCTTTTTAAGAAAAAATCACTCATACCCGACCTGGTTACCTCCGGGCTGGATACAGTGGCGGTAAGGATACCAAATCATCCGCTGACGCTCAGTCTGCTCGAGTCAATCGACTTTCCTGTAGCGGCTCCCAGTGCTAACCCCTTTGGATATGTTAGTCCCACGAGTCCGGCACATGTTCAACAGCAGTTGGGCCAGGATATTCCCTATATTCTGGATGGTGGTAATTGCGAAGTAGGCGTTGAGTCTACTATAGTAAGCTTTGAAGGAGATCAACCTGCTGTATTAAGGATGGGAGGTTTGGCCATTGAGGCCATTGAAGAGGTACTGGGTAAGATTGAGGTTCAGGCCCATTCCAGCTCTACACCAGCGGCCCCGGGTATGCTCAAGAGCCACTACGCCCCAGGGAAATCGTTTGTTTTGATAGATTCGGCAGAGGCTTTTACTTTACCTGAAAATGAGCAATTTGCTGTGCTGGTTTTTGATGAGTTATTACCTCAGGTACCGGCAGAGAAACAATATAAACTAGCCCCCGGAGGAGATGTGCGAGAGGCGGCTAAGCAACTTTTTGGAATGATGCGGATGCTTGACGGAAAAGATGAAGTAGAGCAGATTATTGCGGTTAAAGTACCCGATGTGGGGCTGGGCAGAGCTGTGAACGACCGTCTGAAAAGAGCTGCAGCAATTGACTAATGATACGACCAACAAACCATTCTGGAGATAAAAAAGATTAACAGAAAACGCATGAACACTGTAAACGACTTTGATTTTAACGGGAAGCGGGCCCTCATCCGGGTAGACTTCAACGTGCCTTTAAATGGCGATTTCGCCATTACCGATGATACCCGTATTAAGGCGGCCACACCTACGATTCAGAAAATACTTGATGAAGGTGGTGCTGTGGTTTTGATGTCTCATTTGGGCAGACCCAAGGAAGGACCGGAACATAAGTTTTCATTAAAGCACCTGGTCGATCACCTGAGTAAGGTATTTGACAGAACCGTACAGTTTGCGGATGATTGTATCAGTGCCGAAGCCAAATCACAGTCGGCTTCATTGAAGTCAGGAGAAATCCTTTTACTGGAAAATCTGAGGTTCTATAAGCAAGAGACTAAAGGGGATGTAGAATTCGCCAAATCACTGTCTGAGCACGGAGATATTTATATCAATGATGCATTTGGAACAGCTCATCGTGCACATGCTTCCACTTCCATCATAGCGCAGTTTTTTGAGGAGAAGGGTTGTGGTTTTGTTATGCAGGCCGAGTTGGAGAATGCTCAAAAAGTTTTGGATGAGGCTCAGAAACCTTATACGGCAATCATGGGAGGCGCTAAAATCTCTGACAAGATCCTCATCATCGAGAGACTGCTCGAAAAAGTAGATAACCTTATTATCGGAGGAGGTATGTCATACACGTTCTTCAAAGCCATGGGGGGCAGTATCGGTAACTCTCTGGTGGAGGAAGATAAACTCGATCTTGCCAAAGAGCTGATCCAAAAGGCGAAAGATCTGGGGGTTGACCTGATGCTGCCTATCGACTCTGTACTGGCTGATAACTTCAGTAATGACGCTAATACCCAGATTGGGATGAACCATGCTATTCCTGATGGCTGGATGGGACTTGACATAGGGCCGCAGGCTGCTCAGGTTTTTTCAAATACAGTAAAGGAATCTAAAACAGTACTTTGGAACGGACCTATGGGCGTTTTCGAAATGGAAAACTTTGCCGGTGGTACTAAAGCTGTAGCTGAGGCAATTGTTGAGGCAACCAAAGCGGGCGGTTTCTCACTCATAGGTGGTGGCGATTCTGCTGCTGCGGTAAACACCCTGGGGTATGGCAATGATGTGTCTTATGTATCTACCGGGGGTGGAGCACTGCTTGAGTACATGGAAGGTAAAGAGTTACCGGGTGTGGCAGCACTGCAGTAAGATCAACTAAAGTACAGATATAAAAAGAGCGGCCTTCTGAACTATCAGAAGGCCGCTCTTTTGTTAGGCTCTGTTGGCTTTATCTTAATACCACCACAGATCCGAATTGCTCGAAAGTACCTCTTTCAGGCTCAAATCGGCTGGTAAACCTAATGATATAGGGATAGGTTCCAAGCGGCACAATTTCACCGTCCAGCGTACCGTCCCATTTAAATTCTGCAGAATTGCTTTGATAGATTAATTCACCCCAACGGCTGTAGATGAAGATCTCAAACTGATCTACAAAGTCGTTCGGTACCACAGAGAATACGTTGTTCGGTGGTGTTGAACCCGGTACAATTACATTGGGTGCCAGAACTACCGGATCGCAGCTCTCAATGATCTCTATGGTGTCAACCTGCTCACATCCCTGTATGGTAGTCATCGTTACTTCGTAAATACCGGCACTGGTCACTTCCAACACCTGACCTGCATCAGGGAAGGGTTCTCCGTCCAGTGTCCATTCATAGGAAACAAAACCTTCTCCGGCTATGAAGCTTTCATTATTGGTTCTGCTGGGGCAGTAAAAGCCCTGCTCAGGCAGTAAACCATCTGGTATCGGGCTTCTGCGGATTTCAATACCTCGCTCTATAAAACATGGTCCGGCATTAACCCTCACCAGGTAAGAACCTTCTTCACTTACATTGATTTCATTGGTGCTACCCGGAATGCTGGTGCCATTTCTCGTCCAGGTAAAGCTGGTGGCTGTACCACTGGTAACATCTACCGTCAAAGTGATCGGATTACCATCCTGACAGGCCGGTCCTGAAGTCAATGTGGCCTCTAACGGAACCGGGAAGGTCACGTCTTCTGATGCTGTACCGGTACAGGTCAGGTTCGTACTTTCTCTTACCGTTACATCGTAAGTGCCATCTGTAGTTACGGTTATTGATGCCCCGGTAGCTCCGTTAGACCAGTTGTAAACATAAGTTACACCTGGTTGAGGATTGGTCACCTGAGCCGTAAGGGTTTCAGTGCCATCACATTCGGTATCAGAACCCGTAATAGTGACAATAGGCTGTATAGCCAGATTTACCTCTACTTCCTGACTCACCGGACAGAAAGCTTCCGTAGGATGGGTGGCCGTAACGGTATAGATACCGCTGACAGTTGTTGTGACGCTTCCATTGTCGACCTGATTGAAACCTCCCGGTCCCGTCCAGGTCAGGACAACACCAGGACTTGTGCTGGTGGCAATTAAAGGTGCGTTAGCTCCACAAATATCCAGGAAAGGCTCTGTAGTCAGTTGTGCATCCGTTGGGGTGCTGACTATGATGCCCGGATTGCTCTGCACACATCCTCCACTTGAGGTCACTACTAAATCGTAAGTACCACCCGGAATATTGGCTACTGTAAAGTCAGTAGTGCCGGGATTGGCAGTGACTCCGGTAACTGTAGGTAGTGCAGTACCTGTTGTGGTATTCGTAAGTGTATAAGAGATCGGGAATACATCTATACTCAGGCTGACAGTAATGGCACCGGTAGGATTGGTACAGTCTGCATCTGTGAGTGCTACATTGGTAATCGTGAAATCAGGAGCCGTACTTTCTATCTGAACGTTATCCAGTGAGCCCGTACAGCCGCTACTATTGTCAGTAAAACGAACAGTGTAGAGACCTGCTGGTAAACCGCCTACCGTAGTTGAGCCGGGGCCGTTAAAGGCCGAATTTTGATCTACCACAGCACCACTGTTGTCTATTACCTCATAGGTGTAACTTCCTGAAGTCGTCAAATCGAAATCGAAGCTTCCGTTAGAGTCACCACAGGCCACATCAACAATATTACTGGCTGTGGCCAATGGAGTGGCTCCGATAGTCACAACCGTAGAGTCGTTCACAAAACAACCGGGAGTAATGGGGTCTTCAATAGAGACTACATAGGTATATACTCCGGGCACACTGCTGTTTACATCAGCTCTCTGCTGATTGGGCAGGCTTGTGGTTGTATTATCCGGATTGAGCACAGTCCATACATAATTAAAGGCTGTTACCTGTGGGTCTAGTGTCAGTGCATCACCCTGGCAGATCGTTTGGGCATCGGGCAGCGATATTTCGAAGGGCGGCCCGACAAAGACCGATCCCGAAGAAGTACAACCTCCTGCATTGCTGATGGTAACCGTGTATACCTCCGGATCCGTTACTGTGAAAAGGGCAGAGTTACTTACCAGATTCCCCTGGCTGTCTCTCCACTCAAAAGTAAGTCCGGGAGTATTGGTGGCATTGGCATTCAATGGCTCCGAATCTCCCTCACATAGTGATACCGCTGATGGGATTGAAGGAGGTTCCGGAATGTCGAAAACATCGATGGTTTGTACCAGGGTAGTATCAAAGCCGCAACGGTTGGAGACATTCAGAGAGATGTTAAAACGCCCCTGCTGGCCACGTGGGAATACATAGGCTGTATCCATACCGGGTGCACTGAAAACGGTATTATTAGTAGCCTCTTCTACAATCTGCCACAAGAACTCATCGATATCAGAGGTGCCTGTACCGGTCAGCTCTATCCTTTCCTCCACACAGGTGGTGTCTGGTGCCGACATGGCTGGTCCTGATAGTTCATCTCGATTGGTGAGAACAAAATTCGGCAAACCAAGGCGCGAGTTACCTACAGCGAGTATGATCTGTTGCGGGTTAAACCCTGAAGCCTGTAGTGTGTCTTCAGTGGCAGCTATACTCGACAGGAACGCTGAATTGCCAGGGTTGCCGGGTGTCTCTACAGCCACATAGATCTGACCATCAGCCCCTGTTTGCATAGCACCTATGTTGTGTGCCAGGCCGGAGCCCTGAGTGATGTCTGTTCTTGATGCGAGTCTGCTTGCCTCGGTTGACAGGGTATCAATTCTATATTCCAGAATACGTCCGCCAGGGCTCGCCTGATTGCGGTTATTCAAGGATGCGAAAATCTTCTGAGCGCCAGGAGAGAAATGAACGTCATATACCTGATCATTCAGTGCGGGGCCACCTTCATTGAGGTCGATTCGGTAATCAAACTCGGTAATTTCACCTGTCATACCGTCAAACTCAAACAACTCCACATAGTCGTCATTTCCTTCAATCAGGGCCACTGCAATTAAAGAAGCATCAGCCGAGAACTTCATAGAAGCCTGTCCGCTGAACTCATCATTGAGTGAGTGCACTGAGCCCTCGGATGATATCACCGGTGCTCCGATACCGTCTGCTGTAATCGGGTAAGCCCTGAAAGAGTTGTTGCCGTATTCATGCGCTACTACCCAGGCCCCCTCTACTCCGATGAGTCTTTCTGTACTTCTGGCAAAGAGCGTAATATCTTTCACAACGACATCTCCACGGCCATCATCCTCTTTCATATCTATCACGGAGTACTTGAGGAGATAGGTGTTTTCACCGTACACCTCCTGTGTCGTGAAGACATAATACTGAGTGTCATCATCAGCAAAGGGAAGAATGACTACTGACTGTGCTGAGGTGCTATCTCCTCCGATGGCTGTTCCATTGGGCATCACACCATTTTCCCGATTCCAGACCGTGCGACCATCTGAGTAGAACAGTACATCTCCGTTCTGGTCGGATATGGTGGCGGTGCCTTCAGGGGCATCCATGGCATGAGCTTCCGTGATACTCCGCGGTGGAGGCGGTAGTCCATCTACTTCCTTAAAGTCTATTCCGGCTCCGTTACCGAAATACCAGGTATTGGCAATGGGGTTTGGATCTCCGTAAACTTCCACTGCGGCCGTAGCATACACGGGACAACCCGTGGTAGGGGTAACGACTACCCAGTAATTGCCAGCTTCCGTTACATTGATTTGTGCTGTGCTTTCTCCCGTACTCCAAAGGTAGGTGAAAGGTCCGCCCATGGGCATCCCACCACCTGAAGCAGGGTCGGCATCCAGTTCAAGGGTTTCTCCTTCACAAATAGTGGTGTCGCTCAGAGATACCTGCAGGTCACTGTCTATCACCTCGGTGATCAGTGTGTTGGAAGGAATATTCCTGCCGTTGATTTCTACATTCAGCGTGACCGTAAGCATACCGGCTTCCGTAAAGGTCATAATGGGTGCCCGCAGATTCGAGGTCATACCAACCGGCTGAAAATCCCAGTTATAGCTGGTAGGCTCAGCGGTAGGAGGAGTGAACTGTGAAAAGAACTGTATCGGGTTTTCAGGACAAATCTCCGTTCCCTGAAAGGAGATAACCACCTGGGGCATAATGTTTCTGTCCGGAGTAAACTGCGAAAAGTAATTGGAGCCAAGAGTCTGACCCATGAACACATCGCTTTCATAATCCAGATCCACTAAGGCACTGTCAGGTTCATTGATCCGTCCCAGAATACGGTCTCCGCCCTGGGTCTCGCTGTATATATGATAGACAGTACTGTCGGGGGCCAGCAGTAAGCTGAGGCTTTCTCCCAATGGTGTGTTGAAAACAGGCTCCACAGAGGCAAGTGGATCCATAAGATCTATTCTGTACAGATTTCCGTCTGTGGCTGTATTTCTGCTGAAGAACAGTTTCTGACCATCAAATGACCAGCCTGCCGAGCCTCCAAATATCTGGTTGGGTACGAAGGAATTTGCCACGGCACTATTAAATACAAGTTCCGGAGTTCCTTCGTTGAAGTCCACAATCTGGATATTGACATCATTGGATGGAACGATCGCTATTTTTGCAGTTGGAGGATGATAGGCAAGGTGTGAGGCCGTAATCTCTACAGTCAGGTCCAGCAGACCAATGGTATTAAAAACAGACCCTCCCGGAGCAAAAGCCGGTACTTCGTGGATTTCAAAATTGCCATCCCCGCTGTTTTGCGTTACCAGCCAAAATTCCGTCATATCGCTTGATGCGAGGGTTAGCATGCCATCTCCCCGGCTATTGATGCCGGCCGGTACATTCTTTTGAGCAGGCCTTACTTCACCCACAGGAAGCCCGTCAGCACGGTTTCCCTGTAGTGACATATCTACTACTGTATACAAGATGGTACCGGTATTGTCTCTGTGTATCAGATAGTACAATGATTCATTGCCAATACCGGGTACGGGGCTTACTGACATACCTTGAACAGCAGCCGGATCGGTTGAGATACCGTCTCCGTTCACCATGATCTGGTGAGTGGCATCATAAATATTAATACCGTCAGAGTAGAACAGCAGGTCACCGGAGGTGGGATCGGTAGCTGTTAGTTTCTCACCTGAATTGGCCTGAGCCACTTTGCCCTGGTCAAAAAACGACATAGCGTCAGGTTCCTTACCAAAGATCAGTGCCTGATCGTTGTTAGTAAAGTACCAGTTATGTCTGGTGAAGTTCTGTCCTTGAAGGGAAAGGCAGAAGCAAAAGCCTGCCAAAAAGGTTAAGATTCGAGTTTTTCCTACCACGCTTTATCTTTTCATATATGTATAACACCGAAGCAAAATCTTTACCCTATTTACGTGGTTACTAGAGTTTTTAGTATATTCAACGCTTCGTTAAACCTGCCCTAAGATAGCGGATTTATTCAATGTTAGAACGACATTGTCACGAACATAGCATGAAAAAAATTAACTTTCTTCATGACAATAGAGCAGGGGTGTTATAACGTTAAACTGTTAAAAGTGTACATGCGTAGAATTTTACTGGTACTGATTGCCGTATGTGGCTTGTTTGCAAAAGAAGGAGTCGCTCAAGACCCGCAATTCTCTCAATTCTATGCAGCGCCACTTTATATCAACCCGGCCTTTACAGGAGCTTCAGAATATACTCGTTTTGGAGTGAATTACAGAAATCAATGGCCTTCATTGAACCCTGCGGCCAACTTTGTTACGTTCTCGTTTTATGCCGATCATTACCTGCCCAATGTCAATAGCGGCATCGGTTTGATTGTAACGACCGACAGAGAAGGAACACAGGGACTACAGTCTACCTCTATTGGTTTAAGCTATGCTTATCAGCTTAAGCTATCTGATAACCTGGTTTTTCGCCCTGGCTTTAATATCGGCTACACGACCAGAGATGCAAATTTTAATAATCTGGTTTTTGCCAGTCAGATCGATCCCGTAAATGGTTTTGATCCTACGCTACCCGGTGACCCGGCTGTTGGAGCCAATGCGAACCTCAATGCCAGCTTTATCGATATTGCGGCCGGGGGTATCTTTTATTCAAGAAATCTGTTTCTGGGTATTGCTGCCCATCACATCAACGAACCTGACCAGTCAATTCTCGAATTGTCTGATGAGCCCAGCAATCTGCCTATGAGAGTCTCTATTCATGGAGGGTATAAAATCACAATTGGCAAAGGGCCGTTGAGAAAAGACCTGACCTACACTTATGCCGAGAGAAGTATCACTCCGGTATTTCAGTACAAGAGTCAGGGGCCCTTCGATATTCTGGATGTAGGAGCCTACCTACACCTGGAACCTGTAAACCTGGGAGTCTGGTACAGAGGTTATCCCTTAAAGAAATTCACTTCTAACAATGCGGTGGGTGACCCTCAGGTCTTTCCTCAAAACGAAGCACTGATCTTTTCAATAGGCGTTACTACCAATGACTTCAATATTGGATATAGTTACGACTATACGCTTTCAGAACTGGGCGTAGCGTCCGGAGGGGCACATGAGTTTTCTATCTCCTACTACCTCAACTTTAAGAAGCCACAGCGCGTACCGAGAGATCAGTGGAAGATTCCATGCCCTAAAAACTAGGTCATTCCATGGAGGCCTCCTCTTTGTTATACCTGATCATTGGTATCATCGTATTCGATTATTTACTGGATCAGTCGCTCGACTGGCTCAATCTCAGGCATTCAAAAGTAGCCTTGCCTGACAGACTGAGTAATCTGTACGAAAAAGATGAATACGAGAAATCGCAGCGCTATCATAAAACGCAGGCCCGCTTTTCTTTTCTGACCTCTGCCTTCAGTCTGGCTGTGTCACTTCTGTTGCTTGGTCTGGGAGGCTTTGGCTACCTGGATGAGCTATTAAGACCCTATTTTGAAAATGAGATACTACTTTCTCTGGTCTTTTTCGGTACTCTGTTTGTTCTGTCAGATATCATCAATATTCCTTTTCAGTTATACTCGGTTTTTGTGATCGAAGAGAAATTCGGGTTTAACAAGACCACTCCCGGTACTTTTATATTAGACAAGCTGAAAGGCTATGTTTTAGCAGGGGTCATTGGTGGTATTATAGGCTACCTGATTCTTTGGTTGATTCAGGAGCTGGGCACCGACTTCTGGCTCTATGCTCTGGGAGTGATCGTAAGTTTCACTTTGATAATGAATCTGTTCTATACATCGCTGATACTACCGCTTTTCAACAAGCTTACTCCTCTGGTCGATGGCGTTTTGAAGGAGAAGATTGAGCAGTATGCCAAAGGCGTATCCTTCCCTTTGGACAATATCTTTGTGATAGATGGTTCGAAGAGGTCTACCAAGGCAAATGCATTTTTTTCCGGCCTCGGGAAAAAGAAAAAGGTGGTACTGTATGATACCTTAATAGAAAAGCAATCGGAAGAAGAGCTTGTAGCTGTACTGGCACATGAGGTGGGGCACTTTAAGAAAAAACATATCGTGTTAAGCCTGGTACTGTCGGTTATTCAAATGACGGCTATGCTCTATGTTTTATCCTTGCTGATACTCAATGCAGATTTGTCATTGGCCCTTGGTGGGGAAACACTGGCGGTACATTTAAACCTCATCGCTTTTGCCCTGCTGTTTTCACCTATCTCAAGACTAACCGGGCTGGGTATGAATGTGCTGAGCAGGAAGAATGAGTTCGAGGCAGATGCCTATGCTGCACAAACCTATGCTCCTGAACCATTGCAGGAAGCCCTGAAAAAGCTTTCGGTGACCAGCCTGAGTAACCTGAGTCCCCATCCATGGTATGTTTTTATGAACTACTCGCATCCTCCGTTGATTCAACGCCTGGAAGCGCTTGACCAGTATAAGCGTTAGTTGAAGGAACCCACTTGTGGCTGGGATATAAAGAAATCATTGAACCGGAACCCCGAGTTGCCGGATAGGTCAAGGTCTACGGCATCGATGCCGATAGGTACATTTGGATAATAAGCCAGCCTGATTTCCACTGCATTGAAAGTCAGGTTGTCGTTTCGGATTCTGAAGCCGATACCGAAGCCTGTCTGGCTTTTTTCACGGAAAATGTCCCGTTGGCCATCGTTGATTTTACCAATGTCTGCAAAGCCGAATATGGCGAGTCGAAAATCCAGAAGTTGCAGGGGTGTGAAAGACACAGTTTCAATATTGAGAAGCAGTCGCTGTGTGCCTCTGAGTGTATGGCTGTCAAGCCCCCGAATACCATTGCGGCTGCGAATGTCTATAAACTCACTATCAAAGCGATTGAAGCCCCTGGTGTAATTGAAGGTGATAAACTGACGAAATTTCCATTGGTTCAGGTCTATCAGGTTGCTGATGTATCGAAAATCCGTTCGGAAAACACCCTGTTCGGTTTTTCCATTGTATTTAAAGCCTTCAACAGTCAGACCTGTGAAGAAATACCCCACCAGACCCAGATAGCCGCCCCGGCTAATACGGGCACCCATGTAGATACGGTCGTAGAACTCTCCCCATTCGTGCCCGGCCAGAAGTTCAGCAGACATACCATAGGGGATGTCCTCTGTACGTCCGTATCCGAAAATCAATTTGTCTTTGAAGTAGCGCCTTTGAGAAAAACCAATCCCTCCAATGACCTGAAACCGATTGTGAAATCGTTGATTCTGGTCTTTGAGCACCTCCGGCCTTCTCAGGAAATCAATATTGGATACGCGGCCCGAGATGATGAGCCTGGTTCGGTCTCTTAATACCGGGTCTTTTATTCTCAGTGGAAAAGCGCGTGCCAGCCAGGCATCCTGATAATCAAATTGTTGTGTGACAAAAACTTCATCGAAATCCAGGTCTGAAATGATATTCTCCAGCCTCCGTTCTCTGAGAGTTTGCTGGCTCCATTCAATCCCCCCGGCATATTTAATAGCCGGAGACACAAAGTCTCGTTTTATCTGAAGGCTGGTGATGTCGAGGTTTTCCGTATCAGCGTATCGGATGTCCAGTGCTGTAAAAGTGCGTTTGATATTGGGTACGCGATATCGTAGTTCGTAGCTGAATTTTTGCTCTGCTCCGTTATCGACAGCAAACCGGTTGTCCAGCTCATGTCCGGAGCCGAAGATATTTCTGTGATCTATACGGAGCACCCCTGAGTCAAAGTCACGAGCTTCAAGGTCGAAGGAGAGGGAAACTACGTCTTTCGTAAGAATTTCCAGGTCTACAACATCAGGGTTGTCAGGTCGGGGGATGATGCTGATCCTTGAGTCGCGTATATAGGGGAGCTCTCTGAGAATCCGCTCATTATCGGCCAGTATGGCAGCATTTACTGTGTCTCCCGGCTCAAAGAGCAGGTTATTTCTTATCACCCGGTCGCGGGTTTTAAAATTGACCGTGTTTCCGAGCTTTTGTACTACGGATTCGGGACGTTTGTTCAGGTCATCCATGCGGGTGCCCAGGGCCTCCAGCTTCACAAGGTTGATACTGCCAATGGTCTTGCCCTGATAGTCAAGAAAGGGGTTTTCACTTTTTACAAACTGTGTGGTGTCCAGCTTGAAATCGTCTGAAGGAAGAGAGAAGAGGAAGTCGAATAACTGCTTGGTAAACTTTCTCTGGTACCAGCGATCTTTCAGGCGGCTGTAAAAATTGGATTTGACTTTATAAAAGACTGTATCCGGCAGAATCAATACAGTATCCTTGTCAAAGCGCAAGGTCACATCTTTGAGAATAAGGGAGGTGTGTTTTTCAATCCGGAGCGTATCGTATTGAATCTTTGGCTTTTGCGCGAATAATTTCGGGCAAAGACAAACCAGGGCCAGGCAAAAGGCAATATGGAGCAGACTCCGCTTGATAAATCAAATAGTTGGTACTGTAAATAAGTAAGAGATATGCCCGCTGATTTACAAGAAATCGATGTCTATATTACCGGGATACCTCATTAAATATGTAACGCCTTCTGAGGGTGACATATTCTGGAAAAGTATTTTGTGGAGTGTCTCTGTGATCAAAGGCTTGATCCGCTGGCTGTCTGCCAGCTGTTTTACAATGCGAATGGTGTTGATTCCTTCTGCGGTTTCATCCATCTCGGTAGCTACCTGATCCAGGCTTTTGCCCTCTGCCAGCTTAAAGCCACAGGTGAAATTACGACTCGTTTCACTGGAAGCTGTAGCCACCAGATCGCCAATTCCTGCCAGGCCAATAAAGGAGGAGATATCACCACCCAGTGCCTGCCCCAGGTAGATCATTTCTACCAGACCACGGCTTACGAGCAAACCTTTGGCATTTTCACCAAACCCCAGCCCTGTCAAAATCCCGGAAGCAATGGCAATAATGTTTTTCAGAATACCGCAAAGTTCTACTCCCGTCAGGTCTTTGTTGCCGTATACCTGGAAATTCTCAGAACGGAGCAGTTTCTTGCCTTCATTGACCACTTCGGTAAAAGGAGAGGCAATAACGGTTGCTGCGGGGTGGCCTTTCGAGAGCTCGACTGCCAGGTTTGGCCCTGCCATACATCCCACTCTTACCACCACGCTCTCTTCGCGTATTACCTCGCTCATGGTTTTGATGTGGTCCCTCGAAATTTTAAAATCCGCAGGTTTTCTTTCCGGAAGGGTCAGATCGAGGCCCTTGGTGCCATGGATTAGCATGTGGTAGGGGTGCAGATAAGGAGATAACTGCTTCATCATTTCCCTGAAATTGGCTGAAGGCACGATGGGGAAAATGGTATTACACCTGTTGGCTATCTCTTCAAGGCTGCTGGTGAGTTGTATATTGTCCGCAATATTTTGTCCTGCCGATGTCCTGGAAGATTCAATCGTCTTGGCCGTGTCAGGATTTCTGGCGTAAAGAAGCACATCAGAGTTCCTTGCCAAAATGTTGGCTACCGCTGTGCCGAAACTGCCGGCTCCTATGACACCTACTGACTGCTTAGACATATTGCTCTAAGTTATAACCTTCCAGTCTGTTATGGTAGTAAAACAAGAGGTTGAGATCCTGAGTAATGATATCACCGTTCTTGTTCTTAATCAATGGGCGCTTGGCGTGATACATGCCCACGTTTTTCAGGCCATGGTCAATGATTTTGTCCGGATCACCCATCAGATGAGGGGAAACGTTCACTTTGCCCTCATTGTACATGCTGTGTACTTTCTTCAGCACTTTTTCAAAAGAGTCCTTGAATTCGCCATAGTCTATCACCTGTTCTTCTTCCGGTAACCTTAAGAGGTTGTAAAGGTCCAGCTTGGCATAACGTTGCCTGAAAATCTGAAAGGCAGTAAAGGCTACCAGGTGACTGGCAAAAACTTTATTGATTCTGTGATACTCTTCAACAATGCGTTGACTGAGCATGCGGGTATACTCATCCTCACGTTGCTGATTATGCGAAATAATTCTGCCGTCCTGGGTAAAGTACTCCTGTGTATCGATGTTACGGCCATGTTTATCATAGCTTTTGCCATTATCGTCTACATAGTTACCCAACACGTCCATGCCCTTACCTATAGAAACAGAAATGTCAGATCCCTTGGTAAAGAATTTGAGCAGGAAGGCTGAGATTTTATAGGAGGTAGAATACTCATCATTCTCTACATAGTAGCGCTCCTGTCCCTTGAGTCTGAGATATTGTTTAATCAAACCGGGAGCCTCCAGCACAAAGTTATAATTCAGTGTTACCGGCACAATGAAGATCTTCTCTAAACCATCTCGCTTACCTTTCTGATAGTTGACTCGCTGCGCTTCAATCGCAGTACTCAATAGTCCCAGCTTAAGCCTTTTCTCGATCTTTCCCGATCGGGAACGTGTGCCTCCGGGAAAGAACAAACTGTGGCAGCCCCGCTGAATGGCCAGGCTGGAATAGGCCTTGAGTGTTTCCAGGTAAAGTAGGTTCTTCTTCCTGCGGTCTACCCGGTAAGCTCCCAGGCTATTCAGGAAATAAGCTATGATTTTGATGTTAAAGAGGTTCAGCCCAGCGCCATATATAAAGGCCGGCAGGCCCATGGCGTTGATTACCCAGCCAATGAGTATGGAGTCCAGGTTACTGAAGTGTGTAGGCACCATAACGATGGTACCTTTTCTGGTGAGGCTTCTCAGATGCTCTACCTCTCCGGTAATATTGATTTTATCCTGAAGTGTGTATTGCGTACTGAAGATAGACCAAAAGCCTCGTGCTCTTGAAGCATTGAGCAGGCGCGCAAAGCCAAAAGTAACGAAGGACCGCGCAAAGCGATATCGGGACTTTTTGAAGTTACCCGCTATTTCATCCGAATACCGGAAGATGATCTCTTCGAGAATAGACTCGAGCGTTTCATCAATCTCTTCTTTGTCGTCATTATTGGAGATCTCCAGTAACCTCGATTTTACGGAGGCCAGGAAGTCGGACTCATCTTCTGGATCTACCGCCCAGGGATTGCGCTTAATCCTTAGTTTTTCCCTGAAGAGTGTGGTTTCAATTTCTTCTATGAGGGCACTGCGGGTGGAGGTGATCGATTTGATGCGGGCGATGCTCTCTTTGGCCACCTCTTTCACGAATTTCTCCCGATTTCTGCTGAGTGCCACAACCGGCCATTCGTCTATGCCACCAGGTAATACCTGATCATACTTCTTCTTTACGTAGTCTTGCTCGAGTGGCTTCATCCAAAATTCGTAACCTCAAAGATAGATGAAAAATTGTTTTGAGCAGCTAAGATCATGTTATGAAAGATAAGTTATCAGGGTATTTATCAACGAGCTGATTTCTCCCTCCTCATTGTAGGTATGGAGGCAAATGCGAAGCCTCTCTTCAGACTCTTTTACTGTTGGGGACAGGATTGGACGCACGTCAAAACCTTGCTGGCGCAATGTCTTGCTGAGCTGTTTTACATGGTCGTTACCTGGCACAAGCATGGCCTGAATACTACTGTTGCTGTGTACGAGCGGGAGCTTGCCTGAAGCGAGCCTTTGAAAAAGCGTAATCCTGTTCCTCAGCTCCTGTTGCAAATTGTTGTTTTGCTCAAGGTACCTGAATGCCTCAGATACTGCCAGACACTCAAAATCACTGGGAGCTGTTGTATAGATAAACGGACGGGCAAAATTAATCAGGAATTCTCTCAGGGTTTTGCTGCCTGATATAAATCCTCCATGAACCCCCATGGCTTTGCCGAAAGTGTATATAACGGCATAGACCTTGCTTCTCAGGCCGAGAGCATTTACCAGGCCGGAACCCCGTTCTCCGAATACTCCGGTGCTATGCGCCTCATCTACGATCAGCCTGGCTCCGTATTGTTCTGCCAGGCTGGCCAGGTCAGAAAGCGGGGCAAAGTCTCCATCCATAGAATACACAGACTCACAGCAGATGTAGATATCACCGGAGGCTCTTTTCAGTTTTTGCTCTAACTGGTCAAGGTCATTGTGCCGGAAGGGAAATTTTTGTGCCAGGCTCAGTCGGCAACCATCTTTGATACAGGCATGTGACAATTCATCATAGAGTACCGTATCTCCCTTCTGAGGCACGGCAGAGAAAAAGGCCAGGTTGGCCATATAGCCTGAGTTGAAAAAAAGCCCGGCCTCTGATTGAAAAAGGCCTGACAGTTGTGCTTCAGTGCTTTCAAGTGCGGGTGAGGTGCCTGTCAGTAATCTTGAACCGGTAGAGCCGTTTTTCACAGATGCTGACTCAGTGTAAGCCTTGAGTATCTTCGATTTTAGTTCTTCAGACCGAGCCAGTCCCAGGTAGTCATTAGAGGAGAAGTCAATCAGGTCGGAGGAGCTTACTGCCAAAGTCCGGTAGCTGTTGTTGGCAGACCTTTTGTCTAGCAGGCTACTTAATCGACTTTCGTTATCTGGCATTTTTTCTGGGAAACGTGGGTAAAATTATAAATTATTAAGACTTTTACGGCCGTCATCAATCTGCTATGTTCAGGAGATTCTTTTTTTGCTGCGTCATTTCCTGTATTACTGTTTCGGGGTTAATCGCTCAGTCCGATTACTACCGTCAGGAACTGTCTATTACCACCGAGAATGATGTATATCTGCTACAGAATACCGACCGGTATTACTCCAATGGTGCACTGATTCATTTTCGGTTTGTACCGGAGAAAAGTACTTTTCTGGGAATCAGACATAAAGAAGAAACCAAGCGGATTATTGAGATTGAACTCTCTCAGAAATTTTATACACCAAAAGATCTGACACTTACGGATATAGCCGATTTTGACAGGCCCTATGCTGGTTGGTTATATACAGGGCTGACGGTTTCTGATTTTCCGAAACCTAATCAACTGCTTTCTTACGGAGCTGAGCTGGGAGTAATAGGAGATATCTCCGGTGCTGATGGATTCCAGACATGGTATCATCGAAATTTTGGTTTCCCGGAACCTCAGGGCTGGGGCTATCAGATAAGAAACGAACTGGTCTTTAACCTGAAGGGGAGCTATAGCTACCAGTTCCCTCTCCTCAAAAACAGCATAGATCTTATTGCCACCTCAAGTGCTATGCTTGGTACGGGCTTTATCAATGCCATGCAGCAGGCTGATATTCGTTTTGGTAAGCTGCAGTCGCTCGATGAGTCTGCATTTAAAAATGCGATCATTGGCCGGAGAAGGAACGGGTTTGACCGACATGCTTATTTCTTTCTTGGCTACGGAGCTCAATGGGTGGGACATAATGTGACTATTCAGGGCAGCCTTTGGAACGACAATAGTCCCCATACAGAAGATATTTATACGAGTGTGCAGCGGTTTAGAGTGGGCTGGGCAGCGAGTAGCGTAAATACCACTTTTAAAATGACCTATAACTGGCTCAGCGAAGAAGTGAAAGGAGCAAAAGTGCATTCCTATGTCGGCTTTGAGTTGATGATTCGTTTGCGCTCCCGAAATCTCTGATTTGAGTGGGGCAGTCGCAGATCTGAAAGGCCCGATTCCCTTTTCTAAATAAGAATTGATAACCTTTGTCCTTGGGGCTTTACCTGTTATTATTGTACCTCCTTATTAACTAATGCCACTTCGACTCAAAGATATACAGGCACCCATCAATACTGAAATGGGTGAGTTTGAGATTAAGTTCAGGTCATTCATGAAAAGCAAGGTCTTTTTACTGGATAAGATCATGGATTATATCGTCAAACGGAAGGGCAAGCAGATGAGACCCATGTTTGTCTTTCTTTCTGCCGGAGTGGTCGGTACCATTTCCGAAAGGACCTATCGCGGAGCTTCTCTGATCGAGCTTTTGCACACAGCCTCACTTGTGCACGATGATGTGGTGGATGATTCAAACTACCGCAGAAACTTCTTCTCTATCAATGCCCTCTGGAAGAATAAAATTGCTGTTTTAGTGGGTGACTTTCTCTTGTCAAGAGGGCTACTCCTGTCAGTGGATAATGGTGACTTTGACCTGCTTAAAATCGTTTCAGAAGCTGTGCGCGAAATGAGTGAGGGCGAGTTGCTGCAGATGGCCAAGGCCAGAAATCTGGACATTACCGAAGAGGTGTATTATGAAGTGATAAGACAGAAAACCGCCTCCCTCATTGCTTCTTGCTGTGCCGTAGGAGCCGCGGCTTCAGGTGCTACAGAGGATGATATCAACAGGATGAAGGAGTTTGGCCTTAATGTAGGAATGGCTTTCCAGATCAAAGACGACCTGTTCGATTACGGGGTGGAAGAGATCGGGAAGCCGCTGGGCATAGACATTAAGGAGAAGAAGATGACATTGCCCCTGATTTATGCCCTTCAAAAAGCCGACAGCAGCAAACGCAGGCATATTATCAGACTGATCAAGAACAAGAGTGATCAGCCAGGCAAAGTAAGAGAGGTGATAGATTTTGTGAAATCCTCCGGTGGTATAGAGTATGCCAAAGGGGTGATGCAGTCTTACTTCAACAAGGCTCAGGAATTGCTACAGCTTTTTCCCGCTTCTGACTACCGGACATCTCTCGGGGAATTGGTGACTTACACAATCGAAAGAACCAGATAGATTGCCTGAGGATTACCCGGTAGGTCCTCCTTTTTTAGCCTGATAATCTTTGGTTCTGATGATAATTACACCACTGTTGGCATCCTCACCATAGATGGCGCTGCCGGTTGTACCGCGAATAATTCTGATCGAGACAATGTTGGTAGGGTGCACCAGGTTATTGGCCACATTGTAGTTGTTGCCGATAGGTACATTATCTACCACATAGAGAGGTTGCGTATCCAGAAAAAGACTTGACTGACCTCTCAGGGTAATCACAGCCTGATTTACACCAGCCATAGTGTTGCCTCCTGTTACCTGAACACCTCCTACACTCCTGATCGCCTCTGCCAGATTTGAATATTGAGAAAAGTCTTTAACCTTTTTATTATAATCGTCAGTGCTGGCGCAGCTGGCAACCAGGCAAAGAGCGGCAAAAATAAGGGTGGTTTTCAGGTAGGCTTTCATATTCTTTTCAACTCGGTTCTGTAATTAAAGTTAATGTAAATCAGGCTTTTAAGCAATAGCGGTAAGCCGGGCTGCGTTAGCTTGAATGAACTGGTTTTTAGTAAAAACCAATTCAGTTCGTGCCGATTGGCCAGAGCTTTTTGTCAGTTGGTGGATACCTTTGTTTTTATCACAATTACACCAGCGTTACCGTCTTCTCCATAGATGGTGGTGGCTGAAGCTCCCCTCAATACTCTGATGGAGGTGATCTCACTCGGATTGACCATAGAGTTGGCATCAGAGTAAGCGTTACCTACCGGTATGTTATTCACTACATAGAGGGGCTGGGTATTGAGCTTAATGGTGCTCATACCTCTGAGGGTCACAATAATGTTGTCTCCCGTTCCGCTCACCTGCAAGCCACCAATACTACGCAGGGCAGCCGCCAGGTCGGTATAACTTGAAAAATCTTTGGGTTGATTTGTAGTGCCTTCTGTACTCGCACAAGACGAGATAATAGTGATAAAGGCCAGGGCGTATAATACCTTGACAGAAGTCTTCATAGTAGATAGTTTACGGTTTTCAAAAGAGTGACAACTAAGTTAGGGAATTAACCTTAACTGTGACCGGCTTTTTTAAAGTGCAGTAAATCAGGAACCTACAAGGGTTGACGACTATGGGTTGTAGAGCATCAGTATCCAGTCCCAGTTCTCAGAAAAACCAGGATCTTCGCTTGGCTGATATAGAAAAAGCCCGATCTGTGTGTCGTTATTCAGCAGAAACTCGGTAAGTCCCAGGCGAGAGATGGCACTCCATATGTCGGCAATAGGGGCTTGTGAGTGGTCACCGTCAATTGATTGAACCTGGGTGCCTGATGGGAAGGCAACAGGAGTGTTCAGTTCCAGAAAGTCACCCGGTTCTATGAAGCTGGGGAAGAAAATATTCGCTTCTCCCTCCAGCGATAAGGCCCCTTGAAAAACCTGATCGAGGGTCGGTTCGTAGATGAGGACGACAGAGCCATCGGTGTCCATGGTGGCCGGTTCCTTATCGATCTCAAGTGGGATTTGAGTATTAAATCCACCGGCAATTCTTCTGGGGGAAAAGCTGATTCCTCCCTCAAAAGCCTGTGTAGTGTAGTCGATTTTATACAAAATCAGATCACTCGTTTCTTCTTCGCCCGAATCATCCGAACCGCAAGAGAAAAGCCCAAGGCTCATAAATAAGAAAACAAGACTCCTGGTGATTTTTGCCATAGTCACAAAAGTATATCAAAAGTACGGTATTCAGGAAATGTTTATTGTTTCAATATGTCAGAGAATATCGCTCCTGAAATCTTTAGTTTTGGTCAGGAAGTAATTAAAGAGAACAATGTTCGGGAATCTTAAAGTGGTTGAGCTGGCCTCCGTGCTGGCAGGACCTTCAGTAGGGCAGTTTTTTGCAGAGCTCGGGGCAGAGGTCATCAAGATCGAAAACCCCGGTACTCAGGGTGATGTCACCCGTTCCTGGCTGTTTAAAGGTGAAAAAAGAACAGGAAGTGTCTCTTCTTACTTTTCCTCCGTCAACTGGGGAAAGAAGTCTGTACTGCTGGACTTGAGGCAGGATGAGAGCCTTGAGGCACTTCACAGATTGATAGCCGGGGCGGATATTCTCATTGCAAGCTATAAACCCGGAGACTCACAAAAGCTTAAGGTGGATTATGAAACTCTTTCAGCTCTCAATCCGCGCCTCATCTATGGTCATATTACAGGCTTTGGTGTTGACGATGACCGTGTTGGTTATGATGCGGTTATTCAGGCAGAATCAGGATTTATGAGTATCAACGGGGAGAAAGACGGAGGTCCTCTGAAAATGCCGGTAGCACTGGTTGATGTGCTGGCCGCTCATCACCTGAAGCAAGGAATTTTGATAGCGCTTATTAACCGGCTTAGTTCCGGCAGGGGAGATTATGTGCCTGTTTCGTTGATTGATGCAGCAGTAAGTTCACTTGCCAATCAGGGAGCTAACTGGCTGGTGGGTGGTAAGGTACCTGTGAGAAGTGGTAATGAACATCCCAATATTGCTCCTTATGGTGATGTATTCGAAACGGCCGATAACAAACGCATCATTCTGGCTGTCGGGAATGATCGTCAGTTTGAGCTTTTAAATGAGGTATTAGGTGTCCGTCTCCATCAGGCGGCAGAGTTTAAGCATAACTCTGCCCGGGTGGCGAATCGTACATATTTAAATCGGGAGTTATCTGAAGTGATTAGACAGCATAGGGCTGAAGAGCTTATAGATGAACTGAACCGGAGAGCCGTGCCTGTTGGTATCGTGCGCAAAATAAATGAGGTTTTTGAAGCAGCCCCTGACCACTGGCTGATCAAAAGTGAGGCGAAGCAGGGGGTAAAGACGTTTATGGCCATGCCCCAGGGGCAGTCGACCGGGATTGATTTGTCACCCCCTCCTGAACTGGGGGAGTATACCGGGCAATTTATGTCTGTTTATGGTGAGCAGGGGGTAAATACGAAAAAATGAAGATGAAAAATGACAAATGGATGAGACCTTGTGGGGACAGATAGATTTTCTTCGCATTAAAAACTACCCGTTCAAGACAAAACCCATTATATTGCCATAGGCTCTGGACCCTTTTTCAATTTCCCTACTGATGAAGAAGTACTTATTAACTCTGATTGCATGTATTTTTTATTTCAATCTCAGTGCACAAACAAATGATGACAAGAACTGGTTAAGCATTGCTTACAATAATAATCAGTACGGATCTGTACTAAGAATCCCGCTTAATGGTGCAGTGAGCACAGAAGGGCCGGGAGTCAGTTTTGGAATTGAAAGGTATTTGACGAGCTCGTTTAATCTGGCCTTGTCTTTCTCAGTGGGTAAAGTTTATGATTCAGAAGGAGAACGAAGCAGGGCAAACCTCTTTGGTGGCCAGCTGATAGGAAAGTACAAGTTTGCAAATGGCAGCCTTTTGTCTGAAGACGCAAAGTTTGCCCCCTTCATTGGTTTGGGGCTCGGGGTGATTTCTTTCAACGATACTGCCTTGCCGGAAGAAAAAGGGACTGACCTGGTTGGTTCACCCATGTTAGGGTTTGATTTCCGGGTCAACGATCGCTTTAAAATGACCGCTTCTGCTGCCTATAGAATCAATAGTTCTGTGAGCTACCGTGAGTTTTCAATAGGTGCAAGCTTCTCACTTAAAAAGAAAGCCGACTCAGACGGTGACGGAACACCAGACCATAAAGATGGTTGTCCTCTTGATTTTGGACCTAAAGATAATGATGGTTGTCCGTATCCTGATCGTGACGGAGACGGAGTGATGGATCTTGAGGATGAATGTCCGGATGTGGCAGGAACTGTCAATGGTTGTCCTGATCAGGATGGAGACGGAATACCGGATAAGGATGATAAATGTCCCGGACAGGCAGGTGCTGACGGAGGTTGTCCTGAAGTAGTGGATACTGATGGTGACGGTGTGCCCGATGCCGAAGATAAGTGTCCAAATGAGGCTGGTCAGTTTAGTGGTTGTAAGGTAGATCCTGATGCTCCGAAAGAACCGGAAGAGCCTGTCAAAACTGAAGAGCCGGTGAAAGGCGATACAACAGTTACCACGCCTGTGACCACTGATCCGCTGGTGAGACCTGGAAGGGCTCCGGAAGTCGATCCGAATGATATTTACAGACTGCCACTGGAGTTTGTGGCCTTCAACCCTGGTAGTGATGTCATCAGACCAGAGCAACGAGCTGCACTGGATCAACTGGCAGAGATGATGCTTGGAGATGAATCCTTCAAAGTTGAGCTGAATGGCTATGGCGACAGAGGCCTTTCTTCACAGGAAAATTTTGAGCTGGCCAGAAAACGAGTGGTGATCATCAGAAATTATATGATCAGAAAAGGCGTAAGTCCGTACAGGTTCATCAACAGTATCCGCGGAACTCCGAGAGTTACCGGTACGGCCGGTAGGGTGATCATCAGAGCCCTCTAAGAAAAGCATATTGTCCTCTCAAAGGTAGGGGGATGATTCAAAATACAGAACGACTTGCTTTGGCAGGTCGTTCTTTTTTTATGCCTGCTCCATCATATCCCACTTTTTGACACGTTGCAGGTTTTTGAGCTTTAACCGGTACTCTTTTCAATAGTTCGGGTAATCAATTCAGGTGCCTTTGGGGAAATGTTCCACTTCCCTCCACTTTCTCACATTTTGCTTTTTTACCTGAGTGATCTGAAGTGTGATTTTGTGTAAGTGCCAGTTTGTCAGTGTGTTGTGGATGTAGTACTGGAAGGTCCTTGCATTAACAAATATTTCGTCCGGGGTTGTTTTTGGTTTACTAAATCAATAGTTTTAGAGAAAAGTGGGAAAATGTGGATAGTAGTGGGAAGAAGTGGGGAATATTTTCTAGCTTTGTATTAGTTCAGGTGTGACATGTCGTTTTTTACCAGTGAATATGATTGTAAGCTCGATGCTAAGGGCAGGCTGGCTCTACCTTCTAAGGTAAAGGCTGCGTTGCCGGAGGTAAATGGAAACGAGCTTGTATTGAGGCGAGGCTTTGAGCCTTGTCTGGTACTGTACACAGCACTGGAGTATAAAAAGATAAACTCACGAGTGAAGTCGTTAAGCGAGTTCAATGATGAGCACCGTAGGTTCCAGCGAAGTTTTTTCAGGGGGCATATGGATGTTGAATTGGATAGTGCCGGGCGTGTCAATATTCCGAAAAGAATGATGGCTTTTGCCGGGCTTGAGAAGGAGGTAGTGCTTGTAGGAATGGGTAACCGGATTGAGATCTGGAATCCTGACCGATATGAAGAGTATCTCATTCAGGATGCGAATGAATATTCGCAGATGGCAGAAAGACTTTTGGCTGACGACTAATGGCTGAGTATCACGTGCCGGTCATGCTTCATGAGTGTATTGGTGGACTGGAAATCAAAGAGAGTGGTGTTTATGTAGATGTCACTTTCGGTGGAGGTGGACATTCCCGTGAAATATTGAAGCACCTGGGTGCTGAAGGCAGACTTTTTGGTTTTGATCAGGATGCTGATGCGAAACTGAATGCTGAACAAATAGAACAACGTTCTTTCACATTTATAGAGGCAAACTTCAGGTATCTCAAGCGGTATTTGAAGCTTCATGGAATCAGGCAGGTAGATGGTATTCTGGCTGATTTGGGTATTTCGTCTCATCAGATAGACGAGCCGGAGAGGGGATTTTCTACTCGCTCTGAGGCCGGTCTGGATATGCGTATGGATCAGAATGCTGCACTTACTGCTAAAAAAGTAGTGAATGAGTACGATGAAGGAGCATTACATAAGATTCTTGGAATCTATGGTGAGGTTAAAAATGCTAAGACTTTGGCAGCTGCTATTGTGTCAGAGCGTTTTTCAAGACCCTTTGAGACTACGGCTGATCTTATTGAGCTATTGAAGTCTCTGGCGCCACGAGGTAAGGAGTTTAAATACTATGCCCAGGTATTCCAGGCAATTCGCATGGAGGTGAATGATGAGATGGGGGCTTTGGAAGATTTCCTGACTCAGGCAGTTGAAGTACTGAAGCCGGGGGGTAGGCTGGTCGTGGAGTCTTACCACTCGCTGGAAGATCGCATGGTGAAGAATTTTATCAATAAGGGTAAAATCTTCGGAGAGGTAGAGAAAGATTTCTTCGGAAACCAGCTAAAGCCTCTCAGGGCAATTAACAGAAAGCCGATAACGGCTTCTGAGGAAGAGTTGAAAACAAATAACAGGGCCAGGAGTGCTAAGCTCCGGGTTGCCGAAAGGATATAATAAGGCTGGTCAGTGGCCTGTTGGGTAACTAACAAAATACTGGAGAATAGAAAATGGCGGAAAATAAATTCAGGGTAGAAGATAAGTCAAAACCAGCGGGCAGCGGCCTGTTTGGGTGGATGTCTCGTTGGGTTAAAAATGACTCAACGCTGGACAGTGGCTTTCCTGTAAAGTATTTGCCAAAGATTGTATTTGCTGTTTTGCTTGGGGTGGTCTACGTGTGGAATACCCACTATGCAGAGCGGACGGTTAGGAAAATAGATAAGCTGGAAACAGAGGTGGAGGATTTGAGGGCTGATGTTACCACACTGGAAGCTGACTATATGTATAGCAGCAAGCAGTCAGAGGTAGCTAAGAAAGTGAAGGCTTTAGGCTTGGAAGAAAGTAAAGAACCACCTTATAAAATAGTAGCGGAAGAGGGTGAATATTAAAAAGTCGATATTACTACGTGTAAGATTGGCCTTTTTGGCGGTGGTGGTTTTCGTTTTGGCAGTTGTGTATCGGATGATCGATGTGCAATATGTTGAGGGCGAACTGTGGCGTCAAAAGGCTGAGGATATCGGGCTTGATTACAAAACGATCAAGGCTACCCGGGGGAGCATTTATGCTTCAGGGAATGACTTGCTCGCTACTTCGCTACCCTTCTATAAAGTTGCCTTCGACCCATCTCTGGTGTCGAAAGAAGACTTTGACAATAATATAGACTCCCTTTCACACCTAATATCCGGCTTTTATCGAGATCGCTCTTGGCTTGAATACAAGCAGAGCATCTCGAAAGCTCGGAAACAGGGTAGAAAATATATGTTGATCAACAAGCGCACGATCAACTATCAGCAAAAACAGATGATGGAGCAGTGGCCGATTTTTAACAAGGGTCAGATGCAGGGCGGTGTTATTTTTCAAAAAACAGACCAGCGCCATATGCCTTTCAGGAGCCTTGCCAGAAGAACGGTAGGCTATATGAAGGAAGATGAAGGCGTAGGAGTCGGTATCGAAAGAAGTTTCAATGACTACCTGGCCGGTCAGGATGGAGAAGGTTTGTATCAGCGC
Source organism: Roseivirga sp. UBA6061 (assembly GCA_002427745.1). Taxonomy (GTDB): domain Bacteria; phylum Bacteroidota; class Bacteroidia; order Cytophagales; family Cyclobacteriaceae; genus Roseivirga. The sequence continues at coordinate 102,530 of DIYF01000146.1, read as the reverse complement.
GTGGCCGGTAACAACTGGAAACCAGTAAATGCCTCTTCAGATATCAAGCCGGAAGACGGTCTCGATATTCATACAACCATTGATATCAATCTCCAGGATGTTGCTCAGAACGCTTTGCTCAGAGCGCTTGAAAAGCACAAGGCCAACTACGGTTCCGTTGTCTTAATGGAAGTTAAGACCGGGGAGATTAAGGCCATCTCTAACCTCACTAGACAAAAAGGAGGGGGCTATGCGGAAACCATGAATTACGCAGTGGCCGGTCTCAATGATCCTGGGTCAACTTTTAAGCTCGCTTCCATGATTGCCCTTTTGGAAGAAGGGGATATTAAGCTGGAAGATAGTGTGGATACCGGTAATGGAGTGAAGGTATTCCATAAGAAGAAAATGCGGGATGAGGGCTACTACAAGGGCGGATATGGTAAGCTTTCAGTGCAGCAGGTTTTCGAGAAATCTTCGAATGTAGGGGTTTCTATGCTGGTTGACAGCATTTTTGGTGATAACCCTCAGCGCTTTATTGATGCTATAAAAGAAACGGGTTACGGGAAATTACTCGACTTCCAGATGATGGGTGAAGGGGTTCCTTATGTGAAGAATACAGATGATGAAAGCTGGAGCGGATTGAGTCTTCCCTGGATGTCTGTCGGGTACGAAACTGCCGTAACACCATTGCAGACCCTGGCTCTGTACAATGCTGTGGCCAATGACGGTCGCATGATCCAGCCGATTATTGTGAAGAGTATTCAAAGAGGCAATGAGCCGGTAAAAACCTTTAAGACTAAAACCATCCAGAAGCGCATTGCTTCAAAGTCCACACTTAAGAAACTCAGGGTAATGCTGGAAGGTGTGGTAGAAAGGGGGACCGCCAAAAACATCAGGAATAGCCATTATTCTATTGCCGGTAAAACAGGTACGGCACAAAAGCTGATCAACGGCCAGTACAGATCTCAGCGCTACTATACTTCATTTGCCGGGTATTTTCCTGCAGACAAGCCTATGTATTCTGCCATTGTAGTGATAGATGATCCTACCGGCTGGAATAGCTATGCTTCAGGGGTGTCGGCCCCGGTATTCAAAGAGATTGCGGATATGATTTATTCGCAGGATTTGGACATCCATGCGGAGTTCGAATCAACCACCATCGCGGAAGAGGGAACATTCCCTATGATTCGCGCTGGATATTATGATGAATTGAGACAGTTGTGTAACGAGTTGGGAATTTCCAATCACCCTGAAGGGGAGGATCTGGAATGGGTAAGAACCAGGGTGGACAATAATGCCATCAAGTGGAGACGTAATCACAGCGAGTCAGAACTGGTACCGAATGTACAGGGGATGACGCTCAGGGATGCACTTTATTTACTTGAGAATAAAGGGTTAAAAGTTTCGATTACCGGCACTGGCCGAGTGCGAAAGCAGTCGGTCAGCCCCGGTAAAAGAATTGACAAAGGAAAAACAACCATAACAATCGAGCTGGGCTAATGCCTTTATTGAAGGATATTCTGTACAAAGTTTCCCTGAAGCAAACTTCGGGAAACATGGAGGCCGATATAGCATCCCTCGTTTTCGACTCGCGTGAGGTGGAAACAGGCTGTGCTTTTATCGCGATCCGTGGTGCTCAGGTCGATGGTCATGATTATATCACTAAGGCAGTCGATGCCGGAGCTGCGGCCATTGTTTGTGAAGACCTCCCTGCTGATTTAGTGGAGGGAGTGGCCTACGTTGAAGTCAAAGACTCTGCAGAAGCTATGGGCATCATGGCTTCTAATTTCTACAAGAGACCCAGTGAAAAACTGGCTTTGGTAGGGGTAACCGGTACTAATGGAAAAACTACCTGTGCCACCTTGCTCTACGACCTTTTTCGCGATTTAGGCTACAATGTAGGCCTGCTGTCCACAGTAGAAAATAAAATCAATGACGAGATAATCGCCACTACGCATACCACACCCAATGCCATTAAAGTCAATCAGCTATTAGACCAGATGGTTTCAAAAGGCTGTACCCATTGCTTTATGGAGGTTAGCTCTCATGCTGTTGTGCAACACAGGATTACAGGATTGTCGTTCAAAGGTGGCTTTTTTACCAATATCACACACGACCACCTGGACTATCACAAGACCTTTGATGAATACATCAAAGCGAAGAAGGGCTTTTTCGATCAGCTACCGGCTTCTGCTTTTGCACTGACCAATGGAGATGACAAGCGTGGTCCGGTCATGTTGCAGAATACAAAGGCTACTAAGTTTCGCTATGCTTTAAAGAGCATGGCTGACTACAAGTCCAAAGTCCTGTCCAGTACACTGCAGGGGCTTGAAATGAATGTCAATGGCCATGACGTATGGTTCAAATTAATAGGCGATTTCAATGCTTATAATCTGACGGCAGTTTTTGCGGTGGCATCCATTATGGGCGAAGACGAAGATATCGTGTTGCAGCATCTCTCCAATCTCAACCCGGCCCCCGGAAGGTTCGAGCAGGTGCTGACAGGTACAGGAGTTACCGCCATAGTGGATTATGCGCATACACCGGATGCGCTGGAAAATGTACTGGAGACGATCAAGAAATTCAGAACCGGTAATGAGAAGGTGATTACGGTAGTGGGCTGTGGTGGAAATCGTGACAAAGATAAGCGACCTGAAATGGCCCGGATTGCCTGTGAGCTGAGCGATAAAGTGGTGCTTACCTCGGATAATCCGCGACATGAAGACCCGGCTGCCATTATTGAGGACATGCAAAAGGGGGTCAGTCCTTCAAACTATAGAAAAACACTGGTGATGGCTGACAGAAAAGAAGCCATCAAAACTGCCAGCTCGCTGGCAGAACCCAAAGATATCATACTGGTAGCCGGAAAAGGGCATGAAACCTACCAGGAGATCGAAGGAGAGCGTTTTCCCTTCGATGACAGAAAGGTTTTGAAAGAGATGTTGGACCTCATTCATAAGCAAAACTAATAGCGTGTTATACTATCTGTTTACATATCTCGATGAAAAGTTTGACCTGACGGGAGCTGGTGTATTTCAGTATATCTCCTTCAGGGCGGGTATGGCTACGCTTATTTCTTTGCTCATTACCATCACTTTTGGTAAGAATCTCATCCGCATGCTGCAGAAAAAGCAGGTAGGTGAATCTATTCGTGATCTGGGGCTGGCCGGTCAGATGGAGAAAAAGGGGACTCCTACCATGGGAGGGCTTATCATCATTGCAGCCATCATCGTACCCACGCTCTTGTTTGCCAAGCTGGACAACATCTACATCATCCTTCTCCTGGTTACTACCATAGGGCTGGGGCTGATAGGCTTTCTGGATGATTACATCAAGGTTTTTAAGAAAAACAAGGAAGGGCTGGCCGGTAGATTCAAAGTAGTCGGTCAGGTAGCGATAGGGCTTTTTGTCGGTGCCATCCTCGTCTTTCATGATGATGTAAAGGTGAGAGAGTTTAGTGAAGTGCCTGTTGAGCAGGTAGCCTCGGGTGTTCAGGCAGAGCCTGCTTTTGAAGACGTGAAATCTACAATCACTACGGTGCCTTTCGTCAAAGACAACGAGTTTGATTACAGCAAAATATTACCATTCGACATTGATTGGGTCAACGCAGCATTGTACATACTCATCGTGATTTTTATTGTCACGGCTGTATCCAATGGGGCGAATATCACGGATGGTATTGATGGACTTGCTGCCGGAACCTCAGCGATTATTGGCCTTACACTGGCCATTTTCGCCTACATCTCCGGTAACGCCATCTTCTCAGATTATCTGAATGTCATGTTCATACCCAACTCCGGTGAGTTGGTGATCTTTTGTGCTGCCTTCGTGGGGGCTTGTGTTGGGTTTCTGTGGTATAATGCCTTTCCTGCACAAGTCTTCATGGGCGACACAGGCAGCCTCTCTTTGGGAGGGGTGATTGCCGTATTGGCGTTCGTGCTGAGAAAAGAACTCTTGATTCCATTGATGTGCGGCATTTTTCTCATTGAAAACATGTCGGTGATCCTGCAGGTGAGCTATTTCAAGTACACCCGCAAAAAATACGGTGAAGGCAGAAGGATATTTAAAATGTCCCCACTCCATCACCATTATCAAAAAATGGAAATCCCTGAAGCCAAGATCGTAACCCGGTTCTGGATCGTGGGAATACTGTTAGCGATTTTAACACTGGCCACCCTGAAGCTGAGGTAGCCGGGAAGAGAATATATAGTACAACTCAACAAATGACAAAGACACTCACCATACTGGGAGGAGGCGAAAGCGGAATTGGTGCTGCCTTGCTGGGAAAAGCAAAGGGGTATGAAGTCTTTGTGTCTGATTTTGGCAAGATAAAGGCCGCTTATAAGGCCGATCTGGAAAGTGCCGGAATCGAATTTGAAGAGGGCAAACATTCGGAAAAGAGAATTCTCCAAAGCGATCTGGTTATTAAGAGTCCTGGCATACCGGATACCGCCCCTATGGTGAAGGCACTGAGAAATCACGGAAATCTCATCATCTCAGAAATCGAATTTGCTGGCAGGTACACACCTGCAAAGCTCATAGGTATCACCGGTACCAATGGCAAAACCACGACAGCCCTGCTCACTTACCATCTCCTCAAAGAAGGAGGTTTCCATGTGGGACTTGCTGGAAACGTAGGACAAAGCTTTGCCCGACAGGTACTGGAAAATGACTTTGACTGGTACGTGCTGGAGCTCAGCAGCTTCCAGTTAGATGACTCTTACGAAATGAAACTAGACATAGCCGTCTTGTTAAATGTGACCCCCGATCACCTCGACCGCTATGACAACGACTTCGAGAACTATCTCGCATCCAAGATGCGGATTTTCGAAATGCTACACCCCGGAGGTAATGCCATCTACTGGATGGATGACCCTTCCATCGGGAAGAACATCGCTGAGTTCACACGCGATCTCAGTGTTTATCCTTACACACTCAGCAGAGACGCTGCCGAGATTTCATTTATACAAAATGATAGGTTGTTTTGTGTCCCTGACAGTATTGAGATATCCGCCCCCAGAGCGGGTATCTCAATCAAGGGATTTCACAATTTACTCAATGCCACAGCTGCCGGTAATGCAGCCCTGCTGGCCGGAGTAAAGGGAGATGACCTGATCAAAGCCCTGGGGACTTTCAAAAATGCCCCGCACAGGCTCGAGCTTGTACGCTCATTAGATCAGGTAGAATACATCAACGACTCCAAAGCAACCAATGTAGACTCAGTGTATTACGCCCTCGGAGCGTTCGATACGCCCATTGTATGGATCGCAGGAGGTGTAGATAAAGGAAATGATTACAGCCTCATTGAGGCACTGGTACAGGACAAGGTCAAGGCCTTGATCTGTTTAGGAAAGGACAATTCGAAATTATGGACCGCTTTTGAAAACATCGTGCCGGTAGTTAAAGCTACGGACGATCTGATCAGAGCCGTAAGAATGGCCAAAGAACTGGCCGAGCCGGGTGACACTGTTTTAATGTCTCCCGCTTGTGCAAGCTTCGATTTGTTCAATAACTACGAAGACAGAGGAGAGCAATATAAGAAAGCCATTTTAGCCCTATGATGACGAAAGTAAAGGAGTGGACGGATAAACATATCCAGGGCGACCCCGTCATCTGGCTGGTCGTGATATGTTTGTCGGTTATCAGTATTTTGGTAGTGTACAGTGCTACGGGCTCCCTGGCCTACAAACACCAGGGAGGTAATACAGAGTACTATCTCTTCCGGCATACCATTATGGTGGTGCTGGGGCTGGTAGTCATGTGGATAGCCCATAAAATAGACTTCAGGTACTATTCCAAAATCGCCAGATACGCACTGATAGCCTCAGTGCCTTTGCTGTTTTATGCGTGGAAGTTTGGTGCTACCATCAATGATGCATCCCGCTGGATCGTTTTGCCTTTCATTGGCATTCAGTTTCAGCCCTCAGATCTGGCCAAAATGGCATTGGTGGCTGCCTTAGCCGGTATGCTTTCCAAGAGGCAACAGAAAATTGACGATGTAAAAGAAACCCTTGTGCCGATACTGGCCTGGTGCGGAATTATCTGCGGCCTTATCGCCATGACTAATTTCTCTACGGCCATTATGCTTTTCCTTACGGCCATGCTCATCCTTTTCATCGGTCGTGTACCGGTGAAATACCTGGGAATGCTGGCAGCAGTAGGGCTCCTGGTCGGAGTAATAGCGATCAGGTTTGGCGAGCGTGGAGGAACGTTGATCAACCGTGTTGAAACCTTTATTGAAGGTACCGAAGTGCCTTACCAGATGGAGCAGGCCAACATCGCGATGGCTAACGGAGGTTTGTTGGGGCTGGGGCCTGGTAAAAGCATTCAACGCAACTTTCTGCCTGAGGCCTTCTCTGACTTTGTTTATGCCATTATCATCGAAGAGTATGGTACTGTGGGAGGATTACTGGTGCTCTTTCTGTACCTGGTACTGCTCTACCGGGGTATGCGGGTGGTCGCAAACAGCGACCGGGCCTTTGGAGGGCTTCTGTCCGCAGGGCTCACTTTTGCCATTGTCATTCAGGCACTGGTCAATATAGGGGTTGTTGTTGGCTTAGGACCAGTCACAGGACAGACGCTGCCACTCATTAGTATGGGGGGGACGTCCATGATATTCACAGGACTGTCACTGGGCATTGTGCTGAGTGTTAGTCGTGGCGAGCAGGAAGATTTTGCTCCGGTAACCGGAGAATTAAGAAATACAGCTAAAGCAGTTTAGTCATAAGCAGAAAAGAACCATATCGCATCATTATCAGCGGAGGAGGCACCGGAGGTCATATCTATCCGGCCATTGCCATTGCCAATGCCTTTCGTGATCGCTACGAAAGTGCAGAAGTACTTTTTGTAGGCGCAAAAGGCAAAATGGAAATGCAAAAGGTACCTGAAGCCGGCTATAAGATCATTGGCCTCTGGATCAGCGGTTTGCAGCGCAAGCTCACCCTGGACAACCTGTCTTTTCCATTCAAGGTGCTTTCCAGTCTGAGCAAGAGCAAAAAGATCGTCAAAGACTTCAGACCCGATGTGGTAGTAGGAGTAGGAGGGTACGCGTCAGGTCCCTTGCTTAAAATGGCCACGAAGAAAAAAGTACCTGCGGTCATTCAGGAGCAAAACTCCTATGCGGGACTGACCAATAAACTGCTGGCCGAGAAAGTTCAGAAAATCTGTGTGGCCTATCCCAACATGGATAAGTTTTTTCCGGCACAAAAAATAGCACTTACCGGCAATCCGGTGAGAAAAGACATTGTAGAACTGGAGGGTAAAAAAGCGGAAGCATTGAAGCATTTCGGTTTTGAAGCCGGAAAGCCAACTCTCATGATTCTGGGAGGAAGCCTGGGAGCCAGGACACTGAATGACAGTATGACGCTCAATCTGCAGAAGCTTATTGATGCAGGAGTTCAGGTGATCTGGCAGTGTGGCAGATTTTATCATGCCGAAATGCAGGAGAAGCTGAAAGGCTTTGAAGGAGCAGATAAGGTGCTGCTTTTTGAATTCCTGAAAGAGATGGATATGGCATACGCTGCCGCTGATGTGGTGATCTCCCGTGCCGGAGCACTGTCGGTATCAGAGCTGAGTATAGCCGGTAAGCCTACCATTTTTGTGCCTTCACCCAATGTGGCAGAAGATCATCAGACCAAAAATGCAAAGGCGATGGTAGAAAACGATGCCGCCATCCTGGTGAAGGATACAGAAGCCAGAGAAAGACTCATTGATGAAGCCATCAGGCTCCTCAATGATGAAGCTCAGAAGAGTGAATTAAGTAAAAAGATCAAAGCGTTGGCTAAACCCGATGCTGCGAATGAAATAGTAGACGAAATAGTCAAACTGATTGCATGAAGCTGGAAGATATACATAGCGTTTATTTTCTCGGTATCGGAGGAATTGGCATGAGTGCTTTAGCCCGCTGGTTTAAGCACAATGGCAAAGCGGTGTCTGGTTATGACAAGACCAGCACTCCTCTTACTTCAGCACTCGTATCAGAGGGCATTCCGGTGCATTTTGAAGACGAGGTAGAGGCAATCAGTCCCGGTATCAGATTGTCCCGAGAGGGAGTGCTGATAGTCTACACTCCCGCCATTCCAAAGGAGCACAGGCAGTGGAACTGGCTTCAGGAGCAGGGCTACGAAATCATGAAGCGCTCTCAGGTTTTAGGGGTGATCACCAAAAACATGCGCAGCATCGCAGTGGCAGGTACCCATGGTAAAACCACCACAAGCTCTATGATTGTGCATTTGCTGAAAACGGCAGGTGTTGATTGTACCGGTTTCCTGGGGGGCATCGCTACAAACTACAATACCAATATGGTATTGAATGATTCGCCTGAGGCAGTGGCGGTTATCGAGGCAGACGAATTCGACAGGTCTTTCCTGACGCTGTATCCTGAAACGGCAGTAGTGACAGCTATTGATGCAGATCATCTCGATATATATGGAGATAAAGAATCGCTCAAGGAATCTTTCAGCCTGTTTGTGAAACAAATAGACGGAGAAGGAAAACTCTTTGCCAAAGAAGGAGTCGGTAGCCAGATTGTGGCCGCGGACGCTACCTTCAGCCATAAAGGCTACGCTTTGAGTAACTCTGCCATTACGGCTGAGAACCTGCGTATTGAGGATGCTGCCTTTGTGTTCGACTATAAAGACGAAGAAACAATTATTGAAAAGATGACCCTGAATGTACCGGGTTATCATAACGTAGAAAACGTGCTGGCAGCTATTTCGGTAACGCGCACCCTGGGTGCCGATGACGCAGCGATAAGGGATGGTGTAAGCTCTTATGCTGGAGTAAAAAGAAGGTTTGAATACATCATTAAGGAAGCAGGAATTGTCTACATAGATGACTATGCGCATCATCCGGTAGAAATTGAAGCATTGCTTACTTCTGTGAGAGATGTATATCCTACAAAGAAGATCACGGCCGTATTTCAGCCGCACCTTTTTACCAGAACAAGAGATTTTGCAGAAGGCTTCTCAAAGAGCCTGGGGCTGGCCGATGAACTGATTATGCTCGATATCTATCCGGCCAGAGAGCTGCCTATTGAAGGAGTCAATTCTGAAATGATTCTGGAGAAAGTAGAACTGGATAGAAAAGTGGTCTGCCGCAAAGAAGACCTGGTCAGGCAGATAAAAGAGTGGGCACCCGAAGTAGTGCTTACCATTGGCGCAGGTGACATAGATCAGCTGGTACAACCTATAAAAGAAGCATTGTCATGACACTCAAAAGCAAGACATATAAAGTATTTACACTCACAGCAGTAGTACTGATGCTGTTTATGTCTATTGGCTTTGTGGTAAAACGCGATGTGGGTTACCACATGGATGATATCGCGGTGGAGATTGAAAACAGATCGGCCAACTTCTTTATTGATGAAGAAGATGTACTGGCCCTGGTAATGGCCGATGAGCGGGATTCCATTCTGGGTGATCGCTTTGGCAGAGTGGACCTTAAGAAGATTGAGGACCGCATTGAATCGCACAGCTTTGTAAGTGATGCAGAAGTTTTCAGAGACCTCAAGGGACATCTGGTAGTGAGGGCTTATCAGAGTAAGCCGGTAGCCCGCTTGATTGCAAGAAATGGAAGTCATGCCTACATCAGTGAGAATGGTAAAATCCTTCCGGTGTCGTCCAAGTATACTTCCAGGGTGGTCGTGCTCACAGGTAGCTATCTGAATAAGCTTACAACTATGGCTTCAGTAGAAGAAGATCCCTATGCTGAGCAGCTTTTAGAGCTGATTGATTATATCAACAATGACAGGTTCTGGTCTATGCAGATCGGAGAAATCAATGTGGACCGCAGAGGAGATATCGTGATGCATCCGCAGGTCGGTCGGCAGAAACTCGAATTCGGCCAGGCCGAGAACATTGATAAGAAATTTAAAAAACTGAAAATATTCTTCAAGCAAATCATGCCAACCAAGGGTTGGAACGCCTATAAAAGGGTGAATGTGGCTTATGGAGATCAAATTATATGTGAATAAAAACAGCGTGGACGATACCGGCTTTGTCCCTGGAGGGGCACCGGATGCAGTCACTGCCTGGAAATAAAAAATACGTTAAGTGCCATGCAACAACAGGATAAAATAGTAGTCGGATTAGACATTGGAACCACAAAGATTTGCGCCATTGTGGGGACCAAAAATGAGTTTGGAAAACTCGAGGTATTAGGAATGGGGAAAGCCGTTTCTGATGGAGTGATACGCGGAATTGTTACCAATATTGACAAGACCGTGATGGCTATTGAGAAGGCCATTGCCGAAGCAAGTGAGCAGTCGGGTATCGATATCGGAGTAGTCAATGTAGGTATTGCCGGACAGCATATTAAGAGCTCGATCCATCACGGGAGTATTACACGCGATACACTGGAGGATGAGATCACGGTAGAGGATATCAGCAGATTGTCAAATGACATTCATAAGATTGTTATGCCTCCTGGTTGCGAGATTATTCACGTAATGCCACAGGATTATATTGTGGACTACGAAGATGGTATCAAAGACCCAGTGGGTATGTCAGGTGTGAAGCTCGAAGCCGACTTCCACGTAATCACGGCACAAACCAATGCCATTCGCAACATCAATAAATGTGTGAAGCGAGCCGGCCTGCAGATTGAAAACCTTATTCTGGAGCCTTTGGCCTCCAGCATGTCAGTATTGAGCGATGAGGAGAAAGAAGCAGGTGTTTGCCTGGTGGATATCGGGGGTGGTACTACCGATGTGGCCATTTTCCATGACAGCATCATTCGTCATACCGCAGTTATTCCTTTTGGTGGTAATATCCTGACCACTGATATCAAGGAAGGTTGTAAGGTAATGCAGAACCAGGCGGAGCTGTTAAAAACCAAATTTGGTAAAGCCATTGCAGAGGAGGCTAATCCAAACGAAATCGTTTCGATACCTGGTTTGAGAAACAGACCTCCTAAAGAGATTTCTATCCGTAACCTGGCACATATCATTGAGGCGCGGATGGAAGAGGTAATCGAGATGGTACATGCGGAAATCATTACCTCAGGATACGCCAGTAAACTGGCCGGAGGCCTGGTAATCACCGGGGGTGGTTCTCAGCTGGCCTATGTAAAACAACTCTTCGAATATATGACCGGCATGGATGCCAGAATCGGCTACCCTAATGAGCATCTGGGTAAGTCAAAAGTAGAAGAGGTAAAGAGCCCGATGTATGCTACTACCCTTGGGTTGGTACTGTCTGGCTTCAGAGCAATTGACGAGCGCGAAAACCAGTACATGGAAAAACAACAAACCGGTACGGGCATGAGGAAAGAAGTAAAGTCTTCGCGCAAGGGATCAGAGTTCTTCAAAGGTTTGATCGATAAGACCAAAGGCCTTCTGATGGACGATTTTAACGATAAGAATGAGTATTAAGAAGACGGAAGTAACAGGTAAGAATCTTTCACACTTCATACCTCTTACTTCCTGCTTCTGGTAAAACAAGAACGAGAAATAACGAACTGGAAGCAGGAAACTTGAAACTCCCGGCTTCCGACTAAATAAACAATCATGGCAGATAATTATATGTTCGAAATCCCACAAAGACACAAGTCGATCATCAAGGTGATCGGTGTCGGTGGTGGAGGAAGTAACGCAGTAAACCACATGTATAATCAGGGGATTAAAGATGTGGAATTCGTGGTGTGCAACACCGATGCACAGGCACTGAAAAGCAGTCCCGTACCTAACCGACTTCAGATCGGTAGTGCGTTGACAGAAGGCCTGGGGGCCGGAGCCAATCCTGAAAAAGGAAAAGGAGCTGCTTTAGAAAGTAAAGAAGACATTCGTGAACTGCTGAATGATGATACCAAGATGGTGTTCATCACGGCAGGTATGGGCGGAGGTACCGGTACAGGTGCGGCCCCCGTCATTGCCAAAGTGGCCAGAGAAATGGATATCCTCACAGTAGGTATCGTTACAGCACCTTTCTCTTTTGAGGGCAGAAAGAAAACGGCTGCTGCCAATCATGGTATAGAAGAATTAAAGGAAAGCTGTGATACCGTTCTGGTAATTCTCAACGATAAACTCAGAGAGATTCACGGTAACCTGGCGATTTCCAAAGCCTTCGCAGAAGCGGATAATGTATTGACCACGGCTGCCAAGGGAATTGCAGAAATCATCACAGTACCTGGTTATGTCAATGTCGATTTCATGGACGTGCAGACGGTAATGAAAGACGCAGGTGCTGCCGTTATGGGCTCAGCTTCTACAGAAGGTGAAGGACGTGCCTTGCGTGCTGCTGAAATGGCTATTTCTTCTCCGCTGCTCAATAGCAAAGACATCCATGGTGCTCAGAAAATTCTTCTGTCGATCGTATCAGGTGAAGAAGCAGAGCTTCAGATGGACGAGCTGATGGAAATTACTGAATACATCCAGGACAAGGCAGGAGATGAAGCCGAGGTGATCTTTGGTCACGGCATTGATAGTGACCATGGTCAGAGCATCAGTGTTACGGTAATTGCCACAGGCTTTAGTGCACCCGAGCTGGAAGCGAAGATAGGAAGCAAAAGAACAGTAATTGATCTGGAAACAAGTCAGAAAATTGAGCCTGTACAGCAGGAAACCCCTAAGCCGGCTCAGCCATCCGAACCTGTTCAGTCTACCTTGTTCTCTTCAGGCTTTGAGAAGCCGGAAAGAAAACCTGAGGTAGAAGAAGAACCCAAGGAAGAAGAGGAAAAAGGCTATTCTTTCATGAGCTCTCTGGAAGCAAACTACAACATCGAGGAGGTGGAGTCGACTCCGGAAGTTCCACCGATGGCACCACAGGAACCAGCTATAGAAAGAAGGAACCAGGCGATTGAGAACCAGTTTGAGGACGAGCGCAATAAAAACTTCCTTGAGTTGAAGAGAAACCGACTGATGGAGCAGGCTCGAATCAGGGAGGAGAGACTCAGAGGTATTAACAACAGTCAGATGACCAATGACGACTTCAAAGAGAAGCTGGAGATTCCGGCTTATCAGCGAAAGCAGGTCAGATTGAATGATACCTTGCCTTCATCAGAAAGTAATGTGTCGCGCTTTAATCTCAATGATGACGATGAAATCATGGGCAACAACAAGTTCCTCCATGACAATGTCGACTAATCAAAAGTGAATATTTAATCAGTAGATAGACGGTGGCCGTGCAAGCGGCTGCCACCCATTTCTTATTTCATGTACTTACCTGTTTCTATCCGCATAGGAGCGAACCGGGGAACTACAACCAAAACAGCCTACTGCCATGGGCTGTTTTTTTTGTTTTTATGTTCACTACTGGCAGCATTCGGGTACTACCATACATTACCCCATGTTTTCAACCATATCTGAGTTTTCATGAAAAAGATCTGTTTCTCTGTTTCACTTCCGTTGATGGCATTCAACTATACCATGGTGCAGGGCTCAAGCCTGACTGATAATTTAATTCTGAATCTCACATTTGATAACCCATTGACCCTGATTAAAGCCTTGACTGAGTGATTGAACAAGCTGGAAGAAAAGAAACCATAAGCCGAATATGAGATGAAGACCACACAGGGGGGAGTAGCGGAAGAGCAGATTTTCTTATCTTCGGAACAGAACAACCGGATAAAATGAAGAAGTTAATCAAACTCTTATCAGCGAGTCTGTTGGTATTAATTCTGGCATTGTCCTGCGGATCGGATGATGGAAATGGAATTGATGCCAACCTTTTTGGTACCTGGACGCTCAATACCATAGCCCTGCGTGATTGTGCCAATCCAAGCGATAACAGTTCCATCAGCCAGACATGTGATGATCAGACCTGTGTCAGGATTATCATGACGGATGATCTCAGGTACGAGAGAATAGAACGGGTAAGAGGACAAGATCAGTCGGTGAGAGGGCAGATACAAGTCAGTGAAACACAGATCAGGTTTTTGCCAGACAATTCTACCGGTTCTGAAATCCTCAATTATCAGCTAACCGCTAATGCATTAACCCTGAGCAATGTAACGATTGTTTGTACGGAGGAATTCCGCTACTCAAAGTAGCTTAAAAACCAATGAGCTTTTCAGCCTGCTCATTCAGGAGCTGATTGTAAAGATCGTTGGTAACTTTTCCTTCAGAGAAATTACGTTCAATCCCGGCCAGTTTAGGCTTTAATGCCAGCACATGCATGCCCAGGTAATTAAAGATATCTGTCAGGTGAGCCATGGCCAGTACCCCTCCCTGAACTCCGGAAGAAACACCTATTAAGGCACTCTTCTTATCCCGAAGGCCCTCAGGATATTTCAAACCGTCAATAAAGGCTTTCAGCACTCCGGGAAAGGAGCCATTGTATTCAGGTACTATGAAAACCAGCTTATCAGATGACTGAACCTTTTCTCGCATGTCGTTAAACACAGGGTTGTTGCCATTCTCTGAATACAGGGCGGTCGTTGTAAAGTCTCCCGGCAAATCCACCAAATCGACAATCTGTGAGTCCATACCCTTTGTTTCGAGAATGGACTGATAGTATTCGGCAACCTGGCGGCTCACTGAATTTTTGCGATTTGTGCCAACAACAATTGTAATCATGCGATCTAATATTTCGGGGGCGAAGTTAAGTCTAAAAACAGACTCGCCATGAATCTTTCTAAACAAACACCCAAGTCAACCGGAAGTTTAAATGAATGTATGTTTTTCACAATGGAGATAATGAACAATTAGTTCCTGTCGGTGTCTCAAAAATATTGCATATTTGAGACCTCTTTACAGCTTATGACATACTCTGAAAAAATCCATGAGGCCACTGATTTTATCAAAAGTCAGGCCTCAATGACGCCACGATTTGGAATCATTCTGGGCACCGGCCTGGGAGCACTCGTTAATGACATCAGCATCGATCATGAGATCGACTATGAGCAAATTCCCCATTTCCCTGTATCTACAGTGGAATCACATAAAGGTAAGCTCATCTTTGGCAAACTGGGAGGACAGCCGGTTGTGGCCATGCAGGGGCGCTTTCATTATTATGAAGGTTATGATATGAAAGAGGTCACCTTTCCTGTGAGAGTGCTCAGGTTACTGGGTATTGAAAAGCTCTTTATCTCCAATGCGGCAGGTGGTATTAATCTCAAGTACAAAATTGCCGACCTGATGATCATTGAAGACCATATCGACCTGACCAAGGAAAACCCGTTGGTGGGACCTAACCTGGATGAATTCGGAGGTCGTTTCCCCGATATGAGCGAACCCTATGAAAGAAAGATGATTGATGAGGCCATGGCCATTGCCAAAGAAGAAGGCATCCCCTGTCACGAAGGAGTTTATGTAGGAGTGAGCGGCCCCAATCTTGAGACCAGAGCCGAATATCGTTTCCTCGGAATCATAGGAGCGGATGCCGTGGGCATGTCAACTGTTCCGGAAGTAATCGTAGCCAGGCAAATGGATTTGCCGGTATTTGCCATCTCGGCCATTACCGATCTCTGTGATCCCGATAATCTCGAAGTTGCCGATATCAACAAGATTCTGGCCGCGGCTTTTAAAGCGGAAAAAGGTATGACCAGGATCATTCGCGGGCTCATTTCCAGGCAGTAGAAACTGAAGTAAACAGGAACGTTTATCAAATCATACAGTCAGGGAGATTGGGGCTTGTCGCTCTGATATTAAGCTGTGCTGAAATCATCTCAGTATCTCCGGGAAATCTGTAAGTATTAGGTCAAAATAGGCTTGGGGACAGACTGCTTGAGAAGGCAGTTCGGGAAACTCTTGTATCTTGAGAAGTAACAACCGTACGATATGAGATACCCAGTCACTCTCTTGCTGATAGCTGTCAGTTTCACCTCCTTAGCCCAATCCGTTGATCTTTCAAAAATAAGTCAGGACAAAACTCGTCCGGCTCTGAATGAGCTTCGCAGCTTCATCTCCCTTCCGAATGATGCGAACTACCTGGAAGATATCGATAAGAATATCATTTGGCTTGAAGAAGCTTTTCAGAGACGTAAATTCTCAACACAGGTTCTCGAGACAGTAAATACACCACTCTTTTTGGCTGAAAGGAAGTATCCGGGTGCTACATCCACTATTCTCTTCTATATGCACTTTGATGGTCAGTCGGTAGACCCTGCTGAATGGTCTCAGAAAGACCCTTATAATGCCACGTTGAGAGCGCGTGGAAAAGAGGGAGAATGGAACAAGCTTGACTGGAAACAGGCAGAGGGTAAAATTGACCCTGACTGGCGAATATTCGGCAGGTCCTCTTCAGATGATAAAGGGCCGATTGTGATGCTGCTCAATGCCATTGATGCCATGGACGAAAATCAATTGAATGGAGCTGTGAACGTCAAAGTGGTGCTGGATGGAGAGGAAGAAAAGGGCTCGAAACAGTTGGCAATGGCTGTTGAGAAGTACAAAGACCTCTTGTCGGCAGATCACATGGTCATCAACGATGGTCCGATGCACCTCTCTGGGGAACCCACCGTTATTTTTGGTTGTAGGGGCAATGTCACCATCAACCTGACAGCCTACGGACCCCGGGCGCATCAGCACAGTGGTCACTATGGAAACTACGCACCGAATCCTGTTTTTCGTTTGTCGCAATTACTGGCCGGCATGAAAGATGAGGAGGGCCGGGTGATTATCCCAGGTTACTATGATGGAATTGACTTTGATGCAGATGCCAGGGCCATGATGGCTGCTGTGCCTGACGATAGCGAAGTGATTCATAAGACCATTGGTATCGCTGAGCCCGAAAAAGTAGGAAACAACTACCAGGAATCGCTTCAGTATCCTTCTCTCAATGTACGGGGAATTGCTGCTGCCTGGGTGGGGAAGAATGCCCGTACCATTGTGCCTTCAGAGGCAACCGCAGCTATTGATATCAGACTGGTTCCGGAAAGTGATCCCGATCGGCTCATTAGCCTGGTCAAATCACACATAGAGTCCAAAGACTATGTTGTGCTCGACCATTCACCGGATGAAGCAGAGCGACTCAGGCACCCCAAAATTGTACAATTGGAGGCCAACCGAAAAGCTACCCTGCCCTTTCGCACTGAGGTAAATTCACTAACCGGACAATGGGTGCAGAAGGCCTTGCTAAATGGCTGGGGAAAAGACCCGATCAAGATCAGAATTATGGGAGGTACTGTACCGACTACTACCTTTATCAATGGACTTGATATTCCGGCTGTTATCGTACCTCTTGTAAATGCCGACAATAATCAGCACAGTCCCGATGAAAACCTCAGAGTGGGCAACATCACAAGCGGTGTACACACCTTTATGTCTATACTTATGCAGGACGTTGAGGAGTCGTTGGGGACCACAAAGCGTTAGTTTAGTGCTGATTACATGGTGGCAGCTGATGAGAATCTGCGAAAGAAGCCGTCCGCGAAGAGCGGTAAGCAAGCGATCTTTCGTACCTATTTCCCCTCTTTCTCCTGAATGACAATCTCCTGAACATCGGCATTGATGGGTATGGCCTTGACGGTGGAGTCTGCATCCTGCAAAAAGAGGTAGTCCTTGTTCTTACCAATCAGCGAACCGGAGATGGTTTTCGAACCAGACTCAAAGGTAAGTGATACGGGAGACGGAGCTTTCAAAAAACGCTTGTACTTCTCTTCACCATAAATAGTGGCAGCAATGAATAAGTAGAGAATTACGCTCAAAGCATACATAAAGGGCCTGGAGGTCTTTTGCCATTTAACCAGGTTAAAACGGTTATAGGTATTGGGACTTCTCTTTTTCCAGATATCATCGAGCTTAAAAAGCGTCCAGACAATACCCAGCGTGGCCAGCACAAAGACGATAACTTCAAGGTTTCTGACTGGTGTCAGGAGAAAATCAAGGATATCCGAGTACTCAAAAATATCAATGGCAAAGTGGTTGTAATACTGATAATCGAACATCATGCCCACCGCGACTCCTCCCAGATAGGAAAGGGTAATGTAGCCCTGCAGGTCAAGTTTGGATAAGAGTTTGGACACGGTAAGGTTGATCTTGCTAAACGCAATAATAAGGCTATTTCCGGGAAGCACCAGAAATGAACCTGTCTGTCATGGCAGGACTTAAGAGAAATGGACAAGGCTGAAGACAGCCTTGTCGCATCGAGCTAATTACTTCGTTTATCGAATGTCTCCGAACTGTGCTCATCAATGCGTCTGCCAATGAGGTAGATCACTACAATGGCCACAGCAATCCAGAGCACCGGACCCAATAGAACGAACAATATGGAAGTAAGAGGTATCATTTATTTCAATTTAACAGCCGTGCCGTAGGCGAGAATCTCTGCTGCACCCTGCATGATCATGGCCGTGGTGAATCTTACATTAACGATGGCATCAGCTCCGAGTCTTTGGGCATCCTGCTCCATACGCTGGATCGCCTGTTCACGGGCATAGGCCTGCAATTTTGTGTATTCGTCTATCTCACCACCCACCAGGTTTTTCAGCCCGGCAAAGATGTCACGGCCTACATTACGGGCACGTACGGTACTGCCCCTGGCAATTCCCAATGCTTCGGTAATTTCTCTTCCTGGTATAGTCTCGGTGGTAGTGGTAATCATATTCGTAAATTTTGTTATGAGTGTGTTTACGTATCAAAATAAGAAAATACAGGCGAAGCCGGATTGAAGGGGCTGGAATTGAGTAAACGGCAGCTAAGACTGGTCGAATTTTCAGGGGAGCCTCGTCAGCAGATGAATGCCTGTCGACTGTTTTACCGAATGCACAGACTCAAAAACCGGCTGAATGTCTGATCAGAAATCTTCGATGCTAGCTCAAAATTCATAATTTCGCGATATGGATCTGAAAGGAAAAGTAGCCATTGTTACCGGTGTCAGCAAAGGCATTGGCAGGGAAACAGTGAAGCAACTGTTAGAAGCCGGTGCAATCGTGGCAGGTTGGGGCAGAACTGCTCCCGATATTGCGCATGAGAATTTTCATTTTATCGCAACTGATGTATCTGACTGGGAGCTTGTGCAGGGGTCCTACCAAACCACGAAAGATACACTGGGTACACCTGCAGTCCTGGTAAACAATGCCGGCATGGGGCACCAGGGTCTGATCCATGAAATGCCCGTGGAGCAATGGAGAGAAATGTTTGATATCAATGTGCATGGCCTGTTCTATTGTATCAAGGTGGCAGTGCCCGGTATGATTGAGCTGGGTGAGGGGCATATCATCAATATCTCTTCCATAGCCGGAACCAATGGGGTGAAAACTATGTCGGGCTACGTGGGTACCAAGCATGCCGTAACAGGTATAGGGCATTCCATTTTTCAGGAGTTGAGAGATTATGGTATCAAGGTTACCACCGTATACCCGGGCTCAGTGAATACTAACTTCTTCGACAATATTGAATTTGCCAATGCCAATGCCAATGATAACATGATGAGGCCCGAAGATGTGGCCACCTCAGTGGTCCAGTGCCTGCAGACCTTTGATAACTATCATGTGGTCGATCTGGAAGTTCGTCCACTATGGCCAAAAGGCAGACCCAATAAATAAGACTCCTTACCGTTACTGATTCAATGTCCATTCAGGTTAGCCAACTCTCCAAGGTTTATGGAAAGCAAAAAGCAGTCAACAGCATCTCTTTTGATGTAAGACCGGGCGATATACTGGGCTTTCTGGGCCCGAACGGTGCGGGCAAGTCTACCACCATGAAGATTGCTACAGGCTATATCCCTCCTTCTTCAGGAGAAGTGAAAGTGGCGGGCTTTGATGTGGTCAAAGAGGCGAAGCAGGTCAGACAGAATATCGGCTATCTGCCAGAGCACAATCCCTTATACCTGGATATGTATGTGCATGAATACCTGGGCTTTATTGCCTCTTTGCACGGAATCAAGGGGAAGAAGAAAAAAGAGAGGGTGGCCCAGATGATCAACCTTTGCGGGCTTATGGTAGAGCAAAACAAGCGTATCAGCATGCTTTCCAAAGGATACCGCCAGCGGGTCGGGCTGGCACAGGCCCTGATTCACGACCCGAAAGTGCTGATTCTTGATGAACCTACTACGGGTCTTGATCCTAATCAGCTGGCAGAAATAAGAAAACTGATTAAAGAAATTAGCAAGGATAAGACCGTAATTCTGTCTACACATATCATGCAGGAGGTGAAGGCACTCTGCAACAGGGTGATCATCATTAACAGAGGCGAGATTGTGGCCAATGATACCGTTGAGCGTTTAACAGCCGGCAGAGGTGCCCTGCTGAGAATAGAGTTTCAATCAGAAGTACCCAGAAAAGAACTCCAGTCGTTACCCGGTATCCAGGAGCTTCAGGGACGGGGAACGAAATATACCATCAAGGCAAAGAAAGATCTGCGTGAACCGCTTTTCAGGTTTGCTGCCGAAAAGGGTTGGGTGATTCTGAGCATGCAGCTCGAAGAACAGAACCTGGAAGAAATTTTCCACCAATTAACCAGTACACAAAGTGTGGGCGATCTTTCATAAAGAAATCAGGCAGTTTCTCAATTCCCTGATCGCCTATATCGTCATCGGGGTTTTTCTTACCGGAATCGGTCTGCTTACCTGGTTTTTTCCTGAAACCAGTGTGTTGAACTACGGCTATGCCGATATGGAAACGCTGTTTTCCATGGGGCCTTTTGTCTACATGTTTCTGATACCGGCCATCACCATGCGTATGCTGGCGGAGGAGAAAAAAACGGGTACCATTGAGCTGCTGCTGACCAGACCGCTCACAGATGGTCAGATCATTTTAGGTAAATACCTGGCGGCTTTTGCTTTGGTGATCTTTTCCGTGATCCCAACCCTATTGTATTACTACTCTGTCTATCAGTTGGGAAATCCGGTGGGAAATCTGGATACCCCCGGAATTACAGGCTCTTACATTGGTCTGGTTTTACTGGGTGGGGTGTTTACAGCCATTGGTTTACTGGCATCCTCCCTGAGTGAAAACCAGATCATTTCCTTCATACTGGCCGTCTTTCTTTGTTTCGCCCTGTTTACCGGAGTGAGCTCCGTGGCAGGACTCTTTTCCGGACAGACTGCGCTGTACATTGAAGAAATGAGCCTTTCTTATCACTATGATGCACTGAGCCGGGGGCTGATTGATACACGTAATCTCCTTTACTTCTTCAGCACCGCTGTGGTCATGCTGCTGCTCACAAGGTTAAAGCTGAGTGCGAGAATGATGGCTTTCAAACCGCAGCGCACAAAGATCTGGATCAAGTTTGCCATAGGCATATTGCTGCTGTTCGTCCTCAATGTGATTGGTGCCAACTTCTTTAAGCGATTTGATCTGACAGAAGAGAAAAGATATACCCTGCGGGAATCTACCAAAGAGATGCTGGCAGAGGTAGATGAACCTTTGCATATTGAACTTTTGCTGGGGCGCGATTTACCAACAGGTTTCCAGCGTTTGCAAAAATCTATTCTGGAGACCATTGAGGAATTCAGTGTTTACAGTAATGCACAGATCACTTGGTCTGTGAATGATCCGGGTGCGGCCGATACGGAAGCGCAGCGTAAAGCAAATTACTCTCAGAGAGTAAGTCAGGGGATGTCACCCACAAGAATTTTTGCCAACGAGGATGGTCGTGATGTTCAGAAACTCATTTTTCCTTATGCTGTGATCAGTTCAGGCAACAGAGCTACTGCACTTTTGCTACTCAAGGGAGATCAGGGAGCCACGGCTGAGGTGAAACTGAACCAATCCATTGAAGGAATTGAATTTGAGCTGGCGGTGGGTATCCAAAGGCTTACAGCTGCCAATCGCAAGCGAGTGGGGATTATGACGGGGCATGGAGAGCTGGACTCACTGCATATTCAGGGCTTTGTGGCTGACATGATACAATTCTATGATCTTCAGAGACTGGACCTGTCTCAGGAAACTGAGATCAGAAATTTCGATGCCGTGATCATAGCCCGTCCTCAAACTACTTTTTCGAGGGAAGAAAAGTATAAGATCGATCAGTATATAATGAAGGGAGGCAAAGTGCTCTTCCTCATTGATGCCCTGTCTGTAGATATGACAAGAGCCGGTGGTCAGGGTACCTTTGGCCTGGCTCCCGATCTGGGGCTGGACGATCTGTTTTTCCGGTATGGTGTGCGGCTTGAAAAGAATTTCGTACTC
Source organism: Roseivirga sp. UBA6061 (assembly GCA_002427745.1). GTDB lineage: Bacteria > Bacteroidota > Bacteroidia > Cytophagales > Cyclobacteriaceae > Roseivirga. Next base: position 80,543 of record DIYF01000146.1, on the reverse strand, counting down.
GATGTGCAGCGGTTTGGTAGATATCCCGTGATGACCGATGATTCGGGCACGATTACAAACCTCCGTTGGCCGTATTATTTCGGCACAGCTAACTACACACCTCATCCCATCACGCGCAATCTTGATGCAGTCTATATGCGTTTTGCCGGCACCATTGATACTGTGGCGGCCAGAGGTATTAAAAAGACACCTTTGCTTTATACTTCGGCCAGCACCAGGGTTTTACCAACACCTGCTCCTGTGTCATTTGAGCAGATCGCCAGCGAAAACGACCCAAACTTATACCAGGGCGGCATTCAGCCAATAGCATACCTACTGGAGGGTTCGTTTACTTCCATGTTTAAGAACCGTATCCTGCCTAAAGAAGGTGTGAACACCAGTGACTTCAAAGAGCAGGGAGTAGATAATAAGATACTGGTGGTAGCGGATGGAGACCTGATTAGAAATGAGATCAGAAGAGGCAGACCGCTGGAACTTGGAGTCAATCCTTTTGTAAATCCAAATGAGCAGCAGCGTTATGCCAACAGTGATTTCCTCTTCAATGCCCTTGCCTATCTGATTGATGAAAACGGACTGATTACCGCCAGGACCAAAGAGATCAAACTGAGACCGCTGGACCGGATTAAGGTGCAGAATGAGCGAACTAAGTGGCAATTGCTCAACCTCCTGGGGCCTGTTCTGCTGATCGTAATTTTCGGAGTGCTCAGAAATATGATCAGAAAAAGGAAATACAGCCGATTCTGATCGAACTCACATGCTGGCCTTGAGAGTTTTTATTTGACTCTTTATAACCGGTTGGTTTATCTCAGGACTGATCCTGACCCGTTCAAAATTTGTAAACTGCCGGACTCACTGTTTTGAGAAATATCAGTCCGTCAAACCATTTCGATAAGTTGACTGTCCTGGTGCTACTGAGATCATTAAAAGTGTCATTAGCCGTGATATCTCTATAAACCCACTCAATTCCTTTCTTTGACTTTGATGGAATGTCAAAGAACTGAATTTCACCAGGTTGTAAGCTGATATAATGTTTGATATCACCAGAGCCCTCTGAAGCCGCGAGTCGCTGTTCATTCCGGCCGTTATCAGCGAATGAGCCATTGGCCGCATATACGCCAATTGTGTATACATTATCTTTCAGAATCGATGTTAAGTACTCCCCCATAACCTCTTCTTTGGGATTGTACTTAGAGATATGGAAGTTATGTGCCAGAATAATGATCTTTTTGTCGGGGTAAATGTCCTCCGCGAGAAACCTGATGTTCTCCGCCATTAATGAATCCCGCTTCAACCATCGCTTGTTCCAGTCCTGGTCCTGTAGAAAGTCATAACGGTAGTGGATATAGGCGATGCGGTTATGGATAGTTTGTGTGAAGAGTTTTAAAGGCACTTTATCGGAACCCCCTATACCAGAACTATTAAGAAAGGAGAGGAGCTTCCGGTAGTCTTTCAGCACGCTTCCTTTGAGGCTGGTAATGTCATCGGTGAGTTTTCGACTGTTGAGCAGTTTTCTGAGGGCATCATTCTGCTTTTCAAGATCAATCAGGTCAATACCGGTAGCATCTGTTACCTGTTCAGTAATCGGCCTTATGACCCTGGAAAAAGCCCCGCCACTCTTTTGCACATCAAAACCCGCGATTTGCAAATCCGGGTTTTCCTTGACCAGGCTCATAAGCGGTACATGGCTTTTTGTCTGCCAGGGACCTGTCAATGAGTAAATCATCCTCCGGGCAGAGAGCGTATCACGGGAGTAATTGGGGAGGAGAATTTCGCCTATTCCTGACTCTAAAAGTACCACTCCATAATCCAGCTCCTTATGGAGGTATTCAATCAGCTTATTTTTCAGATAGAAGATTTCTGAAGCCCCATGTGTGAACTCACCAATTGCAACAATACGCTGGCCCCTGAGCTGCTTTTTAAGAGATGAGAAATCATAGTCATCGCTGGATGCCTGAGACTGTATAGTGGTCCCGTGTTTTTTCAGGTACCTCTGGTAGTCAGAGTCCGATTGCGCATGAAGGAGTAATGCCTGAAAAAGGAAAGCGAATAGAACCAGGCTGAGACGATACATTGTACGAGGTTTTGAGTGCACCTCATACAATGTAGAAAGCTTTTCCGGCTGAATCAATGCCAAACTGCCGTATGAGTCTGGTTTAGTGCGTGAAGTGACACTAGTACTTTGTCAGGCTGTTATCAATCTCGTCAGCATACGCGAGAATACCCCCTGCGAGGTTGTACAGATTGTCGAAGCCATGGTTTTGCTCCAGGTATTGGATAACATTACCGCTTCTCACACCACTTCGGCAGTGCACAATGACTTGCTTGTCTTTAGCGAATTTGTCCACGTTTTCGGGTACCGTATTCATTGGGATAAGCTCACCGCCTATCTCGGCAATGTCTACTTCATTTTGCTCGCGTACATCTATCAGTTGAAAATCAGCGCCTGATGCTTTCAGTGCTGCCAGTTCCTTTACAGATATTTCTTTCATGCCGTAATTTATTCAATGTAGGTGGATTCTGAGGAGTTCAGATTGAAAACTTGGATCAGCTTTTTTCTGTAACTACCTCTGTATGATGTGTGAGTCCGAAAGGGCAGCCTTTGGGGCATGGATCTGCATGCTGTTGTGCTACCAGATCTTCTGTAATGTGATTGAGCTTTTGCACCTTTGACCCGAAACTCCCTTTCAGTTGATCTCTGATGGCACGCATATGCTGAAGCAGTGAATCAATTTCATTGGGTAGCACATCATTCAATACCTCTTTAAGCCGCTTGGCTATGGTGGGGGATTTGCCATTGGTGGATATGGCCACCTTCAAATCTCCCTTGGTCACGATACTGCCCAGGTAAAAATCGCATAGGTCCGGGGTATCGGCTACATTCACCAAAAGCCCCCGGGCTTTGGCCTCATTTCTGATCTCGCGATTCAGGGTATTGTTTTCCGTGGCAATGATCACCATTTGCATTTCGGTCAGGTCCTCGTCAAAAAAAGGCCTTTCGATCAGCGTCACATTAGGGTGGTTTTTAGCCAGTGTTTTAATGGCGGATTGAATTTCCTTACCTACCAGGGTCACCCGTGCGTTGGGACTGCTCCCTAAAAGGAAAGTAAGCTTCTCCAGGCCTACCTCACCACCACCCACAATCAGCGTGTCGAATTGGTGAACCTTGAGAAATATGGGGTACAGTTCGTTAGCCATAAAGCTCTGTGATAACTTGTTGTTGTACAATCGGAGCCAGTTCTTTTTCACTCAGGTTCACTGTTTCACCAATCACAATAATGGCCGGTGCTCCTATACCTTCTTGTCTGGCCTTAGTAGCAATATCTGTGATCTTACCTTTTACCATGCGCTCATCTGGCATAGTCCCGTTCTGTATAATCGCTACAGGAGTATCTGACTTACCGTTGGCGCTGAATATCTCACAGATCTGCTCCAGCTTGCGGGTACCCATCAGAATCACCACCGTGGCCGATGATTGTGCCGCAATGGCTACATCTTTGGATAGCTCACCTTCACTTGTGGTGCCGGTCACTACCCAGAAGCTGTGGTTGATGCCCCGGGAGGTTAAAGGAATCCCCTGTAGTGCAGGGACTGCCGCTGAGCTACTGATCCCGGGCACCATGCTGGTGGCTACCTTATGCTTTTCGGCATAGGCAATTTCCTCATAGCCCCGTCCGAAAATAAAAGGGTCTCCACCCTTTAAGCGGACTACGTGGCCTTTTTCGTGAGCGAAATGTACAATCAGTTCATTAATGGCATCCTGCGTATGACTGTGGCGGCCGACACGTTTCCCCACAAAGATAAGCTCTGCTCTATCCGGAGCATAGGCAAGCAATTCCTTGCTGACCAGGGCATCGTAAAGTACCACATCAGCATCGGCAAGAGCCTTGATACCTTTTACGCTGATCAGATCCGGATCACCGGGACCGGCCCCTACCAGGGTCAGTCGGGCATGTGTTGTAACGTTGAGCATCAGGCTTTATAGAAATCGGTTACTACTAGTTTATCTTCTCCTCCAGCCGCTATGAGCTGGTTGGTGCGGTAGGCACGGGCCTTTGACAAAAAGCTTTGTGCCTGAGCATAAAAGTTCAGGGCAAATTCCTCACCAGGCTCATTTTTCTTAAGAGAAAGCACGAGTGATTCAAAGCCGTTTTCAAATTCAAAAGGAGCCTTACCACTGAAATGCTCATCGAAGCTCTGGATGATGCCAATCTGCGTATTGCACTTAATATCTTCACTCAGCAACAGGGCCTTGGCACCAATCACAAAGGTGTTGTAGCTGTTATAAATAGCGTCTGCCCATAATCCCTGATCCAGCCCTTCTTTTGACCAGTCAAGTCGCTCCTGAGATTCTTCTATAATGGTGCCGATTACATCCAGCATTACACTGGCACATTCGCCCACACCTATTTCAGGAATAAAGTTTTCAGTCTTGCCCCAGTCTACATAATCACTTTCTGAAAGACTGGCTACATCGGCCAGAGGCTTCAACAGGTGGTAGAAGTGCATTTTACCCAGACGCTGATAGAAGTCGTTAAAGTACTCGCCTTCATTACCCTGGTTTTCAAATTCCCTGAGTACCAGTGCGAGTGCCTGAGGAATTTTCTTGGTAGGCACCTTCACTACTTTTTCTGCGATAAAGCCTTTACCATCTGGAGAAACACCTCCGCCAATAACGATTTGCATGGCCGGAACGATCAGTGCTCCATTCTTAATAGAACTGCCATGAAAACCAATATTAGCCGCCATGTGCTGACCACAGGCATTCATACAGCCGGAGATTTTTATTTTGATATGAGACTCATCGATGAGCCCCCTGAATTCAGTCTGCAGCATTTCCTCCAACTGAAGAGAAAGAGCTGTGCTATTGGTTACGGCCAGGTTACAGGTATCAGAACCCGGACAGGCGGTAATATCATGGGTAGAGTTAAAGCCGGGCTTTGACAGGTTGAGCTTGCTCAGTTCCTGATAGAACAGGGCCAGGTGCTCCTTCTTTACATATTTAATAAGGAGTCCCTGATTGACCGTAACACGAATGTCATCCGCGGCAAAGTCTTTTACCAGAGCTGCCAGGCTTCTGGCAATATTAGAGTGAATATCTCCCAGGGGAACCCGCACCCAGACGCCATAATATCCTCTCTGCTTTTGCTCAAATACGTTGGTGCGCTGCCAGTCTTCAAAGTCCTCCCAGTTGTCAATATCAATAGTACCGGGAGCCTTGTACTCAGGTAACTCCGGCTGGGCCAGACCGGCATCGATTTTAAAAGATTTAGTCTTTATGGCGGTACGTTCCTCATTGATGAGTGTCATCATTTGCTCAAAGCCCATCTTCTTAAGCAGAAACTTCATGCGGGCCTTATTCCTGTTGGCTCTTTCTCCATAGCGATCGAAGACCCGGATGACCGCTTCTGCGAACGGAATAATCTGATCTTCCGGCAAGAATTCGTAGGCGGTGTGAGCCACCAGTGCCTGAGCACCCAGACCTCCGCCAATTACTACTTTAAACCCCTGTACCGGCACACCATCTACCTGCTGTACCTTCGGAATAAACCCAAGATCATGGAAATAGGTATAAGCCGAGTCCTGTTCGTCAGAAGCGAAGGCAATTTTAAACTTTCTGCCCATGTCCTGGCAGACAGGGTTTCTCAGAAAATAATGCGTCAGAGCGTGAGCATGAGGGGTAACATCAAAGGGTTCATTGGGGTTGATGCCCGCATCAGAAGAAGCGGTAACATTTCTCACCGTATTGCCACAGGCCTCACGTAGCGTAACGCTTTCTTCTTCCAGTTCAGCCCAGAGGGCAGGAGATTCCGTCATCTTTACATAGTGCAGCTGAATATCCTGCCGGGTGGTTAAGTGCAGGTTACCGGTGGCATATTTATCAGATACGTCAGCAATCTTTGCCAGCTGGCCGGATGTTACCTTGCCGTAAGGCAGTTTGATCCTGATCATCTGTACCCCGGGCTGTCGCTGGCCGTAGACGCCACGCGTGAGCCTGAACAGCTTAAACTTGTCTTCTTCAATTTCTCCGTTCTGAAATCTTTCGATTTTCTTCTGAAGGTCAATGATGTCCTTTTTGGCTGCTTCACTGACTTTTGATGATATGGCTACGCTCATAATGTCTTGTTTGGCAGAGGCTTCTGGCCCTGCAATGCGATTTCTTACGCAAATAAATATAAAAGGATATAAAATCTACCAATTTTGTAGGGTAATAGTTCCGAAAGCATGAAGAAAAATTTATGAGGCTATGATTTTGCCTTGTCAGCGGGGGCTGATTATTCGCGCGGAAGAGCTGGCAAAAAAGGAGTATTTAATTCTCGTTATTGATTTTATTTTTAACTTTATGCGCTTAAAATAAATCACCCTTTTATGAAGTTTATTGTTTCCTCCGCTGAACTATTAAAGCGTCTTTCCAACATTAACGGAGTGATTACCACAAATCCTGTGGTGCCCATTTTAGAAAACTTTTTGTTCGAGATAAAGGATGGTCTGCTGACCATTACGGCATCTGATCTGCAGACTTCAATGATCACTGAAATTGATGTAGAGGCGAAAGAGGATGGGAGCATCGCAGTACCTGCCAGAATTCTGATGGACACTCTGAAGAATCTGCCTGAGCAGCCGGTAACTTTCACGATTGACGGAGAGACTTACAGCGTAGAGATTAACTCTGACAATGGTCGTTATAAACTGGCGGGTGAGAATGCTACGGATTTTCCAAAAGTACCGGCAGTGTCTGATGCCTATAATGTAGACATGTCCACTGACGTTTTGAGCAGCGCCATCGGGAATACAATTTTTGCTACCAGTAACGATGAGCTGAGACCAGCCATGACCGGGGTGTATGTAAAGCTGGATGAAACCAATACCACCTTTGTGGCTACAGACGGTCACAGACTGGTAAGATACAGAAGGGTAGATGTAGCCTCTGATACAGGTATGGCTATCATTATTCCCCGCAAGGCACTCAACCTGCTCAAGTCGACCCTGCCTTCTGAAAACTCGAATGTGATTGTGGAATACAATGCAAGCAATGCTTATTTCCACTTTAATAATATCAAGATGATCTGTCGTCTGATTGATGAGCGTTTCCCTGATTATGAGAACGTGATCCCGACAGACAACCCAATTCAGATGAGAATCGATCGCAATGAGCTTTTGGGTTCCCTCAAAAGGATTTCGATTTACGCTAACAAAACCACACATCAGATTCGTCTGAAGATTACCGGTAGTGAGCTTTCCATTTCAGCAGAAGACCTGGACTTCTCGAATGAGGCAAAAGAAACGCTGGCCTGTGAGCACGATGGAGAGGACATCGAAATCGGCTTCAATGCCAAGTTCCTGGTAGAAATGTTGGGCAATGTACAGTCTAAAGAGATTGTGCTTCACATGTCTCAGCCTAACCGTGCCGGACTGATCGTACCTGCAGAGCAAGACGAGAGTGAAGACATTCTGATGCTCGTAATGCCGGTAATGCTGAATAATTACTAGTATCTGTCGACCGAAAATATTGAAGGAGCATGTTGCTCCTTTTTTTATTTAGAAATTTAAATAACTTGCTATCTAAACTTTTTCAGGTTGCTCTCTAAAAAGACCCAATACGCTTTTCATGCTCTTACTTACCTTGCTGAGAATCTCGACAAGGGACCTATATTAATCTCCGAAATCTCTCAGGAAAGACATATCTCTCTGAAGTTTCTGGAGAATATTTTACTTGAGCTGAAGAAGGCAGGCATTCTGGGAAGTAAAAAAGGAAAGGGCGGAGGCTACTACCTGATCAAAGCACCTGAAGAAGTAGCCCTTGCAAAAATTATCAGGATGCTCGATGGCCCCATCGCCTTGCTACCCTGCGTAAGCCTTAACTACTACGAACGCTGTGAGCACTGCACTGAAGAGATCTGCGGACTGAATACGGTGATGAGCGAAGTGCGTGATAACACACTGAAAGTTTTAGAAAATAAGACGTTAAAAGACGTGTTAAGGAAACCCTGAAAAATTTTTTGCGTTATTACCCTACTAAAAAGGTAGAGATTATATAGATTTGCATAATCAACCTGTTTAAAGGACCAGAAAATGCTCTTAGATACAGCGATAAAAGGAAAAATTGAAAGTGCTCAAAAAGGTGACAGTACCTTGAGAAGCCTTATGAAAACGGTGAGCTGGCGTGTGGTCGGTACCATCGATACCATGATTATTTCCTACCTGATTACCGGAAATACTACCATGGCTATGTCCATTGGTTCCGTGGAGGTTGTGTCTAAAATGGTGCTCTACTATCTGCATGAGCGTGCCTGGTCCACTGTCAAACTCAAAAAATAAATGCCTGTGATATCTACAGAAACACTAAAGCTCAGATTACAGCATCTTTCACTGGCCGATGGCCTGAAAGAAATAGCTGCTATGTTTCCCGGTCAGGTGGTTTTTTCCTCGGCCTTTGGTCAGGAAGATCAGGTAATTACGGATGCCATTTTTAAAAATGACATTGGCGTGGATGTATTTACCCTGGACACCGGCAGGCTGTTTAAAGAAACCTATGACCTGATTGATAAAACCAGGAGCAGGTACAAAAAGCCTATCAAGACCTACTTTCCTAATTTCGAAAAAGTAGAAGACCTGGTGACCGAGAAAGGGATGCACAGCTTTTATTCTTCGGTTGACAACAGGAAGGAGTGCTGCTATATCAGAAAGGTGGAACCTCTCAAAAGAGCTTTAGCGGGTAATCGTGTCTGGGTAACCGGGCTGAGAGCGGGGCAGTCCGAAAACCGTCAGAATTTTGAGTTGATGGAATGGGATGACGCCAATCAGATTATCAAGTATAACCCTATCCTTGACTGGACTTATGAGCAGATGGTTGACTATCTCAAAGAGCACAAAGTACCGTACAATGAGCTGCATGATCAGGGATATGTCAGCATTGGCTGTGCACCTTGTACCCGTGCCATAGAGCCCGGAGAAGATGCTCGTGCCGGAAGATGGTGGTGGGAAACCAGTAAGAAAGAATGTGGACTGCACCAGGTAAGTCTGGAAGCGGTGAAAGTATAAAGTTTGTTTATCTGCCTGGCTTGTAACGTTAAAGCGGTAGCGAGCTGATGATTAGTGAAAAGGGAGGATTAACACACGCAAAAAGAGGTCTGGCTGTTACGGTCAGACCTTTTGACTTTTCGGCTTCTTAAAATTCATGACCAAGTTTTGCTTCTATCAACAGGTCCACATCCAGGGCTTTTTGATAGGCAGTTTCAAACAAGTTATTCAGGTCATTTTCGTTGGAGAGAAGGTTTACTACCAGGTTTTTGAACTCCACACTTTTGATCTTGTCAAAGGTCAGGATTCGTTCTTCTCCAAAATCAACCTCACTCACCAGGAACTCGCTGTAGTATTTTTCTTTCATGCGTACATAGTACTGAATGAGGTCGCGCAGCTCCAGGTAGTAGTTCTTCAAAGAAATGAGTTCGCTTTTCAGGTCAGAGTTTCTGTCTGTGTAGTTTGTATTGAGGTAAAAGTTCATTCCCTCAAACTGTATGATAGGCTTAAAGGTCTTGTTGATATCAAATAGATAATGAGAGATGCCATCATCTTCCAGATTGCCTCCTGAGAAGAGAATCCTGGCCAGCTCTGTGGTGTTTTCTGCCAGCTCAAAGCGGTCCTCAATCAGTGATTCAAACTGATGGATATTGGATTCATTTTCGGTTTGCAACTTTTCAATAGCAGATATTTCCAGCTTTAAATCTTTCTTATCCTCATAGTATACATTGAGCTGATAGGCTACCGTAATACCAAAAATCACAATGAAGATTTCAATGAGGTAAGTGACCAGATTAGCCTTGGTTACCTTGCTGAGCCTGCGGGAAGTACCGAATTTCACCATTCGAAGCCTAAAATAAATTGTTTCGGGTAAACGACATAATAATGACTCAAAAAGACCCCTAAAGGATGCTTCGGCTGATTAAACGATGAGTTTCTCCAGAATATCACCCACGAAATAGGCCAGCAGGGCTGCTGATCCTCCCAGAAACAAGGTCTCAAATACTCCACGGATACGGCTGGTATTGGTTACATAGCTTTTGGCATACCCGATAAGGCCGAAGATGATAAAGGTCATGACCGAACTATAGAGGAACAGGTCTGCTTCAGTGCCTACCGTATAATCAACCACATAGATAATCAGGGGAATGAAACCCAGGATCAGAAATGAAATAAAGGTTACAGCTCCCATGGCAATAGGGGATTTGTTTTCCTCAGCCATTTCCAACTCCTCCTTCATCATCACATCCACCCAGCGATCTTTGTCTGCTGTAATCTGATCGACCACCTTTTCAAGCAGCTCACCTTCAAACCCTTTGGCCGCGTAAATCTCCCGGACCTCCTCGCGCTCCTTTTCCGGCAGGTGGTCTACCTCCCAATACTCAATATTTTTATGCTTCTGGTATTTCTGTTTCTCTGATTTGGTAGAGAGGTAGCTGCCTACCGACATGGCAAAGCCATCAGCTATAAGGTTGGCAAAGCCGAGTATTATCACAACGGCACTGTCCAGCTGGGCTCCGGCCGAACCGGCCACTACCGCAAAAGTGGTCACACTTCCGTCAATACCTCCATACACAAACTCACCTATATAGTCCTGAAAGCGATTGAGCCAGCTGGATTGTCCGTGTAAAGATTCCTCTGAGTTAGTCATTCAGCATCCTTTAAAATTTGTTCTACCAGGCTTTGTACTTCTTCCAGTTTTTCAACGGCCTGTTTGTAGAGGCGGTTTAACTCAATCTCATCTGAACCCTGATTCCAAAGTATGTTTTTGAATTCCAGAGATGTGAGCTTGTCTATGTTCACAATCTTCCTGGCAGGAAAATCGACAGCATCTCTGAGATACTTGAAGAAATCCTCCGATTTGCGTTGTTGATAGCCGGCTGATAAACTCAAAAGCTCCTGCAGGTATGTCTTGAGTGTCAAAAGCTCATTTTTAAGCTTGAGGTTGGCATTGCTGTAGTTACTGTTCAGATAAAAGTTCGAGGCTTCTTGTTGCAAATCCGGTGTGGAGGTTTGTACAAGGAAGAAGAGGTGAGCTTCTATGGAATCTTTGCGGACATTTTTTTCCTGAAGAATGCTGAAAACACTCCGGGTTTCTTTCGAGATGCGCTTTCGGTAAGCCTCCAGACTTCTGAACTCCTCAAGGTTAATCTGGTTTTCTTTATGAAGGTTCTCAATGGCAGTGCGCTCGAGCTGCTGGTTTTGTCCTTTTTCATAGTAGATATTGACCTGGTAGGCTATGGTGATCCCCACAATCACGATCACAAGTTCCATGAAATAGATTTTCCAGTTCAGTTTTGTAAGCAATCTGGCTAAGCGCATTGGGATGGGTTTATGAGGTAATTTAAAACCAATTTGATTTTAAACCACGGGCAGAAGAGTAATTCGTGGTATTACTGACGTGAGCTGAGTGCCTGTTCCGTTAGCGATTGTACATGAATGAGCTTGTCGTAAGACTCTTTGTAAAGCCGGTTTTGCTCTATCTCATCCAGGAAAAGGCTCCACAGGTCATTTCTGAAAGAAATACTGGTAAAATTATCTGTGGAAAGCACCTGCTGCTTGGAGAAATCTACTTCGCTTTTTATGGGGTTGTAGAAATAGGCTGTCTTCTTTTCCCAGTAATGGCTGGTCAGCTCTTTGAGTTCAGCATACAGTGCTTTTAACGACTGCATTTCGCGCTCCAGCTCGGGGTTCCTTTGATCGTGATTACCCTTCAGGTAGCCATCCATGGCCCCTGTGGGTAAATCCGGTGTGGAAATTCTCTGCAGTGTAAATACGTAATTGGCAATACTGTCCGGGTTGGTCGCAAACGGAGAGTCGAGAATCATGTGAAGAATGCGCGTGTTTTGCTCCATGTTGATGCGGTAAGGCATCAGACTCTCAAACTCTGAGAGGTTGAGCTCATTTTCGCTTTGAAACCTTTCCAGGGCAATAAGCTCACGCCTGGCATTTTGATTGTCTTCGTAGATAACCTGAACCTGAAAAGCGATGCTGATACCCAGAATCACGATCATCAGTTCCATAAAATATATGGACCAGATCTTCTTCTTGAATTTCGTTGTTCTCAGTTTCAAACCCACCTTGGTAGTTACTCATTAATGACGAGGTGGGTTACGAAAGATTACGCGGTAGTGTTATTCCTTTCGCGTAATATTTGCGCCAAGTGCGTTAAAACGCTTGTCAATGTTCTGATAACCCCGGTCGATTTGCTCCACATTGTCAATAATGCTGGTACCTTCTGCAGAAAGTGCGGCAATAAGCAGTGCCTGACCTGCCCTGATATCAGGAGAAGTCATTCGGATACCTTTGAGTCGCTGTGCTCTGTTAAGGCCGATAACCGTAGCTCTGTGTGGGTCACAGAGAATGATTTGCGCTCCCATATCGATGAGCTTATCCACAAAGAATAATCTACTCTCAAACATCTTCTGATGCACGAGCACGGTGCCCTTGGCTTGCGTGGCCACTACCAGGATAATGCTCAGCAGATCGGGGGTCATACCGGGCCAGATAGCATCTGCAATGGTCATGATAGAGCCATCTATAAAGGTTTCAATTTCATAGCGCTCCTGTCCGGGGATGTATATGTCATCGCCCCTGAATTCCATTTCAATTCCCAGTCTTCTGAAAGTTTCCGGAATCAGCCCCAACTGATCGATGCGACAATCTTTGATAGTAATCTCTGACTGCGTCATGGCCGCCATACCAATGAAGCTACCGATTTCGATCATGTCTGGCAGCATCTGATGCTCAGTGCCTCCCAGAGCTTCCACCCCTTCTACATGCAGCAGGTTAGAGCCCACTCCTGTAATCTTGGCTCCCATGCTATTGAGCATACGGGAGAGCTGTTGCAGGTAGGGTTCGCAGGCGGCATTGTAGATGGTGGTTTTACCCTTGGCCATCACAGCGGCCATCAGGATATTAGCTGTACCGGTTACCGAAGCCTCATCCAAAAGCATATAGGTGCCTTTCAGATCACTGGCGTCAATATGGTACATACCGGTTTCCGCTTCGTAAAGGAAGCGGGCTCCCAGTTTCTGAAAACCTATGAAGTGTGTATCCAGCCTTCTGCGACCGATTTTATCACCTCCGGGTTTTGATATCTTGCCTTTTCCGAAACGAGCCAGCAGTGGCCCGAGAATCATAATAGAGCCTCTCAGTGAAGATGCTTTGGTCCTGAACTCCTGGGTCTCCAGGTAGTCGATATTTACATCTTTGGCACAAAACTCATAGGTTTCGTCTCCAAGGAAATTTACCTCAACCCCCATGGCTGCCAGTAGCTCTATGAGCTTATTGACATCGCGGATATCCGGTACCTTTCTTAGTGTAACTTTTTCGGGAGTAAGCAGAACCGCACAAAGGATTTGCAGCGCTTCATTTTTGGCACCCTGAGGGATGATCTCTCCGCTCAGTTTGTTGCCACCTTCAATGATGAATGAGGACATTTATTTTATGATCTTCTACGTTTCTGGAAGTTTCTTCTTTTACCTGAATGTCCGCGATCCTCTCTGTGGCCTCCGCCTCTTCTTTCTCTCACGGTGCTGTTGAAAAGCCCGCCTTCTTTCACCTTGGCCAGATCAATGTCGAGTTTACCCTGCGACATCTGCTTGATTTGCTTAAGGATCACTTCTTCATCAAGGTTGTCTTTGTTCACGCTGGTGTAGAAGCTGTTCATGAGGCGGCCGATATGAATAACCGCAGCCTCTTTCGACTCAGGGTCTTCCATGGCGATGGCCTGCTTGATCATCGTCTCGATATTACGGCCGTAGTGACGGTACTTTACATCAGTGGTTTTGTATTCCAGTCTCTGAGGTTTTTTGCCGAGCAAAGCTTTTTCCGGCATCGGGAAGGGAGACTCTACATTGAGGTCAAAATCTGAGATGATGTGGAGATCATCCCACACCTTCTGATCGTATTCAGGATTGTCTTTCAGGGCCGGGTTGATCTGACGCATCAGGTCGGTCAGGGTCTTGGCAGTCTGGGCACGTTTTTCATCCTCTTCTATGCTTTTTACATAGGCTACTAACTTCTGGATATTACGGCCGTATTCCTTGAGGACTACCTGGTCCCGCTCTGTATTATACTCTAATGACATGTTTTTTTGTTAATCTACCTGCGCGACTGCTTTTATCAGACGGGGAGGTTAATGGTTTAGTATTGCCGAGTTTGGTGTCGGACTTGATTCGTTCAGGCTATTCCTGATATGATATTACAACTATTGGGCTAAAATAGAAAGTTTAACCGTGTTTCCCTATAAAGGGACTATTTTTCACATCCTTACACGTACAACGCTCACTTTTGTTTTTGTGGTACATTAAATTCAACACCCCAGCGAGCCACATATTCTTCTAAAGGACCCAAACCCACTTCAGCTCTCCTTTGATTAACGTATTCCGGGTCTTTTATTTTCCATAATTCGAATTCTCCATTAGGTCCGCTACCACGAAGCTGAGAACCATAGATCTGAGGTTCACCTTCTCCCATAAGAATCCGGTCTTCCATCAGGGCCATGCTGCTGGGCCTGAATTCTCCAAGGGCCGCGGCTTCTTTGAGCATAGGAAAATAGGCCTTCCTGAATTCATGAGGGCTGTGCTGAAAGACCAGCCAGATAGCACTCATAGATTTTTCACTGGTTGCAGTTGTGGTAGGCAGGCCACACTTCTTGATAATGCTGATAACGACCTGGAGGTTCTCCCGGTCAATGGCATCGTCAATTCCTCCATTGAGCCGGGTATCCTGATCAGCATCGTAAACTTTCTCCAGGGTGTTAACAAGGTCATCGCAGTCTACTTCTACCAGGGGCAGGTTTTTCACTTCTTCCAGTGCCTTCCGTTTACGCTGGGCTTTAAACTCAGCTATTTCCTTCTCTGCCTCAGCTTTTTCTTTCGCTGACATTTTCCTGAACACCTGCTCAACAATGGTACCTTGCTCATCGGCATAAATGTCTGCCGTATAGGTCTCGATCTCCGGTATAAAGCGGATGGAGTCATAGGGCACTACACTTCCGTCAGACATCCGATAGACGATATCGCGAGGGTTCTGCAGCGGTCCTTTGATTAGTCGTTCCCTGATCTCTTCCTTGTTGAGTTTTATGAGGTCCTGTGGCACATAGGTCTTATTGCCCTGGCAGGCCACTAATACAATGAGAGTCAGCAGTAAGAGATAGAATACAGTTTTTCTCATTGAGCCGTAGAGTTTAAGATTCTACAATTCTCAGCTTGGCGAAGCTCAGCAACAAGGTCTTTTCTCCAAAATTCTCAAAGATCACATTGGCCTTGCGATTGGCTCCCTGAACATCCATGCGGTTGACTTTGCCATACCCGAATTTCGGGTGCTCTACCTTCATACCCACCTGTAGACCTGAGGTGTCGCTGGGCACAAAGTCAGCCGAAGGCTTGTGGTACTGCAGGGGCTTCTTAGGGGCAGGTTTTCTCTTACTCACCAGGCTACGGGCATAGCTGGAAGAAACACCAGACGGGTTTTCTGGGCGGGTGAGTTGGGGCTGTCTGCTTCCGTAGCGCGTGTTGACCCTTAGGAAACTTGGGTCCACTTCGTCAATAAAGCGACTCATTTCACAGTTCTGCAGTCTGCCGAAACGGTAACGTGACAGGGCGTATGAGAAGTACAGGTTTTCCTTGGCACGGGTAATGGCTACATAAAAGAGTCTTCGTTCCTCTTCCAGGTCTGCACGGCTGCTCAGCATCATTTGTGACGGGAAGAGGTCTTCTTCCATTCCCACGATAAACACATTGCTGAACTCCAGCCCCTTGGAGGCATGAATACTCATTAATGTCACAAAATCGGTGTCCTGATCTTTGTCGTTGTCCTGATCGGTGAGCAGGGCAATTTCCTGTAAGAATGCCCCGATGCTTTTGTCCTCCACCTCCGGAGTATCTACATATTCCTTTATCGCATTCAGCAGCTCCTGAACATTTTCATACCGGTTGAGTCCCTCGATGGTTTTGTCATCATACAGCTCCTTCATCAGGCCGGAATGCTTGGCGATATGGCTGGCTGTTTCGTAGGCATCTTTGGTATCGGCATAGATGCGGAAGCTCTTGACCAGCACCACGAAATCACGCACTGCATTGGCGGCTCTGCCGGGCAGGAACTGATCTACATTTTCCAGCACTTCCCAGAGGGGGATGTCATGCTCGAAAGCTGCTACGACTATCTTCTCAACAGTAGTATTCCCAATACCTCGTTTAGGCAGGTTAATAATTCTGCGAAAGGCCTGCTCATCATCGGTATTGATGGCATAGCGAAGATACGCCATCAGGTCTTTGATCTCTTTGCGCTGGTAGAAGGAAAGCCCCCCGTAGATTTTGTAGGCAATACCTGCCTTTCTCAGGGCTTCTTCAATGGCCCTTGACTGACTGTTGGTACGATACAGTACCGCAAAGTCACTGTTTTTATACCCCTTCTGGGCCTTCTGCTCAAATACGGCAGAGGCTACAAAGCGCCCTTCTTCATTATCAGATACGGATTTGATAAGTTCTATCTGGCTACCATCACTATTCGAAGTCCATACGGTCTTCTTGAGCTGTGATTTGTTACGGGCAATGACCGAGTTGGCCGCCTTGACAATATTCTGAGTGGAACGATAATTCTGCTCCAGTTTGATCACTTTCAGATCCGGGAAGTCCTTCTCAAAATTGAGAATATTGTCAATACTGGCCCCGCGGAAAGCATAGATACTCTGTGCATCATCACCTACCACAGCTATGTTCTGACTTACGGCAGACAGCTTTTTGGTGATGGTATACTGTGATACGTTTGTATCCTGAAACTCATCTACCAGTACATACTTAAAGCGGTGCTGATATTTGTTCAACACATCCACATGATCTCTGAAGAGTACATTGGTATTGAAGAGCAAATCGTCAAAGTCCATGGCATTGGCCTTAAAGCAGCGCATGCAATAGGCTTTGTAGATGCGACCCATTTCCGGTTTCATGGCCGATTCATCATCTGCCTGATACAGTGGGTTCGCAATATATTCCTGCCAGGAGACAAGGCGGTTTTTAGCTCCTGAAATTCTGCTCAATACGGTGTTGGGCTTATAGACTTTATCATCGAGTCCAAACTCTTTGACAATGGCCTTGATGAGCGACTTGGAATCATCCGTATCGTAGATAGTGAAATTACTGGGATAACCCAGTCTGTCGGCTTCTGAGCGAAGAATGCGCGCAAATACCGAGTGGAAAGTACCCATCCACAGGTTGCGGGCGTCATTACCCACTACACCTTCAATACGTTCGCGCATCTCGCGTGCCGCTTTGTTGGTAAATGTCAGCGACAGAATGTTGAACGGATCTACATGCTTTTCCTTGATCAGATAAGCGATGCGGTAGGTCAATACACGTGTTTTTCCGGAGCCTGCACCGGCAATGATCATGGCCGGGCCTTCCGTATTGACTACACCTTCATATTGGGGTTCATTCAGGGATGAGAGATAATCCATTCAGCACAAATTTCAGCAAGCAATTTAACAGGTATTTGCTATTTATTGCCCAATTAAACCGGCAAAGTATGCCTCATAATGGCTGATGGTGTTCTCTATGCTGTAAGTCTCATAAGCGGTGATCAGGCCTTGTGCTTTAAGGGACTCCCGCAGCGCCTTATCATCTCTGAGTCGCTCGATATTGGAGGCTATTTTTTCTATATCTCCGTCATTAAAGAAAAGGCCGTTTTCACCATCCCTGATCAGGTCAAGGTTTCCGGCAAAAGCCGTGGCCGTCACAGGCACCCCCAGGGCCATGGCTTCGAGAAGCGACTGTGAAAGTCCTTCCATGGTAGAGGCCAGGATTTTGATATCGAAGACCTTGAAGTAATTGAGCACCTTATCTCCGGGAATATTGCCTTCAAAATAAATCTGGTGATCAGTCTTAAATTCAGCCATATGGCTGACAAAAGGCTCTTCTTTTTTGAGCCCGCAGAAAATGACTTTTACCGGTCTGTCAATCAGCTTGAGGGCTTCGAATATCTGCTCCTGGTTCTTTGGCCGGGATACACAGCCCATCACAAAATCATCTGCTGAAATTTCAAATCTGGCCCTTAGCGCGGCTATGTAATCAGAATCGAGGCCTTCGTACTTTTCTTTGGGTGTGCCATTATGAATCACTTTGATGTGTGAATCTCTGATCCCTAACTTTACCAGGCCTTTTTTGACTTCTCCACCCACGGCTACCACGCCATCTGTCTTTTTGTTATAGAGGTAGAGCTGAAGGGGGCCTCCCAGGCTCATGGGCATTTGCCTGCGGGTATGTACAATTTTCACTCCCAGTTTGTAGCGCCAGTTGGCAAAAATACTGGTATACCGGTCATGGCTCGACTGCGGATTGATGAGTTGAATCTTTTGTTCTCTGACAACATCCCGGATTTGTCTCCAGTTGGCAAGGTCAAATTTACCCTTAAAGGTCATGGCCACCCGATTGACTTTAGTGCCCTCCAGGAGCTTCCACAGCAGGCTTTCTTTCCTGATACCTATTGATACATGATGGCCTCTTTCAGCCAGTCCCCTCGCCAGATAAGCGATTGAATTGGTAGAGCCTGCCATATCTCCCTGGTAGGTAAGAAAAAGTATGCGGAGTTTGCCTGTACTCATCTATGGTGCAAAAAACAAGAATAGGTCAGGAATAAACAAGCCGGGGCAAAGCTTGTTTTCTCTCTATACCCCATAGATTTTTTCAATGACCAAAACATTGGCAGCGAACGTATAACATCATACTTATAATTATTAATTTTGCCGCATGTCTGAAATAGAAGAAGAGGCAGTACGCCAAAACTATTCCGAGCAGGAGAAAACCTCGATTTTCGACACAGAATTCATGATCCACGTGGATTCTATGTACAACTTTGCTTACCGTCTTACTTTTGACGAGGACGATGCGAAAGACCTGGTTCAGGATACATATCTTAAAGCATTTCGCTTTATCAATTCTTTTGAGAGAGGAACTAATGCAAAAGCGTGGTTGTTCCGAATCTTGAAAAACAGCTTCATTAACGAGTTTCGTAAAAAAAGTAAGCAGCCTGCCAAAGTTGATTACAACGAGGTAGAGTCTTATTATAACTCGGATGATGCCGGTGAGAATATCACGACTGATTTGCGTGTCGAGACAGTTCAACACATGATCGGTGACGAAATTACAGGTGCCCTGAATGCGCTGCCTGTGGATTTCAGAACAGTGATTATTCTGAGCGACCTGGAAGGCTTTACTTATGAAGAAATGTCCAAAATTCTGGACATTCCGATAGGTACAGTTCGGTCAAGGCTGCACAGAGCGAGAAATATGCTGCGTGAGAAGTTGATTTCTTATGCGAAGGAAATGGGATATAACAACTAACCAATAAATTTTAAAGCCATGAGTGAATTCTCAGTGTGGTTTGAGCAAACGTTTAAGCAGTGTTACTGTGAAAAGGGTAACCTGGTGGATCAGGACAGATTTTCCGAGATCGTACAGCTTGTTCTTGATAATGAGGCAGACGAGGAATCCAGAGCTTTGTTTGAAGAGAAAATAAGAACCTGCGTACAATCCAGCGGAAGATTTGAAAAGGAGAAAGGCCTCAGAGAATCTATCCAGCAGAAGTTGACCGAGTTCAAAAAGGACATTCCCAGCGACTTAGCCCAATCCATCAAAAACAGCATTAACCTTTAGTATGACCAAAGGAAAGGCGTTTATTTTTGCCGCACCCTCCGGTTCGGGAAAAACAACCATTGTAAAACATCTACTGGAAAAAAGGCCCGATTTGGGCTTTTCTATTTCTGCCAGTACTCGCGATAAACGAGGCAGAACAGAAGAGAATGGTAAAGACTACTATTTCCTCAGCAGAGAGGAATTTCAGCAAAAAATTAAAGAAGACGCTTTCGTAGAGTGGGAAGAGGTATACACCGGTAATTATTACGGTACCCTGAAAGAAGAAATACAGCGCATCTGGGACGATGGCCGCCATGTAGTTTTTGATGTGGAGGTAAAAGGAGCCATGAATCTGAAGAAGTACTTCGGAGACGATGCTCTGGCAGTTTTCGTAAAAGTACCTTCCATAGCAGAATTGGAAAAGCGCCTGAAAGCTCGCGGAACCGAATCAAGGGAGAGCCTGTCCCAACGACTTTATCGGGCTGAGTTTGAGATGGGCTTTGAAGATAAATTCGATGTAACTTTAATCAACGAAGCATTGGAGGATTCATTCGAAAATGCTGAAAAACTCGTTGATGATTTTCTCAGTAAATAGCCACCCTTGCGTATAGGTCTTTTCTTTGGCTCTTTTAACCCCATTCATGTGGGGCACCTGGTCATCGCTGATGTCATGGCCAGTCATACCGATCTTGACCAGGTATGGTTTGTAGTCTCTCCGCAAAATCCCTTTAAAAGCAGCCGATCACTCCTTCATGAATTTGACCGCCTGAAAATGGTGGAACTGGCCATTGCCGATAATTATAAGCTCAAGGCAGTTGATGTGGAGTTCCATATGCCCCGGCCCAGCTATACGGCCGATACCCTGGCCTATCTCTCAGACAAGCACCCTGACCACGAGTTCAGACTCATCATCGGAGAAGATAACCTGGTACATTTTCATAAGTGGAAGAACCACGAATCCATATTGGAGCATTACGGACTGTATGTGTATCCTCGGCCGGACGTCAAAAAAGACAAAATTCAGGTGGCTCATGAGCACATTCATTATGTAGAGGCCCCCATGCTGGATATATCAGCAACCTTTATCAGAGATGCCATCAGGCATCAGCGCTCCGTACGATATTTACTGCACGAGTCCGTATTGGGCTACATCAATCAGAAACAGTTCTACCTGTAATTTTCACGTTTTTTATCAAAGCTTAACAGGGCTTAACAAGGTAGATCGACATGATTTGCAGAGTTTTGCCAGGGAATACGTCATGGAAAAACGGTGATAAATATCGGAGGCCGGTTACCCGTTTCTTTAATCGAGAATGAGCGTTGTAGCTGAAGTGAATTTAATTAAATGGCCATGCATACTTTTGGCCCGTTTATCTCGTCTATCCACTGTTGATTCATTTTAATCAAACTAAGGCCAGATTGGCTTGTTAATTGTTTGGTAAGACAGAAACCTCAAATCAATGCGTAAACTCATACTCACAACACTTGTCTCATTATTTGTTGCCTCTACAGCCCTTGGTCAGGGGATTCGTGGTACCATTAAAACGGATGAAGGAGAAACGCTGCCTTTTGCTTCTATATATGTGAAGCGCGTGGGAACAGGCACCTCCTCTAACCTGGATGGCTTCTATGAACTCAGGCTACCGGCCGGCTCCTATGAAGTAGTATTTCAATACATGGGATATGCTACACAGGTAAGCAACGTGACCATAACTGATAAATTCGAAACGATTAATGTAAGTATGTCACCACAGGTGATTAACCTGACCACGGTGACCGTTACCGGCAAATCTGAAGATCCGTCTTATACCATTATGAGAAAGGCCATAGCCAAGGCCAAATACCACCTCGTACAGTATGACAATTACTCAGCAGAGGTATATATGAAAGGTACGGGTGCGGTCACAAAGGTACCCTGGATTCTAAAGAAGCAGTTTGAAAAAGAGGGGATAGACACCAGTCAGGTGTTTACTTCCGAATCGGTAAGTGAGATTTATTTCGAACGCCCCAATACCTTCCGTGAGCGGGTTATCTCGGTCAGGGCTTCTGGTCAGGACAATGATAATGCTAATCCCAATGCCTATATCAACAGTAGCTTTTATCAGCAGAATGTGGTAGGAGCCATTTCCCCGTTGTCACCCAGGGCTTTCTCATATTATAAGTTTGAATATCAGGGGAGCTTTATGGAGAGGGGCTTCGAAATCAACAAGATCAAGGTAACCCCCCGCTCAAAGGGAGATGACGTTTTTGAGGGAGAGATCTATATCAGAGAAGACTTCTGGAACATCCATAGCCTGGATTTGAAAACAAGCCTGATGGGCTTTAAAGTAAGGATTCAGCAAATTTTTGCCCCCATTGAGGACGAGATCTGGATGCCGGTTACACAGCAATATGAGTTTTCCGGATCGATTTTCGGACTGGCAGGAAAGTTCAGTTACCTGGCCTCGGTGAGCAACTATCAGGTGACCAAAAATGAAGATCTGGATGCCAGTGTGATTTTGGTAGATGAGAAAATCGAGCAGGCGCCAGAGGAGATTGCTTCGATTAAGGAGAAGAATCTGGATGAAGGAGTAAAGGAAGTTTTTCAGGAAGATAAAAAGGTATCCCGAAAGCAGTTCAGAAAGCTGATGAAGGAATATGAGAAACAGGAGAAAGAGGAGCAGGAAGAGAGGAATCTGGTATCTGATTACTCTTATAAGGTAGATTCGACTGCCGCTAAGAAAGATTCTGTCTACTGGGCTCAGCGAAGACCTGTACCGCTGACAGAAAAGGAAATCAAGGGCTACCAGCGTGACGATAGCACATATGTGGCGGAAAAGGCACAGGCAGAGGCAGACTCTTCCCGATTGAAAAACGGAGATCGCTTTAAAGCCACCGACCTGCTGACAGGTGGCTATTACAAGCTGGGAGAGCGCCTCAGATATGACTACAAGGGCTTCCTGACAAATTTTGGCTATAACACTGTTGAGGGCTGGAACCTGGACTTAAAAGGTACTTTTCTCTGGAGACATGACACCACTACGAGGCTGAGAATTACTCCTTCTATTCGTTATGGCTTTGCCAGTGAGCAATTCTATGGTAAAGTTGAGTCGGTTTTCGGCATCGGAAAGGCAGAGCAGCGCAATACCTTCAGAATATCAGGAGGAAAGTATATCGCCCAGTTTAATCCGGGTTCAATCGATCCCTTTATCAATACACTGTATTCACTCCTGTATCTGAAGAACTACATGCGCATTTATGAAAAGGACTTTGTACGTGTAAGTTTTGCCAGGAGGTTCAAGTACCGTCATGTGGTTTCGGCCTCAACGGAATGGGCTTCCCGAAGCGAGCTTTTCAACAATACCTCTTATGCTTTCTTTGACAGGGAGGGACGGGATTTCAGATCGAATGTGCCGCTGAATAATGAAGTATTTCCGGGAGGCTTTCAGGACAGTAAGGCGCTCATCACCAGTATCAGCTTCAGGACCCAGCCATGGATCAAATTCAGGAAGTATAATGGCCGGCTGATACCTATAAGAGATGCTTCACCTGAGTTCAGACTGAATTATCGCAAAGGATGGGATGGTGCACTGGACAGTGAGGTGGACTTTGATCACCTAGAGCTGGGTATGAAAGCAGAGTTTGACTTAGGGGTAAGAGCCAAAATTGATTTTGATGCCAGTGCCGGTAAGTTCTTCGGTGATCCTGATCTGCTTTTTATGGACTTCAAACATTTTCAGGGCAATCGTCTGAGTTTTGCTCCGCTCAAAGTAGTAGGGGGGTATAGAATGCTGGATTACTATCAGTATAGTACGGCACAGGAATATGCATCGATCTTCTCGCATATTCGCTTCCGTAAGCTGTTGTTTACCCAGCTACCGATGCTTCGCTTTACGGGCCTCAAAGAAAACCTTTTTGTCAATTATCTCACTACCCCCACCTCTGACAACTATGTGGAAGTGGGCTACACTATTGATAATATCTTCCGCATTTTCCGACTTGAGTTTGTGCAGTCTTTCCAGGGAGGCAAAGCACGGGAATTTGGTGTAAGAATAGGCGTGGCTTCCATCTTCAGCAATGACTAGTTACTGAAGGTGAGAAAACGGGGCGACAGCGCATAAGCTGTCTGTTTTATAATTAGAAAGAAATGGCTTTGAGCACATCATACTATGGTGTGCTTTTTTTATGACTTCATTTTAACTATTCATTTAGTTGTTTTAAAACTATTTAATTAGTTATTTAACTAATCTTTTAAAACAACTAACTATGGCACGCAAACGCAACCGAGGAAATACAGAGGTAAATGCCGGTTCCATGGCCGATATCGCCTTTTTACTACTGATCTTCTTTCTGGTCACCACCCAGATTGCTACTAATAAAGGGCTTACGATGGTATTACCACCTAAGCTGGATGAACCACCCGAGGTACCCCTTAATGAGAAAAATGTCTTGAAGATTCAGTTGAACTCAGCCAACAGTGTTTTGGTAGAGGAGGATATACTCACTGATGTAACACAGATCAGAGACATGGTTTATGATTTTGTGTTGAACTTTGGACAGATGAATCCGACCAAAAAGGGACCTGATGATATGACGGATAACGAGGTTTTCAACTCTCTTCCCGGCTCTATGCAATCTTATATCCGAAGTAATCTCGGATCAAGTAAATCTTCTGACAGCCCGAGAAAAGCAGTAGTTTCTCTGAAGACTGACCGTGGAAGTAGCTATGAACTGTATATCCAGGTGATGGATGAGATCAATGCTGCTTATTATCGAATCTATGGAGAGCGTGTAGGGCTTACTTCAGAAGAATTTCGCAAACTGAACCGAAACGACCCCCGACAAAGGATGTTGTATGAAGAAGGCAAACGGGGTATCAATAAGGCCATCTCGCTTGCCGAACCTACCGCGACTGGTGGCTGACCGGGCGGCAGTATTTGAAAATACACATGGCGACTGTTGAGAAACGGTCGCTTTTTTTATGTCTTTGAGGTGGATTCACCTTAGCTGACAGGGGATCGTCCGGCTGAGGCAGAGTCAAGTGTCGGGCAAAAACCATCGGTCCTCAGAATTATCTGGCCCGGTTATTGAAAAAAACGAAACCTTAATGCAGTTTTACCGAACAATCATTGTTGGTAATAAAGTCTAAAGCAATTGACATGAGAAAGCTCGCTTTTTTAACCCTTTTCGTACTGGCTGTTACTTTAGTTCAGGCTCAGTCAAAGTTTGATGAAGGTGTACACTATACTGTGGTATCTGATACTAAAACAGAGAAGCCTACAGTGACCGAGTTTTTCTCTCTTTTCTGCGGACATTGCTATCAGGGAGAGGAGATGTTTCAGAAATTTGCGAAAGATCTGCCGGAAGGAACGAGTTTCGAGAAATCCCACGTGACCTATATCCCAAGAGACAATCCTGAGGTGGGCAATGGCATTGTGCAGGCTTTTATCGCTATGGAAAAGCTGGGGAAAAGTAAGGAGCTGACTAAGGTCTTTTTCGATCACATCCATAAAGACCAGAAGGAGATTAAATCCCTGGAGGCCATCAAAGAGATTTTTGTAGCAAATGGCGTAACGGCTGAAGAGTTCGATGCGGCTTACAATGACAAAGCGGTGGTAGCCTCAGCCAAAAAAATGCAGCAGGCCTGGCTGGATAAGCAGATACAAAGTGTGCCTACCCTGGTGGTTAACGGTAAGTATCGTGTTAATATGCGCACGCTCAAGACGGTAGAGGAGATGGATTCTCTGGTGAAATTCCTGCTTGACAAATAAGCCGGACACTCCGCTCGAAAAATAATCTTTGTGAGAAAGCAGTAAGGGCTGCATCTTAAGGCTTTGAATCGATCAGCCTTATGAAAAAACTATTTTCCCTCCTTTTTCTGCTCATTTTTATTGCCTGCGAACCGCCTGTTTCGGATGAAATACAAGGCTGGGAAGCGCAAGCTGCCAGAGTATCTATTATCCGAGATGACTTTGGTGTACCGCATATCTATGGTAAATCAGATGCTGATGCTGTTTTCGGAATGCTCTATGCTCAGTGTGAGGATGACTTTCCCAGGGTAGAACGCAATTATTACTGGGCCATTGGTCGTCTGGCAGAGGCTGAGGGAGAAGATGCTCTCTACAGTGATCTGCGCGCCCGCCTCTACATGACCATTGATGAGGCCAAGGCACATTATGAATCGGCACCTGACTGGCTGAAGGAACTCTGTCAGGCCTATGCCGATGGCATCAACTACTATCTTCATACACACCCGGAAGTAAAGCCGAAAGTACTGGACCGTTTCGAGCCATGGTTCCCCATGTTCTTTTTTGAAGGCTCTATCGGAGGAGATATTGAAAGCGTATCTACCCGTAGAATCAAGAGCTTCTATGGAGAGGGAGAAGCAACTGCCTTTATCGAACCGACAGCAACAGAACTCTTCAATGAAGAGCCTAAAGGGTCCAATGGTTTTGCCATTTCAGGAGAGCATACCGCCTCGGGTAATGCTATGCTGTTGATCAACCCCCATACATCCTTCTATTTCCGTGGTGAATCACAGGTGGTAAGTGAAGAGGGGCTCAATGCCTACGGAGCAACTACCTGGGGGCAGTTCTTTATTTACCAGGGATTTAACGAGCACAATGGTTGGATGCATACCTCAACCCGTGTGGATTTTATGGATGATTTTCTTGAAACTGTGGAAGAGCGTGATGGCAAACTACAGTACAAGTATGGCGATGAATGGAGAGATGTAGAGGTAGGAGAGGTTACGCTGAAATACAAAGAAGGTGATGAAATGAAGGAGCGCACCTTCCCAACTTACCGCACACATCACGGGCCTGTTACAGCCAGGCAAGGTGATCAGTGGGTGGCAACCAAATTAAACTGGGAGCCGGTAGATGCACTGATTCAGTCTTTTACCCGCACCAAGACGAAGAATCATGACGAGTTTTGGGAAATGATGAAGATCAGAAGAAATTCCTCAAACAATACGGTCTATGCTGATGCCGATGGCACCATTGCTTATTATCATGGTGACTTTATTCCAAAGCGTGATCCGCAATTCGATTATTCCAGACCGGTAGACGGATCAAACCCTGCTACCGACTGGCAGGGCATGCATGAGCTGGACGAAATCATCACAATCGTGAACCCCGGAAACGGCTGGATCCAGAATTGTAACTCAACACCATTCACAGCCGCTGCGGAGTTCAGTCCTAAGAAAGAAGATTACCCCTACTATATGGCTCCTGATGCTGAAAACTTCAGGGGAGTTCATGCAGTACAAGTGTTGAGTGATGTAAAAGACCTGACTATTGACGGACTTATTGAGCTGGCACATGATCCCTACCTGCCGGCCTTTGAAAAGGTGATCCCGGGCTTACTTAAAGCACTCGATAGTAATCCGGCCAAGAAAAGAGAATTGAAAGGACCCTATGATGTATTGAAAAACTGGGACCTGAAGACCTCCAAAGAATCTGTGGCCATGACGCTGGCACACTTTTATGGAATGAACTATAACCGCAAGGGGAAGAACCCGAATGGTCTGAGCGGAAACGAGCGTTTTCACTATTTCGGAACAGGATCACCTTATGCAGAGCGTATCGCAATTTTTGAAGAGGCGGTAGCGCAGATCACAGAGGCATTTGGTTCGTGGGAAACTCCCTGGGGTGAGTACAATCGCTTCCAGAGACTATCCGGAGATATAAACTTACAGTATGACGACAATGCTACCAGTATACCGGTGGGTATGACTACCAGCCGCTGGGGAGCCCTGGCTGCCTATGGTGCCAGAAGTTTCAATGGAACTAAGCGAATCTACGGTTACCGGGGCAATAGTTTTGTAGCCATGGTGGAATTTGGAGATAAGGTAAAGGCCAAGACGATGCTGGCCGGTGGACAGAGTAACGACCCGAACTCTCCGCACTTTGATGACCAGGCCCAGCGATATGCTGATGTACAATTCAAAGAAGTAGCCTATTACAAGGAAGATGTGGAAGCACGCGCTCAGAAGACTTATAAGCCAGGGGATAAGTAGGAAGTAAGAGGTAGGAAATAAGAGGAGGCTGTCTCAAAAGTTAAAGAAACCGTCATCACGAATGAAATGAAGTGATCTCAACCTCGATTACGAGTATGATGAGGAAGATTGCTTCACTTCGTTCGCAATGACCGATTGCTTTTGAGACAACCCCTTCCTACCTCCTGCTTCCTACCTCTTACCTCCTACTCCCAGCCACTCCTGCAGGCATCACTCGTACCTCAACGAATCTACCGGGTTTGCCCTGGCGGCCTTCCAGGTTTGAGAACCCACAGCCAGGATAGCGAGACCAAACAATACCATGGCAGCACTCAGTACTTCCAGTATACCCACATTCACATGATAGTAGGTCTGTGCCAGTATTACTTTTTGCAAGAGGAAGTAGGCGATCAGTCCGCCAAATATTCCGGATAAGGCAATCAGCTTGATAAAGCTTCTGGATAGCAGGTAGATCAGGTGACCTACGCTGGCTCCGACTGCCTTTCTGACCCCGATTTCTTTGATTCGACTTTCTGCATTAAACACGGCCATACCCAACAGCCCCAGGCAGGCAATGCTGGCAGCTATAAAGCCCAGAAAGCCAAATACCCTGACAAAAACCAGCAGAAAACCATTTACTTCCTCCAACTCAGCATCCAGGAATCTGGCCTGTAGCTCTGCATCTTCATCCACCTTTTCCCAGGCCTGTTCAATCTTGTCTAGGGTGGCAATATAATCCTGCCCCTGAATAGCCAGGTTGAGGAAACTGTAATTGCCTGCTGATTCAAAAATCATCAGTGGATGAATAGGCTCTTCCAGGTACTGGAAATTGAAATCTTTGACCACTCCTGTTATGGTGACAAGATTGGTATTCACATAAAAAGTTGCTCCAAGAATGTCTTGTGGTGATTCGTAGCCGTGGAACCTCACGAACTCCTGATTGACCACCATTTTATTCAATGATTCATCGGGTTGTCTGGATTGGTATATATCGCCAGCTACCAGCTCAAGACTATGCAAATCCAGGAAATGAGGAGTCGCTGAGATGAAGTTGGTAAACAAGGAGTCGTTGGTATCAGGATTCTTTAGCATGGTTCGGTTGCTGGCACCGGTGCCTAAAAGCATGGAAGAAGCTGATATTTTGCTGATCTCAGGAATTTTCTCCAGCTCTGTTCTCAGCCGGGTAGCGTCATTTCCGTTGAGTGAGATATTCAGCACATTCTCTTTGTCAAACCCCATTTCGTAAGCCATGCTGTATCGATACTGTTTTGATACTACGTTCATGGTGATCAGAAACAGAATAGAGATACTGAACTGAACCACAATCAAAGCTTTGCGTACGTTGACTCTTGAAAACAGCTTCACAGACGATCCACTTCGCAGGGCTGCCAACGGTTTGATTCTGGAGAAAAAGAGAGCAGGGAATAAGCCGGCCATAAGCCCTATGACTACCGCAAAGATCAGAAAGTAGATATACAGTACCGGAGGTGTTTCAAACTGCATAATCAAATCAATGCGTGGAATACTGGTAATGAAAAGCGGCTTGATCACCGTAAACAACATGGCTGAGAAGAAGACCGCGGTGACAGTGACTACCACCGTTTCCACGGTAAACTGATTGAAGATTTGTCGCTTGCTGCTGCCTACCATTTTTCGTACCCCAATCTCTTTGGCACGTCTCATAGCCCGGGCGATGCTTAAGTTGGTGTAGTTGAAACAGGCTGATAATACAATCATCATGGCAACAGCGCTGAGAATAATGATGGGGAGGGGGATTAGTTCTGCACCAATCTGGTTGTTCAGGTCTTTTCCCGGTACGATAGCCGCAATGTTCTGAGTGGCAAAGGTGGTAGTGAGGTTTTCGTAGGGCTCATAGATTTCTTGTCCTGCCTTGTCCAGCCATGCCTGTACCCTGTCCAGGCTTTGTGCGTCCTGAAGCAGAAAATAGACATAGCTCGTACCGAAGTCTTCCCAGTCTTCAGAGGCATTGAAGATGGAGCCTTGTTGTTCCAGGGGTTTCACGGTGCTGAAAGAAACAATCGCTTCAAATTTCATATGAGAATGCACAGGAGGGTCAGCCACAATACCGGTAACCAGGAACTCACCGCGTTCCGGTATGGTCAGAAGCCGGCCCATCATATTTTCTCCGGGCATGAGTGTCTCGGCAAGAGTCTCGGTGAGCACAATGGAAAAGGGGTTAGACAGTGCCTGTGCGGGATTGCCTTGTGTCAGATCAAAGGAAAATACGTTGAAGAAGTTGGCATCTGCATAGATTCCCTGTGTGAAAAGGCTGCCATCGTCTTTTTTGATGCGACCTGAGAAGCGCCTTCTGATCCTTACCACCTCTTCTACCGCAGGGAGTTCTTCCCGCATCTTGGTTCCGAGCAGGCTGGGGGCGGTGGCGGTTTCATCCCAGCGAAAGCCGGTACGTTTCGGAGTTGTCAACACCCGGTAGATACGATCTTTCTTCGTGTGAAACTGATCAAACTTGAGCGCATCGAAAACCAGGTTGACGATGAGCAGGCCTACCGACATACCAATGGCAAGGCCGGTAATGTTGATGAAGGTAAAGAGCTTGTTTTTGGCGAGACTTCGAAAAGCCACTTTGGTGTAGTTTCTAAACATATAGGTGTTGTTAAGCTGATTTTTGAATTTTTGACTGCGTTTAATGACCGAAGGACGCATCAACCTTATGATTTCCTTTTTGTAAATAGTGCGTGCTTTTCTTCGCCCGAACTCCTCGTAATTCGTATAGAATTCCTCCAGCAGATCACCATGGATTTCTTCAAAGAGTTCATCCTTGCAGAGCCTGCGAAAAAGGCGGGCATAAAGAGCCGGTGGAGAAGGGTAAGACTCAGGCATAATTGTGCTGGGGCTGCAGACTCAAATCCGGTATTTCGTTCCAGAGGCTATCTCTCAGCTGCTTGGTGGTTCTCAGAGCAGCGGCTCCGGTATCAGTGACCTTGTAATACCGTTTGCGCATGCCTCCGCGCTCTTTATTGGCTTCTCCCTGCCATGATTCAATAAGCCCCTTTTCTTCCAGCCGACTGAGTGCGGTGTGTAAAGCCCCTCTGCTGATGCTCCTGTCCGCCCTTTCTTTGATTTCGCGTTTGATGGAAACACCATAGGCATTCTCTTTGAGTACCATGATGGTCAGGAGTACCAACTCCTGAAATTCTCCCAGATGTGATCCTTTCATCGTTCTAAATAGCACGTTCTAATTTGTAGACGTGCTACTTTGACAGAAGTTGCAAGGGCTGGTGAATAAAAGTAAAAACCACCCTGTATATGATTTACAGGATGGTTTTTATTTGAAATTTATCAGGTGTTTGAAGTGTTTCGTTTGGAATTCAGCCCCAACCGGTAGCTCAGGTTATCCGGTATAGGGCTGTTGCAGTTTTAGTTTGGGTATCTGGCTCCAAAGCTGATCCCTCAGCTCTTTGGCCTCCTGTAAAGCTTCAATGCCGCGGTTACTCACGGTGTAATAGCGTTTGGGCCTGCCCCCTCTTTCCGGGTTGGTTTCTCCCTGCTTTGAAGTAATGAAACCTTTCTCTTCAAGCCTGGTGAGTGCGGTATGTAGAGCCCCGCGACTGATGCTGCGTTTTACCCGCTGATTGATTTCGCGTTTGATGGTAACACCATAGGCATCATCGTCAAGCACAAGAATCGTGAGCAAGACTATTTCCTGAAACTCTCCCAGATGTGTTCCTTTCATGGCCTGAACTTAAAAAGGTTGTCCCACATATTGCATATAATCTTCAAACTCCTCTCCATAAGCATCTTCGTAATGGACCTTATAGGTAATGTCAATATTCTTGCTTCCTCCTTTGGCAGAGATCAGGCGTATTTCTTCGCCCGGTAACAGGGTATATTTACCTAGGGAAGTACTCGACTTGATTTGAATCGTCTTGTCCGCCAGGGATAAGCCTTCTCTCCAGTCTTTAAAGCTTTTATCTCCCACAATTAACTCACCTTTCTCGAAGAAGGCAGGTCCGAAGCCCTTGTTTTTCACCAGTATTACAACATAATCGTCCTTGTCCTGGGTCTGAATCCAGTCCAGGTAGGGTCGGACAGAGATTCTGTCATGTTTTTGTTGCTGATTTACCTGCCATATGGATACGATGAGTGCTGATAATGCGATCATCATCAATGCATAGGAGTCGAGCTTTGAGAGGTACTTTTTTTGCATCACAATTAATTACTTTACTGATCTCTCAGGTTTTGGGCAGGATTCATTTTGGCTGCCTTGGCCGCCTGTGACCCGATGGTCAGAAAAGCGATTCCAATGACCAGAAGTGCTCCTCCTGACAGTTCCCAGATGCCAACATTGATTTTATACACAGCATATTGAACGATGGTTCTTTCAAACATGAGATAGGCGGCTGGTATGGCAATGGCTGCCGATATGATGAATAAAGGCATGAAGCCCTTGCTTAGCAGGAGTACCAGGTTAGATACTGAAGCGCCCAGTACCTTGCGAATGGTCAATTCCTTGACGCGCGATTCAGTGGTGTATACTGCCATACCCAGCAAGCCCAGTATGGAAATACAAATAGCTACTCCTGCCAGTAATCCGAAAGTCTTGATAGAGGCAGAAATCTCTGAATAGGTTCTTTCTATCTGGTCTTCATAAAAAATGGCGCTGAAGTCATGAAGCTGATCTACCTCACTCCAGGCATCTTCCAGCTTGCTCATGGTAGAGGTAATATCAGCGGACATCAGCTTGAGGTTCAGATTGTAATGGTTGGATCTGCCTGAAGTAAAACCAAAAGGCTCAACTTTATCATTCACCGTACCATGATGAAAGTCCTTCACAACGCCTATGATGGTCCAGTTCTTGTCATAAAAATGAAGGGATTGCCCCAGGGCCTCGGCAGGTGTACCAATTTTAAGTCTTTTAGCCATAAGCTCATTGATGATGATTTTATCCTGGGTTTCTCCCTCCCTGAAGTTGCTCCCGGCAATCAGCTCATGCCCCATATTATCCAGGTATTCGGGAGTGACATCAACGGTGTAGGCTATCGCAGAATCTGTAGGGTCTTTGTAGCGTGCATAGTCTGAGTTGCTGCTACCGGTACTGGGAACCATGGAAGATGTAGAGACGCCTTTCACCTCCGGTACTTTTCTGAAGGCTGCTTTCAGTAACTCTAAATCATTTCCCTGTACATCTACATTAAGTACATTCTCGGTATTAAAACCCAAATCGTAATTCAGGGCAAATTTGTATTGCTTCGATGCCAGAGAAACGAGTACAGCAAAGCCCATGGACAATGTGAACTGAAGGCCAATCAGTATTTTCCGGAGGTCTACTCTTCGGGAAGATTTAATGGTTGAAATTCCCTTGAGAATGCTCACGGGCTTAAGTTTACTCATAAGCAGAGCGGGCACAAAGCCTGCCAGAAACCCGATAGAAAGTGAGAAACCGAAGAAATAAAGGTACATGATGGGGGTCAGCTCCAGGCGGGTGGTGCGGTCCATGTAGAAATTCAGGGTGAGGAAACCCGGACGGACTACCTGAAAGAGGAGGAGGGCTATTCCTAATGCCAGAATGGCCACAAAAATGGCCTCTATCACAAACTGTGCAAACAGATGCGTTTTACGGGCCCCGACCACCTTGCGGACCCCCACTTCCTTACCGCGCTTTACGGATCGGGCAATGGACAGATTGGTATAATTGAAGCAGGCCGAAATGATAACAATCAATGCGAGAATGGTGATCGATTTCAGGTTCTCTTTTGGCATGATCGTATACATCTGGTTGTATTTACCATCTCCTGGTACAATGCTATTCATAGGTTCAAGCCCCATGGCTATCTGGTAGCGCTTCACTTTTTCATTCTCTTCCTTTGCCAGTTGATCAAGACTGGTCTGATAGTTTTCAGGTTTTGCTCCTTCCGGGAGCAGTACATACACATAGCTGCTCCACATACTTCCCCAGCTGGTTACTACAGAGCTGTTTTTCGTGATAAGCGTTTCCAGCGAGCCAATGGCATCAAAGCGTATGTGTGAATGAAAAGGAGCGTCCCGGGCTACACCTGTCACCTTGAGCTGGTCTCCATTGGAATATTCGATTACTTCCCCTACGACATCCGTTCTGTTAAAGAGTTTCTTAGCGGTAGCCTCCGTCAGCACCACGGAGTAAGGCTCACTCAGGGCTGTTTCGGGATTGCCGGCAACCAGCGGAAAAGAGAACATTTTAAAGAAGTCGTTGTTGGTGTAAATACCTCCTTGTATGATGGTGACATCTCCGTAAGTCATGTTACCGCTAAAGCCACGGTAGATAGGCGCTATGGCTTCAAATCCTCCAAAATCACTGGCCAGTCTTCTGCCTGTAAGTACCGAAGTGGTGGCGTATTCACTCGGGGTTTGATTCAACGGGGTGCGGGTATTCACCACACGGTATATGCGATCACCCTTCTCATGAAAATCATCATAGCTGTACATTTCCGTCACAAAGGCGATGGCGATAAGTCCTACCACCATACTGATGGCAAGACCAATGATGTTGATGGAAGAGAAGAGCTTGTTTCTTCCAAGGTTACGTAGCGCAACGATTGAGTAATTCTTAAACATAGCGGTGTGGTTGTTTGATGTATATTGAGCGTTGATGCTTTTGATGATTGAAGGTCTGACCATTTTGATGACCTCCTTTTTATAAAGTCTCCTTGCCTTGTGAATACCGAATTCCTGAATGTTCAGGACAAACTCCTCATCCAGATCACCCTGTAGCTCGTCATAGATGTCTTCCTTGCAAAACCAGCGAAAGAGTCTGGTATAAAATAGGGGAGGCGTATGAGTCTTCTCCTTCATGGATGTAATAGGCTTGTCGGTTTTTCGTCCATATCAGAAACCAATCCTTTAAAACTAAGATAAATTTCTTGCATGTTCTTAAATGGAGACGAGGTTCTTCCAAATTTGTTACTTATTTGAAGACTCGGTAGAGTGAAATGCAACGAGAAAGCCCTGAAACGCATTGTTTCCGGGCTATAAATATGCGGAAAGAAGCAGTACTTATTCCTGTTTGAGGTTTTTTGCGGGATTGATCCGTACTACTTTGAGTACCTGAGCAAGTACGAAGCCACCTGAAATGAGGAATACCAACATCACCGGGGGCAGAATTTCCCCGGGGCCAATATCAATCCTGTAGTAGAAAGTGGCGATTAGTGAAGTGTCCAGCAGGAGGTAGGCTGCCGAACTTCCCATGATGGCTGCCAGTGCTAGAAGTCCGATAAAGCTTTTGGAAATGTTTTGTAAGAGCTGAACAGGACGCGCACCCAGCACCCTGCGCAGGCTCAGGTCTTTTATTCTTAATTGAATCTGGAAACCAATAATAGCCAGTAGTCCGAGACCGGCTATAGTGATCAGACAAATGCCCAGATATCCTGTGGCCCTGACCGTTTCTTTCAGAAACTGAATACTTCCGGCATAACGTGCCTCTACTGTTAGCGGCTCCGGTACGTTTTGTGAATCCACCGATTGCCAGGCCTCTTCCAGTTTTTCGTAAAAATTCACATCAAAGGCATTGTTATACCTGATGGTGGCATAATCAGGCGGTCCTGTTTGTGAAACAATCAGAGGAGCGATTCTGTCCTGCAGTGCGCCAAAGCTGAAATCTTTCGTAATACCGGTGACGAAAACTCGATTTCCGTCAATCACGAGCTCTTTGCCTATGGCTTTAACAGGGTGTCCCTGGGTCAGGTAGTTTGCCAGGCGTTTGTTGATCAGGGCGGAATTCTTGCCACCTTCTGCCAGTGTACCTCCCGCCAGTAGCTCGATTCTGTAGGTGGACAGTAAGTTATCTGAGCTGGAAATATGGTGTATGTTCAGGCTGTCCCTTTTTTCCGGGTCGATTACCCGGCTTTTGTTAACAGAACCACCAAAAACTGCGGAGGTGAAATTGACTTGTTCAACTCCGGGGATGGCTTCGAAGGCGCTGGCCAGAAGCTCCGGTGAATTTCCCTTCAGAGGTAATGAGATTAATCCGGAAGGGGCAAAGCCTTTATCTCGCTGATCGATGTAATGGTACTGTTTTTCCGAAACATAAGAGACCAATATGAAGGTGAAAACCAAAGAAAGCTGAATAACAATCAGTCCGTTTCTCAGGTGCTTTTTTAGCGTGAGTTTCACCGTGGCTTTTCCTTTAAGTGCACTGACGGTATTTATCCGTGAGTAGATGAGTGCCGGATACAAACCAGCCAGCAGGCCCACCATGACGGAGAATACAAATGATCGCAGGACCATGGGGACAGTGAGCTGTAAGTCAAACAGGGACTCCATCATCCAGAATACCTTCAGGAAGTGAGGTCTTATCAGCAGGAAAATCAACAGTGCCAGCCCAAAAGCCAATACTGCTAAAAGAACTGTTTCTGACAGGTAATGCAGAAAGATCTGAAACCTCGAACTACCTGCTGTTTTTCTTACACCTACCTCTTTCATACGGGAAAGGGCCCGGGCAATGGATAGGTTGGTATAGTTAAAACAGCCTGCCAGCAAAATAGCGAGTGCGGCACCGGTAAGAATATAGATAACGATAGAAGGAATCACCGTTCCCGGTTGGTGAGAGAGCTGCTGTCCGGAAATGGCTTTTTGTATTGGCTGTAATTCAAATCTGGCTTTGATATTTTCTGTCTTATACTGCTGGTCTGCCCTGGTGTTAAGCCAGTTCTCAATATTACGGGTATGGCTGGTAGGTTCTTTTCTGATGTAGGTAATTACGGAAGAGATATCGCGCCAGGGCTGTACATCTGCTGCTGTCTGAAAGTTGCCTGAAGCAATCAGTGCCTCAAATTGCAGATGTGTGTTTTTAGGCAGGTCTTTCAGAATTCCCCTGATCAAAAACTCTCCTTCTCCGGCTATGCTCAGGCGCTCGCCAACCGGGTTGCCGTTTTGGAAGAGCTTAGAAGCCAGTTCTTCTGTAATGTACATACTGCCTGGTTCCTGTAGGTCCTGTACATTGCCCCGGACTAAGTCGAAGTTGAAAACATCGAAGAAAGTGGCATCTGCGTAGAGCCCTTTAATGGCCAGCTCGTATTTGTGGCGATTGATCGTTTTATGAAACACTTTGACTCTGGTAGCAGACTTTACCTGTGGGAGTTCGTCTGCCATAGTGCCACTTAAGACTGCCGGAGAGGCAGCCAGGGGAGTAATGTTCCCGTTTATGTTCCGGTAAGTAATTACCCTGAAAATATCTTCCGGGGCCTCATGAAAATCATCAAACTGTTTCAGCTCAAAAAGCATCGTCAGTACCAGGATTCCCGTGGCCATGGAAAGGGCCAGTCCCAGGATGTTGATCAGAGAAAAGGCCCATTGTCTGCGAAGGCTTCTCAAAAGAACTTTAAAATGACTTCGTAGTGCAAAATGAAAGCGGGAAGTAGCATTTGTATGGCTCCGGCTCGTCCATACGGAAGGCCGGAGCATTTTAAGTACTTCTGCCCGGTACAGCCTTCTGGCTTTTGCTTGCCCATACAGTCGGGTATTCTCCAGGAATCTCTCTTCCAGGTCACCTGCGAGCTCTTCCAGATAATCATCTACGCAAAATCTCCGAAATACGGATGTCCAGAACTTTGGGGGCAGGTTATTCATTGCGCAGTGTCTGGGCCGGATCAAGTCTCGCCACCCGCCAGGTCTGAGACACCACTACGAATAGAATAACGGTAGCCAATAACAGTATGGCTTGTATAAACAGCCAGGGCCCGGGCCGCAGCGGAACCCTGAAAGAGGCGGCCATACCCTGGGTAAAGAGCAGGTGGGCCAGGGGGGCTGCAATGACACTGGCGATCAGGATAGGGATGACTGTGCCTTTCAGCAATAGTCGCAGGATGGATTGCAGTTGTGCACCCAGTACTTTTCTGATGCTGATTTCTTTAGTTCTTGTTTCTGCATTATACAGTGCAATGCCCAACTGACCGAGCAGCGATATGGCTATGATGGTAACGGCCAGAAACCTGAGTACTTTAATGATGTTCTCAAACTCCAGCATGGGCCTTTCAAGAAAGCCTCCCAGAGTTTCCGGTAAAAATCGATCATCAGGATGAAGCTCTTTCCAGGCCGCTTCAAGTCCGGTCATGGTATTGGCCAGCGACCCTGCATCGGCCTTCAGTAGCAGAATGGACTGTTTGTACTGTGCCTTACCGGAAATGATCATAAAGGGCAGGTCTGAGCCCATAAAAACATTGTGACTGACCATGCCGTCCAGCACACCTACGATCTTATACTCGTTTTGCCGATCCTTCAGCACGGTGCCAACGGCATCAGCCAGGTCCGTGTTAATCAGGTTGAGCAATTTCTCATTAACCAAAACCTCCTTATGCAAACCATCAACTATATCGGGGCTGAAGAAGCGGCCATCGAGAAGCTTGGGGCTGATTACTTCATCGAATGCCTCATCGGCCCATAAAGAACTGACGATGATAGAAGTGTCATTATCGACCGGGGAGAAGAAGGATACACCACCGTTGGAGAGCTCACCGGGTATGTCGGATGTAAGCGTGACGGCTTCTACACCCGGTACACTTAAAAACGCTGATTTCATTAAAGTGGCCCTCGCCAGGTCGGTGCGAACAATGAACCTGTTCTCCGTTTCGAACCCCTTGGGGGAGGTCTTGAGCAGGGTAACCTGCTTCTGGAGCAGAATCATAAACATAATGCAGAACATAGACAGTGTAAGCTGAAATGTGATCAGCACTTTTCGCATGGTCAGAAAGGAGAGCTTTTTGTGCTTAATGCGTGGATTGAAAAGGCTTAAAGCATTGATTTTGGAGAAGAAAACAGCTGGAAAGGTACCCGCTATTATGCCTGTGATAAAGGTGAAACCCACGAAAAGCAAGATGATGTTCAGGTTGAGTTGCGGATCAAATATCTTCGACATTTGGGGGATGAGGGTCATGAAATCATCTGAAAATGCCTTGTACATACTCAGGCCGATAATCAGGGAGAAAAGTGACAGTACCAGGGTTTCGCAGAGTACCTGTAAGATAATCTGACCATTACTACTGCCTGATACCTTCCTGATGCCAATCTCTTTGGTACGCTGAGTAGCCCGGGCCACTGACAGGTTGGTATAGTTGAAACTGGCCAGTAAGAGCATTACCGTGATCATTACCAGAAAGGTGACTAATCCGTCAGAGCCAACTACTGTGCCCGGTTCATTGAAGGAAACCTCTCCAAAAATGATGTTGGTGAGCGGCTGACTTACAAACCTGTATTGGTGTTTATCAAAATTGGTGAGTGTATTGACTTTTTCCGAAAAGGACTCAAGTTTAGCATCGAGCGCTTCAGGACTACTGCTTTCTTTCAGTTTCACATAGGCATAGTCGCTGTAGTAGTGTGTAAGCTGGTGTTCGTAGGCGTTTTGGTTGGTGCGGCCAGACCCGAGTTTTTCGAGCTGACCGATCATTTCAAATTGCAGGTGAGATTTTTTTCTGGGAGAGGCCAGAACCGCTTTCACGATGAACCCTTCTTCCGTCTGTTTTCCTATGGGGTTTTCGCCCGGAAAACATCGGTCGGCTACTTCATCTGTAATGATAACTGAGTTAATGTCTGAGAAGATGGATAGAGGGTTACCGGCTATGACCTGGAAATTGAATATGTCGAAAAACGCTGAGTCGACTTTGATCCCGCGAACCCGTATGCTCATGCCATTGATCTTGAAAGAGCCATCAAAGCCTCTTTTGATATGGGTAACCTGCTCCAGATCCGGAATGTCTTCTTTGAGTATGTCTATGGCCTGAAAGGGGAGTGAGGCATACAACTGCTTACCACCGTTTACAGAAGTGACATAGTTGACGATGCGATGTATGCGGTTGGCGTCCTGGTGTTGCTTGTCGATGTGAATGCCTGTATAAATCATGTTGACCATAAACAGACTTACACAAAGTGCGGCCGCCAGTCCGAAAATATTGACAGCGCTGAAAACCTTATGCCTGACCAGGTTGCGCATGGCCAGCTTCAGGTTCATCTTAAAAAGTGATAACATCATGAGTTTTTGAAATTTTCGTGGTTTTTTGAACACAGAGGGTCTGATCAGGCTGATCACCTGTTTCCGGTAAAAGGCGTTGGCCCGGGACTGCCCGGTTTGCCTCAGTGTTCTTAAGTATACTTCTTCCAGATCTCCCTGGAGCTCTTCAAACAGCTGCTCTTGGCAGAACCATTTTAGCAGGGTGGTCCAGAACTTAGGCGGATGACCTTTCATATCAGTTGCCCGCTTTTTGTAATGAAACCTGAGGTACCTCACTCCAAAGCTGGTCTCTTAGCATCTTTGATTCTTCCAGGGCTTTGGTACCTGAGTCAGTGACCTTATAGAAGCGTTTGCGTCTGCCGCCACGTTCAGCGGTAGCACCGCCATATTCTGAGGTAATAAAGCC
Organism: Roseivirga sp. UBA6061; assembly: GCA_002427745.1. Lineage (GTDB taxonomy): Bacteria > Bacteroidota > Bacteroidia > Cytophagales > Cyclobacteriaceae > Roseivirga. The sequence continues at coordinate 40,551 of DIYF01000146.1, read as the reverse complement.
CTTCTCGTCCAGACGTGTAAGAGCCGTATGTAAGGCACCCCGGCTAATGTTTCTGCCGGTACGACTGCCCAGCTCATCCTGGATTGTGACGCCATAAGCATTTTCTGCAAGCACCAGTATGGTGAGCAGAACCAGCTCCTGAAACTCTCCTAAATATGTCCCTTTCATTCTATTTGATTCTTAAATGAGAACCAAATATAGATTCTTTTGATTCTTAAATGAAGACCAAATGGAGAAAAAATTGAGCCAGCCTGGTGAACTGACTCAAATTATGCTATTCGCTGCGCAGGTTTTTCACCGGATTGGCCATGGCAGCTCTGATGGTCTGTAAGGATATGGTTAAGGTAGCAATGATCAGAAGCAGTGCCATAGGTACCAAAAAGAGTTCAGCCGTAATGCCTATGCTAAAGGCAAAATTCTCGAGCCAGGATTTGATGCCATAGTAGGTAATGGGGATGGCTATGGCATTGGCGATAATGGTAAGAATCAGATATCTTTTGGAAAACAGAATTGTGATGTGCGTTCCACTGGCGCCAAGTACCCTGCGAATACCGATTTCCTTTGCCTTTTGTACTACGCTGTAGGAAGCCAGACCAAAGAGACCCAGGCAGGCAGCGAAGATGGCAAAGGCAGAAAAAGCTTTAAAAATGTTAGCGAAAGCTTTGTCTTCCTGGTACTGCCTGTTGAAGAAATCGTCTACAAAGTAATACTCTATGGGATTGCCGGGAAAGGCGGCTTCAAATTCCCTTTCGGCTGCTTTGATAACCTTGTCTGTGTTTTGAGGATTGACTCCCAGCGAAAAGAAATCAGCTGAGGCGAAGCGATAGAGGAAAATGGCCGGGCCATAGGCCTTGTGCAGAGATTGCCAGTTGTGATCTTTGACCACTCCGCGGATAGCCATGGTATCTCCGCTGAGAATAATCTTTTCGGTCAGTGCATTTTCCGGGCTGCCCAGCCCAAAAGCCTTGACAGTAGCTTCATTGATGATCATACCATTGCGGGCTTGTCGCTGAGCCTCCGTGAAATCCCGACCTGCGATTACTTCAATACCATAGGTGTTCAGGAAGGTAGCATCTACCCAGGTTACGTTGACTGTACCATTGTTTGAGCGATCAGTGCCTGATCTTCTGGCTTCAGTGCCCCAGTTATATCCGTTGCCGGGGATACTGCGTGAAGAGGAGAAAGCCTCGACCCCGGCTACTTGCTCCATATTATTCTTGAAGGCCTCGAAGCTCGCGAAAGAAACATTGGTATCAGGGCCTTTGATGGCGAGCGTTCGGCTCATGTCAATACCGGTGTCCTGGTTTTGCATAAAGTTCAGCTGCCTGGATACAGTGAAGGTGCCTGCAATCAGAAAAGTGGAGATAATAAACTGAAATACCACCAGCCCTTTGCGTACCGTAAAGGCATGGCTCTTTTTGGAGACAAACCTGCCCTTTAAGGCGGTTACTGTTTTAAAAGAAGAGAGTATCAGGGCAGGGTAAAAGCCTGCCAGAACAGGACCTGCTAAAATTAATGCCAGCAGTGCCCCCACAATCAAAGGGTTGGTCATGTCTACCTCCAGTATGACACCCAATGCCTCACTCAATATGGGCATGAAAACGTAGGTAAGCCCTATGGCCAGTACGATGGCGAAAAGGTTTACCCAAAATGATTCGGTGAGAAACTGAGACATAAGCTGCGGTCTCAGGGCACCCATAGACTTTTTGATGCCCACTTCCAGGCTGCGCTCAGTCGCTTTGGCTGTTGAGAGGTTGATAAAGTTGATCCAGGCAATCAGCAGAATAAAGGCCGCAATGATCACCATAAAATACACCGACTTGATATCACCGACCGCCCCAAACTCATCTCCGGTTACTTCAGATCTCAGATGAATGTCAGGAACATTCTGAAGGCTCAATACCTGCTTTTGTCCATCAGATTCCAACTGCTCCGGAATGTACTGGTGCATGAGATCCGCCATTTTTGCTTCTGCTGCTGCTTCTGTGCTTTGGGGGCTCAGCATAACGTAGCTGTAAAAGTTGGTCCAGCCCCAGTCTGTGCCCTCCTCTGTGTACTGGTCACGCATTAGAACGCGCTTGATGGGAAGCAAAAAGTCAAACTGAAAATGAGAATTGGCCGGAAAATCCTGCACTACACCTGAGATGCGATAGTGACCGTTGGCCCAGCCGCCATCTACCTTGAGAACCTGTCCTACCACAACATTGGGTTCATTGCCGAAGTACTTGCGCATAGTCGATTCGGTAATGACAATAGAACTTGGGTCATCCAGGGCGGTGTTGTGGTTGCCCTGAATAAAGTTAAAAGTGAACATCTGCAGGAAAGCCGGTTCCACAAAGAGAATATCCTGCTCTCTGAAAGGAGTCACTGCCACAGAGTCGACCACCTTGCTTACCACAGCACCGCCATAGTAGGGGTGTACCCTTGATTGCATTTCTATTTCGGGTACATCCCGGATAAGGGAAGGGCCCAGTGCATAGCCGCTGTAAAACCCGGTACCAAGATCTTCGCCATTCTGGAAGGTCTGATTATGGACGCGGTACACACGGTCTGCATTGTCGTGAAACTTGTCATAGCTCAACTGAAAGATGACGTAATGCGCTATGATAAGACAGGCCGCTATGCCTATAGCCAGGCCTGTGATATTTATAAATGAATAGAGTTTGTTTTTCGCCAGATGCCTGAAGGCAATGGTGGTGTTGAGTTTGAACATAACATTCCTGTTTTGAGTTTTGAAAAGCTTTTTGATCACAAAAGGCCTGAAGAACCTGACGACATCCAGGAAATAATAGACATGAGCATGGCGCTTACCTGACCGGGTGTAGCGTTTGTTAAAATCCTCATGAATATCTCCTTCAATATCCTCCAGTAACTCAGGTTTACAGTACCATCTTAAAAACCGCTGTGGTATCCTGGGTGGTTTGTGATCTTGTATGGTTTGATTCATTGTCAGTTTACATCGAATACAACCTTGGGAATCGCATTCCAGAATTGCTCCCGCTGAGCTCGTGATTCAGACAGCATTTTAATGCCGTAGGCTGTGATGGTCAGATATCGCTTACGCTTACCGCCACGTATTTTGGTAGCCTCTCCGAGTTCACTCTTGATAAGTCCTTTCTTCTCCAGTCGGTTGAGTGCAGCATGTACTGTGCTCAATGTGACCTTGCGTCCTGTTTTGGCATAAATCTCTTCTTTAATACCAACTCCATAGGCTTCAGGGTAAAGCACCCCGATGCTCAAAAGAACCAATTCCTGAAACTCTCCTAAATGTGTTCCCTTCATTTTTTGAAATGATTTAATTCGTAAATGACGATTAAATCTAAAGATAAAATTCGTAAATGACGATTAAATAGAAAAAGATGTTGTCATCAACCGGGTTTCAGGATGACTCAACTGCCTGTAAAGTTGTATTGAAATGTAAAAAAAGAGGCCGGATCAAAGACCCGGCCTCTTAGAGTTTTGTATCTGGTTTTACTCAGACCTTAGAGTCTGGGCGGGGTTTGATTTAGCGGCTTTCCAGGTTTGTGTACCGATGGTAAGAAAGCCGATCGCAAATATGATAATTACTCCGGCAAACAGTTCTATAAACCCGATGTTGGCTTTGTTTACTGCATCTGCCAGTATTACGCTGTCAAAGAGGAAATAGGCTGCCGGTACGGCAATAGCGGCTGAGATAATCAGTAACCACATAAAGCCTCTGGCCAGCAGGGTTACCAGGCTGCCTTCGGAAGCTCCCAGTACTTTCCGGATGCTGATCTCCTTGAGTCTGGTTTCCGCGGTATACACCCCCATACCCAGAAGCCCTAGTGCCGCGATGGATATGGTAAGAAAGGCAAGAAAACCAACAATGGTGAAGAGAATGGAATGTTCTGCGTAGGTACGCTGTATTTCTTCATCATAGAAGGTAGCCTCAAAGGGGTGTACCTGATCTAAGCCATTCCAGGCAGTTTCCAGTTTTTCCATGGTCGCCATCACATCTGTGGTGGCAATTTTGAGGTTCAGCATTTCAAGTCTGTCAGGGGCATACCTGAAGCCGAATGATTCTATGCTCTCCTGGATCGTGGCGTACTGGAAGTCTTCCACCACTCCTATGATTCTCAGCTTTCTGGGGCCCTGGCTGTCTCGGCCTACCTGCACGTACTTGCCAAGAGCTTCCTGTGGGGTGCCGATATTAAATCTTTTCAGTACCTGTTCATTCACAATAATGCTCTCTTCGCGTTCCTGCAGCTGGCGGCTTTCAAAGTTGCTGCCTGCCAGAAACCTGTTCCCCATCAGAGGCAGATAGTGCTCATCTATGAAGTTGTAGGTGAGGTCTGTAGAATCAGTAGGGTCTTCATATTTGATCGTTTCACTATATCTGTTTCCCACGCTGGTAATCATAGCCGACCTGGATATCTGGCTTACCTCAGGAACCGAGGCAAAAGCATTGGCCATCTGGTCAATGTCATTTCCCTGGAGCCATATATTCAGTACGTTCTCCGTGTCATAGCCGAGATCGAAGGCCAGGGCATACTTATACTGTTTGAGTTCTATAGAAGCAGAGATGATAAAGATGAGCGAGAGTGTAAACTGTGTTACAATCAATACCTTTCTCATGTTCACTTTAGAAAACAGCTTGGTGTTGCTTGCATCTTTCAGAACGCTCACAGCTCTGAGTTTAGACAGGAAGGTTGCCGGAAAGAAACCGGCAAGGAAGCCTACGAGCACGGCAAAAAGAATAAAGAACAGAAAAACCTTGGGTGAATTCTCTAAGAGCAGCATTTGCTGGATATCAGGATCAAGGTTCAGAAACTCCGGTTTGATCAGGAAGAAAAGCAGATAAGCGAATACCAGCGCAATTAATGATATAATGGTGGCCTCAATGATAAACTGTGTAAATACCTGGCCGCGGGTAGCTCCTACCACTTTTCGCACGCCTACCTCTTTGGCTCTTCTGAGAGAACGGGCAATGGACAGGTTGGTGTAGTTAAACCCTGCTGACAAGATCACGATTGAGGTGAGTATAACAATGATCCAGGTGCCCTCTGGCCCCATAGACATACCTATCTGGTTTGAGAGGTTTTCACCGGCCACAATGGCGAGCATTGGCTGAAGGCTGGTATTAATGGTTACGCGGTCTGACTTTTCATTTTGTTTGTCATTGATAGGAACCAGGCGGGCCTCTATGTCTTCCTGAGAAGTTCCGTCTTCCAGCTTCATGTACACATAATTCGCCCACATGTTGCTCCAGCTGATCCAGTAGGTCTCCTCCGGGTTTTCTTTCCTTTTCTCTTCATAGGTAGCGAACGAGACCAGCGACTGAAATCTCAGGTGAGAATGATGTGGAGGTTTTTTCATTACACCTGTTACCTGATAGGGCGTCTCCTCGTTGCCGACCTGAAAGGTTTGCCCCATAGGATCCTGCCCCTTGAACAACTTTTCGGCTGTCTCGTCTGTCAGCACGATGGAGTGAGGTTCGCTTAACGCGGTTTCAGGGTTACCTCTCAATAGTTCAAAAGAGAATACCTCAAAGAAATCTTCTGTGGTATGTATACCACTTACCGGTACGATGTAATCGCCCATTTTTGCGTCACCGCTGAAGCCCCTGTGCATAATCACTGATGCTTTGATACCCGGAACCTGCTCTTGAATGAGTTTGCCTGCCAGAATAGAGGTGGAGGCAAAGTAGCTGGGGTCTTCCTGCAGAAACTGGTAACTGTTCTTGACCCGGTAGATTTGATCAGCATCTTCGTGAAACCGGTCATAGGAATCTATTTCTACCAGAAAGCTGATGGCCAGCAGGCATACAGACATACTGACGGCCAGCCCTATGATGTTAATGGCGGAGAAAAGCTTGTTCCGTGCTATGCTCCTCAAGGAGGTTTTGAAGTAATTCTTAAACATGACAATTGTTGTTAGATTATTGAGTATTTCGAGTTTTCTTATGGTGTAGGGGCGCATGAATTTGAGCACGTCCATGACAAAGTTGATCCTGGCTCGCTTTGGACCTTTACTGGCCAGGTTTCTGTCAAAGTATTCATGCAGGTCTCCCTGAAGGTCTTCCAGCAGCTCCGGCCGGCAGTACCATTCCAGCAACCGGTTGGCCCATTTAGGGGGCGTATGTCCGGTTGATGGCTTCATGCAATTTTCAGGTTAAAATCCGGTATCAGACTCCATAATTCATCGCGCTGAGCCTTTACCTTAGTGAGTGCCACCTTGCCGGCATGCGTCACGATGAAGAATCTTTTTCTTCGTCCGCCCCGTTCTTTGGTGGCCTCTCCCAGCTCTGACCTGACGAATCCCTTCTTCTCAAGCCGGTTGAGTACAGCGTGTACTACACCCAGTTTGACTTTGCGTTCTGTTACACGATCAATCTCATCGCAGATTGCCACACTATATGCCTCATCTGTCAGAGCGGCAATGGTCAATAAAACCACTTCTTCAAATTCACCGAGATTAGTTCCTTTCATAAAACTTTATTTATTCACTAAATGTATGAAAAATGGATCATGAGAAAATTGTTTTTTATACAAATAGTGAATATATGGTAATGCACTGTCGAACACGATGGCTATTTAGCAGGAGTCACTCAATGGAAAAAGAGATTTTAATTCAAGTGTAGTGCCCTTGTACCGAATTGTAATTATGCGGTATTCAGATTTTCGATGCGGTGGACAGAAGAGGAGAAGGGGCCATAAAAAGAAAAAGGACATGCTTCATTCAAAACATGTCCTTTTTCTGAGTGTATAGTATATCAGATAGTCATGATCTCGCCCTCTTTCTGAGTGAGCAGTTCGTCCATCTTTTTCGTGTACGTATCGGTTAGCTTCTGAACATCCTCTTCCGCTTTTTTGATAGCATCTTCCGGGGCACCATCTTTTTGCAGTGCCTTTAATTCGTCATTTGCCTCTTTACGGGCATTCCTTACTGAGATTTTACCATCTTCTGTTACGGTTTTTGCCTGCTTCACCAGGCTCACCCTGCGCTCCTCAGTCAGCTGAGGTATACTGATGATGATCTGCTCTCCATCGTTTTGCGGGTTCAGTCCCAGGTCGCTGTTCCTGATCGCCTTTTCAATATCCTGGATTATCTTTTTCTCCCAGGGTTTCACGAAAAGGGTGCGTGCATCCGGAGATGTAACGGAAGCAGTTTGATTGAGAGGTGTTGCAGCACCATAGTAATCTACCATGACGCTATCCAGCATGCTTGGCATAGCTTTACCTGCCCGGATTTTTGCAAGACCCGTTTTGGCATGCTCTACTGCCTTGCTCATCATTTCCTCGGCAGCGTCCAGAAAAAATTCTATCTCTTCCATTTGTGCTTTAATTACTTATCAGTGTGCCTACTTTATCCTGACCATTCATCAGACTCATCAGATTACCAGGCTTATTCATGTCGAAAACAATAATAGGAACATTATTTTCCTGACACAAAGTGAAAGCAGTCATGTCCATAATATTGTATCCCTTGGCAATTACCTCGTCAAAAGACAGGTTCTCGATTCTGGTGGCTTCCGGATCTTTTTCAGGGTCTGCGGTGTAAACACCGTCTACACGTGTTCCTTTCAGTACCACATCTGCCTCAACCTCAATGGCCCGTAAGCTGGCGGTGGAATCGGTAGTGAAGTAAGGATTACCTATACCAGCTCCGAAGATGACAATGCGTCCTTTCTCAAGGTGTCTTACAGCTCTTCTTCGAATAAATGGCTCACATACAGCTTCCATTTTAATGCCAGACATCAGCCGGGTATACATGCCGTGTTTTTCCAAAGTGCTCTGAATGGCCATGGCATTAATCACAGTAGCCAGCATGCCCATGTAATCTCCCTGTACTCTGTCAATACCTGAAGCTTCTGCCTGCACACCGCGGTATATATTACCGCCTCCTATCACAATGGCCAATTCCACACCCTGATCATGTATCGCTTTTATTTCCAGGGCATATTGTTCCAGTCTCTCAGAATCTATACCATACTGCTGATTTCCCATCAGCGCTTCTCCACTTAACTTCAGTAGGACTCTTTTATATTTCATGCTTAATGACTCTCTTAAAATTTTATGAGCACTTGATTTTTTTCTACGCTATCTCCTTTAGTCACCTCAATACCTGATATGGTACCTTCGCCCTGGGCTTTCAGTACGTTTTCCATTTTCATGGCTTCCAGTATCATCAGCTGATCTCCTTTTTGAATGGTTTGTCCCGGCTCTACCAGGATGTCCAGAATCAGACCCGGCATAGGGGCCTTAACGTCAGCAATAGCCGTGGTGCTTTGTGCTGAGATTCCCATCTTTTCAAGAAGCTGATCCATCTTGTCTTTAATACTTATTTCAAAGACCTGATCTTCTATCTTGAGGGTGAGTACCTTTTGCTGATAGTCTGCATTAACCAGTTCTGCATTGTAGGATTTGCCTCCGCTGATAATGTGATAATGAAATTCAGAGATTTTCGAAATGTTCCAGTCTATGGCTTGTCCGTCAATAGACAATCCCTCACTTCCTATTTCTACTTCCTTTTCCTGTCCTTCTGCTGATTTTACTCTATACATGATTAGAGTTACAATTGATCGTAATGATGGTGAATATAAAGGTCGATAAATACCAAAAGATTATGAGAATCTGACCAGTTCTCAAATCATGCAAATATAGGTAAGTATTTGGAATCCCAAGATGTACATTGGTCATGACTTTTTGCATTGTTGGGAGCAATGAATCTTTTAGAATAAATAAGCTTTTAGAGCCCTGAGAAGCCGTTTTTCCGGCACTCGGAAAATACTTGATCTTTTTCTGAGAAATATTTGAATAAAATAAAAAAGGGTATAATTTTGCACTTCCTTTTTAAGGGAGGAATCATAAAGATGTTCTTTTAGAGACTGAAAATTACCAAAGGGGGGATACCAAAGCGGCCAACTGGGACGGACTGTAAATCCGTTGTCTTATGACTTCGCAGGTTCGAATCCTGCTCCCCCCACAACGCTCACCGAAGCTTTAGCGAAGGAGAGCATATCATCAAGAAGATTTTGGTTTGATGACAAGTTCGTCTTGGCCAAACTTCGATGAACAAGCGGGTGTAGCTCAGTTGGTAGAGCGACAGCCTTCCAAGCTGTAGGTCGCCGGTTCGAACCTGGTCACCCGCTCTGACTTTGAGTTACAATTTCAAGGTTCTGAGTTTAGTATCAATGGAGCTGAGAGCTTTGAATTTTCTCTTAAAAGCCGATGTAGCTCAGGGGTAGAGCGCTTCCTTGGTAAGGAAGAGGTCACGAGTTCAAATCTCGTCATTGGCTCAGCACTGGTTGATTGTCAACCGGAATTAAAAAGTAATTTATCTGATTAAATATTAACTAATTTTCAATTATGGCTAAAGAAACCTTTGACCGTTCCAAGCCGCACGTTAATATTGGTACTATCGGTCACGTTGACCACGGTAAGACCACATTAACTGCTGCAATTACTACTGTTTTAGCAAACGCGGGTCTTGCTGAAGTAAAAGACTTCTCAGCGATCGATAACGCTCCTGAGGAAAAAGAAAGAGGTATTACTATCAATACTTCTCACGTAGAATATCAAACTGCAAACAGACACTATGCTCACGTTGACTGTCCTGGTCACGCTGACTACGTTAAAAACATGGTAACTGGTGCTGCCCAGATGGACGGTGCTATCCTTGTAGTAGCTGCGACTGACGGTCCTATGCCACAAACCAGAGAGCACATCCTTTTGGCTCGTCAGGTAGGTGTACCAGCATTGGTTGTTTTCATGAATAAAGTAGACCTCGTTGATGATGAGGAGCTGCTCGAGCTTGTTGAAATGGAAGTAAGAGAACTGCTTTCTTTCTACGAATTCCCGGGTGATGACATTCCTGTAATTCAGGGTTCTGCTCTTGGTGGATTGAACAACGAGCCTCAGTGGGTTGACAAAATCAATGAGCTGATGGCTGCTGTAGATGATTACATTCCGCTTCCAGAGCGTCTGACTGACAAAGACTTCCTGATGCCAGTAGAGGATGTATTCTCCATCACAGGTCGTGGTACTGTTGCTACCGGTAGAATCGAAAGAGGTGTAATCAACTCTGGAGATCCTGTTGATATTATCGGTATGGGTGCTGAAGATCTGAAATCTACAGTAACTGGTGTTGAGATGTTCCGTAAGATCCTCGACAGAGGTGAAGCTGGTGACAACGTAGGTCTGCTGCTGAGAGGTATTGAGAAAACTGACATTACCAGAGGTATGATTATCTGTAAGCCTGGTTCTGTGAATCCTCACGCTCACTTCAAAGCTGAAGTATATGTGCTTTCAAAAGAAGAAGGTGGACGTCACACTCCATTCTTTAAGAAATACCGTCCTCAGTTTTACCTGAGAACAACTGACGTAACCGGTGAGATCAGCCTTCCGGCTGATATCGAAATGGTAATGCCAGGTGATAACGTGACTATCGAGGTGAATCTGATCAACAAAGTAGCTCTTGAGCCTGGGTTGAGATTCGCTATCAGAGAAGGTGGTAGAACAGTAGGTGCCGGTCAGGTAACTGAGATTCTGGACTAAGCTCCTTCAAATACTCTAAAAAATGTCAAACGCGTTTTCGATTTTTCGGAAACGCGTTTGTTTGATTAATGGAAAATATCTACATTTGCACCCCGTTTGAGGTGTGTGCCTTGACGAATACGCTCTTTTTGTGTGTTGATCGCTGTAGAAGACAGTGGTCTTAAATAGCTTAAAAAGAGTGTTTTAAGTGGAGTCTGGATATTTTTAAAAATATACACGGGTGTAGCTCAGTCGGTAGAGCAGTGGTCTCCAAAACCAAAGGTCGTGAGTTCGAATCTTACCACCCGTGCAGAAACAATAAAAAGTTAAACCAATGAACAAACTGAAGGCATTTTTCCAGGAGTCTTATGTAGAGATGAGACATAAGGTGAGTTGGCCGAAATACTCTGATCTGCAGAGCAGCTCAGTGTTGGTGCTTGTTGCTTCTTTGATCTTTGCCCTTTTGATAGGTGTGATCGATCTGGGATTTGACAATGCGATGAATTGGTTTTACAGTATTAGTAAATAAGATCATAGAAGATGGCTGAAGTCAAGTGGTATATGGTCAGGGCTGTGTCTGGTCAGGAAAGGAAAGCGAAAGAGTATCTGGATAACGAAATTGAGCGTGAGAACTTTGCGGAGTTTATCCCTCAGGTACTGATTCCTTCCGAAAAAGTTTATGAGATGCGCAACGGGAAAAAACGTTCGCGTGATCGTAATATGTTTCCTGGCTACATCATGGTACAGGCTGATCTCGCCAATGGCGAAGTTATGCATATGATTAAAAGCATTCCGGGTATCATAGGGTTCCTAGGTCAAAAGGCTGGCCAAGCTTCCACACCGCCAGTCCCATTACGTCAAGGTGAAGTCGACCGTATCTTAGGTAAGGTTGAGGAGATTGATGATTTTGACGAACAACTAGATACTCCATATATAGTTGGAGAGACCATAAAGGTAATGGATGGTCCTTTCAGTGGATTTACCGGGACTATAGAGGAAGTATTTGAAGAGCGTAGAAAACTTAATGTTATGGTTAAGATTTTCGGCCGGAATACTCCTGTTGAATTAAGTTACATGCAAGTCGAAAAACAAGATTGAGATGGCTAAGGAAATAACTGGTTACCTAAAGTTACAAGTCAAGGGAGGCCAAGCCAATCCTTCTCCACCAGTTGGTCCTGCACTGGGTGCAAAAGGACTTAACATTATGGAGTTTTGTAAGCAATTCAACGGACGTTCTCAGGACAAAATGGGACAGGTTCTGCCTGTATTGATTACCATTTATTCTGATAAGTCTTTTGACTTTGTGATTAAAACTCCTCCGGCACCAGTCATGTTACTGGAGGCATCTAAGCAGAAGAAAGGATCTTCGGAGCCTAACCGTGTAAAAGTGGGTAGTGTTTCCTGGGATCAGGTGAAAGAGATAGCCGAGGTAAAAATGCCTGATTTAAATGCGTTTACCATTGAATCAGCCATGAAAATGGTGGCCGGTACAGCGAGAAGTATGGGATTGAGGGTTACTGGAACCGCTCCCTGGAATAACTAAAGATTTGTACAAATGGCAAAATTGACAAAAAAGCAAAAAGAAGCTTTCAGTAAATACGATCCAACCAAACAGTACTCTTTGGAAGAGGCATCAGGCATTGTTAAGGATATTAACGGTGCAAGGTTTGATGCTTCAGTAGATATTGACGTACGTTTGGGTGTAGATCCCAGAAAAGCAGATCAGATGGTGAGAGGTGTTGTGGCACTTCCTCACGGAACGGGTAAAGAAGTAAAGGTATTGGTGCTTTGTACTCCTGACAAAGAGCAGGAAGCCAAAGATGCCGGTGCTGACTATGTAGGGCTTGATGAGTATATCACCAAAATCGAAGGAGGCTGGACCGATATCGATGTGATCATCACCATGCCTACGGTAATGGCTAAAGTTGGTCGTTTGGGTAGAGTACTCGGACCAAGAGGCCTGATGCCTAACCCTAAATCTGGTACAGTTACTTTGGACGTAGCGAAAGCAGTTCAGGAAGTTAAAGGAGGTAAAATCGATTTTAAAGTCGATAAATTCGGAATCATCCACACCAGCATTGGTAAAGTGTCTTTCTCTCCGGAGAAGATCGCTGAGAATGCAGCTGAGGTGATTCAGATGCTTTCTAAAATGAAACCTGCGTCTGCGAAGGGTACTTACTTTAAAAGTATCAATATGTCTACGACCCAGAGTCCAGGTGTAAAAGTAGATAAAAGCTCCATATCCGGATTATAATCATGACAAGAGAAGAAAAAGCAGTAGTTATTGAGGACCTTGTTCAGAAATTTTCTGACAACAGTCACTTCTACATCACTGATGCTTCCGGAATGTCGGTAGCTGATACGAACGCATTACGCAGACTTTGTTTCGAAAAAGGTGTCGAATACAGAGTATTTAAAAATACGCTCATCCAGAAAGCTCTGGAAAGAATGGATACTGATTATACTCCATTTGATGATGCGGTTTTGAAAGGTTTTTCAGGTATTATGTTCTCCGCTGAGAACGCTAATGCTCCTGCAAAGCTGATCAAAGAATTCAGAAAAAAATCAGGTAACGAATCTCCGGTGTTGAAAGGCGCTTCCATCGACACAGATCTTTTCATTGGAGATGAGAACTTAAATACACTAAGCGAGCTTAAGTCGAAAGCAGAGCTTATTGGTGAAATCATTGGTCTGTTGCAGTCTCCTGCTAAAAATGTTATCTCTGGTCTTCAGGGAGCAGGCGGCAAACTGGCCGGTATTCTCAAGACGTTGTCTGAGCGTGAAAATTAATTATTAATCAAGGTTTTAGAATTTTAAATTAAAAATTACAATGGCAGATTTGAAAGATTTCGCAGAGCAGTTGGTAAACTTGACTGTGAAGGAAGTAAATGAATTAGCTGATATTTTGAAAGATGAGTATGGTATCGAGCCTGCAGCTGCTGCTGTAGCTGTTGCAGCCCCAGGTGCTGGTGGTGGTGACGAAGGTGGTGCTGAAGAAAAATCAGAATTCGATGTAGTACTCGTTGCTCCAGGTGGATCTAAGCTCGCAGTTGTTAAGCTTGTGAAAGAACTGACTGGTCTTGGACTGAAAGATGCTAAAGAAATCGTAGACAGCGCTCCTAAAGCTATCAAAGAAGGAGTAGCCAAAGACGAAGCAGAAGCTTTGAAAAAGCAGCTTGAAGAAGCAGGCGCTGAAGTAGAGCTTAAATAATTTGACTAGCCATATATAGTATGGCAATGGAACAGGCCCTGGTCCCGATCCCGATATTATCGAGGTAGGAATCACGGGTCTTTTCCTGTTTGTATGTGTTTTTAAGGCACATGTTCCAAAAGCCAGTGTACGCTTTATAAGTACACACCATAGATTAGTTTGAACTAAAAAAATACGGCCTTGGCTATAGCAAATCAATCAGAAAGAATAAATTTTTCATCCATAAAGTCGGTATTGGATTACCCTGACTTCCTGGATGTTCAGGTAAAATCTTTCGAAGACTTTTTTCAGCTGGAAACCCCGGCAGATAAAAGAACTCAGGATGGATTATTCAAGGTTTTTTCTGAGAACTTTCCAATCTCTGATTCCAGGGAAAACTTTGTGTTGGAGTTCGTTGACTATCTGGTAGATCCTCCGAAATATGATGTTTCAGAGTGTGTTGACAGAGGTTTGACCTACTCAGTTCCATTGAAAGCCAAATTGAGACTCTCTTGTAATGATGAGGACAATGAGGATTTCGAGACCATGGAGCAGGAAGTATTCCTGGGTAATATCCCTTACATGACCGAAAAAGGGTCATTTGTAATCAATGGTGCCGAAAGGGTAATTGTATCACAGTTACACAGATCACCGGGTGTATTCTTTGCACAAAGCAAGCACACCAACGGTACACCATTGTACTCAGCCAGGATCATCCCATTTAAAGGTTCATGGATCGAGTTTGCAACAGACGTAAACAGCGTTATGTATGCTTACATCGATCGTAAGAAGAAATTTCCGGTAACTACCCTCTTAAGAGCGATTGGTTACGGAACAGATAAGGATATCCTCGATCTCTTCGGTCTGTCTGAAGAAGTAGAAGCCAAGAAAGCTCCTCTGAAAAAAGCCATTGGCAGAAAGCTGGCGGCAAGGGTTCTGAGAACCTGGACGGAGGATTTCGTGGATGAGGATACAGGAGAAGTAGTTTCTATTGACAGAAACGAAGTGCTGTTGGAAAGAGACTCTGTGGTAGCAGAGGAAGATGTAGAATTGATTATGGATTCTGGTGTTGATACCATCATCCTGCACAGGGAGGATATCAACATAGCAGATTTCACTATTATATATAACACCCTTCAGAAGGATAACTCAAACTCTGAGAAAGAAGCGGTTGAGCAAATCTATCGTCAGCTCAGAAATACTGAGGCACCTGATGAGCAGACTGCCCGTGATATTATCCAGAGCCTGTTCTTCTCTGACAAGAGATACAACCTGGGTGAAGTAGGACGATACAGAATCAACAAGAAACTCGGTCTGGAGATTGACGCTGAGAAGCTTGTATTGACTACTGAGGATATCATTTCAATCGTGAAATATCTGATTGGTCTGATTAACTCCAAGGCTGTGGTTGATGATATCGACCACTTGTCAAACAGAAGGGTGAGAACAGTAGGTGAGCAGCTGTATGCTCAGTTTGGTGTAGGTCTGGCGCGTATGGCCAGAACCATCAAAGAAAGAATGAACGTTCGTGACAATGAGGACTTCAAGCCGGTTGATCTGATCAACGCAAGAACCTTGTCTTCAGTGATCAATTCATTCTTCGGAACGAATCAGCTGTCTCAGTTTATGGATCAGACAAATCCACTGGCTGAGATTACTCACAAAAGAAGAATGTCAGCGTTAGGACCTGGAGGTCTGTCTCGTGAAAGAGCAGGTTTTGAGGTGCGTGACGTTCACTATACACACTATGGCCGTCTGTGTACTATTGAGACACCGGAAGGTCCGAACATTGGTTTGATTTCTTCTCTCTGTGTTCATGCAAAAGTAAACAGCATGGGCTTCATCGAGACTCCTTACAGAAAGGTGAAAGAAGGAACGGTAAACATGTCAGAAGATGTGGTTTACCTGACGGCAGAGGAAGAGGATACCCACAACATCGCTCAGGCGAATGCACCGGTAGAAGACAGCGGAGCATTTAAGAATGATAAAGTAAAAGCAAGATACGAAGGAGATTTTCCATTGGTAGAGCCTACTGAGCTTACCTATATGGACGTAGCTCCTAACCAGATTGTATCGGTAGCGGCTTCATTGATTCCTTTCCTGGAGCATGATGATGCAAACCGTGCCCTGATGGGATCTAACATGCAGCGTCAGGCAGTGCCATTGCTGAAACCTGAGGCTCCTATTGTTGGTACCGGTCTGGAAGCAAGGGCTGCACGTGACTCACGTACGCTGGTAATTGCTGAAGAGAATGGTGTTGTACATTATGTAGATGCTACCAAGATCATTATCAAGTATGACGAGACTGAAGAAGATACCCTGGTCAACTTCGATAATGAGTATAAGACATACAACCTGATCAAGTTCCAGAGAACAAACCAGGATACTTCTGTTAACCTGACGCCTATCGTACTGAAAGGCCAGCAGGTTACCAAAGGCCAGGTACTCTGTGAAGGATACTCTACTCAGAATGGTGAGCTGGCCCTCGGTAAAAACCTGAGAGTGGCTTACATGCCATGGCAGGGATATAACTTCGAGGATGCGATTGTAATCTCAGAAAGAGTGGTGAGGGATGACGTGTTCACCTCTATTCACATCGATGAGTACGAACTCGAGGTAAGAGACACCAAGCGTGGAGAAGAAGAGTTGACTTCTGAGATTCCTAACGTAAGTGAGGAAGCTGTTAAGAACCTTGATGAGAACGGTATCATCAGAGTAGGAGCTGAGATCAAAGAGGGAGACATCCTGATTGGTAAGATCACTCCTAAAGGTGAAACTGATCCGACACCGGAAGAAAAACTGCTGAGAGCCATCTTTGGTGATAAAGCAGGTGATGTAAAAGATGCTTCTCTGAAAGCTTCTCCATCACTCAGAGGTGTGGTAATTGGTACGAAGCTCTTCTCTCGTCCTAAAAAGGACAAAGATCTGAGAGCGAAGTCTAAGAAAGAAGTAGAAGTACTGAAGGCACAGTACAGCAAAGACCTGACGGTGGTAAGAAACCAGATGGTTGATAAGCTGTTTACCTTGCTCCAGGGCAAAACTTCTCAGGGCGTAATTCACAAGTTTGGTGATGAGGTGATCTCTAAAGGAGTGAAGTTCAACAAGTCAAACATCAGTGAAAATCTTTTCCCTGAGAAGAATATCTACAGAGACGAAAGTAACTACAATGTTCAGGCTGAGGTTAACCTGATTTCTGATCTGAACCTTGATGGCTGGACGACTGATGAGCACACCAACGACCTGATTAAGCGTATGGTGAAAAACTACAACCTCAAGAGAAATGAGATCGCTGGAGAATTCAAGCGTAAGCGTTTCACCATTGAGGTAGGTGATGAACTGCCAACAGGTATCGTACAGCTGGCCAAAGTATATATCGCTAAGAAGCGTAAGCTGAAAGTAGGTGATAAAATGGCCGGTCGTCACGGTAACAAAGGTGTTGTCGCCAGAATTGTACGAGAAGAGGATATGCCATTCCTGGAAGATGGCACACCAATGGATATCGTATTGAATCCGCTGGGTGTACCTTCAAGGATGAACATTGGTCAGATTTATGAGACCGTACTGGCCTGGGCAGGACTTGAACTAGGTAAGAAGTACGCAACGCCTATCTTTGATGGTGCGACCATGGAAGAGGTGCAGACTGAGCTTTCTAAAGCGGGTCTGCCTAATGCAGGACGTGCGTATCTCTATGACGGTTTGACAGGACAGCGTTTTGACCAGCCGGTAACAGTAGGTATTGCTTACATGCTGAAACTGGGTCACCTGGTAGATGACAAAATGCACGCCAGATCTATCGGACCTTACTCGCTCATTACGCAGCAGCCGCTGGGTGGTAAGGCGCAGTTCGGTGGACAGCGTTTCGGAGAGATGGAAGTATGGGCACTGGAGGCTTTTGGTGCATCACACGTACTCCAGGAAATCCTGACTGTGAAGTCAGATGATGTAATTGGTAGAGCGAAAGCTTATGAAGCGATCGTGAAGGGTGAGATCATACCTAAACCGAATATTCCAGAATCATTCAATGTATTGGTTCACGAATTGAGAGGTTTGGCGCTGGAGATCACGCTCGACTAATACCCTTTATATCTTTTCGGCTTCGTGCCTAACAACTAGAATTAAAAAAAGCTATGGCGTTTAAAAAGAATAGAAAACTAAACAACGACTTCGATAAGGTTACTATTAGCTTGGCTTCTCCGGAATCAATCCTTGAGTCTTCTCATGGTGAGGTTACCCAGCCGGAAACCATCAACTATAGAACTTACAAACCTGAAATGGGTGGTTTATTCTGCGAAAGGATATTCGGACCTGTGAAGGATTGGGAATGTCATTGCGGTAAATACAAAAGAATCAGGTACAAGGGCATCATTTGCGATCGCTGTGGTGTTGAGGTAACTGAAAAGAAGGTCAGAAGGGAGAGAATGGGACACATCGAACTGGTGGTGCCCGTAGCTCACATCTGGTACTTCAAATCTTTGCCAAACAAAATCGGATACCTGCTTGGTCTGCCAACCAAGAAGCTTGATCAGATCATTTATTACGAGCGTTATGTAGTAATTCAATCTGGTATCAAGGAAGAAGAAGGTATCGCTTACATGGATTTCCTTACGGAAGATGAGTATCTGGATATTCTGGATAAGCTTCCAAGAGAAAACCAGATGCTGGATGACGATGATCCACAAAAATTCATCGCCAAAATGGGTGCTGAGGCACTGGAGATGTTGCTGGCAAGAATTGAGCTCGATGAGCTTTCTTATGCACTGCGTCACCAGGCTGCCACTGATACTTCTCAGCAAAGAAAAGCAGAGGCTTTGAAAAGGCTGAAAGTAGTAGAGGCATTCCGTGATGCGAGAACCAGAATCGAGAACCGTCCTGAGTGGATGATCATCAAAATGGTGCCGGTAATTCCACCGGAACTGAGACCATTGGTGCCATTGGATGGTGGTAGATTCGCTACATCAGATTTGAACGATCTCTACAGAAGGGTAATCATCAGAAACAACCGTCTGAAGAGATTGATAGATATTAAAGCACCTGAAGTAATTCTCAGAAATGAGAAACGTATGCTCCAGGAAGCTGTCGATTCGTTGTTCGACAACAGTAGAAAAGTAAATGCAGTACGTTCTGATGGTAACAGAGCCCTGAAATCTTTGAGTGATATGCTCAAAGGTAAGCAAGGTCGTTTCCGTCAAAACCTTTTGGGTAAAAGGGTTGATTACTCTGGCCGTTCGGTAATTGTAGTAGGACCAGAGCTGAAGCTTCACGAATGTGGTCTGCCTAAGAACATGGCTGCTGAGCTCTTCAAGCCTTTCATTATCAGAAAACTGATCGAAAGGGGTATTGTGAAGACAGTGAAGTCGGCTAAGAAGATTGTTGATCGTAAAGATCCTGTGGTATGGGATATCCTGGAAAATGTATTGAAAGGACACCCTGTACTGCTTAACCGTGCTCCTACACTGCACAGACTGGGTATCCAGGCCTTCCAGCCAAAACTGATTGAAGGTAAGGCGATCCAGCTTCACCCACTCGTATGTACTGCATTTAATGCGGATTTCGATGGTGACCAGATGGCGGTTCACGTACCACTGGGGCACGATGCTGTGATGGAAGCTTCTATGCTGATGCTTTCTTCTCACAACATTCTGAACCCTGCCAATGGTGCACCTATTACCGTACCTTCTCAGGACATGGTATTGGGTCTGTATTATACCACTAAGGGTAGAAGATCTACTGAAACTCACAAAGAGCAAGGTGAAGGCATGCGCTTCTACAGTGCCGAAGAAGTGATCATCGCGATCAACGAAGGTAAGCTGTCTAAGCACGCTTACATTCATGTGAAAACCAAGGTTCGTGAAAACGATGAATTGGTTGATAAGATGATTGAGACGGTGGCAGGTCGTGTGATCTTCAACCAGACTGTACCTGAAGAAGTAGGGTATGTGGATGAGTTGCTGACCAAGAAAAAACTGCAGAAGATTATCTCAAGGGTATTCAGTATTGCAGGTATTGCAAGAACAGCGCAGTTCCTGGATGATATCAAAGAGCTCGGTTTCCAGAGTGCCTACAAAGGTGGTCTGTCAATGGGACTGAACGATATCCACATTCCAGGTCACAAAGAGGAGCTGGTGTCAGGAGCAAAAGAAGAAGTAGATGGCGTATGGGAAAACTATCTCATGGGTCTGATTACTGATAACGAGCGTTACAACCAGGTAATTGATATCTGGACGCGAGTTAATACAAAACTGACCAACGATCTGATGGATCAGATGGAGGAAGACCAGCAAGGTTTTAACTCTATCTATATGATGATGCACTCCGGAGCAAGGGGTTCAAGAGAGCAGATTCGTCAGCTGGGTGGTATGAGAGGGCTGATGGCCAAGCCTCAGAAAAACCTGGCAGGTTCAGTTGGAGCTATTATTGAAAACCCGATCCTTTCAAACTTTAAGGAAGGACTGGATGTACTGGAGTACTTTATCTCTACGCACGGTGCACGTAAAGGTCTGGCCGATACAGCACTGAAAACTGCGGATGCAGGTTACCTCACCAGACGACTGGTAGACGTAGCACAGGATGCCGTGGTTAACGAGGTGGATTGTGGTACACTGAGAGGTTTGACAGTATCTGCTCTTAAAGACAATGAAGATGTTGTAGAAGCACTGGGTGAGAGAATTCTCGGTCGTGTTTCTGTACACGATGTATATGATCCGATCACCGAGCAGCTGATTGTAGCTTCCGGTGAGGAAATCACCGAGTCTATTGCTCAGTATATTGACGAAGAGACAGGTATAGAAGAAGTAGAGATCAGGTCGGTACTGACTTGTGAGACCAAGCGTGGTGTTTGTGCCAAGTGTTACGGTAGAAACCTTTCTACCAACAAGATGGTACAGCAAGGTGAGGCTGTAGGTGTAATTGCCGCTCAGTCTATTGGTGAGCCTGGTACACAGCTTACACTGAGAACCTTCCACGTAGGGGGTACTGCTTCTAACGTAGTAGCTGAGGCTTCTATCGCGGCCAAATTTGATGGTGTAATCGACTTCGAAGAGGTAAGATCACTTTCTACTACTGATGCTGAGGGTAACGATACTGAAGTAGTAATGGGGCGTACCGGTGAGATTCACATCATCGATCCTAAGTCTAAAAAGATACTTATTTCCAACCACGTGCCTTACGGTGCTTTCCTTTTGGTTAAAAAAGGTCAGAAGGTGGCAAAAGGTGACGATCTGTGTAAGTGGGATCCATACAATGCGGTAATTCTCTCTGAGTTTGATGGTGTGATTGAATTTGACGCCATTGAAGAAGGAGTGACTTATAAGCAGCAGACGGATGATCACACAGGTCACCAGGAAAAAGTAATTACTGATACAAAGGATAAAACGAAGAACCCGGCCGTTGTGGTGAATGCCAAGGATAACTCCAAAGCATACAACATTCCGGTAGGTGCTCACCTGGCTGTTGAAGAAGGTGACAAAGTGAAGATTGGTCAGCCACTGGCTAAGATTCCTAGAACCATGGGTAAATCGAGAGATATTACCGGGGGTCTGCCAAGAGTAACTGAATTGTTCGAGGCGAGAAACCCATCTAACCCTGCTGTAGTTTCTGAAATTGACGGTGTGGTAACATATGGTGGTATCAAGCGTGGTAACCGTGAGATTTTCATCGAATCGAAAGATGGCGTGAAGAAGAAGTACATGGTACCATTGTCTAAGCATATTCTGGTACAGGACAATGACTTCGTAAGAGCAGGTTATTCTCTGTCTGATGGTGCTATTACGCCAAATGACATCCTGAATATCCAGGGACCTACCGCTGTTCAGGAATACCTCGTGAATGAAATTCAGGAAGTATACCGTCTGCAAGGTGTGAAAATCAATGACAAGCACATTGAGGTGATCGTAAAGCAGATGATGCAGAAGGTTGAGATCAAAGATGCCGGTGATACAAGCTTCCTGCCAGGTCAGGTGGTTGATAAGTTCGCTTTCAGAGAAGAGAACGATGCAATCCTTGATATGAAAGTAGTGGTTGAGCCGGGAGATTCTGAAAACTTGAAGCCAGGTCAGATTGTGTCTCCGAGACAGCTGCGTGATGAGAACTCAAGCCTGAGAAGAAAGGATATGAAACTTGTGGAAGTGCGTGATGCACAACCTGCGGTATCAAGTCCTAAGCTTCAGGGTATTACTCAGGCTTCTCTGGGTACTGAGAGCTTCATCTCTGCCGCATCTTTCCAGGAAACTACCAAGGTACTGAGCGAAGCCTCTATCAGAGGTAAAGCTGATGACCTGAAAGGTTTGAAAGAAAACGTAATTGTCGGACACCTGATTCCTGCGGGAACCGGTCTTAGAAAGTACGAAGACCTGATCGTAGGAAACAAAGAGGAGTACGAAAACCTGATGGCTGCCAAAGCTGCTTACAGAGCTGAGTCAACAGGTGAAGAAGTAGAGTTTTAGAAAATGGCAGATCAGAAAGGAGATCAGAACCAGTTGAACATTGAACTGACCGAGGAAATTGCGGATGGTGAATATGTGAATCTGGCTATGATTGCTCACTCAAATAGTGAGTTTGTGATCGACTTTATCAAGATGATGCCAGGTGTGCCCAAGGCTAAAGTGAAATCGAGAATCGTGATCACGCCCGAGCATGCCAAGCGACTACTTCATGCGCTCAAAGACAATGTCGATAAGTATGAAGCCGCTTTTGGTCCCGTAAAGCAATCTGATGAATTGCCCCGCTTTCCGATGAATTTTGGAGGCACTATGGGAGAAGCGTAGATAATAATTTGAATGAACAGGAAATGGGTTGTCGCTGGCAACCCATTTTTTTGTGCATAGAGGCCGGTTTAGAGGGGTGAAAATGAGTGGATTAGCTGTAGGATTAATTTAATCCGAGGTGTTTGATTCATTTACTTCTTTTGCTACCTTTGCAGTCCGAAATTTGTAACTAGGAAAATAAAATCTAAATAATTGTAAATGCCTACTATACAACAATTAGTAAGAAAGGGCAGAAAGAAATTGACTTCTAAGTCGAAATCTCCTGCGCTGGACAGCTGCCCACAAAGAAGAGGGGTTTGTACAAGGGTATATACTACTACACCAAAGAAGCCTAACTCAGCTATGAGAAAAGTAGCCAGGGTAAGGTTGACAAATGGTAAGGAAGTAAATGCGTACATCCCAGGTGAAGGTCATAACCTTCAGGAGCACTCAATTGTATTGATCAGAGGAGGAAGAGTAAAAGACCTTCCGGGTGTGAGATACCACATCATCAGAGGTGCCTTGGATACTGCTGGTGTAAACGGTCGTCTGCAGAGAAGATCAAAATATGGTGCTAAGAGACCAAAAGCGAAAAAATAGAATTTTATAACTAATGAGAAAAGCTAAACCAAAGAAGAGATATATTCTTCCGGACCCAAAGTTCAACGATACTTTGGTAACGAAATTCGTGAACTATCTGATGGTTGACGGGAAGAAGAGTATTGCCTACGGAATTTTCTACGATGCGGTAGCATTGGTAGAAGAGCGCACAGGTGAGAATGGTCTTGAGACTTGGAAGAAAGCATTGAGTAACATCATGCCTTCAGTAGAAGTTAAGAGTAGAAGAGTGGGAGGAGCCACTTTCCAGGTGCCTATCGAAGTGCGCCCAAATCGAAAAACTTCACTGGGAATCAAGTGGATGATCAGTTTTGCCAGAAAAAGAGGAGAGAAGACTATGATGGAGAGACTGGCAGGTGAAATCATCGCAGCATCAAAAGGAGAGGGAGCAGCCGTGAAGAAGAAAGATGATACCCACAGAATGGCCGATGCAAACAAAGCATTTTCACACTTTAGATTTTAATTCCTAGACTACAATGGCAAGAGATTTAAAATTCACCCGTAACATTGGTATCGCTGCGCACATTGATGCAGGTAAGACCACCACTACCGAGCGTATACTGTACTATACTGGTGTTTCTCACAAAATTGGTGAAGTTCATGATGGTGCTGCCACTATGGACTGGATGGAACAAGAGCAGGAAAGAGGTATTACCATTACTTCTGCTGCTACTACGGTATTCTGGCCTTACAAGAACAATGAATACCATATTAACATTATTGATACTCCCGGTCACGTGGATTTTACCGTAGAGGTAAACCGCTCTCTGAGAGTATTGGACGGACTTGTGTTCCTTTTCTCTGCGGTTGACGGTGTTGAGCCCCAGTCAGAGACTAACTGGAGACTGGCAGATAACTACAAAGTTGCCAGAATCGGGTTTGTGAACAAAATGGACCGTGCCGGTGCTGACTTCCTGAACGTGTGTAAGCAGGTGAAGGAAATGTTGGGTACCAAAGCTGTGCCTTTGCAGTTGCCTATCGGAGCTGAAGAGACATTCAAAGGTGTGGTTGACCTGGTTGAAAACAAAGCGATCGTTTGGAACGAAGCTGATCAGGGAATGACTTTCGAAGAAATTGCTATCCCTGAGGATATGCAGGACGAGGTAGATGAGTACAGAGAGGGATTGCTTGAGGCGATTGCTGAGTATGATGACTCTTTGCTGGAGAAATTCTTCGAGGATCCTGATTCAATCACTAAAGATGAAATTCTGGCTGCCTTGAGACAGGCTACTATCAATCTGGACTTTGTGCCAATGATGTGTGGTTCTGCCTTTAAAAACAAGGGTGTACAGACACTGCTGGATTATGTAATGGAATTGTTGCCTTCTCCACTGGACAGGGACAACATTGTAGGTACTGATCCTGATACAGAAGAAGAGGTTACAAGAAGCCCTTCTCCTGAAGACCCATTCGCTGCTCTGGCTTTCAAAATTGCTACTGACCCATTCGTAGGTCGTCTGTGTTTTGTAAGATCATACTCTGGTATGTTGCCTTCAGGTTCTTATGTGTATAACACAAGAACCAATAAGAAAGAGCGTATCTCTCGTATCTTCCAGATGCACGCTAACAAGCAAAATGCGATTCCTGAACTGCATGCAGGTGATATTGCTGCTGTAGTAGGTTTTAAAGACATCAAAACAGGTGACACCCTGTGTGATGAGAAAAACCACATTGTGCTTGAATCTATGGACTTCCCTGATCCTGTAATCGGCTATGCTATTGAGCCTAAAACTCAGGCAGATGTTGATAAACTGGGTATGGCAATCGCCAAACTGGTGGAAGAGGATCCAACCCTGA
The DNA here is from genome assembly GCA_002427745.1 of Roseivirga sp. UBA6061. GTDB lineage: Bacteria > Bacteroidota > Bacteroidia > Cytophagales > Cyclobacteriaceae > Roseivirga. Next base: position 15,709 of record DIYF01000146.1, on the reverse strand, counting down.
CGGTAAATACTGACGAGGAAACTGGTCAGACTATCCTGAGAGGTATGGGTGAGCTTCACCTGGACATTATCATGGACCGTCTGAAAAGAGAGTTCAAGGTAGAAGTGAACCAGGGTGCGCCACAGGTGGCATACAAGGAGTCTATTACTTCAACTGTTGAGCACAAAGAGGTTTACAAAAAGCAGTCTGGTGGTAAAGGTAAGTTTGCCGATATCGTATTCGAACTGGGTCCTAAAGACGAAGATTTCGAAGCCAGAGGCTTACAGTTTGTAAACAATATTGTAGGTGGTGTGATTCCTAAAGAATTCATCCCTGCTATTGAAAAAGGTTTCAAGACAGCTATGGATAATGGTCCTTTGGCGGGTTACCCTGTTGAGGATATGAAAGTGAGACTGTTCCACGGATCTTTCCACGATGTGGATTCAGATTCTCTTTCTTTCGAACTGGCTGCGAGACTTGGTTTTAAAGAAGCTGCTAAGAAAGCTACTCCTAAATTGATGGAGCCAATCATGTCTGTAGATGTGGTTACTCCTGATGAGTATACAGGATCTATCACGGGTGACCTTAACAGAAGAAGAGGTATCATGAAAGGTATGGATACCAAGGGTACTTCTACTGTGGTGAAAGCTGATGTTCCATTGGCAGAACTGTTTGGTTATGTTACTGACCTGAGAACGATGTCTTCAGGTAGAGCAACTGCCAGTTTGACTTTCTCTCATTACGATGTGGTTCCAAGAAACATCTCTGAGGAGGTAATCAAAAATGCTAAAGGAGAATAAGCTGTAAATTGAGAATATAATGACACAGAAGATCAGAATTAAATTGAAGTCATACGATCACAACCTGGTGGATAAGTCATCAGAGAAGATCGTAAGAGCTGTGAAAACAACCGGTGCTATTGTAAGTGGTCCTATTCCATTGCCAACAGTGAAGGAGAAATTTACAGTACTGAGATCTCCACACGTGAACAAGAAGTCACGTGAGCAATTTCAGCTTTGCACTTACAAGCGTCTGGTAGATATCTACTCTAGCAGCGCCAAAACAGTAGATGCACTGATGAAGCTTGAATTGCCAAGTGGAGTTGACGTAGAAATCAAGGTATAATTACCATACCTAAGCTATAAGAAAAAGCCCTGACGGTACCGTCAGGGCTTTTTTGTTTTAGAGCTGGAAAAAATCTTGCATGGTTAATCAATTCTTGCCTAACTGCAAAGAAAAGTGTGAAGACATGTAATGTTCTGAGTGGTATAATTGTAAATTGGAGTATATAATATTAAATTAAATCATATGAAATATGTGTATTATTTAAAATTTGCTAAGAATCAGTTATGCTCTTTAATATGTGTAGGCCTTCTCTGTATGACTCCGGTTCTTTCTTCGGCTCAGGAACAGGAAGAGTCAATTGCTTCAGAAATGAGTAATAGTAGTTGTAGTCCTGGTGGCGAAATATGGGTTTGTGGCCCATCTGAAATAGCCAGGGCGCATTCCCACTTTAATAGTAATTGTTCAGAGTGGGAATACAGGTGTGGACAGACATTAAAAACGATCAAAGATGTTTGCTCTCCAGAAATCGTAGTTTCGACCATTTCATCCAAGGCCTGTTAAATAAGAAGTGCTGTCTAAGTTGAGTTTGATGGTAAGGTTCCTGTTGGCTGTTTTGTTACTCATTCTAGTTGGGTGTTTCGGAAGGGAGAACAGGTCTGTTTATGGAGAGGAGGCTTTCAAAATAGACACAGTTTTGGTGTCATTGCCCTCAAGTGTATCGTCTACCTTGATACTGCCTCATGTTTTTGAGTACAGTAATAAAGAGTGTGTACTGTTTTATGATCACTTTGATCATGGTTTGGTTATTATTGACCTTTCAGAAGAGCGGTTTATCAAAAAGATAAATCTGGCAAAGGAGGGTCCTGACTTTGTGGAGTCTGTTGGTTCCATGGCCGTAACAGAGGAGGGGAGTATCATAATAGCCGGATTGAATTCCATAACTGAAGTCAATTTTGAGGGTAAGGTTTTAAGCAGGTTGGGTATTAACTCCTATAGGAACGATTTGAAAGGTATTGATTTTGATAAGTATGAACTTCAATACAATCAATATAGCGGGCTTCAGTATGATGAATTAAACAAGACTATTCTAATGGGGGTTAATCCACTCGCGCAAACTCTTTTGCAGAATTATACTGAGAGTACAGTGGCCGAAATATCTCTGTCCGATGGGGTGGTTAGACTGTTGCCTGTTTTTATTCCTGATAGTTATCGGGCCTTATCGGGTAATTATGGTGATTTGTTCAAGGTGGGGCCTATCAGAAAAAGAGGTAGGATTATATTTAATTTTCCCTTGTCATCGGAAGTTTTCATACATCATGAGAATACTACGAAATCAATTCACCTGGAGAGTCAGTGGTCTGATGACATGGCCGATCCTATCATAGATTTTAGCCAGGGATCTGATATGGCCCGATATACTCACAAAATTAAGGAGGTCAACTATTTTCCTTTAGTGTTTGACGATTTTAGGGAGCGGTATTATCGAATTCATAGAGCGGCAAGAGAAGGTGTGGAAGATAGTGGGCAATACTATCTCACATTAGCTGATAGAAACATGAATAAGATAATGGAGTTGCCTTTTCCGCAAGGTTACTATATTTTTTCGATTGTGTCAGAGCGAGGTCTTATGTTTAATGCTATCAACAAACATGAGAGTAAACTCGAACTAATTAGGTATACTTTTGAATTATGATCAGGTGTTTTCTTGTCGGTCTGATAGTACTTGCCGTTGTCTTAAATTCTTGTGATACTTCAAGGCAAGGGATGGGCGAAGGAGTGATTCATTTCGAGAGAGAACTTAGCACGCGGCTCGATTTTTACACTAAACCGGATTACACTACTGAGCCTGTCTTTTCGGTTGACCTTGTTTACAATTCTGCCAGGACTTATATAAAGACTACTCTGAAGAAAGAAGGGGGACTGGACTTTGAACCATTTTATGTTTCCAGTGGGAGAAGTCTACTAATATTACAGGTGATGGAGCAGAAGGGGGATTGGGTAAAAGTAATAACAGATGATATTAAAGGTGTCAGTCACTGGCTTAGTAAGCCACAGGAAAAGGTAGAGAAATGGCCTCACTTCCTTCAATCCCTTTTTCGTGTCAGGCCATACGATGCTTCTCGGAATCCCTTAAGGAAGTCTCCCAATGACAATGCGCGTCTTTGGGATGTGAACTTTTCTTCAACCTGCTTTTCAGTAGTCGATGTCCAGGGGGACTGGATAAAGGTAGTGAATGATCCCCTCAAGTGTCCCGATGAATATATTATAGAAAGTCCTTTTGAGGGCTTTCTGAAATGGAAAGATGATGGTAAAATCCTCATTAACTTCCTTTTATAGCCCTTTTGACACCTTTGAAAGCGGTGGATAAAAAGGTTGCGAAAATATCCATCTATTTTTGAGAGCACCCTTGTCCTGAAATATTAATTTCATATCTTTGCAGTCCGTTTGACGGGAGCACTCTGTTTTGGGTGTTCTAAACTAATAATTAAGATGTCTGGAATAATCGGGAAAAAAATCGGAATGACTAGCATTTACAGTGCCGATGGACGCAGTGTCGCATGCACGGTGATAGAGGCTGGTCCTTGCGTGGTTACGCAAGTGAAAAATGAGGAGACAGACGGATACACAGCAGTACAACTTGGATACGGAGAGCGTAAGGAGAAGAATACTCCTGCTTCGCTGAAAGGTCACTTTGCCAAGGCAAATACTACTCCTAAAAAAGAGGTTGTTGAGTTTCGAGATTTCCGCGAAGAATTTGAAGGTCAGGTTCAGCTCGGTAACGAGGTGAAGGTGGGCGATGTATTTGCAGAAGGTGATTTTGTAGATGCTATCGGTACTTCAAAAGGAAAAGGTTTCCAAGGAGTTGTGAAGCGCCATGGTTTTGGTGGCGTTGGACAAGCGACTCATGGTCAGCACAACAGATTGAGAGCCCCTGGTTCTATTGGTGGAGCATCATATCCTGCGAGAGTATTCAAAGGAATGAGAATGGCCGGTAGAATGGGTGGAGATCGTGTAAAGGTATTGAACCTTGAAGTGCTTAAAGTAGTGCCGGAAGAGAATCTGATCGTAGTCAGTGGTTCTGTTCCAGGTCCTAAGAATTCAATCGTAGTCCTAGAGAAATAAGAAGATGGAGATTGCAGTATTAAAAAATAGTGGAGAAGACACCGGAAGGAAGGTAAACCTGTCCGATGATATCTTCGGTATTGAGCCAAACGATCACGCCATCTATCTGGATGTGAAGCAATTTCTGGCTAACCAAAGACAAGGTACGCACAAGTCTAAGGAGAGAGCTGAGATTGTAGGTTCTACGAGGAAGATAAAGAAACAAAAAGGAACAGGTACGGCTCGTGCGGGTAGTATCAAGTCTCCTGTGTTCAGAGGTGGTGGACGTATTTTCGGTCCTCGCCCAAGAAATTATAGCTTCAAATTGAATAAGAAGCTGAAGGTATTGGCCAGAAAATCAGCTTTTGCTTACAAGGCAAAAGACAATGGTCTGGTTGTGCTGGAAGACTTCTCTTTCGAGGCGCCAAAAACCAAAGAGTACATCAGTCTGCTGAACAACCTTGAGCTGGGAGCAAAGAAGACGCTGGTAATTGTTGGGGAGAACGACAAGAACGTAATGTTGTCAAGTCGCAACCTTCAAAACTCTAAAGTGGTAACGGCTGACTCAGTAAATACTTACGATGTGCTGAATGCAGAGAGTGTGGTATTGAGTGAGAGCTCTGTAGAAAAAATTGAAAACTTATTGAAGTAACGGAGATGAGTGTATTAAAGAAACCATTAGTTACAGAGAAAGTATCAGCCTTAAACGAAACTGGTAAATACGGCTTTGTGGTAGATAAAAATGCCAACAAAGTTGAGATCAAAAAGGCTGTTGAAGATATGTACGGTGTTACCGTTGAAGACGTGAACACTATGAGATACCAGGGTAAGGCCAAATCAAGGTATACTTCTGCCAGGATTGTAAAGGGTCGTACTGCATCATTTAAGAAAGCAATTGTAACTGTTGCTGAAGGTGATATCATTGATTTTTACAGCAGCATTTAATTGAAAGAAAATGGGCGTTAAGAAACTAAGACCAATGACTCCGGGCACCAGGCAGCGTATCGCTCCTGACTTTGCTGATGTAACAGTGAAGAAAAGTAACCCAGAGAAGTCCCTGACAGCTGTGTCAAAGCGTTCAGGTGGTCGTAACAATACTGGAAAGATGACCATGCGCTACTTAGGTGGTGGTCACAAGAAGAAAATCAGGGTAGTTGATTTCAAAAGAGAGAAATTCGATGTCCCTGCAACAGTTAAGTCAATTGAGTATGATCCGACAAGATCCGCTCGTATTGCTCTGTTGTTCTATGCCGATGGTGAAAAAAGATATATCATCGCGCCAAATGGCTTGCAGGTCGGTCAGACCGTTGTTTCGGGAGAGAATGTAGCTCCGGAAGTAGGTAATGCACTGCCAATGTCCAAAATTCCTTTGGGTACTATCATTCACAACATTGAGCTCAAGCCTGGTAAAGGTGGAGCTATGGCAAGAAGTGCAGGATCTTATGCACAGTTGGTTGCAAGAGAAGGTAAGTATGCCACGTTGAAGTTGCCTTCAGGGGAAATGAGGAACGTGCTGGTTGTATGTCTGGCAACTGTTGGTTCTGTAGGTAATGCTGAGCACATGAATGTGAATCTCGGTAAAGCCGGTAGAAAAAGATGGTTGGGCAGAAGACCAAGAGTAAGAGGAGTTGTTATGAATCCGGTTGATCACCCAATGGGCGGTGGTGAAGGTAAGTCTTCAGGAGGCCACCCAAGATCGAGAAACGGTTTGTACGCGAAAGGTCAGAAGACCCGTACTCCGAAGAAATATTCGAACAAGTTGATCATTGGTAAAAAGAAGAAATAAGACATGGCACGTTCGTTAAAAAAAGGACCTTATATAGATTTTCGCTTGTCTAAGAAAGTAGACGCGATGGAAGAGTCTGGTAAGAAGTCTGTCATCAGGACCTGGTCCAGAAGATCAATGATTTCACCTGATTTCATTGGACACACATTCGCTGTCCATAACGGAAATAAATTCATCCCTGTATTTGTAACGGAAAATATGGTAGGCCACAAATTCGGTGAGTTTGCTCCAACCAGAAACTTCCGTGGACACATTGCAAAAAAAGATAGAAGGAGATAATGGAAGCTGTAGCAAAACTCAGAAACGTACCTACCTCCCCTCGTAAGATGAGAATGGTAGCTGACTTGATCAGAGGCGAAAGAGTAAACAGAGCCCTCAATGTATTGAAGTTTGAGCCTAAAGAAGGTGCTGCAAGACTTGAGAAACTGTTGCTTTCAGCAATCTCTAACTGGCAGGCAAAAAACGAAGATGAAAGACTGGAAGATGCAGATCTTTTCGTGAAAGAAATCTTTGTTGATGGTGGCCGTATGCTGAAAAGGCTCAGACCTGCTCCACAGGGAAGGGCTCACAGGATCAGAAAAAGATCAAATCATGTGACTTTGGTAGTTGATTCTCATAATCAACCGGAAGTTACCGCTGATGATAATGAAGTAGTAAATAACGAAACTGAAAATTAAGAGATGGGACAGAAAGTAAACCCCGTTGGTTTCAGACTAGGCATCGTAAGAGGTTGGGATTCTAACTGGTACGGTGGCAAAGACTTTTCTGCTAAACTGGTGGAAGATCAGGAGATCAGAAAGTACGTGCACGCTCGTATCCCAAAAGGAGGTATTTCAAAGATTATCATTGAAAGAACTCTGAAAAGAATCACCATCACGGTACACACTGCCCGTCCGGGAGTAGTTATTGGTAAAGGTGGACAAGAGGTTGACCGTATCAAAGAGGAGTTGAAGAAGCTGACCGGCAAAGACGTTCAGATCAACATCTTCGAGATCAAGAGACCTGAATTGGATGCCAAATTGGTAGGTGAGTCAGTTGCTCAGCAACTGCAGGCTCGTATCTCTTACAGAAGAGCTATGAAACAAGCTATCGCCAGTGCCATTCGTGTGGGAGCACAAGGTATCAAAATCAAATGTGCCGGTCGTCTGGGCGGTGCTGAGATGGCAAGAACAGAGATGTACAAGGAGGGAAGAATTCCTTTGCATACCCTGAGAGCTGATATCGATTATGCTATCTCTGAAGCGGATACGGTATATGGTAAAATCGGAATCAAGGTTTGGATTTTCAAAGGCGAAGTATTTGGTAAGAGAGACCTTTCTCCAAATGTAGGTTTAGGCGGACAAAACGAACGCGGTGGCGGACGCAGACCTAACAGAGGTGGAGGCAGACCAAATAGAAGAAAGTAATAGCCCTTTAAAGAATAATTAAGATGTTACAGCCTAAAAGAACCAAGTTCAGAAAAATGCAGAAGGGAAGAGTTAAGGGGATCGCTCAGCGTGGTCACAACCTTGACTTCGGAACTTTCGGTATAAAATCTTTGGAGCCAGGTTGGATCACTAGCCGCCAGATTGAGGCAGCTCGTATCGCAATGACCAGGGCTATGAAAAGAGAAGGTCAGGTTTGGATCAGAATTTTTCCTGACAAACCTGTTACAAGTAAGCCTGCTGAGGTAAGGATGGGTAAAGGTAAAGGTGCACCTGATTACTGGGTGGCCGTAGTGAAGCCTGGTACTATTCTGTTCGAATCAGCTGGTGTTAATATAGAATTGGCAAAAGAGGCTTTGAGGCTCGCAGCTCAGAAGCTTCCACTTTCAACAAAATTTGTAGTACGCAGAGACTACGTGGCATAAGATGACAAATTCAGATATCAGAGCACTCTCTATCGAGGAAATCGAAGAGAAACTCAGAGGAGAAACAGATAGTCTTGGCAAATTGAAATTTGCGCAAGCGATTTCACCAATTGAAAATCCGATGAAAATCAGAGATTCAAGAAGAATGATTGCCAGGTTGAAGACTGAGTTGAGAGCCAAACAACTTGCAAAGTAAAGAACGCATGGAGACCAGAAATCTTANNAGAGATTACGTTGGATAGTTATGAAGAATTCAGAGATCAAAGCACTCACTATTGAGGAGCTAAACGAAAAGCTAAAGACTGAACAAGACAATCTTGGAAAGTTAAACTTTGCTCACGCGATTTCTCCTATCGAGAATCCAATGAAAATCAGACAATCAAGAAAATTGATTGCGAGATTACAGACTGAATTAAGAGCAAAAGAACTGGCTAAATAAAAGACGCATGGAGACCAGAAATCTTAGAAAAGAAAGAATCGGGATCGTAACCAGCAACAAAATGGATAAAACCATTACTGTCGCTGTGGAGCGAAGAGAGAAGCACCCGATTTATGGAAAGTTTGTTAATAAGACTACCAAATTTTCCGCTCATGACGAAAAGAATGATGTCGGTATCGGTGATACTGTTCGCATCATGGAGACTCGTCCGCTGAGTAAGAATAAGCGTTGGAGATTAGTTGAAATCATAGAAAGAGCTAAGTAATCATGATCAGGCAAGAATCAAGATTGAACGTTGCAGATAACAGTGGTGCTAAAGAAGTGCTTTGTATCCGCGTATTGGGCGGAACAAAGAAGAAGTACGCCTCTGTTGGTGATAAGATAGTGGTCTCTGTGAAGGCTGCCCATTCTTCAAGCAACTTGAAAAAAGGAACTGTATCTAAGGCTGTCGTGGTGAGAACCAAGAAGGAAGTGAGAAGGAAAGACGGCTCTTACATCAGATTTGAAGATAATGCTGCTGTGTTGTTGACCGCAAACGATGAGCCGAGAGGCACGCGTATGTTCGGCCCGGTAGCCAGAGAATTGCGAGAGAAGCAATTCATGAAAATTGTTTCATTGGCCCCTGAAGTACTATAAGCGATGAAGACTAATGTAAATGCACCTGCTAAACTTCATGTGAAGAAAGGTGATACTGTAAAAGTATTGGCTGGTAATTCCAGAGGTAAGACTGGTAAAGTACTGGAGGTTTTTCCTTCTAAGTACAGAGCGATTGTTGAAGGAGTAAATGTTGTTTCTAAGCACACGAAACCTTCTGCAACCAACCCTAACGGGGGAATTGAAAAAACTGAGGCGTCTGTCCACCTTTCAAACCTTATGGTAGTAGATCCTGCTTCAGGACAAGCTGCCAGAACCGGTAGAAAAGTGAACGACAGCGGTAAGTTGGAAAGATATTTTAAATCTAAGTAGGAGAGGTAACTTATCATGGCTAATCCAAGATTAAAAGATAGATATCAGAGCGAGATTGTTCCCGCTTTGAAAGAAAAATTTGAGTACTCTACAATCATGCAGGTACCTAAAGTCACTAAAGTAGTAGTGAACAAAGGTATCGGTGCGGCTGTAGCTGATAAGAAACTTGTCGATATCGGAGTTGAAGAGCTTACTACAATTACCGGCCAGAAGGCTGTACCTACTGTAGCGAAGAATTCTATCTCGAACTTTAAGTTGAGAGAGGGAATGCCTATCGGTGCAAGAGTGACCCTGAGAGGTGAGCGTATGTATGAGTTCATGGACAGACTTCTGAACATCGCCCTGCCAAGGGTACGTGACTTCAGAGGTGTGAACGACAAAGGATTTGATGGCAGAGGTAATTACACTTTGGGTGTAAAGGAGCAGATCATCTTCCCTGAAATTTCTATCGATAAAGTAAGTAAGATCTCTGGTATGGATATCACATTTGTGACTACTGCCAATACCGATGAGGAAAGCTACGAGTTACTGAAGGCTTTTGGTATGCCTTTTAAATCTGGTAAAAAATAATTGACATGGCTAGAGAAGCAGTTAAGGCTAGAGAAAGAAAAAGAGAAAGACTTGTTGCAAGGTATGCTGAGAAAAGAGCTGCCCTGAAGGCTGAAGGTGACTGGGAAGGTTTGGATAAACTCCCAAGAAACTCTTCGCCTGTGAGATTGCACAACAGATGTAAACTGACAGGTCGTCCAAAAGGATACATGAGAAAATTCGGTATCTCAAGGGTGACATTCAGAGAGATGGCTTCAGCGGGTAAAATACCTGGAGTAACAAAAGCGAGTTGGTAATTCGCTTTTTCTTTTGTTCATAAGATTAATTCCGTACCTTTGCAGGCCGGTTTTCGAGCCGCAATATTGAATTAATTAATAAAAAAACTCAGATCTGGGTGATATCGCCAGATCAAAAATGCCTGCAATGAGAGTTGCGGGCTCTTTAAATAAATAAAAATGACTGATCCAATAGCAGATTATCTGACCAGACTCAGGAACGCTATTAAAGCGAACCATAGAGTTGTGGACATTCCGGCTTCAAATGTGAAGAAGGAAATAACTAAGGTGTTGTTTGACAAGGGCTACATTCAGAACTACAAGTTCGAGCAGGAAGGTCCTCAGGGCAACATTAAAATAGCATTGAAATATAACCCTACTACTAAGGCTCCTGCCATTGTAAAGCTGGAGAGAATTAGTAAGCCAGGGCTTAGAAAGTATGCCGGTGCAGCTGACCTGCCAAGAGTTCTTAACGGACTGGGTATTGCTGTGGTATCTACTTCTAAGGGAATCATGACCGATAAAGAAGCGCGTGTGGCGAACATCGGTGGTGAAGTTTTATGTCACGTATATTAATAACTGAGATAAGAAATGTCACGAGTTGGTAAGAAACCGATCGATCTTCCTCAAGGTGTGTCTGTAGACGTAGCTGCTGATAATGTGGTTACTGTTAAAGGACCAAAGGGAGAGCTGAGTCAGGCAGTAAATCCTGATATGTCTGTGGTTGTGGAAGATGGTGTTTTGACAGTAGAGAGACCTACTGAGCAGAAGAGACACAAGTCTTTGCATGGCCTTTACCGTTCTTTGATCAGCAACATGGTTGTTGGTGTAACGGAAGGGTACAAGAAGCAATTAGAGTTGGTAGGGGTAGGTTATAAGGCCGCTGTATCTAACAACGTTCTTGAGCTGAACCTGGGGTATTCGCACAATATCTATTTGGCGGTACCTGCTGAAGTGAAAACTTCTGCAGAGATGGTGAAAGGTAAGAATCCGATTGTGACATTGGAAAGCACTGACAAAGAGTTAATCGGTCAGGTAGCAGCGAAAATCAGATCTTTGAGAAAAATCGAGCCTTACAAAGGTAAAGGTGTGCGTTTCGTTGGTGAAAACATTCGTAGGAAAGCTGGTAAAACTGCTGCTAAATAATTAGAGTCATGGCTGTTAGTAAAAGTAGACTTAGAATTAAAAGAGGTATCAGAAATAAGATTTCTGGTACTGCTGAAAGACCGAGAATCTCTGTATTCAAAAGTAATAAGCGTATTTACGCTCAGATTATTGATGATGAGGCAGGTCACACAATGGTAGCGGCATCTTCTACTGAGCTGGGAGAAGCAAATGTTAACGTTGAGCTTTCTAAAGAAGTAGGAAAGAAATTAGCTGAGAAAGCCGTGGCAAGTGGTATCACCAATGTGGTATTCGATAGAAACGGTTATGTCTATCACGGTAAAGTCAAAGCTTTGGCAGATGGTGCCAGAGAAGGAGGCCTTAAATTTTAAACACGATGTCACAGAAAAATATTAGAGCAATCAAAGCGAGTGATATAGACCTGAAAGAAAAGGTTGTTGCTATCAAGCGTGTTGCCAAAGTAGTAAAAGGTGGTAGAAGGTTCAGCTTTTCTGCTATCGTGGTAGTAGGAGATGGTAATGGTGTAGTAGGTTACGGACTGGGTAAAGCCAATGAGGTAACTGACGCGATCACCAAAGGCATCGATGACGCAAAGAAAAACCTTGTGAAGGTACCTATCCTGAATGGTACTGTGCCTCACGAAGCATTGGGTAAATACAGCGGTGGTTTTGTTTTGGTAAAGCCAGCCTCTGAAGGTACCGGTGTAATTGCAGGTGGTGCGATGCGTGCCGTGTTTGAAAGTGCCGGTGTACACAATGTACTGGCAAAGTCTAAAGGTTCTTCAAACCCACACAACGTGGTGAAAGCAACTTTTGATGCTTTGTTGAACATGAGAGATGCCTACACAGTAGCACAGCAAAGAGGAATTGAATTGTCTAAAGTTTTTAACGGTTAAGAAGCGATGGCAAAGGTTCAAATCACCCAAACAAAAAGTACGATCGATCGCCCACAGAGGCAGAAGAGAACTATCCAGGCTTTGGGGCTTGGAAAAATAAACAGAACTGTAGAGCATGAATTGACTCCACAGATTGCTGGAATGATTAATAAGGTAAATCACCTGGTATCTGTAAAGGAACTGTAAGATGAGACTGAATACATTAAAGCCTGCAGAAGGTTCTACTAAAAATAGAAAAAGAGTCGGTAGAGGACAGGGATCTGGTAGAGGTGGTACTTCTACAAGAGGTCACAAAGGTGCTAAATCGAGATCTGGTTACTCTCGTAAAGAGGGTTTTGAAGGCGGTCAGATGCCTTTACAGAGAAGAGTGCCTAAGTTCGGCTTCAACAGCCCTAACCGAGTTGAGTACAAAGCAATCAACCTGGATACAGTTCAGGAACTGGCTGAAAAGACCGGTGCCTCTGTGATCGACAGAGAAGTACTTATTGCTAATGGTTTAGCTGGTAAGAACGATCTGATTAAAATCCTCGGTAGAGGTGCTTTGACTTCTAAAGTGGATGTAACTGCCCATAAATTTTCAACATCCGCAGCAGCTGCAATTGAAAACTTAGGGGGTACCGTTACAAAGCTTTGATTATATGAAGAAGTTTGTCACTACCATAAAGAACATTTTCTCCATTGAGGAGCTAAGAAACAGAATCCTGGCTACGCTGGGGTTCTTGATCATTTTTAGATTAGGCTCATTCGTAGTATTGCCTGGTATTGACCCTGTCATACTTGAGGCAACAAAAGGTGAGTCTTCAGGTATTTTCGGCTTGTTGGATAACCTTTTAGGAGGTGCCTTCAGTAACGGAGCTATTTTTGGTCTGGGTATTATGCCTTACATCTCTGCATCGATTGTGATTCAGCTGATGACAGTGGCAGTGCCAAGTTTCCAGAAGATGCAGAAGGAAGGTGAGTCTGGCAGAAAGAAGCTGACCCAGATCACAAGGATACTTACTATCCTGGTAACACTGGCACAGAGTGTTGGTTACCTGAAAGTGACTATTCCGGCTGAGGCTATCGTAATTGACAATACGCTGTTCACCATTTCTTCTATGATCCTGCTTACATCCGGAACTATGTTCTGTATGTGGTTAGGGGAGAAAATTACTGACAAGGGAATCGGTAATGGTATTTCAATGCTGATTATGATCGGTATTATTTCCAGCTTACCAGCCGCAGCTATCAACGAGTTCTATACCACAAATGGTATCTCAAGAGCGCTGTTCTCAGTAGTTGAAATCATTGTGTTGTTCTTTGTAGTAGTGGTTACTGTAGCATTGGTACAAGCTACCAGACGTATTTCAGTACAGTACGCCAAGCAGGTAGTAGGTGGCAAAGTATATGGCGGTCAGCGTCAGTTCATTCCTTTAAAAGTGAATGCTTCTGGTGTAATGCCTATCATCTTTGCTCAGGCACTCATGATTCTGCCAACGCTGATTGGTGGTATCTGGGCCGATACCAGTGATTTTTGGAATAAAGTAACAGTGGCATTCGCAGATCCTTATGGGGCAACCTATAATATTGTGTTTGCCGTGATGATCATCCTGTTCACATTCTTTTATACAGCCATTACAGTGAATCCTTCCAACATGGCGGATGATCTGAAAAGAAGCGGTGGGTTTGTTCCCGGTGTAAAACCAGGTAAGCCTACGTCTGACTTTATTGGTGGTGTGCTGGATAAGATTACCTTACCGGGATCTATCTTCCTGGCGATTATTGCTATCCTTCCAACCTTTGCCGTACAGGCAGGTGTAGGTCAGCCATTCGCGCCATTCTATGGAGGTACGTCTCTGCTGATTATGGTAGGGGTGATCCTGGATACCTTGCAACAGATTGAAAGCTACTTACTGATGAGACACTACGAAGGCATGATGAAGTCAGGCAAGATGAGAGGTAGATCTCAGAATGTAGCAGTTGCATAAAGATGATCTTATATAAGACTGAAGAAGAAATTCAACTGATTCGTGAAAGTGCCCAGATTCTGGGAAAGGCTCACGGAGAAGTAGCCCGGCAGGTAAAGGCCGGAATAAAAACAAAAGATCTCGATAAGATCGCTGAAGAGTTTATCGCAGATCATGGAGGTAAAGCTTCCTTTAAAGGATATAATGGTTTTCCCTCCACACTCTGTATTTCGGTGAACGAAAATGTAGTTCACGGATTTCCGAGTGAGTATGAATTGAAAGACGGTGATATAATCTCTATAGATTGTGGAGTCTTCTACAAAGGTTACCATAGCGATTCCGCTTACACTTACCCCGTAGGAGAAGTCACTCCGGAGACGATGTCCCTTCTTAAGGCAACGAAAGAGTCGTTGTATCAAGGTATTGAGAAAGCAAAGTACGGCAACAGAATGGGGGACGTGAGTTACGCCATTCAAAAGTATGTTGAAGACCGAGGTTACACAGTGGTGCGCGAGCTGGTGGGTCATGGGTTAGGCAGAAGCCTCCATGAGAGTCCTGAAGTGCCCAATTACGGTAAACGAGGTCGGGGTCCTAAACTGCAGCATGGTCTGGTGATAGCCATTGAGCCCATGGTCAATTTAGGAACACGCAACATAGTGCAGGAAAATGATGGCTGGACCATCAGAACGAGAGATCGTAAACCTTCTGCACACTATGAGCATACAGTGGCTGTTTTTGAAGATCGTACTGAGATATTAACAACTCATAAGTATATAGAAGAAGTATTTAACATCTAATATGGCTAAACAAGCATCAATAGAGCAAGACGGGACCATTTTGGAGGCGCTGTCAAATGCGCGCTTCAAGGTCGAGTTGGAAAATGGGCATGAAGTGTTAGCGCATATCTCTGGTAAAATGAGAATGCACTATATCAGAATTCTGCCCGGAGACAAAGTAAAACTTGAAATGTCTCCTTATGATTTAACTAAGGGAAGAATTACTTACAGATATAAATAATCAATCATGAAGGTTAAAGCGTCTATCAAGAAGCGAAGTGCTGATTGTAAGATAATCCGTAGGAATGGTAAGTTATACGTGATTAACAAGAAGAATCCTAGATTCAAACAAAGACAAGGATAATTATGGCTAGAATTTCAGGAGTAGATATTCCGGATCACAAGCGATCTGAGATTGGCTTGACTTACATTTTCGGAGTGGGTCGTAGCTCTGCTAATTATATACTGAATAAAGCAGGTATCGATGTTAGCAAGAAAATTGGTGAACTGACGGATGAAGATCAGAAAGCGATCCGTACGATCATCAGTGAAGAGTTTAAGGTAGAGGGTGTACTGAAATCTGAAGTACAGCTGAACATCAAGCGATTGATGGATATTGGTTGCTACAGAGGCCTGAGACACAGAAGAGGTCTTCCGGTTCGTGGTCAACATACCAAGAACAACTCAAGAACCAGAAAAGGTAAGAGGAAAACAGTTGCTAACAAGAAGAAGGCAACTAAGTAACGGAATGAGTAGGCTGGCAACAGCCTTACAAAAATTTTGAACAATGGCTCAGAAAAGAAAAGATAAAGCTAAAAAGAGAGTAGTTGTAGTAGACGCTGTGGGTCAGGCTCACATCAAGGCATCTTTCAACAACATCATCATCTCTCTGACCAATTTGCAAGGTCAGGTAATCTCTTGGGCATCTGCCGGTAAAATGGGATTCAAGGGTTCTAA
>DIYF01000042.1 GCA_002427745.1 Roseivirga sp. UBA6061 | reverse complement strand
GGCAGGTGGGTCTCTCTGTAATACTTTTCGAATGCCTCCGGATCTGTCGGATGGCCATAGATGACGATTACTTTTACCATGGTTATGTGTTTTGGTTTGATCCAAAATAAGTATCAGCTATGTATTTGACCAGCAAATCGTGATAAGTGGAATAATGTGAATAAGAATCCTTCCTGCCAGACCTTCAGTAGGTTAAGCAAACGTTAGCATAGGCTATATGCGGCATTTGGTAAGTTTTTCTTTGGTTATTTAATATCTTCAATGCAAACACCGCTTACCCATGAATTACAAATCCTCTGTTTCCAGTCGTTTCTGTTTTTGCATTCTGTTGTCTGCTTTCTTCATAATATCCTGTTCTGACAAAGAGCAGGGCCATGAGGATCCGGATATTACCAAAGCCACTATTGAAAAAGGGGCAGAGGGCTTTGAGCTACACCTGAATGGTGAGCCTTTCTTTATCCAGGGGGCCGGACTGGAGTTTGGCAGTATTCCTAAACTGGCGGCTCATGGGGCTAACTCATTCAGAACCTGGCGTACAGATAATGGTCAGAGATCGGGCAGAGAGGTATTGGATGATGCACAAAAGTATGGCCTGAAGGTGACCATGGGAATTGATGTAGGCCGCGAACGACTGGGCTTTGACTACGATGATGAAGCAGCGGTAAAGGCACAACGCGAGCGTATTCGAAAGGAAGTAATGGAACTGAAGGATCATCCGGCTCTGATTATCTGGGGAATTGGTAATGAGCTCAATCACCATTCAGAAAATCCAAAGGTCTGGGATGCCGTGAACGAGATCTCAAAAATGATTCATGAAATAGACCCCAACCATCTTACCACAACCTCGCTGGCAGGTATGAACAAGAAGTATGTGGACCTTATCAAAGAGCGCGCTCCGGATATCGACATCCTGAGTGTACAAATGTATGCCGAGGTGGAAATCCTGCCCAGATTGCTGAAGGAGTCTGGCTGGGAGGGACCCTTGATGGTGACCGAATGGGGAGCTACCGGATACTGGGAAGTGGGCAATACCGAATGGGGAGCCCCTTTTGAGAATAATAGCTCGGTGAAGGCAGATTTCTATCACAAGCGATATAATGAAGCCATTTTGTCTCAGCGAGAGCAGGTGGTTGGATCCTACGTGTTTCTCTGGGGGCAGAAGCAGGAGCGCACACCAACCTGGTTTGGTATGTTTATGCCCGATGGCCGTGAAACAGAGTCAATTGACGTGATGCACTATGTGTGGAACGGAGAATGGCCGGCTAACAGAACACCCAGGTTCAACGACTTTACCCTGGAATCAAAGGTGGCGACTGATAATATCAAACTCACAGCAGGCCAAACATACAAGGCCCGTGTGGATGTAACGGACCCTGACAATGATGCACTGACCTATCGCTGGGAGATCATGAAAGAAAGTACCACCAATGCCACAGGAGGAGATGCGGAAGAGGTACCCGCGGTGATCGCAGGACTGATCATCAGTGAGCCGGGAGCCGATGTGGAATTTAAAGCTCCTGCGGAAGAGGGTGCTTACCGACTGTTCATTTATGTAGATGACCCCAACGACCACACGGCTCATGCCAATATCCCTTTTTATGTAAACAAGTAATTGGAGGGAGCTTAGAAAAGGCGTTGGAAAATGTCTGGCACTCGCCTTGCAAACCCGAATGAGTACGGGTAGGGCTAGTCTTCCTTTTTGAGCTCCTCTGACTTCTTCAGGGCTTCGGGATTTCCGTCAAGTGCTACGGCCTTGTTGAAATAGCTGAGCGCCTCTTTCTTTTTCTTTCTCATGAGATAGTAATCTCCGAGGGCCACATAGCTTCTTGATTCCTGAGGATAGAATTTCAGATTCATTTCCAGGTAAGCGAGGGCTTTCTTTGGCAGATTATGCCCTGTGAGCATAAAAAAGCCCACATCATTGATAAACTGCCAGTCAGGTTTCATTTCCCGCTTAAAATGCTTGCTCAGCTTTTCGAAGTGGGTGAAAAAAGGACCTGTCAGCTGCTCTGCCGTATACTGTTTGGGGCTGTTAAATCTCCATCTTTCAGGAAAAGGATACCAGGAGTAAAGCGATCGGAGGCCGTTATGAAGTCCGGGGAATACAACGCTTCCATGGTCTTCATTTTCATAGTAGTCCCAGGTAAAGTTCAACCGCTCTCTGTTTTCAACCAGCACGTCATGAAAGTGGAGGTTGGCCCTGAGCATTTCAGTAGGTACCGACTTCATTTTTCTTACCCTGGCACTGTCAATACCGGTGCTGTTGGCTGCGGCAATGTAAAGAGATTTGTCCTTGTGCTTTGCGGGGTTTATCAGGTCGGCTGAGCGCATTACCAGGTCCTCTTTGTCCCACCAGAGGCTGGGGTCCAGGGCCAGGTAATGGTCAAATACTTCAGGATGCTCCAGGTAGGTGTATACCACAAAGAGTCCACCGGTGGAATGCCCCACCAGCGTGCTCATATCCTCCACCGGGTATTTTTCGGCTAAATAGGGTTTGAGTTCTTTTTCCAGAAAGGCCAGGAAATCAGCCGCTCCACCGGAAGTCGGGGATTTTCTGCCTCGCTGAAAGGGTACGTGGGTAGGGGTAAAATCCCGCGTGCGATCTGTGTTGGGTATACCAACCAGAATCGACTGCGGCATATTCCATTGGGTAAGGAGTTTGAGCAGGCCTGCCGTGACATAGAAATGCGCAGGAGCATCCAGCAGAAAAACGACAGGATACTTTCTGGTGGAGTCCATATTTTCAGGCAAATGGATCCATAGTTCGCGCTGCTCTTCAAGTACGTTTGAGTAAAGAGAATCAATGGAGCCAATGACGATTTCCTGACTGGCGTTTTTCGAGAATTGTGCACTGATGCTGGTGCTATAGTAAAACAGGATAGAAATCAGGAAGGACATCCTGAGACTGATGCTTGGCATAGGCAGTTTTAGGTCGGTTGTGCTTTGTTTTGCTGGCGAATCTACTAAATAAATAGTTATGGAAAACTATATTTTTAGTTAATTAAACAACCAACTCTGTCTTTCTATATGAGATGCTATATATCGTTACTCCTGAGTAGGGGGTATTAACCACCTCACTGCATTTTGGGACATTTTCCTGTAGTTGTGCCCCACATTCATTACCGTGTCGATTTCCCAATTGAAAGCCCAGTTATTCCTGTCTTTCAGTTGCCTGTTGGCCTCATAGAAATTTGAGCCTCTTTCCAGTCGGTGACCTCCCTGCTCCATGGCCGGTTCGGTTGTTCTGAAAATTCCCAGGCTCGGGTCATTGTCCAGTTCTCCCAGCAGAATGATAAGCTTTCTTTGGTAAGCCTGACGTATTTCCGGTTCCAGGGCAATGCCGGTTTTTCTTATGCCATAGGGGAAACCGAGTTCGCTGTCGGGGAAGGTGTAGAACCCGGCATTTGCAGCAATGGCCGTTTCAATCCTTGATTCGGGCAAAAGCATGACCATGCGGTGTACAAACTGTCCTCCGGCCGAATGTCCGAAAATGTCATAGCCTTTATTGGAAATACTATTGACCGATTTCAGGTGGTCAAAAATGTTTTCAACCACGGTATAGGCCCATTCTTCCCTGGGGTTTCGTGTACCAAAAAAGGTAAACAGATTACCTTCCTGATAGTCGTTGGTGGCAATATCTGCAAACTTGCTGGCGAATTCAGGGGCCACCACAAGAAAGTTGTTTTCATCGGCTATGCCTTTCCAGGCGTCCAGGTAGTCATCTGCATTTCTTCCGCCACCATGCATCACGAAAATAATTTTTTGCCCGTCCTGCCAGGCCTCAGGTTTGTAAGTCCGGACTTTGATCGATTTTCTTTTACTGTCCTTGTAGGCGTAGATAACAAAAGAATCTTCACCGTTTTTTATGGCGCTGACCGGGGTGACGTCCGGGCCTTTGGGGAGTACATAGAGGTAGACATAGCCTGTTGTCACCAGTAAAAGGACGAAGATCAGGGTGTATTTAAGTACTTTTTTTAAGAGTCTCATTGTTTTCGGGGTTGGTTGTTGTCAATACATGAGTCAGGGGATAGTCTGGCTGGTTCAGATATCCCGATACACCAAAACCCCGTACAAACACCAGTCCACTTTTTAACTATGAAGCCCAAACGTATTTTCAGATTTGCTATCTCTTTTCTGACGCTCAATCTTTTTCTTTTTCTGGCCTTCTTATTCTTCCCTTCCTGGCTCTATGCTCATAAAACAGCGCTGGAAGGGGTCACCATATATCGCCATCAGCCTTTACCTAAAGGCTTTGATCAGGTAGTGAGAGAGAGTATCGAGGTTATCAAAAAATCTGAGCTCTACCACCCGGCATTTCGGAGTCAGATATGCCTGAATGATGGAGGGCTCTATCCCGGGCTGGTGAAGGCTGCATTGGGTGATGATATTTTTCGGGCTTTTCAGGGCAAGGCGGTGATGCTGGGAGAATTCACCAATGACAGCAGGCGCATCAGGGCCAGAGGGAGGGAGCTGAGTACGGTTCAGTTTCTCAGTCATGCTTTCATGCACAATCTCCAGTACCAATACCATGGCTTTCTCGGTGCTAACCCCTTGGGTGCACATCCTAAATGGAAGTGGGAAGGCTATGTGGAGTATATCGTCCTGTCACCTGAGAAACCCCTGAGCTACTATCACAAACTGCTGTCTGAGACTAAGGGGCCTTTTGACTGGATCGAACTGGAAGGCGGACTGGCCACCATTCGTATGCACCTGGAGTTTATGATGCTGACCCGGTATTGTTTTGAGCAAAAGGGCTGGGACTATCAGGAATTTATGGATGATGATACTCCCCGGGAGGTACTATGGAAAGAGATGGAGGTATGGTATGGAGGTGAGGTGCCGGGGGATGTCGGTGATTAGTCCGGGAATTACTTCTTTAATAATTGAGCGATATTTTTCCTTAGCTCGGTGGCCGTGCGGTCTCCATAGCCTGATTTGAGATAGGTGATTTTACCGTCAGTATCAATCAGACAGTGAGTGGGGTAGCCGCTGACATTATAAAGTTTAGCGATGCTTCTGCCTTTAGGGACTATTTCATAGTCAAAGGCCTGTTTTTCCAGGAAGGCTCTGAGTGCTTCTTCTTCATCCAGGGCCACAGCGATAAATCTGATATGGTCGTCCTTGTACTCAGAGACGATCTCATTAAGCTCCGGCATTTCCTGAATGCAGGGTTTACAACCGATAAACCAGAAGTTAATCACTACAACAGATCCTCTGAGCTCGCTGAGGTCAACCGGTTTCCCTTCCAGAGTGGAGGTGGTAAAATCTGCGGCTTCGGTACCTAACAGGGCTTTTAGTGCCTCCCTGCGCTCTCTGAAAGACCGCATCCGAGCCTTCTCTTCTTCTGTTACCTTTTTGAATTTTATGGCGACCAGTTTTCCCGAACTGTCTCCGAAATACTCAGTCCGGTAGTCCGGGTTTCGTTGCATCCTGGAAATAGCCCTTTTGGACAAAAGCGTTCCCTCGGGGCCATAGCAGGGGTAATCTTTGATGTTATGTGGTCCCAGTTCCACCAGTTTTTCAAAGGCTAAGAGCTCCAGGTCAGGAGGAAAGGTCTTCGACTGGGCCTGAGTGAGTACCGGAGTGCTTATCAGGATGAGGCAGGTAGCTAGCAGTCGAAGAAATCTCATAAAATAGTGTGGATGACTTATTTGAGAAGCTTTGTGATAGTGCCTTCCAGCTCAGAGGCGGTGGAAGGGCTGTAAGCCGACTTGAAATAGGCAATTTTTCCCTCCTGATCTATAATGCAATGCGTAGGGTAGCCGCTGATTCCGTAAAGTTTGGTCAGGTCGCGTCCGTCAGGTACTACATTATAGTCAAACTGCTTTCGCTGAGCGAACTTCTCCAGGCTGGCCTTGCGGTCTGTGGCGATGGCGATAAATTTCACATCCTTGCCCTCAAACTTGTGCACAATCTCGTTGAGTTCCGGCATTTCCATAATACAAGGCTTACAGCCGATAAACCAGAAATTAATGGCTACGACTGAGCCCCTCATATCTGATAGCTTCACCGGATTGCCTTGCATATCAGTAGTTTCGAAGTCCTGAGCCTCAGTACCAATCAGAGCTGCCATGCGCTTCTGTTCTTCCTCAAACTGCCGGAAGAACTCTAATTCTTCCTGGGTAATTTTACGGAGTTTGATAGCCGCCAGCTTACCCTCAGCATTGGCATAATACTGTGGTCTGTATTCGCCACTGTTCATCAGTTTTGCCCCCTCCTCATTGCTGATAAGCTTGCCTTCCAGGTCATACATGGGTACGCCTGCCATGGCATTGGGCCCCAGGTCCATTACAGCCTGCATATCCATTTGCTTATAGTCAGAGGGGAGGGTCTTGCTGGTTTGTGCCTCTAGCAGAACAGGTGTGGTCAGAATGAGGGCGATGAGGAGTGAGTAAAATCTTTTCATGGTAGAACTGTTGTTGCTAAAAAGTTAAGCAATATCCTTTAAAACTGGTGTGTGAATGGACTTTCGGCATAGCGAATGGGCCGTTTTTAAGAAATATTAACCTATCAAAAAATAGAAATGATCGTATTCAGACTTGGAAAAGCACTATATCTGGTTTATCTTGAGACAAACAATTGAATTATGATATTAGGTGTATCTGGCTGGTTTGGAGAAAAAATTGGCCTAACGGAACAGCAGGTTCGTCTCGGATTTGTCTTAGCATTTTTATTGGCCGGATTTGGCCTCGGGCTCTACCTTATTTTGTGGATCGTGAAGATGTTCTCAAAGTAAACTGACAAAAAAGAATTGAAAAGGGGTAGCCACATAGCTACCCCTTTTTTAATGGTTCATTGTTACCCGGGTTGTCCCGGAAAGTTTTCCTTTTTTGCCTAAGCCGGGTAATCAGCCACATTCGTGGCCACCACATTACCACCCTGATCGAGCAGTGTTGCTTTTACACTGGTTTCTCCCTCCTGGCGAATATAGAGCCCTGAGTTCGTGGTGTTTGATTCCGGGGCCTGTTCCAGTTGGAAGAGCTGTACGGTCATTTCTCTTTGAGAAGCACCTTCTCCTATCTGATTGCTCGTAACGGCAATGAACATTCCCGAAACATTGTCTGATGTAATGGTATCATCCCAGGCATCTTCATTGACATGATTCAGTTGTTGTGTGAGTGTGTAAGCCATATCGTAAAAAATTTAGTGTTTGATGTTATAGTACTGAAGTTACATAAAATTGACTTAATCCTCTTGAATTAATAAAGGCCGTTTAAAGTAGGTGCTATTAGTCCCCGGGAGGCTTCCCGGGAATACCCGTGGGGCATGGAATGATTCTTGTTCCTGCTTTACCATGAAAGCTCTCAAAAACACAATACCTCTGGCGGTCATCATCGTACTGGCCTTTTCTCAGTTCACAGGGCCGCAGCGCGCGGTCTCCTCTCAGGATGCTACAGCAGCAAAGAACGATTCTATCTTTCAGGTGCTGAATGAAAAGATATCAGATCTGGAGGATGAAATCTCAACGCTGAATCGAAAACTCTACGGTTTTAGCGGGAGTATTTCACTTTTCCCAACCAGTATTCGTGATCTGGAAGGTCAGATTGATGATCTGGAAAGTGATATACGGGATATTAAGGGCAGCTTTTCTTTCGGGTCTACCAGTCTGAGAACACTGGAGTCTGAGATAGATGACCTCAAGAGATCATCACATTCGCATGACTGATTAACTGGCCGGAGCTTTCAGCTCTCTGTAGAGTTGCTCGATGGCCCGGGTGGTAGGTCGCAGATTGCGTCTTTCATGAGATTCCATGTGCCCGAACTCTGCTATCAGCTCTTCCAGTTTGGACAGGGCCTGATCGGTTTGCCCGGATTCATGCATAAATTTGGCATATTCCATACGGTGTACGTAGTTGGCAAAGCCTACGTCCATCTTTTCAAACAGGGCTTCAGCTTCTTTTTGCTGCCCCTCGTAGAAAAGCGACCAGGCATAACAAATGGCCTCTTCTGATTTAAGAAAATACTTGTCGTGCTGAATCTTATTGCCATAGACGACAGCCTCCCTGTAGTTTTCATTCAGGTATAAGGCCCTGATCAGTTTCTTAAGAATTTTGGGATCGCTATGGTTGAAACCTTCAAGGCATGACTCATACAGGTCGATAGCTTCGGTATATCTTTCCAACTCTACATACTTATCCGCCACCAGTGTCTTGTTCTGAATGGTATCGGAGAAGTCCATTTGCTTTTCCAGCTGCTCCAGCTCGTAATTGGTATTGATGACGGACTTTACTCCCTTGGAAACTGTATTGATGTTCCGCTTATTCACGAAGTTGACGTAGAGGTAAATCACAGAGCCTATAAATGGCAGAAATATGATCAGGGCATACCACCTCCAGTCTGCCTTGTGTGTATAGGCATGATAGATACAGAAGCCTTGTAATATCAAAAGTGGTGTTAGCCTGAGCATAATCTGACGACTTTGACGTTTAACGAACCATACGCAAGGGAGCCCGGAGCGGCCATCCCATTGAGAACCGGTTCTGAAGTTAGCAAAAGCTCATTAAACCTGAAACTGAGTGCTGTTCCTCTGAACAGGTATCACCTGCCGGGTCCTGACAGATCTAACGGCCTTCCTGCTCTTTCAGTAGCTGGTCAACCCTGTTCTTCATGCCGAGTGCGATTAAATGGTTTGGGTCCATTTTTACCACCTTATTTATCAGCTTGCCGGCCTGCAGCAGGCTGTCCTGTGCCATATAGATTTGGGCTTCAAGCATCAGCGGACTGGTATAGGAGGAATCTGGCAGGGCATATCTCAGAATGTTCAGAAGTTCTTTGGCAGCTTCTGTATTTCCGGTTTCCAATTCCAGGCTGGCCTTGTAACTCATGAAAAAGCCCAGAACGTGCTGTGCGTCAGAGGCAAGTGCGTTGAGACTGTCGAGGGCCGTCTGTGCCCCATGGTTGGCGTGTAATGTTTCTATATATTCTGCCAGGATATAGCTCTCCTCGGGGTGCCTGTGAACGAATTTTCTGAAATTGATCTCAGCCCTGGCTCTTCTGTCCCGACCGGCCTGGGCTGAGCTCCGAATCCCCTGGTCGCGATTGTTCATAGCCTGCATGGATGGCATGAAAATGTCCAGCAGCAGTCGTTCGTCTTCTGCTACCTGATCCTTTATCGCTTGCAGTTCTGAAAGCAGTCTTTGTCTCTCCTCCAGGTTTCTGGTAATACGCCCGACCAGACTTTTGCCTGTCGGCCAGTCGGGGTCAAATTCCATGGCCTTGCGAAAAGCGGCTTCCGATTCCGTCCAGCGGCCATTATCCAGAATTTCCTCCCAGCCTTTGATAAAATAGTAGCGGGCCGAGTCGCTTTGGGTTCCGTAATCGTAGGCTGTATGTTCGGGAGTCCTTTCCCGGCAGGAACTGATGCTCATTACCAGAAGACCGATGAAAAGGACAAGGGAAGATGGGGGGCGTGTATTCATCTGTGAGACAATATAGCAGCTTTCCTGCTCTCTATTCATTTTCATTAAACATGGGGTCATGGGGCATATGATGTACCTAAAGGCACATGGGGAGATTGGGTCTTTTTCGGCTACCCCTTTTAAGTCCCTGACGGGACTGATTCAGGTTACAGCGTTAATAGATTCGAAAAAGTCCATTTAGGGACCAGATAAAGATAGCTCAGAGAGTCATGATTATTCGTGCCTTTAGGTACGAGATAGGTTAAACATTTTTGAAGAGATAGGCGGGGTGATAATCAATATTGAACTCTTCAAGGAGATGTACATATTCCTTCTGAAATGAGGTTTTTTTATGATGCTCTTCCTGATTTTGAATGTACCGGATAACTGAGGGGAGTTGGTCCTTGCTGTAGGAAAAGGCACCATACCCGGATTGCCATGAAAAACGTCTGTTGGTAAAACTCCTTTCATTAATCCAGCGGGAAGAATCTTGTTTCTCATTTTACATTCTTGTTGCATACTTCCGGTGCAGATGATTCACCTCTGGTGACTTCGGTTCCCGCGTTTTGATTTGGCCTGTGGTTTTCGGATTTTAACTCTGAATATGCAAAGGCAAAATCTGACCAGGCTTACTTTTTTTAAAGCCAGCTACCCCTTCGAACAAAGTCCGGCAGAGAAGAGGAATACCATTTTCACGATGGCGGTTGTGGGGAGTCTGCTGCTTTTTGTCCTACAGCCCTATGGTTATAGAATAGCGGATCAGGTACAGCACTTTCTGGCGCTCTTTCTTATTGGAGTATTGTCTGCCGCGATCAATTATTTTAGTCTGCCGGAGCTTTTTCCCGGACTCTTTGATGAGAAGAAGTGGTCCGTTCTCAGGGCATTCCTTTTCCTGGCCTTCAACTTTCTGACGATAGGGTTATGGAGCCATCTTTATGGAGTGCTCTTTATCAAGCAGAATATTTTCCTGATGGCTTCCGGGCCGGAACTTCTCGAGTCTTTGGTAAAGATCATGGTGATCGGGTTGACTGCGGCTGCCTTTTTTATACTCTTTCGGTATAACGTCATGGCGAGAAGGCATCTGCAGATATCGCAGGAGCTTAATCTGAACCGACCTGGTACCATAGAAGGAGGAGTAACCCATCAATCGCCTGAACTCACACTCTTGCTGGAGGGAAGAGCTGTGAGAGTCCATCGCCATGCCCTGACTCATGTAAGTGCCGAGGGCAATTACATTGCGCTACACGTGAAGCGTGAGGATAAAGCCACCTCAACTTTGTATCGTGCTACGCTCAAGGAGATAGAGGAGCAACTGGAAACCTATGCGGAGTTCTTCAGGTGTCATCGCTCGTTTATCATCAATCTCAACGCAATTGAAAGTACGCAGGGCAATTCGCAGGGACTCTTTGTCAGGATTGACGAAGAGGACAGGCGGGTGCCGGTAGCACGCCCCAGGATCAAAGAATTGAGAGAACACCTGACACGGGGTACGAACTAAAAAAGCAATTCATCACATAGCTATGCAGTTCGTAACACCGATTTTCCATTACTATTTGACGGGCCTATGTTGTAGCGGGTTTTGATAAGAGATGAGAAGGCGCTTTAAGAACATATGGTTTTTAATACTGATAATAATTCAGGCAGTGCCCTTGCTGGTCATCTTGTTTTTTGCACTTCGGTTGAGTGGTAATACTGAAAATGCCGGCTGGATCTTCAATGCAGAAAACAGTTGTAAGTGCTTTACCCAGCGCAATGCGGAAAACAGAAGCTTCACCTGGTCAGGCGCTTGTACGGATGGTCTTGCTGAGGGGAAGGGAACCCTGATCATGCTCGAACACGGCTTCGAATACTTCCGGTTTGAGGGAGAACTCAGGCAGGGAAAAGCAAATGGTCATGGCAGGCTCGTAATGCTGGATGGAGATACATATGAGGGCGATTACCGTGACGGTCTGGCTAACGGGCAGGGGCGTTTCTATTATGATGAGGGCGACTACTACGAAGGTGACTTTCAGGACGGACAACGGTGGGGGGAGGGTACCTACTGGTACGAATCAAAGAGCGAATTTCTGAAGCATACCGGTACCTGGAAGCAGGGAAAGGCCAACGGACCAGGCACCTTGTACTACCGTGATGGCCGAAAGATTTCCGGCACTTTCCAGGATGGTGAACTTATAGGCCAGCTCTAGCGAGACCTGCTTTAAATCAATTTACACCAAAATTATGTGTCTATGTTCCAGGCAGATCCTGTTATCTGGCTTCAGTCCTTTGAATCTCCCGGCCTGAACTGGCTGATGATCACCATTTCAAACCTTGGCTATTCTGTTGTATACGGAGTCTTAATGACCTGCCTTATTTTCGGTTACAGACTGAAGCAGGGCCTTTGCGTAGCCATGGCGGCCTTCCTGGTGGGGGTGTTGACTTTCGGGCTTAAAAATGGTTTTGAGTTTCCGCGTCCCAGCCACATCGATGTCAGAGTGGAAGAACCGGGGCAGGTACCCATTACACCTTTTATGGAAAGGGGAGGAGGCGCAGGCTTTTGGTCGCTTCCTTCACCAGAGGCGCTGGAGACCGTGCGCAGGCAGCAGGGGTGGAGCTACGGCCTTCCCTCAGGGCATGTCAGTGCGGCAGCCGCCTTCTTCCTGGGAATGGCGTTTTTCCTTCGTTCCAGGCCTGTGTTTGTGTTTTCTGCCGTCTGGGTGCCATTGATGGCACTCTCACGTATGTACCTGGGCCGTCATTTTCTGGGTGATGTACTAGGGGGAATCATTGTAGGAGTTACCGGAGTTTTAATCGCTTACCTTTTGTTGCGCCCGTTGATCCGGTCGGGTTTTGCCAAAGCCGATTTTCGCTCACTTTTGCCTCTGGTAATACTCATTGTTCCACTGAGCCTGCTGGCCCCCTTTGTTGGCCTGGTTGACCATGAGAATATGGGAAGGCTTTTCGCCCTCCTTCTCCTGTTCGCCTACCTGCTAAAGACGGGATTTCCTGCAGATACCGGAAGCTTTAGGCAAAGGGCTCTGCGCGTTATTGTAGTTTTTGTCCTGTCGCTGGTTATTGACAGATCGCTGAACTTTATCATGGAATACACCGGCTGGGAGGATTTGGTTATGGGAGAAATAACAACCGCTTTTTTGACCATCTCTCTCAGCTTTATTCTGTCGATTAAATGCCTGAGATACCTGAGGCTATATACCCGGGAGCCGGAAGCCCCGAATTCCACAACCCGCACTTAGCTCCCCGGTTCAGTCAGCCAGGTGCTGTTACCCTTCCTAAGATACCATTTCAATAATCTGGGTCATAAATGTATATTCACCGGTTGCACGCTCTAAAAACTGACCTATGGCTTCTTCACGTGGTGAATTTACCTCTTCTTTTGGTTTTGTTATGGCTGCTGCCGGTTCAGCGGTAGGCCTTGGAAATATCTGGGGTTTTCCCACGCAAACAGCCGGTAATGGCGGGGCGGCTTTTGTACTGGTCTATA
>DIYF01000132.1 GCA_002427745.1 Roseivirga sp. UBA6061 | reverse complement strand
TGCTCCTGCGCAAAGCCCCTACATACCAATAGTCCGAATAATATCAACAACACGAGCCGTTTCCACATGAAATGCAATTTACCAACTAAGAACTTCAAGTCTTGACCTATCAAAGAAGTTTTCAGCATCTCGTCAGAGATTTCTACCTGTTAAAACCTTTGAATCAGGCAGCTTTGAAAAACCTCTCCCGGAAAGAACGTCCGGAAGTTTCATAGAGTGCCACTACAATGACAATTGCATACTCCACTGCTACAATCTCCAGCCATTCGAAGTATCCTTCCAGCTGGTAGTTGGCATAGGTAAAGAAAACCAGTATGGTCCAGATGTACGGAAACTGCTTCATGCTGAAAATACTCATGACCAAAAGGGGGATCGTATACCAGGGATGTACCGTTGTAGCAAAGAGCACATAAAGGGCCCAAACCCACATCATTTGCTCAGGGAGGCGCCTCTTCTTACCAACAAATGAGTAGAGCAAAATACTCCCGAGAGTTGCCAGCATCATCCACTTGCCGGATACAGCAATGATATTGTGACCGGCCAGCTGATAACCATACCAGCGTGTGAGATAATAGATGCTCGCATTGAATTCGAACTTCTGGAAGTAGAGTTCCATACTGTCTCTGATGGCCCAGATATGTGCCGTATTGATCAGGGGCAGGAAGGAGACCACCAGAATAGCCAGGACAATGCTGCTATAAACAGCGGTTTTCTTAAATCCGATTTTTCTGAAAAGCAGAGGCAGAAAGATCAGAGGTAAAAACTTAGTCGCTACGGACAAACCGAAGAAAACAGCAGACCAATGCAATTTATTTTGCTCATAGTACCACAATGCCAGTAGCAGAAAAAACACCATGATGGCCTCAAAATGCAGGTTTCCGGTAAGCTCCAGAATAATCATAGGGTTTAGTGCATACAGCAGGCCATACTTTTGAGGAAGCTCATAATGACGTAGCAGTTTTTTAATCAGGCGAATGTTCCCGAGTTCAAAAACCAGTATGACCACTCTCAATATCACAGCCGACCAAAACTCCGAATTGGGAGAGAAAAGTACGGACAGAAAGAAAAACACCTGATTAAACGGAGGATATACAGAGTAGTATTCCTGAGAATTGAGCTTGGTGTAAAGCACCTGATTAACGCCTTCTATGCCCTGACTGACATATTCAGAGGGTAGCTGTTTATAAGGGTCTGTCAGGTTGAAAAGCAGTCTCCCATCCCAGATAAAGCGATATACATCATCGGACAAAGCAGGGAAAGAGAACAACAACATCAGTCGCATGAGCATCCCCCAGTAATAAGGCAGATCCTCTTCTCCCTCAGCTGTATCGCGCATCACCACAAGACTGGCGATGAACATCAGACTAAAACTTCCTAAAAGCAGCCAGGTCTGGGTACGCTCTACGTAGTAGCCCATCACGATGGTGAGGACGGCAAGAACGATATAAGCTAAAGATACTCTCGGGTTTTGCTTAAGCATGTCGCGTATGCTGCACGGTATAATAGAATACCAACAGGAAACCTAAGCTAAGCAAAATATGGAATGGAAGCAGGGCAAAATCATTGAAATAGAAAGCCAGACCCAAACCGCCAAAGAAGTAGAGTGAAAGCAAACCTTCGAGCATAGTCAAAGGATTAATCTTTCGGCTGAAATACTTATTGTTCTTCCAGCT
Organism: Roseivirga sp. UBA6061; assembly: GCA_002427745.1. Taxonomy (GTDB): domain Bacteria; phylum Bacteroidota; class Bacteroidia; order Cytophagales; family Cyclobacteriaceae; genus Roseivirga. The sequence continues at coordinate 29,395 of DIYF01000132.1, read as the reverse complement.
TCCCTCCTTTTTGGTAATGTTGAACTTGGGCGTTCTTACAAAGGGAGTTTTCTTTCCTATCAGCCCTTCCATCACGGCCACTGCGTTATGTACGCTCAGGCCTAAAAACACAGACAGGAGCATAAACATTTGCGGCACAAAGTCCTTTAATGTCTGCCAGAAACTCTTTTTCTCTTCCTTAAAGCCATTCCAATAGAATATCACCAGGAACACATAGCCCAACAGGAAGATGGTAGACACATTGAGCAAAATCTGCCAGCCTGAAGACAGGTTTCTGATAAACAGTACAGGTACACTCAGAAAGGCCGTCAGCACAATGCAGATGAATACGGCTGAGTTCAGCAAATGGAAAGTGGCGTGAAATTTTGTAGCCAGCGGCAGCTTGGCTTTCAGCACTTTGGGCAAAAGTTTACGGCTGGTTTCAGCCGCCCCTTTGGTCCAGCGGTACTGCTGAGATTTAATAGCCCCCATGGCAGCAGGAAGCTCTGCCGGAGCAACCGTATTGGATACGTAGAAAATCTCCCAGCCTTTCAGCTGAGCTCGGTAGCTAAGGTCCAGATCTTCAGTAAGCGTATCGGCTTTCCAGCCACCGGCATCCAGAATACAGGACTTTCTCCATACGCCCGCTGTACCGTTGAAATTCAGGAAATGCTTTCCGCTGGAACGCCCGTTTTGTTCTACAAAGAAGTGCGTGTTCAAACCAAAAGCCTGCAGCTTGGTGAGCATGGAGTACTCTTTATTAAGGTGCCCCCAGCGAGACTGCACCACGCCTATTTTCTCATCTCGCTCGAAGTGCGGCACGGTCTTTTTCAGGAAATCCCGGTCAGGCACAAAATCGGCATCGAAAATAGCGAAGTACTCACCTTTTGAAATCTCAATACCATACTGGAGTGCTCCGGCCTTAAATCCTTTTCTTTCAGGTCTTCTTACCTGATGAATATCGATACCTTTCTGTTGCCACTCGGCTACCTTATCAGCGATTACCTGAACGGTTTCGTCATTGGAGTCGTCAAGCACCTGAATCTCCAACCGGTCTTTGGGCCAGTCAAAAGCCGCTACCGCATCAATAAGGCGCTCCACCACATACAGTTCATTATATACAGGCAATTGTACCGTGACAATAGGGTGTTCATAATTTTCAGGCACCTGAGGCTCGTCAGGAAGCAAGCCTTTTCTTTTAGCCTTTCTGAAAAGATACACCAGATTTAATTGCGATAAGCTGTACAAAAAAATGAAGGACAGCGCCCCGGTATATAAAGTCAATACGATTAATTCTAACCAGTACATTACACTACAAGTATTTAAAAATCGTCCAGATAATCTTATAACCCGCCATTACGGTTCCTTTAATTGTTCCGGACACCTTGCTAACCCCGATCCGCCTTTTATAGTTTACCGGCACCTCAGCAGTTTTCAATTTATGTCGGGCAGCTTTCACCTGCATCTCCACAGTCCAGCCATAAGTCTTGTCCACCATATTGATTTCCAGCAACTTATCAAACCGAATAGCTCTAAAAGGTCCGAGGTCAGTAAACTTCACTCGATAAAAGAGTCGCATCAGAGAAGTGGCAAGCCAATTGCCAAAGACCTGAGGAAAAGTCATCGAACCTCCCTCACGTTGCCCCAAAGCACGACTGCCAATCACCATGTCTGCCCCATCATTCAAAATAGGAGCAATTACATCCGCAAGCTCTTCCGGGTAATCTGAGTAGTCTCCATCCAGAAATACCAGGATATCAGGCTGTTTATCTGCGGCCGCAAGATACGAGATTCCTTTGAGGCAAGCACGGCCATAGCCGGGAACGGGTTCGTCTAAAACAGTCGCTCCGGCCTGTCTGGCCACTTCCACAGTATTATCAGTCGAGGCGTTATTCACCACCACTATCTCGCTCACAATGTCTTTTGGAATATCCCGGACAACCAGCCCGATGGACTGCTCTTCGTTATTTGCCGGAATTACCACTTTTACATTAGTCATGTCTGACGCACTCTCTGTTTTTAGACGCACAAAAGTAGAAAATCCCACCAATGCACAAGTCCCCCTTCGGACGAAAGGTAGTGAGTGAACACCGGAAGCTTTAACTAAGTTTAAAAAGTGGTCAAAACATTATGCTTGCCCCAATTGAACTAATCAGAACAGCAATCAGTTATTTACATGTACATACATGTAAATTCAACTAAACGAGAAAGGACAAAAAATGAACACTGTAGTACATACATCAGATAGCAGAGGATTTGCCGACCACGGCTGGTTGAGAAGCCGACACAGCTTTAGCTTTGCGGGATACTATAACCCTGAAAGGGTACACTTTGGTGCTTTACGGGTATTGAACGATGACCAGGTAGCGGGAGGACAGGGTTTTGGCACCCACCCTCATGATAATATGGAAATTATCTCCATTCCTCTATCGGGAGATCTGGAGCATAAAGACAGCACCGGCCGAAGTGAGGTGATCAGACAGGGAGATGTACAGATCATGTCTGCCGGCAGTGGCCTGAGACACTCTGAGTATAATCACAACACTGACAAACCGGTTGAGTTTTTACAGATCTGGGTTTTCCCAAAAGAAAGGGACATTACTCCCCGCTATGAGCAGAAAAGCTATTCGGCCACAGACCGGACGAATAAGTTTCAAACTGTCGTTGCTCCTGAGGGCGGAGAAGCTCTGACCATTAATCAGGATGCCTGGTTTAGCCTGGGAAACCTTGAAGCAGGTACTACTTTGGATTATAAGTTCAACAAGCCTGGCAGTGGACTCTATGCCTTTGTACTCAAAGGTGAAGCTACCATTGCAGGAGAAGCTCTGGGTTCGCGTGATGCCGTGGGAATTACCGATACCTCTGAGGTAAGCATTACTGCTGACAGCGATACTGAAATACTGCTGATGGAGGTACCGATGAAGTTTTGATTGATATTCAAAGAGGATTCGCATCCAACTCTGGATTTGGGAGGGATCTGGAACTAACAGAAGAAGAGATGAAAGAGTTAAAAAAAACCTCTGACAATGTGAAATAAATTCATCTATAAAAAAGTCCCGCAAAGCGAGGCTTTTTTACTTTTGTGGCATGCCGGCATATATCCAAGATCTGAAAGACACCGTACTAGACGCTTTTCAAAACCTGACACTTGTAGAAGAGGATAAGGTAAGCGCAAAACCTGCACCAGGTAAGTGGTCAGTTAAGGAGATCATAGGCCACCTGATCGACTCTGCCTCTAACAACCACCAGCGTTTTGTCAGGGCACAGTTTACGGATGACCTGATTTTTGACGGCTATGGGCAGGATGGCTGGGTAGAAGCACAAAACTATCAGGAAGCCAACTGGCATGAATTACTCATCCTCTGGAGAGGCTTCAATCTGCAACTGGCACACCTCATGACACAGGTACCCGATGAGATTCGCACAAAGGCCCGTACGCAGCATAATCTCCACAAGATTGCTTTCCACACGGTACCCGAAGACCTGCCTACCAGCCTCGATTACTTTATGGGTGATTATGTGTTGCATCTGAAACATCACCTGAAGCAGATTGAAGAGATTCTGAACAACTGAGAAGCAGCTACTGACTACCTACTTGTACAACTCCGGCTTCCCGGGAACTACAATCTCTTTAATACATCTCTGACCTTCCTGATTATTGCAGAAAGGCAGTAACTCCTGATTCCATCTCTGCCACCACAGATACCATCATGACCTGAGTTCTGGTCTCTGAAAAGCTCACCGATTTATCAACTTTCCTTTTAATTATCACAAAAGTATCACAGCTGACTAACAGGCAGTTAACATTTGCTCCAATCTTGAAAAAACTTGTTTTTCTGGTGAACTTCTGTGTCCCGATTCACATTGGGGAGTTGTGCATGAGGCAGTAAGGCGGATGGCACAAACAGAAAAAAGAATCACAACAACCATGAAAAACTTAAAGAAACTGCACACAACACTACTGCTCAGCGCAACGCTGTTCCTGGTAGCAGGTTGTAATCTTGTAGACCTGGATGAGCCAGGGCCTACTGCTCCGGTCGATGCACCAGAAGGTATCCCGGCTACGGAAGCCACCTTTATGTCAGAGCTGGCCGGTGACAATAGCCGTGTATGGAGAGCCTTGACATTTGAGCTGGAGGGCCTGAGTGGATTTCAATTCTGCCGACTGGACGACACCTTCACCTTCTTTACCGATGGTACTTACCGATACGATGGTGGTGAAGTACTCTGTGGCGGGGCTGACGACCAGCAGGTAAAAACAGGAATCTGGGAGCTTGACTTCGCTAACCGTCAACTCATCTTCGACCGTGGCACCAGCATCGCTTACATTTCCACCGTGCAGGGTCTGGAAAACAACAGAATTCATCTCACCGGTGAGGTAGACATCTTTGGCCAGCTGATGGACATAGAAGGTATCTACGAAACCGATGCCAACTAATACAACACATCAAAATCTAGCATTAAAATGAAAAAGTTAATATTGATAGGTGCCGCATTGCTTGCCGGGCTGGCAGCAAGGGCCCAGTCACTGGACGCTTTTCTGAATGAGGCAGATGCCTTCTTCAAAGCACAGGTGATGGACGGAAGGGTCAACTACAAAGGCCTTAACAGAAACGGGGAACCATTGCAATCCCTGGTACAGCAGGTAGCTGGTATGAACACAAATAACCTGAGTGGAGTAGAAAAGAAAGCGTTCTATATCAACGCTTACAATATCTCAGTGATCAACGGTATTCTGAAGAATTACCCGACAGACTCTCCTCTGAAAATTGCCGGCTTCTTTGATAACAAAAAACACAATATCGCAGGTAACAACATTACACTGAACGATCTGGAAAAAGAGCTTCTGCTCAAAGTAACAGGAGACGAAAAGCTGCACTTTGTACTGGTATGTGCCGCGGTAAGCTGTCCTCCGATTGCCTCTTTTGCCTACAGACCTGAAAAGCTGGAAGCGCAGATTCTGGAGCGTACCAAACTCGCATTGAACAATGATGACTTTATTCAGGTGAATAAGCGTAAGAAGCTGGTAGAGCTTTCTGAGATCTTCAAATGGTACCCTGGTGATTTCAAGGACAAAGCCCCTTCTATCATCGAGTATCTGAACAAATACCGTGACGAGGCTATTCCTACCAACTATAAGACAGGTTATTACACCTATGACTGGGCTTTGAACAGCCTGGAAGGGAGCGCGCAATCGTCAAAAAAGGCCGTTGAGCCTACTTCAAACCTTCAGAGTTTCACGCCTTCGGTACTCTTGAGAAAAGGACAAGTAGAGCTCAATTCCTTCTATAATATTTATACACAAAACAGAATAAGAAACAGAGAAGGCGATAAGGTGTCACTGGCACAAAGACAGAGTTTTTTCAACGCTGCCTACCAGGTGACATTCGGAGTATCAAAGTCATCCCGGTTGAATCTGGGTTTTGATGTGACGGTGAGTTCCTTTTCAAACGGGAGCTCACCCTTTTCTCCGGTTTTTCAATCGGGGGACATCAACGAGATTGCTATTGCCAATATCGGACCAAGCATACGCTTTACTCCTTTTAAAAATCTGAATAACCTTTCTGTAAGATCGGCCTTCTGGTTTCCGGGTGGCAGCAATCTTGAAAACAGAAACGGAGCCTTTGTGGCGCATGATCGCTACACCTGGTTTACGCAGGTATTTTACGATCATGAAATCAATAATGAATGGAGACTCTTTCTGGAAACTGATTTGCTCTACAGATTTGCCAGGAGAGATGACCAGGTAGATTTCTTCAGAACTCCGGTAACCGGTATTCTGAGTTACTTCCCTTCAAGCAAGGTTTCTCTATTCGCCCTTTATCAATACTCTCCAAGGTTTGAGCGCGTATCCAACGGCTTTGACGAGCAATTCGGGTTATCGCAGTGGTTTCAACAAGCCGGTGCCGGTATCAAAATCCAGCTGACCGATAAGCTGGGCATCGAGGCATCGACTACCACCTTTTTCGCTTCAAGAAATGATGGTGGCGGTACTACTCTCAACCTGGGTTTCAGATATATAAAATAGTATGTGAGTCGCCTGAGTAGTCAGAGCCTCAGGGACCCACATACAGACGAAGTAGAATAGTTAATAGTTGAGTTGTTGATTGAGTAAAACAGCGGATCGAAAGGTTCGCTGTTTTTTTGGTTCATACTGTTTTATTATTTTCAGTTTAACTGAGCACCCTGCTCCTCCACTACAAACAACCGAAATGAGACTTTTTTTAATAACCCTGCTTACAGGTATTACTTTTTCAATCAGTGCACAATTCGATGCCCAGACTCAGATTAAGAGAAAACTCACCCAGGACAGATATATGGCCTTTCTCAACGATAAAGGCTACTCCCCTGAGGTAGATGGTGATGGTGATATCAAATTCACCTACAATAGCCGTAGTTACTATATCACGATTGACAATGAGGAAGACCGTTTTTTTCGGCTGGCCCGTCTGGCAAACCTTAAACTGGAGAGTACAACCGAAATTACCCGGGCCAGGGAAATCTGTCATGACATTACTCAGGATGTGAAAGTAGCCAAAGTGTACTGGCTTAAAAATATAATCTGGGTGTCTTCAGAGCTACTCATGCCGGATAAGGAAAGCTATGAACTCATCTTTGATCGCTGTCTCGAACTTACCGAATCTGCCTATCTCAAATTTGTAAAAGAGTGGAAAGATCGTTGAGAGATACACCTACCTGACTACCTCCTCCTTTCAACTTATTATTCTTTGTCCAGGCTGACTAACCCCGACTTTCCCTTAAGGATCGGGGATAAATCCGGAACGAGAGAACCGCTATAAACACGAGAGAGCCTGCCCTGGGGGACAGACTCTCACAACCAAAATAGACTTGAATAATCAAGTTCTCTCTTTATGAATGAAGCACAGTGTGCTTGAATGCAATACAATTTCCGGAACTACCAACCATAGCTAACACTCTTGATAACTAGTGTTGGATAAGGCATCTCAATTTACCCAATATTTACGTCAAAACCAGTTTTATAATTAATTTTTATTGCTTTTTTTAGAAATCATAGTTTTATATTATCTATTTCAATACATTCTCCTACTTCGAATCTACCAGATTATAAGACATTCAGTTCTCAGCAGGGGGTGAATAACAGGCTGAAACAATGAATGCTAAACTCGGGAGGGGAGTCAGAATTAAAGTGATAAAAGACTCAGAGACTACTCCAGAGCCTTCCTGAAAGAAGACCTCACATCGAGATCGTGAATAAGATTGCCTTCTATCAGAATACCATTGTCATCATCCAGAACTGCCATTTGGTCCAGGTAGGTTTTATCAGGGTTTGCCTTCTCAAAATAACCCAGACTATCAATTTGAATACAGGAGGTGATTCTTGCATTCAGAATGTTCTGGCGAAACATGTCAACGCTTGAAGTTTTGGCAATAAAAACGAGCCTTGCAGTACCAAGTTCGTCTGGCACGAGGCTTTCAATTGTTTTTACTTTTCCAAAACACAAGGCGCAATCTCCATCGAAATAATAAAGTAATCTTCTGGAAGTTGGTTCATCCAGATTAACATCACAGCCCTGACCGGAAATTCCTTCGGGAAATGTCAAAAAAGTCTTCGGTGAAGATACCCCTGTCCTTTTTTGATCACCGCAGGCCAGTAGACTTAGCACAATAAAGAAACTCCAAAGGCCCCGGCAAGACTTCATTAATCAAGCTTATAGGTTATGACGGCCAACTCTTTTCCTCCGTCCTGATACTCGTCTGTTACTCCGTATACAGTTCTGGACTTCCAATCCACATCAAAGTGGAGAATAGGTATGTCCAATGAATAGCTTTTAAGAGGCTCTCCCTTAGCCGAAAACAGAATAAACCGATCCTTATTATTTTGTGACTTACTATTCAGTTCACCACTATAGAATGTCAGAATCTCATCATTTCCTACATTCACAAAGGAGTAAGCCCTTCTGGTATCAGCAGTCGGAGCAATCATAATCCCACCTCCAGACTCCCGGGGCATCATGAGTGGCTCAAAGTTATCAGGTCCGTTTAGCTCTGTCAGTAAACTACCCTGTCCATCATACACTTCAATCAAATCTGTATAGGCATTTGCCAGTACCACACGATCAGCATTCACTCCCATAAAACACCGGTAGGACTCTGTGAGATGTACAGGATCAAGATCAGCAGAAGCAGCCGGAAAACTCCCTGAAATTTTCACCAGTTCCCCATCTCCGTTATAGTAGTTTAGTCTGGCTATGCTGTCCTTTTTAAAATTGAACCGTGTATCAACTATCAGGTCTTTGTTAATCATATAAGGAGACCTCACTGAATTGGCTTTGATGGAGATAATCCGTGCAGGCATAGGACTATCTTCGGTTCTGATCGCCTTCAGATCGTAAATCAGCAGCCTCTTTTCCAGAGTGCCAAAAACCACCAGTTCATCGTCCAGTATCTGCACATGTCCTACATGCAGCAGCTCTCCGGGGCCGGCACCGCTTTTAACAAAAGATTTGAGGAAGGTCCCTGAATTAAGATCAAAAACCCAGATGAACCCATTATTATTACCCTGCCTGTTTACGACAAACAGAAGCTCTTCTTCATTCGAAATGGTGATACGGTAAGGTAAGGGGAGAGAATCGGTCTCTATCACCTCACCATGCAGATCAACAAAATCCAAATTAGCCCAAACCGGGTCTGAATTATCAGAGAATGAGTCGCAAGAGCAAAGACAAGCCAGCATAACGACCAGGGTCAGAACATTTTTTTTAATCATATAAAAATATAGCAAATGCACTCAAAAATAGAGTGCATTTCCAAATTGCATAGTTAAAAAATAAGAAATGTCATTAATTATGCGTGATATCACCTGGAGTTGTCCCTTTCACCTGCATGTTCACGCAGATTACCTGTGATCCGTCACTGTAGGTAAGCAGACAGTGAAATTCTGTCGAAGATTCACAGTTGTCATCACAATCTTTATTGCCTACTGCCATTGCTCCAAAAAGTCCTGGTGCGCTCATCGCAAAAGTACCTGCTACCATCAATACGACAGCAGCAATTTTCATTACTTTTTTCTTCATAATAATGTTGGTTATGTTAAAAATTCGGTTGATCAAGTCTATTCATTCAAATTATTAATTACAAATTATATCAATATATTTTTTGTATTATTTACAATTTAAAAATTTTAAATACATTAAAATGAAATTCATATACACCAAATCTTATTATTATATTTATTAACAACTTAAGCTATTCTATTACGATAGAACTATCGCCTTTCATGGAGTACAAAAAAGAGAGCCATCGGTCACAGACCGATGGCTCTCTTTTTAAAGTCTGATAACAGAATTCTATTCAGATACCTTGATACTCTTGTTGCCAATGATGATCGGTGGCAGATCAACGCGCCCTTCTTCCGGACCATTTTCAAGCTTCAGCACCCCTCTCGGACATACAGCAGAGCAAATACCACAGCCAACACAGGAAGCCCTTACGATGTTCTGCCCTTTCTGTGCATAAGATCTTACATCAATACCCTGCTCGCAGTAAGTAGAACAGTTGCCACAAGAAATACACTGGCCACCGTTAGTCGTTATTCTGAACCTCGACTTAAAGCGCTGTATAATGCCCATATAACCGGCCATAGGACAACCAAAACGACACCAGACCCTGTTGCCCAGCATAGGATAAAAGCCCACACCAATCACACCGGAGAACATAGCTCCAATGGCAAAACCGTACGGCTTTTGAAAGTTGTTATAGATATTCAGTCCGAAAATCTCCCCGGTATTCCAGAAGTAACCGTAAATCGTGGCGGCCGTCATAACAAAGATAAAGACCATGACCCCATGAATGAGCCAGCGTTCCAGCTTCCAGGCACTTAACTTTTTGGATGACAGATGACGGAAAGGGTCACCGGCAGTTTCAGCCAGGCCTCCACAGCCACAGATCCAGGAGCAATACCATCGCTTGCCCACATAGTAGGTAATAATCGGAGTGATTACCAGGAACATGGCAATCCCCACGATCAGGTAGAGAATACCCACCGGCTGATAAGCCTCCTGTTGCATGGCATCCAGATGCCAGTCATAGAAGAAATCATAGTCCAGTGGCCAGGTGTTTTTAATATCGGTATCGAAATAGCCTACATAAGAACCATCTGCGAGCGTCACATCATTATAATTGAGTCCGGCCAGTATTTCAGGGATCAGGTAAGCCAGAAACAGCTGAGAAGCAATCACGACCAGCGTTCTGACAAACTGATACCGGTTATGGCGATATTTTAAGAGAAACTTAATGCCCAGAGAAAATATAGATACCGTATACAGGGTACCGTATACAAACCACTGGCTGGCTGGTTTGCCTTTGAAAAACATACTCAGCGGATCGAAAAGAGCAACAAGGCCCTGATTGGCGGCTCCATTCTGGCCAAAACCTATATAGCCGGGAAACCAGTACAGAATCACATAAAAGCCGGTGAGGATGATACCCACTATCCAGCCCAGGACACCACGATTGGTAAGGCTCTGGTGCCATACGCCATTGTTTTTGATACCCTCAGGTACATTCATATAGGTTCTGACAGCATAGACACTGGTACCCACTACAATAGATAAGAGGGAAACCGGGAGCATGATATCAGCCGGAAGCGGCACACTGCCCCAGGCCATAAACAAGATAAGTACGCCTATACAGGCTACAGCCAAACTGATTTTTTGTACTATGTCCGTATCCTTAGGATGCGGATTGGCAATAGACAAACTTGGGTCTGCGGTTGACATTATATATAATTTAATTTCTTAGGATACTAATTCGAGGATACGCTTCCAGCTCTTCTTTTTGAGACTTACTGACGCATTAAAATCTTTATTAAACTGAGCGATAATCTCCGGCTCATGCTGTTTGTAGAGTTCAGGATCAAAATTGGCATCAGCCAGATGTTCCAGCACATATTCAACTGTTTTCTCCTGCTCAAACCATTTGTCAAAGGCATGATGTCTCAGCCGGATACCGAAGTTGTTTACCCCCAGCAATTGATGTGAGTCTTTATCAAAAACCATTCTGAGACATATTTTCCCAGTGGTATCTTCCCAGTAGAAGCTCGCTTCATTTTCCTTAGGCTGTGCCCATACCCAGCCGTAAGTCTGGTATTCTATGTCGAAAAACTTGGCCGAGTTAAACCAGTGGCCCGGTTCGTATTTAGTGGGAGTCTTACAAATTGTATTGGCCAGGGCTTCTCCCATCATTCTGCCGGTATACCATACCTGCTCAATGGGCCTCCTCTGACCGTTGGGCTCTCTGAATTCAGCACAATCCCCGACAGCATAAACATCTTTCGCGCTGGTCTCCAGGTAAGGGTCTACCTTTACCCCTCGGCCGGTTTCTATCCCTGAGCCTTCCAGGAAACCGATATTCGGAGACACTCCGGCCGTGAGTCCTACAAACTGACAGGCAATTTCTTCTCCATCACCGGTAACCACTGCCCGGGCCCTACCACTCTCATCTGAAAGAATTTCTTTGAGCTCAGTACCCAACCTCAGGTCGACATGATGTTCACGGATATGCCGGTTGATCATTTCAGACTCCGCAGGGGGTAATACATTGTTCCAGAAGCTGCTTTCCCTCACCAGAAAGGTGACCGGTATGTTGCGTGAAAGGAGCATTTCAGCCATCTCAATTCCTATCAGTCCACCACCCACTATCACGGCCCTGGTGATTCCCTTCGTATCTCGCTCCATGCTCTCCAGGTCCTGATAGCTGTAAAGCCCCTGTACAGCCTTCAGGTCCTGCCCCGGCCAGCCAAATTTATTGGATTTAGACCCTGTGGCGATCACCAGCTTATCGTACTCCATTTGCTCTCCTCCGCTTAACCGGAGCTGCTTTGCTTCTGTATCTACAGACTCTACATAAGCCCTTTTCAGATCTATCCTGTTTTTAGCCCAGAACCAGTCTTCATAAGGCTTGGTGTGTTCATATTTCATATGCCCCATATAGATATACATAAGGGCTGTGCGGGAAAAAAAGTGATCCGTCTCTGCCGAGATCACCGTAATACGGTGGTCACTTTTCTTGCGGATATGTCTGGCAGTGGTGATTCCCGAAATCCCATTGCCTATGATTACGATGTGTTGCATAACAGGAGATATAATGCGAAAAGTCTGTTTTTTAGTTGCACCCCAATGTCGGTACAGCGACCTGCCTTTAAAAAAGAAAAACTATCAGCGGCAAAACGTCACATATAAGATAAGTATTTACCCGCACAATTGACGGTGTTTCAGGGCTTCGTAAATGATTTTTGCAGGCCGGTGCAACCTTAGGCGAATCCCGTTATCTTTAGTACAGAAATTAACCTAGTAAGAGAATGAAAAAGCAAATGAGTAACTACCGCAGCACCTGGATCGCAATGATCATGATGGTCATGGTAGTTTCTGTGAGTTGGGCACAAACCCGCGAGAAACGTGATGTTTCGGGTTTTGACGAATTGAGTATAAGCAGTGCGTTTGTCGTAGAGATCAGCGTTGGTAATACCGAGTCGCTCGAGGTTGAAGCGGATGATCGCTATATCGATGATGTAATCACCGAAGTGCGCGGAGGTAAACTGGTTATTAAAATGAGAGATACCCGTGGCAGAAGACGAATGAACAAGTCGCCACGCGCCTTTTTGACTGTAAAAAGTTTGAACAGCATACACGCCAGCGGAGCGGTTAAAGTAGAAACACGCGATCCGTTGAAGACTGACCGCATGGAGATCGTATTGTCGGGAGCTTCTGTACTCTCTCTGAATATAGATGTTAACGAATTGTATTTGCAGGCCTCCGGTGCCTGTGTAGTAAACATGGAAGGCAGAGCCACAGAACAAACGGTAAAAACTACGGGTGCTACGACTTATCGTGCCTACGACCTGGAAAGTGAAATAGCAGATGTTCGGGTAACCGGTGCGGGCAGTGCCCGGGTTAGCGTTTCCGAGAAGCTGGACGTACGGGCCTCAGGTGCATCAAGTATCCGATATCGTGGACGTCCGAGTGTAAACTCCAATACTTCGGGAGCTTCCAGCGTAAAGCGAGCGAATTAAAAACATCTCATAAGAATCCATAATCATGACCGATTATGCCCTCATGTAGAAAGGATGAAAGTCCCGGAAGCGTGAGGGATTTTTGTTTCAAATGATACTGAATGCTCTTTTGAGCCTGACAAACAGTGAAACAAAAAGCCATCCTTCGCTGAAGGATGGCTTTTTGTTTCGGGAGACCTGAGAAAGCTCTCCTCTAATTCCAGCCTCCTCCTAAAGCCTGATAAATATTTACCATCGCACTCATCTGCTCCCTTTTGGTTTCTATCAGCTCAAACCTTGATTCAAGTGCATCACGTTGTGTTAGCAGCACTTCCATATAGTCTGCCCTGGCTGAATTAAAGAGTCTGTTTGATATATCAATAGATTCTGTGAGTGCTTCTACCTGGCGTTCTCTCAAAGCATAGCTCTCTTCCAGATTGTGAATCAGTGATAGTCGATTGGTCACTTCCGTAACAGCATTTAAAACTACCTGCTCGTAATGATAAACTGCCTGTACCTGTTTGGCATTTGCCGTGCTGTATGCCGCTTCTATTGCCTTTTTGTTGATCAGCGGTGCAGTCATCTCTCCCGCCATGGCATACACAAGAGACTGCGGGGCTTTGACTAGCTTTGACAGGTTAAAGGCCTGCCCTCCAAGGCCGGCAGAAATACCCAAAGACGGCAGGAACTGCGCCCTGGCCACCTTTACATCAAGCCTGCTTGCCGCTAGCTCCAGTTCTGCCTGTTTTATATCGCTGCGGTTAAGCAGTAACTGGGCAGGCACGCCTTCATGTACAGCCTGAGGTGTCAGTTTATCAAGACCACCGGCCGTCCTTTTTACAGCAACAGGAAATCTACCTACGAGCAAGTTGATTCGATTCTCCGTCTCAATGATTTTCTGCTCAACATCAAAGCGCAGACTCTGTGTACCCAGCACCTCGGCCTCAAACTTGCGCACAGCCAGCTCAGTTACTCTGGCGGCTTGCTTTTGAAGTGTTACTACCTCAAGAGCATTCTGCTGAATCTTAATATTTCTGTTGAGGATCTCCAACTGACTGTCCAGGCCGAGCAGCTCGAAATAGGCATCTGCTATCTCAGCAATCAGTTGGGTGACCATGAAATTCCTGCCCTCTACAGAAGATAAATACCTGGTAAGTGCAGACTTCTTAGCGTTGCGCAGTTTTCGCCAGATATCTATTTCCCAACTGGCATAAGCTCCGAACATAAGATCAGGAAGGGGTTCCGGAAACTCCTCTCCGGGCGCTATATCGGTAGTTGATTCCAGGGCTCCGTTACGGGTGAATCTTCCTGACTTTTCAAATCCGGCACTACTTCCTAAACCAACAAATGGCAGGTACTCTCCTCTTCTGATCTTTACTTCATTTCGGGAAATGGCAATTTCCTGCAGCGTAATATTCAGTTCTCTGTTATTTAGCAGGGCTGTATCAATCAGCGCTATCAGATAAGGGTCTTTAAAATAGTCTCTCCACCCGATGGCTGCCACATTCGTAGTGTCTTGTGAATCTGTGTAGCTGAGCGGAAGACTGATATCAACTTGTTTGTCAACCAATGGAGGAGCTGTACAGGCTCCCAGGGCCGCAGCTAAGACCACCGCGACCAGGTATATAGAATATATTTTCTTAAGCATTTTCAATGTGTTGTTCAGTGAGTGGTCTATCGTGTTCATCTTTAATCAGCTGCCTTCCTGAAGCGATTGAACCGAAGATGTAATAAAGGCCCGGTACAACGATTACCCCGAAGAGTGTTCCGAACAGCATCCCTCCCAGGGCTGAAGCCCCTATAGTCCGGTTGCCGATAGAGCCGGCTCCCGAGGCAAGTATCAGGGGAATCAGTCCGGCAATGAAAGCAAAGGAGGTCATCAGAATCGGGCGAAACCGGACCCTGGCGCCCTCAATGGCTGCTTCAAAGACAGTTGCGCCATGGCGATGCTTTTGTACGGCAAACTCTACAATGAGCACTGCATTTTTACCAAGCAGACCGATCAGCATAATAAGGCCGATCTGGGCATAGATATCGTTGTCCAGCCCCATAAGCCTGAGCAATAAAAAAGAGCCAAACACCCCGACAGGAAGGGAGAAAATAACGGCCAGGGGAATGATAAAACTCTCATACTGTGCCGCCAGCACAAAGTACACGAAGGCCAGTACAATGATGAACACGTAAAGTGATTCGTTACCCCGGTCAGATTCGTCATAGGAGAGTCCTTCCCAGGCGATGTCATAACCATGAGGCAAAGTAGCGGCCGCTACCTCACGAATAGCACCAATCGCATCTGCAGTGGTGTACCCTTTAGCCGGGAGCCCGCGTATGGCCGCTGAGTTGTACATGTTGTAACGCGTCACTTCATTGGGTCCCTGCTTTTTTTCGATCTTCATAAAAGCCGAGTAAGGAACCATTTCTCCTTGGTCATTTTTGACAAAGAGATTGAGCACATCTGAGGGCAACCTTCTGAACTGGGGAGCCGACTGAACATACACTTTGAAGAAGCGACCAAAGCGGATAAAGCCCTGCTCATAGGTACTTCCTATCAGAATATTGAGGTTCTCCATAGCCTTACCGATGGACACCCCTTTTTGCATAGCTCTCTCATTATCGATAACCAGCTCATACTGAGGATAATCGGCCGCAAAAAAGGTAAACAGTCCGGTAAGCTCTTCCCGCTCGTTCAGGTCGTCCATGAACTGCTTATTGATCTTATCAAACTCCCTGTAATCTGTATTGGTGGTTTTATCTAACAGACGCAGCGAAAAACCTCCGGAAGAACCAAAACCCGGAATAGCCGGTGGTTCGAAGAATTCTACTATCGCTCCCAGCCCTTTGGATTTCTCCTCCAGCTCTTCCATGATCTCTTTAACAGAGTGCTCGCGCTCAGACCAGTTTTTCAGATTGATAAGACAAGTACCTGCATTGGAACCACGACCTTCTGTCATAATCTCATAACCCGCCAGTGAAGAGACAGATGCTACGCCTTCAACTTCTTCACATATCTGTTGTAGCTTCTGTGAAACCTGATTTGTTCTTTCAAGTGTCGCTCCGGGAGGCGTCTGAATAATGGCGTAAATGGTTCCCTGGTCTTCGCTGGGGATGAACCCGGAAGGAAGAACTCTGCTCTGATAAAAAATGCCGAATCCAAAAAGGAGCAGCAGACCAAAAGTGACAACACGTCTGTTGGCTATTCTTTTCAGCAGGCCGGCATACTTACCGGTAAGTCGATCGAAGCCCCGGTTAAAAGCATCAAGAGACCGGTTTAACAAGTGTTTCTTTCTATCCTTGCCATGATTATTCTTTAGCAACATAGCGCACAACACCGGAGTCAGTGTTAAAGCGACTACTGCCGAAATCACGATAGAGCCTGCCATGGTGATAGAAAACTGTCTGTAAAAAGTGCCTACAGGTCCGGTCATAAAAGAGATGGGGAGAAATACCGATACCATGACCATGGTGATGGCAATGATGGCCCCACTGATTTCTCTCATGACCCTTTTTACCGCGCTGTAAGGCCCCAGATGTTCTTCCTCCATTTTAGCATGGACAGCTTCCACCACTACAATGGCGTCATCCACTACGATACCAATAGCCAGTACCAGAGCAAACAGCGTAACCAGGTTGATGGAAAGACCAAAAACCTGCATGACGAAAAAGGCTCCGATGAGAGAAACAGGTACTGCCAGAATAGGAATGAGGGTGGATCGCCAGTCTCCTAGAAATACAAAAACCACAATCGCCACCAGTACAAAGGCATCCCGAAGCGTGTGGGTCACCTGCTCAATGGAAGCATCTAAAAACTGAGAAACATCATAGCTTATCTTATAGTCTATTCCCGGTGGAAAATCAGCCTTCATTTCTTCCAGCTTTGTTTTTACTTCGGCTATCACATCACTGGCATTACTACCGTAATTTTGTTTCAGCACAATGGCAGCAGAGGGGTGTCCGTCAAGATTGGAATAGATATCGAAGAACTCACTGCCCAACTCTACTTCGGCAATGTCTTTCAGGTGTACACTCTCACCATCGGCATTGGCCCTGACGATAATGTTCTCATACTCCACGGCTTTATTAAATCGCCCCTTGTAAGTAAGCACATACTCCAGGGACTGCGCTTCGATACCAGAGCTTCTACCCAACCGGCCGGGACGCCCTACGATACTCTGTTCATCCAGTGATTCCATTACCTCATCAATAGAGATATGATAGGCACGCATCCTGTCAGGGTTGAGCCAAACCCTCATAGCATACCTGCGACTCCCCAGTATCTGAGATCGGGCCACCCCTTTAATTCTGTTAAGCTCAGGGATCATCTGCACATTGGCATAGTTGTATAAAAACTTCTCATCCAGATTCTCACCTTTACCATAAAGGTTAACATACATGAGCATACTGGGCTGAATGGGTGTGATGATCACCCCCTCCCGCTGTACCAGTTCCGGCAGCAGGGGCATGACCTGATCTACCCGGGTTTTCACCCTGATCACCGCCTGATTGGGGTCGGTTCCGGGTTCAAAAATCACCCGCAGCGTTGCTTCACCGGCACTGGTGGCATCTGTGGCCATATACCTCATCCCCGGCACACCATTGATAGAGTTTTCCAGTGTTATGAGTGTTGATTTTACCAGCACATCAGCACTGGCTCCCGGGTAAGCAATAAAGATATTGACCGTAGTGGGAGCTATCTGAGGAAACTGTGATATGGGAAGCTGTTTGATCGCGAGTGAGCCTACAAAAGCGATCATGACCGAAATTATAATGGCGAATACCGGTCTGTGTATCATTTTACTGAACATATCTGTACACTTTAAGGCTTAGTTATTCTGCATAAAGTTTCAGATTTGCCATCACAGCATGGGGGTCCTGCAGGTCATAAATGATTTTATCCTGCTCTCTCACAAGCCTTAGCCCCTCCAGGAGTATTGTATCATCCTCTGTGAGTCCCCCTGCTATTACATACAAATGGGGTATTTCTTCAGCAATCGTAATTTCTCTCGACCTCACCCTGTTGCTGTCGTCTATGACGTAGACATACTTCTTGTCGAGGACTTCAAAGGTAGCTTTCTGGGGTATGAGCAAAGCTTTTTTCAGAGGGATACTGAGTACCACGTTCCCTGTTTCTCCATGGCGCAACAGCCCCCCGGGATTAGGGAAAGCGGCCCTGAAAGGAATGTTGCCGGTTTCATTGTTAAAATCTGCTTCGATGGTTTCCACTACTCCAGGATAGTCGAACACCTTGCTGTTGGCTAAAACCAGGTTCACCCTGACATTGCTGTCCCGGTTTACATCCGTTTGATAGTCGAGGTAGGCGGCTTCGGGCATATTGTAGTACACCCACATTTCAGAGTTGTCTGACAGATGGGTCAGGAGTTCTCCTTCCTCCAGCAAACTACCCAGTCTGGCATGAAAGCGATCGATGATCCCGTCAAAAGGAGCTCTTATTTCGGTAAAATCGAGATGTACCTGAGCCAGAGACAATTCTGCTCTGGCTTTTTCCAATTTAGCTTCAGCCATAGCCAGCTCATTCACAGCTACAATATTCTCTTCCGATAGCTTCTTTGTGTTTTGATATTCAATTTCTGCAAACCGTACTTCTGCCGCTGCGCTTTTCAGCTCGGCCTCATACAGTCTCGGCATAATTTTGAAGAGTAACTGGCCCTTTTTGACGTACTGGCCTTCGTCAACAAAGATCCGCTGCAGGTAGCCCCTTTCCAGGGCTCTTAATTCAATATGTTGTATAGAGCGTATCTGGCTTACATAGCTTTCCGAGATAACGGTGTCCATCTTTACAGGATGGGTAGCCAGATATTTAACCTCCTCTTTATTTTCTTCTTTATGGTGCTCACAGCCAGAACAGCAAGCTAGTGCCAACAGGCTCATGAGCATGAATGTCTTCTTCATGATGACTTAAATTTCAAATACGATACGTCTTTATGATTTTTAAAATGTTGTATTCAGATGAATACATGGACAGCACTCAAGGCTGGGTTGCCCGGTGATATCACGCTGTTTTAAACAGAAAAGAAATGTGACTGAGATTTCTCAGCCCTGTGGTATCATATAAGAAAGACCTCAAACATGACATGCCTTCTGGGAGGAAAGCTGGCCGGAGCGTACTGATCAGGTAAAGCTTTCTTCTCCCGGCTCTCAAAGAAAAGGGATTTTAAAAGCTGGTCTTTCAGGTAGGCGGCCAAAAAACTTCTGACCTCAAAAGTCCGCTTTAAAACTTTCTCCTCATCCTCAGTTTCTTCAACCTCGGTAATTTCAAAAAGCCAGTTACGCCTTTGTGAACTATGAGCAGGAGCATGGATGACAGGGGTATGATCAGTATCGAAGCTGTGACGCTCCTCCTGAGCAAGGCTGAGGGCCCTATCGCTGACAGTGTTTCCATATATCTGTGAAGCACTGCCCGATATCAGCAGACTTACCAGTAAACAGTATTTGAGAAACACCTTGATCATTGATGATGCAAACTTAGGCGAATGGTACTTTCTAACAAACGTGCCGGATCAAAATTTTGTTAATCAGCCTCGGGTGTTTGTATCCGGGATTCACTGAAGAAATGGCTGAGCAAGCGATGTGCTGCATTCAAGGCAGGCATATCTCCTGTTTCTACTTTTCGGATCAGCTCGGGAAACTCCTCCTGCACCTCAGGCAACTGATAAAACCGGTCTTCCAGCATAGCAGCGATACGTTCCTTCATCCACTGCACATTCTGCCGTTTTCGGTTCTCCGCTAAAAAGCCATTCGCAGTAAGTTGTCTTCGGTGTCGCTGTATCATCTCCCAGATATCTTCGAGACCATTTCCCCTGAGACTGGAACATATCTTTACTTCGGGAATCCAGCCAGACTCCGCTGCAGGAAACAGATGCAAGGCATTCCTGTATTCAGCACCGGCCCTTTTCGCTGCTTTTATATTATCTCCGTCTGCTTTGTTGATGGCTACCGCATCAGCCATTTCCATGATACCCTTCTTGATCCCTTGCAGTTCATCACCGGCACCGGCCAGCATCAGCAAGAGGAAAAAATCTACCATACCATGCACCAGTGTTTCTGATTGCCCTACCCCCACAGTTTCGATAAATATCACCTCATAGCCAGCGGCTTCGCACAGTAACATTACCTCCCGTGTACGGTTGTTTACTCCCCCCAGAGCTGCTCCGGAAGCCGAAGGTCTGATAAAGGCCTTATCGTTACGGGAGAGTTCTTCCATACGGGTTTTATCGCCCAGGATACTCCCCCGGGTTCGCTGACTGGAGGGGTCAATCGTCAGTACGGCAATCTTATGTCCCTGCCGGGTGACATATCCTCCAAAGGCCTCCAGAAAAGTACTCTTTCCCACACCCGGTACACCGGTCACGCCTATTCGAATGGATTTCCCCGTTTTTGGTAGTATTGCCTGCAGCACTTCTTCTGCCTGGCCAGTGTCCTCCGGCCGGGTACTTTCAATCAGGGTAATAGCCCGACTCAGCACCAAACGATCTCCCGCCAGTACTCCCTCTATATATGCCGCAGTGGTCAGTCTTTTTCTTGCCATAGAAACTGGTCGAAGGTAATAATTATTTGCTTTGTCAGATAAACTATATCTTCGCTTGTCTGACATGAACTAATTCGGGCAAAAAACAATTTGCTCAATGAAAAGCTTTTCTCTGTAGAAGTGACATGAAAGCCTCTTTGAAACTAAGATATATACTCCCCTTATCAGCCCTGCTGGTACTGGTGATGGTGGCGGTTTTTGGCCGTGACCTGATCAGTGGTTTCGGAGCCTATCACGGGGTGAAAAACTGTAGTACTGAAGAGGTGGCAGCACTGGTGGAGAATGAGGACTTTCTTATCCTCGATGTCAGGCAGAAAAAAGAGTATGAGGTGAGCCACCTGAAAGGGGCCATACTGGCAGCTGAGGTGGATTTTGAAAGCCTCAAGACAGATCAGCGTATTTTGGTTTATTGTACCGTGGGATTTCGCAGTACTGAATTGGGGACGACATTAACTAATAATGGCTTTTCTCATATTTATAACCTGGATGGCGGGCTGATTAGCTGGAAAAACCAGGGAAAGCCCGTTTACAACCTGAAGGAGCAACCTACCGACAGCATACACGTTTACAGTAGCCTGTTCGGATTTTTATTAAAGAACGGCCTTGCGGTCAAATGACAGATGAACAAGTCTTTACTGATCATATTTGCGAAGAACCCGGAACTGGGAAAGGTAAAAACACGACTGGCAGCGACAGTAGGTGATGAGGTGGCTCTGGCTATCTATTTTCAACTGCTTCGGAAAACCCGTGAGGTGGCCGAAAGCCTTGATCACGACAAGGTAGTTTACTACAGCAATTACCTGGAAAAAGGCGACCTCTGGTCTGAAGACCATTTCCGCAAAGCGGTTCAGTCAGGAGGCGATTTGGGAGAGCGCATGAAAAATGCCTTTACCGATGCTTTTGATCAGGGATATGAGCGTGTTTGTATCATTGGCAGTGACTGTATGGACATCTCTTCTGAAATTATCGAAGAAGCATTTGGTAAACTGAAGAACCGCGATGCAGTCATCGGGGCCTCAGAGGATGGCGGCTACTACCTGCTCGGCATGAGTAAGCTGGTTCCTGAGCTGTTTGACAATAAGGCATGGAGCACCGATGAGGTGTTTATTGCTACCCTTGAAGATTTTCTCAGACTGGGCCTGGACCATGCCGAACTCCCCGTGCTCAACGACATTGATACCGAAAAGGATCTGGGCGACTGGGCCTCCGTAATGTCGCGCAGGTACCATGTAGACTAAGCTGCTGCACTTTTAAGCGTACTACTACCCATACGGCTCCCTCATAAATTCTACAACC
Source organism: Roseivirga sp. UBA6061 (assembly GCA_002427745.1). Taxonomy (GTDB): domain Bacteria; phylum Bacteroidota; class Bacteroidia; order Cytophagales; family Cyclobacteriaceae; genus Roseivirga. The sequence continues at coordinate 7,547 of DIYF01000132.1, read as the reverse complement.
GGACCGTTCCTTACAACCTCCGTTCGCTTAACTTTACAGGCAAAGGAAAAAGCTATGGAACTGACCGTAACACAACTGCACATCTACCCTGTAAAATCTCTGGCCGGCATATCGCTTACCACATCAAAGGTAGAGGCACGCGGACTGCAATATGATCGCAGGTGGATGCTGATTGATGACCAGAATCTATTCCTGAGCCAGCGTAAATTCCCGGAAATGGCGCTATTGCAGCCCTCCATAGCTGAGGGCAATATGACCATCGCGCATAAAAACAATCGGGTCGCTCCCCTCTCCTTCTCATTGGAAGCCAGCATGGGAGATGCTATACCAGTTACCGTATGGGATGATACCTGCCCCGCCAGGGAAGTTTCAAAAGAGGCCTCAGGCTGGTTCAGCAAGGTACTGGGCACTTCCTGCCGGCTGGTAAAAATGCCTGAAAGTTCAGTAAGACCGGCAGATCCGAAATTCGCCATTTCTGCAGAAGACAAAGTAAGCTTTGCCGATGGCTACCCGGTTCTTATGTTTGATGAAGCTTCGCTTGACCTCCTGGCAGAAAAATCAGGACAGGACATACCGGCAGACCGATTCAGAGCCAATATCATTTTCAGGGGAGGGCATGCCCATATTGAGGATGAATTAAAAACTTTTGAAATCAACGGGCTTACTTACCACGGAGTAAAACCCTGCTCCCGTTGTATCATGACGACCATAGACCAGCAAAAAGGTGCAATAGCCAACAAAGAACCACTCAAAAGCCTGGCCACTTACCGCAGGGTAGATAATAAAATCAAGTTTGGTCAAAATGTGATACCGCCCGGTCATGGAACAATCAGACTGGGTGATGTAATCCATGTCAAAGAAATGAATGAGCCTATCGCTTTCTGAGAATCGTGATGTACCTTTGCGGCCATGGCTGATCCCTATATCAAGGCGCTCCATATTATCTTCATTGTCACCTGGTTTGCAGGTCTGTTTTATATCGTCAGACTCTTTATTTACCAGACAGAAGCGCTGGAAAAACCCGAGCCGGAAAAATCAATTCTGCACAAGCAGCTATCTCTGATGGCCAACAGGCTTTGGTTTATCATTGCCTGGCCTTCCGCAGTACTGACCCTCTTTTTCGGAAGCTGGATGGTCATCAGCCTGCCGGCCATGCTGCAGTTGCCCTTTATGCAGATCAAGCTCAGTTTTGTAGCCTTACTTTACGGGTATCACTTTATGTGTCACAGGCTTTATAAGGAGCTCCAAAGGGGTGTTGCGCGGTATACTTCTACCCAACTGCGCATTTTTAATGAAGCTGCCACCCTGATTCTCATCTCGGTGGTCTTCCTGATCGTATTGAAAAATGAGCTGAACTGGATCAAGGGTACGGTAGGTTTTATTCTGGTGACAGTAGGCCTGATGATGGGGATCAGACTTTATAAGAGAATCAGACTGAAAAAAGGAGAAGAGAAATGAGAAGATTCAATCAGGCTTTAGTGCTGTTAATGGTTATCATATCTATCGCAGCTTGTGATACAGCCTCACAGCAGAGACTCCCGATTATCGGCAATACCCAGTATGTAGAGGTAAACGGTAAAATTGACACAGTGTATCATACTATTCCTTCCTTTAAGCTGGTGGATCAGGAAGGTGATACGGTCACCGAAAAAACGGTAGAGGGTAAAATCTATGTGGCAGATTTCTTTTTTGGTACCTGTCCTTCCATATGCCCTGTAATGGCCCAGCAGATGCTCAGGGTTCATGAGAAATTCAAAGACGTTGAGGATTTTGCAATCCTGTCACATACCATTGACCCGGCCCATGACACGGTAGCGTATCTGAAAGGTTATGCTGAAAAGCTGGGCGTGATGAACAATGACACCTGGCATTTTCTCACCGGCCCACAAGAAGAGATCTATGAACTGGGAGAAAAAGACTATATGGTCACCGTGGGTGAAGATGCCAATGCTCCCGGTGGTTTTATTCACAGCGGACATTTCTGGCTGGTAGATAAAGAAAGAAGACTCAGGGGCTTCTATGACGGCACCATTGCCTCTCACGTAGACCGCCTGATGAATGATATCAAAAAACTTCAGGCCGAATATGAATAGGTATACTCTCTGCCTGGGGCTGATCATACTACTGGTAACAGGACTTACTTCCTGTGGTGGCAGCTCCGAAAAAGCCAACATCCCCAATAACGTAAGCGCTTTGTCCAACAAAGAGAGACAGTACTTTACGAATGGCCAGCAGCTCTATCAGACACTTTGTGTGAGCTGTCATATGGTCTCTGGTGAGGGACTGGGGAAACTTATACCTCCACTCAAAAACTCTGACTACCTGCTGGCCAATGTACCGGGTGCTGCCAGAATAATAAAGTACGGCATGAAAGGCCCGATGATGGTAAATAAGGTAGAATACAACCAGCCCATGCCGGCAAACCCCAGGTTGACAAACCTTGAGATTGTGGAACTGCTCACATACATCAGCAATAACTGGGGCAACGAGCATGGGGCCGTTACGCTGGCAGAAGTGGCGGAAAATCTTAAGGAAAAAGCTGACTAATTACTGTCTGGCACGCTGGGAAACCTCAATTCCAACAGCTTTTTATAGGCGTAATCCAGGGTCTTATCCAGGCCATTTGTATTCCTTACATCGCAATCATACTTCATAAAGTCGGCATAAGTGGTTTTGCGCGTAGCATTGTCAATCACAAAGAGGTAAAGGATGTTCTCATTGCCCGTGACTCTGTTAAAGCCAACATGGCCATCAATAAACATAAACAGAGAGTAGCCCGGTATGCGGGGCTCAATCAGTTCATCAGGCACTTTCCAGTCTCCGTAGTTGATGGTATCAAGTCTGATCACATGAGACACCATCATATTCACCACGCTGTCTCTTACCCCGGTTTCCAGGCCATTCAGCTCAAGCGGTACCACATCTTCAATCCACTTCTCCTGTATAAACTTGGTTTCGATCCTGTTGGTCAGAAAGTCATCCATGTTGGCGATGTATTCCAGGTCCTCTTCAGAATCTGCATACTCGGGCCCGGTCAGAGCTATGTAAGGGGTAAGCAGCCAGATTCCCTTGGTCTGATTGATATATTGCCCGTAAACTACGTTGGTCTCAGGGTCATTCACCTGTACTTTAGTGCCACAGCGGGTAATCGGATATCTCTGTTCAAAGGAGTTTGAGCTAAGGCCGGATATATTGCTACAGGCGGCAGCAAAAAGTAAACAAAGCCCGGCCAGGGTTATTGTTTGGAGACGCATGATCATTCGATTGTGCTATGAATATAAGAGCTAATCCGGGAAGCACCTTGATTTTCGAGAGATTTGTGGCGCTGTCAAGAGAGCCCGGCCTGCTATTTTTTGGCGTTGAGCGTCTCAGGAAACCTGACACCTAGAAGCTTGCGATAAGCATGATCAAGGATTTTCTCAAGTCCATCTACATTTCTCACATCGCATTCATACACCAGAAAATCAGAGTAGGTAATCTTTCTGGTTTCATTGTCAATCAGGAAAAGAGTCAACGTATTGGAGTTGCCTGTTACTTTGTTAATTCCTATATATCCTTCAATGGTGAGAAACAGGGAGTATCCGGGAAGATCGGTACGTGGAAACTCAGCAGGTACTTTCCAGGTTTCATAATTGATTGTATCAGGCCGCACTACAGTAGACATCATACCCGCCAGCAGTTGGTCCTGTGCATCAATATCCATTTGATTGATATTTACAGGCAATACCTCTACGATCCAGCGATCCTGGAGAAATTTATTCTCAATTCTATTCCCCACCACACCACTCATCTTGGCGATATAGTCCAGGTCTTCCTGGTCTTTCATAAACTTGGGAGGAGCCAGCCTCACCAGAGGGGTCATCAGTCTGATGCCTTTCTGACGGTCGATAAACTGCCCGATGGTGTGATTGGGGTCAGGATCCGCAATCTGGACTTTGGATCCGCAACGGATGACCGGATACCTTAGCTCAAAAGGGTTTGAGTTTACTCCGATAAACTTACCACAGGCTGTGGTAAGCAGCAGAAATGAGAAAGCAAAGTACAGGAGTATTCGTTTTTCCATAGTAGCACGCTCTATGGTTATAACTCCAAAAAAAGAAATGGGTTCGCTTTAAACGACTGTTTTTCAGGGAACTGTTGGTCAGGCGCTATTTCAAGGCCTCTTCGGCAGCAGCTATAGCACTTTGAATCTGGACCTTCATTTTATCTACCCTGTCTTGTTCTGACTTAAAGAAGGCCAGAGTTTCTTCTTTACCGGCTTCACCACTTTCAAATGGTTTGGCATTCTTCTGCCAGTCCTGCATCCAGACACTCATTACCTTATAAGCAGCATCCAGGTCTATCGCAATGTCTCTGAGTTCTTTGATTTTCGCATCGGTGCTGTCAGCCGCTTCAAGGTCTGCCGCTTTTTTCAACACCTGGCTTTTGAGCTTGCCAATACCTCCCCACTGAGGCATCACCTCATCATGTACATCCATCACCTGTTTTCTCAGGGCTTCACGATCTACACCATCACCACAGGCCATCAGTACAAGGCCCAGACTCAATATTGCCAACCACTTTTTCATAGCTACCGGATTTTGCTCGCGAAGATAGGAAAGGAATCAATACGCGCTATCTGCCAGCCCGGCAAAAACACCATCTTCCAGCATATACATCAGCTTATCGGGGTTATCGCGATTCAATTTCAGCTTACCTCTGATCTTTACGCGCTTGGTAGTGTATTTGATCTTCTCTTTCATTGTGATTTCCATCACAGTTTCCGGTCCACCGGAGCCACAGAAGAAACACTCACTGATAGGAAGTGATGAAAGGATTAGCTGTGTGGGTTTGAACATTCCTTCAAACGGAATAATGAACCCCTCCACTTCTACCTCTTCTCCCTGGATTTCTTTGATTTCATCACTGAATACAGGAACATACAAATCTCCGTACTCATCCTTGGTCACCTCATACGTCACTGCTTCCAGGGTTTTCCAAAGCTTGGCACCGGAAGCTTTCACTTTCTGGGCCTTCAATGAAAAGGCCGTGGCGGCCATGATACAAACTATCAGTAATTTTCTCATATCAATCTTGTGCTAACACTTTAGATATATCAGTTCTATAGGCGCTGAAAGCCGGCAATAAGGCCGATACAATTCCTACTCCTATACTTAATAACAATACGATCAATTCCTGGTTCACAAAAACTAAACCAGTAATACCTACTTCTTCAGACTTCTCATAGTAGCCGGCCAGTATTTCTACCAGGGCATGACCAAGAACAAATCCAAAGAGACCACCCAACAGGGTAATAATTACCCCTTCGATAATCACGTGTACAAAAAGCTTGGAACGCGATGCACCGAGTGAGCGCATAATCGCCAGATCATACTTCCTGTCTTTCAACGAATTGTACAGCGAAATAAAGATACTCAGTCCGGAGATAATAATGATGATATACGCAAAGCTCCTGATCATGTTAACGCCAACCCCCAGTAAAGAAAAGAGTCGCTGTGTTTCAAAAGCCGGAGAAGCTGCCTGCATATTGGTATTGGCATTGATCATACGAGGCAGCTGAACAGCCCCCATGGCAGACCTGAATTGTACCAGCATAGAAGTGATCTCAGCATCTTCATCTCCTTCCGGAAAACCTGTCTTATAGGCCGAGCCCAAAACCGGCTCCTCTCCATGTTCGTGTTCTTCTTCTCCCTCCTCTTCCTCATGATCGTGTACCTGCCACACGCTTTCAATATTGGTAAGTATGAGATTATCCAGTACGCTGCCACTTGCCGCCAGTATGCCGATAACATGATAACTGGCCTCGTCATGCTCTAAATCTGATACGCTCATACCATGCGCACCAAAAAACTCATCTCCCACTTTCAGGCTCAGTCTCTTGGCTACATTGGCCCCCAGGGTCACGTCCAGATTATTTTTCCACATTTCACCAGCCTCTACTTCGCCCTGGTACAGGTTCACATAGTCATGGTTGGTCCCCACAATACGAAAACCTCTGTAATTATCCCCCAGTGCAAGGGGAATCGCAGATTTAATCAGCCTGTTGCGGACAAGGGTTTTAGCCTCTTTCAGCTTGATATTGCCTGTAGGAAAATCGATATGATATACATTCGCGAGAATCAATTGCAAAGGGCTCCCTTTGGCACCAACCACCAGGTCTATGCCTCGTTTATTCTTGCCCAGGTTTTCTTCCAGCTGACTGTTCAGTAAGAGCAATACCAGGATAATGGCGATCCCCAGAGACATCAGCAATACATTCAAAACCGTATTCAACGGCTTTGATTTAATGTAATTCCAGCTTAGCGAAAACAGATTCATAAGGCATGGAGGTTTAGCTGTAAATCAAACTGGTCTTTGACCCGTTGATCATGTGTAGCAATGATCAACGAGGCCTGGTACTTTTCTGCCTGTGCCTTCAGCATATTCAACACCACTTCAGCATTGTGGTCGTCCAGACTGGCCGTGGGTTCATCAGCGAGAATTACCCTGGGTCTGTTTAGCAAAGCCCTGGCAATGGTCACACGCTGCTGCTCACCCTGGCTGAGTTGCCTGACTTTCTTGGTCATTTTATCTCCAAGATTCAATTCGGTGAGTACTTCATGCACCCGCCCTTTGTCCTGAGCTGTACCCGACAAATACTGAGTCAGCAGCAAATTGTCCTGAACAGACAGGGCCGAGATCAAATGGGCTTTCTGAAACACCAGACCGATGTTCTGCCCGCGATATTTATCGCGCTGGCTCCCCGAAAGGCCATACAGGTCAGTTTCTCCGATAAGTACTTTTCCTGCCTTAGGAGAAAGCAGCCCACCGAGGATGTGCAATAAGGTAGTTTTACCACTACCGGAATTACCGAGAATCAGCAGGTGTTCTGACTCCTTTATCTCCATGCGGGATATAGACAGAATTTGCTGCTCGGAATATCCGAATTTCAAATTATCGATCAGGATCATACCAGTGCCTTGTACGCGCAAAAATAAGCTAAGTTCAAGGACTTATTGAAACCGGTTATGGATTATAACCTTGCCACCACCTTAACCGTTATTAATGCGGCCAGAACCACAAACCTCACTCTCGGTTTTTGCATAATTAATAATACCTTTGCGACTTACTCATTTTTAAAAAGCGACAATGTTGGATTTCTTGAAATGGAAGAAAAAAGACAAGAAGCCCAGAGAGAAAAAGGGCTTTTTCAGGGAATTGCTGAATGATATCCTGTTTGCACTGATCGCAGTGACGATTATCCGCGGACTGTTCATTGAGGCATACGCCATTCCTACCGGATCTATGGAAAACTCCATGCTCATTGGCGACCATCTTTTTGTGAGTAAACTACACTATGGGGCCCGTACTCCCAGAACACTGATTCAATTTCCTCTGGCACATCAGACCTTCTGGGGTATCAAAGTGGGTGGCAAAGAAATCCCCTCTTACTCTGATGCTATTCAGCTGCCTACCTACAGACTGCCCGGCCTGAGAAGTGTGAGGCGCGGAGAGCCGGTGGTTTTCAACTATCCTCCGGAACTCAACTTTCCGGTAGACATTAAGAC
>DIYF01000151.1:7318-7720 GCA_002427745.1 Roseivirga sp. UBA6061 | reverse complement strand
TGAATTATGTAAATCTGGCTACGGCAAGGGCCATAAAGCGGGCTAAGGAAGTAGGTATCAGAAAAGTGGTAGGTGCTCAGAAGGGCAATCTGGTGACGCAATTTCTGGTAGAGTCTTTTTTATACAATGCCATGGCGGTGTTGGTATCTGTACTGCTGGTGGTGCTATTGGTGCCGGTAATCAATGGCAATATGGAGCTGGGATTAAACAGGGAGCTGCTTTATGGTCCTGAAGTGCTATCAGGACTGGCTCTGCTTATTTTTCTGGGAGCCCTGATTACAGGCTTCTATCCTGCCGTGGTGCTCACCTCATTTAAGCCGGTGAGCGTGCTCAAAGGTCAGGTAGGAAGAGCAGGTAGGAAATTTGGCTTCAGGCAGATACTGGTGGTTTTCCAGTTTACCG
>DIYF01000151.1:0-7251 GCA_002427745.1 Roseivirga sp. UBA6061 | reverse complement strand
ACTGGTGGTTTTCCAGTTTACCGCTTCTATCACGCTTATTCTGGGTACTTTCCTGGTTGTCAAACAACTTAACTATATGCGTAGCCAGGATCTGGGGCTTAATATTGAACAGACATTGGTGCTCAGGTCTCCCTCATCGAGCAGAGGAGAGGGGGATTTACCTCAGCGATTGAGCCTTTTCAGATCAGGTCTGGAGGCAATGCCAGAGGTCAGTGGTTTTGCCTTGTCCAATAATGTACCGGGAGTTGAAAACTTTGGTATTGGTGGTGTTACATCGAAGTATTTCCCCAATGAATACAGAGATTGTTATCGTGTAGGAATTGACGATCAGTTCATGGAACTATTCGAGATTGACATCATAGCGGGCAGGTCGTTTTCTGCCGATATGGCTACCGACACTTCTGCCGTAGTGTTAAATGAGGTGGCCATGAAGCACCTGGGCTTTCAAAGTGCTGAAGAGGCACTGGGTGAGAAGATAAATCCGAATACGGATGGTGAAATGACCATCATAGGCGTGGTGCAAAGTTACCATCAGGCCACTCTCAAAGAAGAGCTCGATCCTGTAGTATTTCGATATAACCGCAGATACTGGGGTAGCTTCTATTCCATAAAACTCAAAAGCCAGGATTATACGAGTTCAATGGCAAAAATTGAAGCAGCCTGGGATGAGATTTACCCTGATAATCCATTTGACTACTTCTTCTTAGACGAGTTTTTTGATCGTCAGTACAAGTCAGATGAGCAATTCAATGCTGTATTTGTGGGCTTTGCCGGCCTTGCCATTTTTGTGGCCTGCCTTGGGCTTTTTGGTCTGGTGTCATTTACGGCTGAGCAGGCTAAAAAGGAAATCGGCATCCGTAAAGTGCTGGGGGCTTCTTCCAATAAGCTCGTTTTACTATTGGCGCGTGATTATGTGCGCTTGATCCTGGCAGCCATGGTTCTGGCTTTTCCACTCAGCTATTATCTGATGAGTGAATGGCTCAATGGTTTTGCCTATCAGACCCGGATCGGTGTCGAGATATTTATTTTCGGAGGTATGGTCATCTCCATTGTTGCCTTTGTTACTGTGAGTGTTAAGTCTTTCCAGGCGGCTAACAGTAATCCTGTCAATGCTCTGAGAGAAGATTGAGAGGGGCTTGAAAATCCAATTAGATGGGCTATAACAAATAAAGCCCCTGAAACGAGTTTTATCGCTTCAGGGGCTTTGGTCTTTTTATTACTTCTAGTTGCCTGCGCCTGCAGACTGAGGTAGGGTTACACTTCCTGTAGCCCAGCCGAATAGTGGCAATCTTAGCCCGAAGAACCAGTAGTTGTCATCGGTTGTCATGTTGCGTCCATATCCTGCCTGCACATAATCCTGAAAGAAGGAGGTGGTAATGCCAAGTCCTATCTCGGGTTTGTTGTCATTGTCAAAGTCGAGTGTGGCAATGTTAAGACCCAGCCCCGGGGTCAGGTATTTATTATAAAACATACCCTTGCGTGTACCGAGTTTGAAAACGACACTATAAGAAGGGTTGAGCTGATAATCGCTGTCTGAGTTGGCGAAGCCGCCATTGACTACATTGGCAAAGATCAAAGTTGCTCTGATTGAATTATGGATACCCACCTGGAACATGGTGAGTTTCTGCCAGTAGATATTTTGTTTGTCAGTTTGTACTCCGGCTGAATCCCGACCGATCTGAGCCTTGAAATAGATCTCGTCTCCGGCTTTTCTTTCGCCTGTATATCGCAGATCAAGTTCTGTTTCGGAAGGAATGCTGTTGTAAGGCAGCTTGTAGCTACTTGCTGAAAACTGTGCTGCCGACTCAGAAAACTCCGTGAGTTTGTTCTGATCAAACATGTTCAAGGTGTTTTCAAGCTCTACCAGGTAGGTTTTTCCTAAAGCTTCCAGCTGATTGCCTACACTGAAGATGTCTGCAGTGAGCTGGCTGGCCAGGCTTGTGGCAATACCGGGAGCGGCCTGAATTTCAGTCTTTACCATAGCGTATAGCCTCTTAGCCTCAGCTTCCAGGGTATCGGCCTGAGTAATCAGTTCTCTGGTTTGATTGTAAAGAATCAAGGTTTCTCCTATGGTAAAATCCTTTACCTCATCTACTACTTTGATGGCTTCTGTTTTGAAGTCATTGAGGTTTTGTTTGAAGGTATTTACCGGAGTGGAAAACTTACTTCTGATGGAGTTGGCCACGCTGTCCAGTCTGGCTTCAAAATCTGAAACACCTCCCTGGATGATTGTGTCGATTTTGCTTTCCAGATCACCGACACCGGTCAGGAAGCGTGTTTTCATAATGTGTACCAAGGTATCTGCATTGGTTTGCAGAGAGTCTGCCAGGTTTTGTGCCTGATTGTAGGCGTCAATTTCAGACTGTGGCACACTGGTCATAATACGTTTCACTTCATAGAACTCTCCGTTTTTCAGGGAATCAAAGCCGTTGAGGTGGATCTGAGTCTGACCCGAGCTGGTGTTGATCCAGGCGCCCAGGGTCATATAGGCCGTGCTTTGATTTACTTTTTGCAGGTACTCCTGGTTTACCTTTTTGTACTCGTTGTTGAGTGCCTCAAATAGTTTTGAGTAGTCATTGGTGCCGAGCGCGGTGTTGGCTGCCTGATAGATGGGAGTATTCTCCAGTGTTTTTTGATTCTGCACCAGAGGAGTGAGTAAGGCTAGCATAGCCGACCTGAAACTTGCCAGTGAGGCCAGTCTCGTTTTTCGGTTACCTGTCATCATGATGTCCCGCATGATTTTTTGCTGCTGCCTGACGGTATTGTTGATTACGTCTAACAGTTCAGCAGGGTATTCCTGTTGCCCCAGCATTTCGATAAGACTATCAAGTAGTATCTGCTTGTCGAGTTCTATTTGTAAGGTGGCATTAATGTCAACGATGTAGGGTGATTTGACTTCTACTTTTTCGTTGTTTGATTTCTGTTCTTTGATGGTTATCACCTGGGCCCTGGATTGCACTACGCATACCAGTCCCACTAAAAGGAGTGTAAAAAGCTTTTTCATGGTTTATTCCTGGCTTGCTTGAACAAAGGCCAGCTCCATTACTATAAAGTCTGGCGTTTTAGTGTTGGGTACTTCTGAGTCGATTTTGTCGCTTAGCGAAATGCCTATTGCGGTAAGTTTGGCCGGGTCTACACTGCTTACGGCAATAGAGCCGCTCTTTACGTACTTTTTAAGTGTATCCCACTGACTGGTATTCTGCATCCAGACGGCCTTGCGTTTAAAGCCTGCGGGAGCAGAACCCGCGCGTACATCTGCACTTTGAATGGCCTGCTGAGAAACTGCGGTATTGCCAAAGACAAGGACCGTGATGACATCTTTTTCCTGCATTAGAGATTTGAACGCCTGCTCAGCCTGAGCAGAGTCCGTAGAGCTTAGTGTGATGGTGTTATTAAGGGTCATGAGTGAAAAAAGTTATAACCTAATATATAAAAAGTTTTAAGCTTCATGTTCGGATTGTACCAAAACGACTCAAAAAACCGTATATGCGCTGATTTAGTCCGTGAAATCCGTAATAGTGCTTTTACGTAGGTTTACGCGGTTTTATGATGGTGGCTTGTGGGAATATTCCCGGCTCAGTAACGGTTGGCTATTACCTCCAGACGCTTTGCAATGAATTCCCCGCTGAGCCACTCACCCCGGACCATCACGCCAGCCGGGTCTTTCATATTGGCGATATTCTCGAGTGGGTTGGCCTCCAGTAAAATGAGGTCAGCTGAGAGTCCTTCCTTTACCATACCATAGAGGTTTTCATCACCAAAGTAGATGGCAGGGTTGACGGTGCCTGCCTTAAGAATCTCGTAGGGAGACATACCTGACCGGAACATGGCATCCATTTCCCGCTGAATAGAAAAGCCGGGTACATTAAACACCTGAGGTGCATCTGACCCAAGCAGGATGCCTACTCCGGCTTTGTGCATATCACCGATTACCTTTCTGCGCAGAGCATTGAATTTATTGGCCTGATCTGCATCATATGTGCTGTTGTTGAGGATATTGTCTTTGGTGCGAATCCAGTTATTCAGGATGCGGGGATTTATGTATTGCATTTCCGGGTCATTACCTATTTCCGCAGCCGGAGTCGGACCAATCCATCGTTCCATCATGGCCTGCGTGGGTACTATCCATACACCGGCCGCTTTGGTGGCATTTACCAGTTCGGGAATCAGGTTCTCGTCTGCGATGTCGGTAAAATTCACACCGAAGAAGCCATTGGTGTTGGGGTTGACACGGATGGAGGAGGGAACCAGCCCTTCTACATAGCCGTCTACGTGGTCAATGGAGGCGTATTTGGCCTCAATGGCTCTGCGTACTCCTACACCGGTAGATACATGACCGGCATAGGGGATTCCCACCTCATTAGCTGTGGCCACTACAGCATCAAAGTTTTCTCTGGTCAGACCGGGGTGAAGCTTCAGGAAGTCGTAGCCGGCTTCTTTCTGTGCAGTTACTTTGGCTTGTGCTTCTTCTACACTTCTGACGGTATTGCCATTGATAGACGGGCCCGAGGTGTAAATGCGCGGTCCCAGAACATCACCCTTAGCTACCTGTTCACGCAGCGTGAGGTGGTAGGGCTGGCCGAGCATGCCCCGTATCAGGGTTATGCCATTGGACAAGTACAGAAAGAGGGTCTCTTCTACAATTTCAGTTCCGTTTTGATTGCCGGGAATATGGGCGTGCATTTCTGAGATGCCAGGTATCAGGTATTTGCCTCTGCCATCAATTACAGTGGCTCCTCCTTTGATGTTAATGTCAACTGCAGCTCCTATTTTGGCAATTTTACCATCTCTTATCAGGACGGTCTGATCTTTCAGAACTGTCTCGTTTTCCATGGTAATCACATTCACATGGGTAAAGGCAAAGTCTGCTTCTTCTACATTTCCGGAGCAGCCTGAGATAGTAGCAAACAGCACGGAGAGAAGAAACGTGAGAGAGCTCTTCATGTCATTAGTTTTAGTTGGCGCATTAATATAATGGCATTCTACCGATCGACTGTTGTGATGAGGGCTTTGTTCTGTAACCTTTTCTCAAGCCGCAAATATTTGATTTGAGTGGTTACCATTGGTCATAAACTACATTCATCGCGACTTTCCATCGGGATAGATAGAATGATAAATGTATAATGAGGAATGACGCTTCGGGCTGGCCGTTATGGTTTACGAGGGGATGTTAAATGCTGAATGCCAAAATGGTGGATGTTGAATGATGGATTGAGGGTAAGCAATTCATCATTCTTAATTCACCATTCACCATTCATAAAGCGTATCAGTAGCCTGCGGCTTGTCCGTCTTTTCGGGATTCAGAGGCACCGTAGTATACTTTGTTCACGTCATCCCACATAATGGCCTGGTAACCTCCATAGGAACCCACGTTGAAAGAAATTTTGTGTCCCATCTTAATGAGCTCGCGAATCACCTCATAGTCAATGCCCGTTTCCAACTGGAGTACACCACCATCGGTCATCGTACCACCGGTGGGCTGGGAAGAGCCGTTGTGGAGTATGCGCGGTGCATCACCTGCTTCCTGCAGATTCATACCGAAGTCTATCATGTTGATCACGATTTGCGCATGGCCCTGTGGTTGGGTGGCTCCGCCCATAAGGCCAAAGCTAACCCAGGGTTTACCGTCTTTGGTGATGAAAGCAGGTATAATGGTGTGAAAAGGTCTTTTGTGAGGCTCGTATACATTGGCATGGCCTTCTTCCAGAGAGAAGAGCTCGCCTCGGTCCTGTAAAATGAAGCCCAGCCCTGGAGGAGTCATGCCGGAGCCCATACCGCGATAGTTGCTTTGAATAAGCGATACCATATTGCCGTCCTTGTCTGCCACGGTCATATAGATAGTATCTCCGTCTTTGAGCTTTCCTGCCGGGTAAGAGCGACCTGCTTTGTTCGGATTGATCAGTTTTCTTCTTTCTGCTGCGTACTGCTCTGAGATAAGCACATCCACAGGTGTTTTGTAGAAGTCCATATCTGCATAGAATTTGGCCCTGTCTTCGAAAGCAATCTTCTTGGCTTCCGTGAAAGTGTGGATATAGTCCTTACTGCCAAATCCCATAGATTTCAGGTCATAGCCTTCCAGAATAGTCAGCATTTGCAGGGCAGCAATTCCCTGTCCGTTAGGAGGTAGCTCCCATACATCGTAACCGCGATAGTTGACAGATACCGGTTCTATCCAGTCGGAGGTATGATCGGCCAGGTCTTTTTCTGAAAGGAAGCCACCCAGCTGCTGAATATAATCTGCAATGGTTTTGGCTACCGGGCCTTTGTAAAAGGCATCTCTGCCGCCTCTGGCGATCTTATCTAATGTACTGGCGAGGGCTGGATTTCTGAACACTTCTCCCTTGGCAGGGGTACGCCCATTGGGCATATACACTTCTTTAAAGCCGGGAAAGCGCTGAAGGTTCTCTGCGCCTTTCTTCATATACCAGGCGATGAGTTCACTTACAGGAAAGCCATTGTTGGCATAGTCGATGGCAGGCTGCAGAATTTCCTGCATATCCATAGAGCCGAACTTACCGTGCATTTCGAACCAGCCGTCTACTGCCCCGGGAACGGATACGGGAAGTGGTCCGTATGAAGGTATTCTGGTAAGACCGTTTTTCTTAAAATACTTTAGTTTCAGGTCGTAGGGAGACCGGCCACTGGCATTCAGGCCATAAAGCTTCTCTGTTTTGGCATCCCAGATGATGGCAAAGAGATCACCTCCTATACCGTTACCCGTAGGTTCAACCAGCCCCAGTACGGCATTGGCGGCTATGGCAGCGTCAATAGCGTTTCCTCCTTTTTTCAGTATATCCAGGGCCACCTGCGTAGCAAGGGGCTGACTGGTGGCTGCCATGCCATTTTGCGCGATTACTTCTGAGCGTGTAGCCCAGGTTTTGCCGGTAATGCGATCCTGGGCAAAACAGATGGTAGTACAAAACAGTAAAGCGAGAGACAGGTACTTTTTCATGTTACTGGTCAGTTAGTAAGCTCGGCCCCGCCAAACAAGGCGAGCCCTTTTATATATAATGTCTTAGTTGCGTATTTATCGGGGTCTACAAGGGTACGCTTGTCAGTCATAGCACCGAAGATCCCCGTTACATTGAGGTGTACGTTCCAGTCCTGGGGTACCCTGATCTTAGAGCCACCGAACATATAGAATACATCAATTACATTTTCGCCCTCGGCCAGCTCACTGGAAGTAAGGTCGATATTAGACCCTCCGAAAATGGCAGTAAGGTTGCCTCCCTGAAAATTGGCACTGGTGAC
>DIYF01000125.1 GCA_002427745.1 Roseivirga sp. UBA6061 | reverse complement strand
AAACAGACCTCAGTAGAAAAAGACTTCGTGACCGAGGTTGATTTGTTGATTACTACCCGCAGGTCCTGGGCAGATGTAGATATCGATGCGACCAGTGTTACCAAAGCAGGGTTCAAGCTGCAGGAACATTTTGAGTTGATTTTTGATCATGAAAATAAGGTAATAGAGGTTCACTTGGGAGAACCACAAATACTCTCGCATGAGGTAAACTATCAGGCAAAAAATATTGATAAAGGCTGGGCTGTACCCATCAAGCCAGAAATGGTAAATCAGGTAATCAACGAAGCAAGTGGTATTCTATATGACCATGCTCTTAACCAGTCTAACTTATTAGATAAAGCCTGGGAAAATGCTCAGGCCGTCATAAAAACAATTTTTCAGCCCATTGTTCTATCTACTCCCGAACCCTATATGGTAAAGTTATACGCAAGAGGGTACGGTGAAACGATAATTTTTAATCCTGAATCTGAAGATATCAGGAGACATCTGTTTTAATAACCTTGTTTCTCGTTAGTCAGACCATCCCGATTTCCGGCTTGCCTGACCGGGCTATTTTATTGATGCGGGGTTGCAATACCCAGTAGCCGATTAGTGAAAACCACAGAAGGAAGAACTCACCTATGTAGTCGGAAAAACGCGCATTCTTACTCATTTCGATCGATTTGATGGTTTTGGCGGCAATGGCCATACCATAGAAGATGGCTATCAGTGACCCGATATGCATGATAACGATCAAAAAGATCATCAGGGCCTCCGGAATAATCGTTTCCCTTACCGGACCATTGATTTGTCTGTAGATCAACAGAGCCACTATCACGATATAAATAATGGGCACAATGAAGATTTTTTTGAAATGCTCTACATTAATGGGAGAAGAGACCGGCAGCTTATCATGCAGTTGTATAACAATCGCCCACATCCAGCCGAGGGTTCCCAGGCCAAACAGCCCTGCTATAAGAGGAAAAAACCTGAGCAGCAGATCAGGGTTGGAGAAGGAGAGGACATTGATAATAATGCCAATCCCCCAGGTCATCATAAAGAGCTGATAGTGCTTAAGCTTTAAAAGAAACTTCATACATCGCGATTACAACGCGCAAAGTAAGGTTTTTTTAAAAAAATGCCCGAATTGAGATGTTAAAAGGCCTCTAATGAAAGTGAGGAGATGTACAGCAGGCTTTGAGCAGAGAAAAAAGGCTCCCGAATCCGGGGTATGCAATTCGGGAGCTGATTCTCATGCTAATTCAGGACGATCTACAAAAAGAAATTGATCCCGAAAGTGGTATTGGACAGATTCAGGTTCAGACCATAGGTATCGATGCTGAGCTCATTACCACCTGTAGTCAGTTTCTCCTGATCATAGAATAGGGCGCCCATCCTCATGTCCAGAGCAATTTTTGATGTTAAGAAATAGAGTACTCCAGGACTGAGTCTTATGCGGGTGGTGTTAACGTCAGTATTTCCACCTCCGACATTGTCGATTTCACCCGAACCAAAGCTGAGTGATGGCTCAAGAAAGAAGTAGAGATTGTCTGCTACTGATTTATGAAAGCGGGCAAATGCGCCAAATTCGAAAAGGTTTCTGCCCTGATCGGATGTTTGACTTTCAAAATTATTACTGGAAATATTAAGATTGACTCCCAGGCTGGTAAGATCAGAGATGAAATAGGAAGCACTGGGCAAGAAATTGAAGTTGTTGTTCTCTCCCTGAGGAACGTCCTGTTTGGTAAAGATGAAAGCACCTCCTAGCTGAACCTGTCCTTTCTGTGTTTGGGCAAAAGCGAATGCGCTGACCAGTAGCATTGCACTGAGTAGTATTGATTTTCTCATGTGTTGTAATTTTTAAGTTTCAGAATTATTTACCCTTGGTTCCCCAACAAGTGTGCCTGTTAGCCTGAAGCCACAGATGGCGCCCTATTTTTATGTGAGAGGTGTTTTAAGCCCAGGTTCGGTAGCGGAAAACCAACTATATCTTTCAGAATGGACAGTTTTTGTGCGAAAATGTACATTTCACTTTTCATCTGTAGCCATAGATTTGCCGCGCTGTTTCGTCCTGTGACCCTCTGAAAATTCGATGCACCAGCGTCTTCTTTGACCATTATCTATACCTCAACAAAAACCTGATTTATATCATGTTTTTGACTAATCCTCATCACCCCGTGTCCCTCACCGCACCACTACCTTCGAATCGAAGATTTGATCAACCATAAGACCGACTATGGAACTCCAACAATTCAAGTACGATAACAAAATCACAAAGTACTTCATCATTGCCACCGTCATTTTTGGACTGGTAGGCATGCTCGTAGGGCTCTTGATAGCCACCCAATTAGTTTTTCCCGAAATGAATATGGGACTTCAGTTTACCTCTTTCGGCAGACTGAGACCACTCCACACCAATGCGATCATTTTTGCCTTTGTGGGGAATGCCATGTTTGCCGGGGTGTATTATTCCATGCAGCGGCTGTTAAAAACGCGCATGTTCAGTGATATGCTCAGCTGGATCCATTTCTGGGGCTGGCAGCTGATCATTGTGGCGGCAGCTATCACGCTTCCTCTGGGTATTACCAGCTCAAAGGAGTATGCTGAGCTCGAATGGCCTATTGATATTGCCATTACCGTCATTTGGGTGGTATTCGGTATCAATATGATCGGTACGATCCTGAAGAGGCGAGAGCGACATATGTATGTGGCTATCTGGTTTTACATCGCCACTTTCGTAACCGTTGCGGTACTTCATGTGGTGAACTCATTCGCCATTCCGGTTGACTTCTTTAAGAGTTACTCCTGGTATGCAGGGGTGCAGGATGCCCTGGTTCAGTGGTGGTACGGACACAATGCGGTGGCCTTCTTCCTCACTACGCCTTTTCTCGGGCTTATGTACTACTACCTGCCCAAGGCGGCCAACCGGCCTGTTTACTCTTATAAGCTTTCTATTATTCACTTCTGGTCGCTCATCTTCATCTATATATGGGCCGGCCCTCACCACCTGTTGTATACCTCATTACCTGACTGGGCACAGTCGCTGGGAGTTGTCTTTTCGGTCATGCTTATTGCTCCGTCATGGGGTGGTATGCTCAACGGACTGTTAACCCTTCGTGGTGCCTGGGACAGAGTGCGTGAAGACCCTGTGCTGAAGTTTATGGTGGTGGCCGTTACGGCTTATGGTATGTCTACCCTGGAAGGTCCTTTACTTTCCATAAAAAGCATCAATGCCATAGCGCACTTTACCGACTGGATTGTTGCTCACGTACACATTGGTGGTCTTGGCTGGAATGGCTTTATGACCTTCGGTATCCTCTACTGGATGATCCCTAAAATGTGGGGCACCAAACTGCACTCTACCAAACTGGCCAATGTTCACTTCTGGCTGGGTACCCTGGGTATCATCGTTTACGCCTTGCCACTTTATGCAGCCGGTGTGACTCAGAGCCTGATGTGGAAAGATTTTGGTGCTGATGGGTTTCTTGAGTATCCTAATTTCTTACAAACTGTTACTCAGATTATACCCATGTATATGATGAGGGCCTTTGGTGGATTACTATACCTCTCAGGTGCTATCATCATGACCTACAACCTGATCAAGACAGCTAAAAAAGGTAGCTTCATTGCCAATGAAGATGCAGAAGCACCGGCCCTGGAGAAGAAGAGAATTGTGGGGGGACACTGGCACAGCGCCTGGGAGCGCAAGCCGGTCTTCTTTACTGTACTGGTACTGGTAGCTATCCTCATTGGAGGTATTGTGGAGATGGTACCAACCTTCCTTATCAAGTCAAATGTACCGACCATAGCTTCGGTGCAGCCCTATACTCCGCTGGAACTACATGGTCGCGACATCTATATCCGTGAAGGCTGTGTGAGTTGCCATACACAAATGGTACGACCCTTCAGGTCAGAAACAGAGCGTTATAAAGGCGAATACTCCAAAGCGGGAGAGTTTGTATATGATCACCCCTTCCTGTGGGGATCGAAGCGAACGGGGCCTGACTTACATAGAATAGGAGGAAGGTACAATGATGCATGGCACTACTCACATATGTATGACCCACAGATTACCTCTAAGGGTTCTATCATGCCACCGTACCCCTGGCTGTTCACCCAGTCCGTCAATCCGGAGAAAACAGCTGGCAAGATCAGCGCACTGCGTAAGGTGGGCGTGCCTTACCCGGAAGGATATGAGGAAACTGCCAATCAGGACCTGAAAACTCAGGCCCAGGAAATCGTGGCCAGCCTGAAGGCCGATGGGGTGGAGGCTTCAGAAGCAGCCGAAATCATTGCCCTGATTGCTTACCTGCAGCGCCTGGGTACCGATATCAAAGTAGAAACAGCACAAAAGTAGAGAGTCATGTTTAAGCACTATTTCGAACAAGTTCATAATGTGGCCATCTGGCCGATTATCTCCCTGTCAATCTTCTTTGTCTTCTTTCTGGGGCTGATGATCTACGTATGGAAGATCAAGAAATCCTATGTCGATCAGATGGGGGAACTGCCTCTGGCCGATGATGCGCCTGAAAGTATTACTCATTCCGTCAACCTGAATAACCACTAGACTTATGAAACAGCTTATGTCAAATTTTAAACCGTTTCGCAGACTGATCATGACTTTGTCGCTCCTGTTTGCCGGTGGTGGGCTGATGGCCCAGAGTACCAATGAAGGGGGCACCTTCTGGACACAGGAAGTAATCTTTTATTCTCTGCTGACACTCGTCTTTATCACAGCTGTACTGGTGCTCCTGGTGGCCCTGTACGTACTGCAAATGCTCAAGACTTTTGTACTCAAAGATATGTCTGAAGAGCAGCGTGAAGCCTATGAGGCAGAACCGGGCTTCTTCGACAGACTCTGGAACAGATGGAATGACCTGAAACCTATTGAAGAAGAGGAAGCGTTGATCCT
Source organism: Roseivirga sp. UBA6061 (assembly GCA_002427745.1). GTDB lineage: Bacteria > Bacteroidota > Bacteroidia > Cytophagales > Cyclobacteriaceae > Roseivirga. The sequence continues at coordinate 7,912 of DIYF01000125.1, read as the reverse complement.
CGATCATGATTATGACGGAATCAGGGAGCTGGACAACCACCTGCCACCCTGGTGGAAAGGGCTTTTCTATCTTACGATTGTCTATGGGGTTATTTATATCATGGTATTCCATGTATTCAAGACGGCACCTTTACAGGCTGAGCAGTACAAGCTGGAAATGGCCGCTGCCGAAGAGTTTAAGAACAATCAGCCGAAGCCTGAGGTGGATTTCGATGAAAACACTGTGACTTTCACAGATGATGCGGGCGACCTGGTAGCTGGTAAGAAGATATTCGAACAGCAGTGCGGTACCTGCCATAAAGCAGACGGTGGCGGACTGGCCGGCCCCAACCTGACTGACCAGTACTGGAAACATGGCGGAGGTATGCAGAATATCTATAAGACCATAAAAAACGGAGTGCCGAATACAGCCATGATCTCCTGGGAAGCACTGCTGAACCCGGTGAAAATGCGTCAGGTGGCTTCTTACGTGATGACACTGGAAGGTTCTAACCCTCCGGGAGCTAAGGCTCCGGAAGGCGACCTGTGGGTGCCGGCATCTGATAGCACAGCCGTGAATCAGTAGCCGGCTTCGATATCCGAAAGAGACTGTTAACAGAAGGATAAGGTAATGCAGCCAGATAATCTATACCAATACGATGAGGAGTATCGCGATAGCATCGCGACTGTAGACGAGCAGGGAAAGCGGGTCTGGGTGTATCCTAAAAAGCCAAAGGGGCGGTATCACAGGGCCAGAATTGTGGTCTCTGTGATACTGCTTTCCATTCTCTTTGCAGGTCCTTTTATTAAGATAGGCGGGGAGCCCTTTTTGCTCCTCAACATTTTTGAACGCAAGTTCTCTATTCTTGGCGTGGTCTTCTGGCCTCAGGATTTCTTTATCCTGGCGCTGATGCTGATTACGTTTTTCGTGTTTGTTATACTATTTACGGTAGTGTTTGGACGGGTCTGGTGTGGCTGGGCCTGTCCTCAAACGCTATTTATGGAAATGGTATTTCGCAAGATCGAATACCTGATAGAAGGAGATGCCAATCAACAGAGAAAGCTGGCCAGAGGTCCCTGGAATGCTGAGAAAATCAGAAAGAGAGGGATAAAGCATTTGATTTTTGTACTGATAGCCGTGCTCATCGGCCATGTAGCCATGGCCTACCTGATTGGCATTGAACAGGTACAGGAGATTGTCTCTCAGCCTCCTGCTGAAAACCTGGCTGGTTTCATAGGACTGGTGGCTTTCAGTGGAGTTTTTTACGCAGTCTTTGCTTTCTTCAGAGAGCAGGCCTGTATTGCAGTTTGCCCTTACGGTCGCTTGCAGGGAGTTTTACTGGTAAAGGATTCCATGGCGGTGATGTATGACTGGATCAGAGGAGAGCCCAGAGGTAAGCTGAAAAAGAAAGAAGTACAGGCTGAAAAAGGAGATTGTATTGATTGCAAGCTCTGTGTTCATGTCTGTCCCACAGGCATTGATATCAGAAACGGTACACAGCTGGAATGTGTCAACTGTACTGCCTGTATAGATGCCTGTGACGATGTAATGACCAAAATAGGGAAGCCAACCGGCCTCATCAGACCTACCTCTCACAGCGCCATTGAAACCGGCAACAATCGCATCTTTACTCCACGCGTAGCGGGTTACTCCGTAGTACTGACCTTGCTGATTGTATTACTGACCGTATTTATCTCCGGAAGAGCTGACGTAGAGGCCACCGTACTGAGAGTACCGGGCATGCTCTTTCAGCGTGTGGAGGACAATCAGATTCAAAACCTTTACAACATCCAGTTTATCAATAAAACCACTGAGCCCATGCAGCTGACACTCAGGGTGCTGGATGTTCAGGGGGCAACTCTGGAGAAAGTAGGAGGGCCTTTGATTGATGTGCCTGCCAAAGGAAAACTGGACGCCATATTTACCTTCCGTATTCCGGAAGACCAGCTTACCGGAGCCAAGACCCGGGTCAGGCTGGGACTCTATAATGGAGATGAACTGATAGATGAGATTAAAACGAATTTTCTGGGACCTATAATTTTAAAACCATGAATTGGGGAAAAGGAATCATATTGGCCTTTATAGGCTTTTTCGGAGTCATTTTTACACTGGCTTATATTTCTATGCAGCAGGATATAAGCCTGGTAGCAGACAATTACTATGAGCAGGAGCTGGCCTATGAAGATCAGATAGAAAGAATTAAGAATACTGATGGCCTCACGCAGAAGCCGGCCATTTCTGTGGATAAGAAACAGGGACAGGCGAAGCTGAAATTTCCTTCTGAACTGAAAGGTTCTGTTTATGAAGGAAGCATTCAGTTCTTCAGGCCCTCAAGTGCAGCCCTGGACCAGACCTTTGATATTCTACTGGACGAAGAGGGCTTTCAAACCTTCGATATATCCCGCTTTCCCAGAGGGCTCTGGAAGGTGAAGATTTCATGGAAATCAAAGAATCGTGAGTATTACAATGAGGCCACTATGATTTTATAATGCTCCTCTCTACAGCCATATTGGTCGGTTTGCTGGGCAGTTTTCACTGCCTGGGTATGTGTGCACCTATTACCTGGGCTGTTCCGGGTAACAGACAAAAAAAATGGCAATGGCTGGGAGGGAGGCTTGTTTACAATTCAGGCCGTGTCGTGACCTACGCACTGCTCGGAGTAATTGCCGGAATTTTGGGAAGCACCCTCTCCATGGCCGGCTGGCAACAGGGGCTTTCTATAGGAGCAGGAGCTATGATGCTCCTGGGAGTACTGTTCTTTGGTATGGAGATTCCTGACAAAGCCCTGTTGAGGCCCCTGAGCCGGTTCATTCTCTGGGTGAAAAAACGTATAGGCGGTTTATTGGCGAAAAAGGGTTTTGGAGCCCAGCTGGCGTTAGGTATGCTCAATGGCCTTTTACCCTGCGGACTGGTCTATGCTGCCCTGATCGCGGCACTTTCTATGGGCTCTGTTGAGGGGGGAGCGCTCTATATGGCACTGTTCGGCCTGGGGACCTTTCCCATGATGCTGGCAGCTGCTTTTTTTGGCAAAGTAATGAGCCGGAACTTCAAGCAGCGTGTCTGGAACCTGGCACCTAAGCTGGTGGCCATCGTGGGTATTCTTTTCATTTTACGAGGTCTCAATCTGGGTATCCCCTATGTTAGTCCTGTGCTGACCAACAACGATGATATAAGCGAGTGTATCGGGAACGAGACTGTATCCGATTTTGTTTCTATAACAGAGGAGGAGTAGTTGTCGGAAAAGTCGGCAACTTGTTATAAATCAAGTTTTTAACTTAAATCCACAAGACGATGAAAACGATTCTAGTACCTACCGATTTTTCTGAGCAGGCCGACAATGCCTTGCGATTTGCCGCTGAGATTGCCCGTAAGTCTGGTGATACAGAAATTATGGTCCTGCATATTCTGGAAGGTGTGGGACAACACTCTTTCAATACCATGGGAGAGGTCAATGTGGGGAGTAATGAGAACGAAGTACTGATGGGGCACCTGATGGAAAGAGCACGGGAAGAATTGGACAGGCTCATCAACCAGGACGAGTTTGATGGCATTGCCATGACTGGTACGGTAGAGGTAGGTAATCCCTACAAAGGTATCGCTAAGGAGATTGCCCGTTGTGGAGCAGAGCTGGTGGTAATGGGTACCAAGGGGAGTTCTGGTTTGGAAGAAGTACTCATCGGTTCCAATACGGAGAAAGTGGTGCGTTACTCCAAGTGTCCGGTAATCACAGTAAAAGCACCGGTAGAACTTGATAGCATTAAAAACATTGTATTTGCGACCAACCTGGTGGAAGATCAGACCCGTATGGTAGAGGAGTTGAAAAAAATCCAGAAACTGACCGGAGCTACTTTACACCTGGTCAAAGTGAATACTCCCAACCACTTCCATACAGATCGACAGATCAGGGAGGAATTTGACAAGTTTGTCAACAAATACGGCTTTACTGATTACACTACCAATATCTACAATGATGCTACGGAGGAAGATGGTATCATCTACTTCGCTCAGGATATAAAAGCCTGCCTGATTGCCATCGGTACACATGGCAGAACCGGCCTGCTACATCTGCTGAGTGGCAGTATTGCGGAAGATCTGGTAAATCACTCTCAGGTTCCTGTATGGACCCTGTCTATGAGAAAGTGATAAGGCTGATTACGTGACAATAGCCTGAATTCAACATAAAGAAAGGATATCATGCTTGAAAAAACAGTCCTTGGAATCGCTCTAAGGACTGTTTTATTTGGCCTGTCAACAAAGGCAGGTATGTTATAAAAATCGAAAACGAGATTCCTGATATTTTCCTTCACACTGAAATGAGTTTGTCAAGAAAAATTGGGGAATGACAGATCTGGATGCGATGATCTCTTTTTCTTCTTATTCAGGAAATATCTCTCAGAGGCCTTGAATAGTCTAACGCTTGGCTCCCTGCTCTTTCAGGTAAGTAACCACGCTGCGGTGACCTTCTCTTTCGGCCATACGCAGGGCTGATCTTGTTCTTCCTCTCTCTACAGTCGTTTGATTTACATCAGCTCCGCTTTTCACAAGATATTTAACTACATCCAGGTGACCACTCCAGGCAGCCGCAATCAGGGGCGTTTCGTCTCCTCTTACTTCCATATTTACGTCTGCCCCTTTTTCTACCAGGTATTCTACTATGTCAATATCCCCGTTGCCAGCCGCAGCAATAAGAGGACTCCCGTCTCCGCGCACCCCTTTGTCTATATCCGCTCCGTATCTTACCAGTAACCTCACCATATCCAGGTTGCCGTTACCAGCCGCAATAATCAGGGGGCTGCCATCACCATAAGATTGCTGATTGGCATTGGCCCCGGCAGCCAGGAGCTTTTCAGCCAGCCGCAGGTTATTGCTTTGAGCAGCGTTGATAAGCGCACCGCCATCTCCGGGTACACTCTCGTCAGTGTCTGCACCGGCTGCCAGCAGCATATCAAGCATGTCGGTATCTCTCTGATTGGTGGCTGCCACGATCGGACTACCATCGCCCCGTACTTTTTTGTCCGGGTTTGCTCCATGCTTCAGGAGTAGTGCTACCAGCTTTTTATTGCCGCTGTGTACGGCCGCAATAAGAGGAGAACCATCACCTCTTACCGCCTTATCGGCATCAGCGTCATTTCTGAGTAAAAGGTTTACCATGGCCAGGTCTCCTTCGCGGCTGGCGGCTATGAGAGGAGTGGCATCACCTTTTGCATGAAAATCTACTTTGGCACCATGGTCCAGTAAAAGTCTGGCAATTCTGACTTCTCCTTTACGGGCTGCCGCGTTCAGAGCCGTTCTCGGGCCGCTTCGAATATTGTATATACAATCAGGGTTCGCACCTCTGTCAAGCAAAGAGCGGACGTGCTCGTAGTTTCCATTCCTTGCCGCTTCTACCAGGTCTCTACAGCTTTGTGCCTGTGCATTAACCCCCAGGCTTATGATCGCCAGTACAAGCATGGCGATTGATTTGAGTGTGTTCAGTTTCTTCATTGTCTTTAACCAGTTGTGCCGGAAGTTGAACAGAAACTGTGCCTTTGATCGCAATCACGCTTACCGATCTTCAGAAGGCGTTTTGACATAAATTGCTACTTGAAGAATGTTCTGAAAGTGGACAAAGCCGGTACGGGCCTGAACGAAAATTCGCCTGATTTATATCCTTAAATGGCAGTTTTATTCCCGGAATTATAGTTCAGTAAGTGTTTTCTGGCCCATGACCGACCTGAGAAAGCAGGCTTGCGTAATTTCTCTTTTAGGAAAACCAAAGCATTTATGATTTCAGAAGTATATACCGAAGCCACCAATCACTCCATTGAAAGACGCACCTTCCTGAAGCTGGGAACAGTCAGCGTCACCGGCCTTATCCTCAGTCTTGGCAGTGTCAACAGGCTCATGGGGCAGAAAGAAGAAGTTCCTGATTTCATGCCCAGCGTATATGTGGCCATAGAAAAGACAGGCAAGGTAAAACTCATCATTTCCCGCTCCGAGATGGGCCAGGGCACCAAGTCCACGCTCGCAGGTATTATTGCAGATGAGCTGGAGGCTGACTGGAATCAGGTGGAGGTAATACAGGCAGAGGGCCATCCGAAATACGGAGACCAGAACACAGATGGATCGAAGAGTATTCGCACCATGTATACCAATATGCGCAGAGTGGGAGCTACAGCCCGGCAGATGCTGGAAACGGCTGCCGCTCAAAGGTGGGGAGTCAATGTAGATACTGTGGCAGCTGAGACCGGTATGGTCAAAGAAAGGGGCAGCCGGAGGGCATTAGGCTTTGGTGATCTGGTAGAGACAGCGTCTGGTCTGGAAGTACCAGCCGCTAACAAGGTGAAACTCAAGAAGTCTAAGGATTTCAGAGTCATTGGCAAAAAGATGCCCTCTGCTGATATCACAGACATTGTCAGAGGTACAGCGGGATATGGTATTGACCAGAAAACAGCCGGGATGCGCTATGCGGTGATTGCCCGCAGTCCGGTGTATGGAGGTAAAGTGATCTCCTATGATGATAGTGAAACCCTGAAAGTACCCGGTGTCGAAAAGACGGTTAAGCTGGACTCTCCGGGCGTTCCCGGTGGTTTTGACAGGCCACTGGGAGGTGTGGCCGTAGTAGCTACCAATACCTGGGCTGCCATTCAGGGTCGGGAGAAACTGAAGATAGAATGGGATGGAGGTGTGAATAAGAACTATCATGCTGCCCGGACACAGGAAAAAATGCTGACTGGCCTTGAAACTCCCGCTTCTGTGAGAGTCAAGGTGGGCGATATTCCTGTGGAACAAAGAAGTGTAGAAGCCAGCTACTTTGTGCCCCACTACGCCCATACTCCGATGGAACCTCCTGTGGCGGTAGTCGATGTACGTGCGGATGGCTGCGATGTCTGGGCGCCTACCCAGTCTCCACAATGGGCCCGGGGCGTGGTGGCAGGAATTGCCGGTATGAGCCCGGATAAAGTAAAGTTCAATGTAACCTTATTGGGAGGAGGCTTTGGCCGAAAAGCCAAACCGGATTTTGTAGCTGAAGCAGCCATGGTATCCAAAGCCTGTAACTGCCCTGTCAAGCTTACCTGGACAAGAGAAGATGATATTCACCATGGTTTTTACCATGCGCAGAGTGCACAAAAACTTACAGCTACCATTGATGCGAACAATAAGGTGACTTCCTGGAATCACCGATCTGCATTTCCCAGTATCTCCGGCACGGCCAATCTGGGGGCTAATCAGATGAGTGGTGCTGAAGCAGGACAGGGGCTGGAAGATTTTCCATATGATATTCCCAATCTCAAAATGGAAGTAGGGCAGGCAGACCCTGCCGGGGTGAGGATTGGGTGGATGCGCTCTGTAGCCAATATCAATCATGCTTTTGGCATAGGTTCTTTTTTAGACGAAATAGCCCATGCCCGTAAAATGGATCCGAAGGATAACCTGTTAGACTTGCTTGGGCCTGACCGAACCATTGATTTTACTCAGCGATCACCACAGTTCTGGAATTACGGAGAATCTCCCGCACGCTATCAGTCAGATACAGCACGCCTCCGGAAAGTAATTGAGCTGGTAGCGGAGAAAAGTGCCTGGGGCAGAAAATTACCCAAAGGAGAAGGAATGGGTATAGCCGCCCATCGTAGTTTCCTGACATATGTGGCCTGTGTGGTGCGCGTAAAAGCAGAAGGAGGCAGGCTGAGTATTCCCGAGGTACATTATGCGGTAGACTGTGGTGTGGCCGTTAACCCGGAACGCATCAGGGCTCAGTTTGAAGGAGGAGCTATTTTCGGTATGAGTCTGGCCCTTTATACCAAAATGGACGTAGAGAATGGCCGCGTGAAGCAGAGCAATTTCAACGACTATCACCTCACCCGAATGAACCAGGCTCCCGGGGATATTCAGGTGCATTTGGTACAAAGTGATGCAGAACCGACAGGTGTGGGAGAACCACCGGTACCGCCA
>DIYF01000140.1 GCA_002427745.1 Roseivirga sp. UBA6061 | reverse complement strand
CACTCTTGGTAACTCCGTAGATACGGCCATCGGGCCCTACAGCTACATCTTTGAAGGCATCTTCGGCCATGGTTCGGTCTACCCGCCATAGCTGGCCGTCAAACTCAAGAATACCGGTGACATTGCCGAAATAGAGGAGACCGCCCTCACTTTGTGCTATGCTGTAAGTTTGTTGATGGGCGCCTTGTTCCTCCGGGTTATAGCTATTAATAAAAGGCGTGCCGATTTCTTTTATCTGTACACCCCTCTCTTGTGCTAACACAGGAAAGCACATGAATGCAGTAAACGATATGATCAAGCTCCTGAAAAAGTGCTTCTTCATAGACAGTGGTAATTGCAGAGGTACAGTAGTAAGTACTAAGCTGCCGGATAAACCGGTCACTCACACAGGCAGCACTGAGTTCTTCAGAAGAAATAAATACTGACCCAAACCATAATATAAAGTCTGCGAGACTACTTACCTAATAACATGGGTGAATTGCATTCGGGAGTACCATAAGTTATAGGCTGCATTCAATTCACCTTCTTTGGTCTTTTCAAAACCGCGCTGCTGCCAGCCCTGTTTTCAGTCAGAACTCAAAATTATAGCCCTTATCCTGAAGCTGGCGATAGGTTCCCTTATTAAACTCATAGAGAAAAGAGCCTTTTCTTGAGGTAGTCTTGTCCTTTTTGTCCAGTGGGGTCAGCAGGCCCGATTTCAAAATCTTCTTTCTGAAATTCCTGTCATCGATTTTATGATCAAAGATCGCTTCATACACAGAGAGGAGCTGCCTCAGCGTGAATTCCCGGGGCACCAGTTCGAAGCCCACCGGGTAAAACCTGGCTCGCTCCCTTAATCTTTTAATAGCCATGTTCACCATCTCGCCATGATCGAGAATCAAACCGGGCATTTCATCTATCGAAACCCACCTGGCTTTATGGTTGTCTACATTGAACTCCCTGTCGTTCTGGTTAATTTTTATCAGACTCCAATAGGCCACCGAAACCACCCTACCTCCCGGATCACGGTCTGGTGTGGCAAAGCAGTGTAGCTGCTCCATGTAAATGTTGTCCAGACCTGTAAGCTCAAGCAGGACACGGGAGGCCGCATCAGCGGTGGACTCATTTTTTTCAATAAAAGAGCCGAGAAGAGACCACTCCCCCGCCAGGGGCTCCACTTCCCTCTCAAAAACCAGTAATTGCAGTTTGTTACCGGACACACCAAACACGATGCAGTCAACCGCGAAAAGAAAACGGTCATTTGAGTTATAATCTTTCTTAGGTGTAGTGCCGGTTGTCATCAGAGCAAAAATTGATCATCAGGTGAGCGGCAATTAAGTAAATATGGTCGACACTCCGAAAAAGCACATTGACTAAAAGTCAAAATTATCTCAATTTCTTACTATACTATGGCTGCAAAAGGTCAAAGGTGGTTCGCTCAGCTGAGCAGGTAATATCAGGGAAATCCTCCTTTTATCTCTTATTAATAAACGTTATTATTACGCTTGACACAATCAAGGCCTGATGAATTTCTCCAGCACTGATATTATAGTTTTTATCTGTTACGGGCTGCTCATTGTCTCTTTCGGGCTTTGGATGTCCAGAGAGAAAAAAGGACATCAAAAAGACTCTAAAGACTATTTCCTGGCAGGAAAGGCCCTGCCCTGGTGGGCCATTGGTGCTTCACTCATTGCGGCCAATATCTCGGCAGAGCAGTTTATCGGCATGTCGGGTTCTGGCTATGCTATAGGGCTGGGTATTGCATCTTATGAATGGATGGGTGGTATCACCCTCATTCTGGTAGCAAAATTCCTGCTTCCTGTGTTTATCAAAAAGGGCATCTTCACGCTTCCCCAGTTTCTGGAGATACGTTATGACAGCCGCATACGAACCATTCTGGCCATCTTTTGGGTCTTACTCTACACATTTGTCAACCTGACAACTGTTCTGTATCTCTCATCACTTGCCCTGAGTCTTGTACTGGGCATTAGTATTACACAATCTATTCTCGGGCTGGCCTTTGTAGCCATTGCCTATTCCATCTACGGTGGTCTCAAGGCCGTTGCCTGGACCGATGTAATACAGGTAATCTTTCTTGTATTTGGTGGACTGGTAACTACCTATCTGGCTCTCGACAGTGTCAGTGGAGGCGCTGGCCCCATAGAGGGTTTTAGGGTACTGGTAGATAAGGTGCCTGAGAAGTTTGATATGATCCTCAGCAAAGACAGTCCTTTTCATAAAGACCTCCCGGGTATCAGTGTGTTGATCGGAGGAATGTGGATAGCCAACCTGAGCTATTTCGGGTGTAACCAATATATCATCCAGAGAGCATTGGCAGCCCGGAATATAGGCGAAGCCCAGAAAGGGCTGGCCTTTGCCGGTTATCTGAAGTTATTGCTCCCGCTGATTGTCGTCATTCCCGGCATCGCTGCCTTTGTACTGGAGGCCGATGTAACCCGCTACGATGAGGCCTATCCCTGGCTACTCGGCAACCTGGTACCAACCGGTATCAAAGGACTGGCATTTGCGGCCCTTATTGCCGCGGCTCTTTCTTCCCTGAGCTCCATGATGAACAGCACAGCCACCATCTTTACCATGGACCTGTACAAGCCCTTTATTAATCGCGAGGCCTCAGAAACCAAGCTGGTGATGGTTGGTCGCATTGTCGGGCTCTGCTCTGTAGCCATTGCTGTACTGGTGGCTCAGCCCTTACTGGGCGGCCAGGAGCAGGTATTTCAGTTTATTCAAAAATACACCGGCTATGTCAGTCCCGGTATTGTCGTACTCTTCCTGTTTGGCCTGTTCTGGAAACGCACCACCTCAACGGCAGCTCTCTGGACAGCCATATCTTCTGTGCCTTTCAGCATTGGCGTAGATTTGATATTTCCAGCCATGCCTTTTCTCGATCAAATGGGACTGGTATTCCTTATCTTATCCGCTCTGATCGTTGCGATATCTTTTGGTACCAGTCGGGCGGCATCTGATAAAGCCATTGAGATAGAACCTTCTCTTTTTAAAACAACAGCTACCTTCAATGCGCTGGCCATGGGAATTGTCTTGATTCTGGCTGCACTCTATGCTGTCTACTGGTAAATTCCTTGTGGCTGAATCTGTTCCCTGGCAACTGTGTCTGAAGCTAAAAAAAGCCGTCCCAGATATATCTGAAACGGCTTTCATGACTTAGATAAGACTAATCCACTAGTCCTCCACCATCAATTTCAGTGTATAGCGGTTGTCGTCTGTATAAATTCGCATGAGATACAGCCCGCTCTTCATTCCTGAAACGTTCAGGGGTTCGAGTCTTCCATTGACCAAATCATGGCTTTGCACCTGATTGCCGTTAATATCGAAGATCTTAATACTGCGAGGCACTCCGGGAATTTCACCGCTGAAGTTGATTACCCCTGAAGAAGGGTTAGGATAGTAAGAGAAGCCCGGCAATTCGTCTTCAATACTGGTGACCAGCTGATTATATACATTTACAATATCTCCAAAACCTTCAGACTTTCTTTGAGAGGTATAGATTCTGAATTCACCTGCCCGCAGAGGCACCGTATAATTGACGTCAGTAATACTGATGGTTTCTCCTGTAATGTAATCGTGCCAATCTCCCGTCTGGGTCATGTCGGCATTGATATTCCGATCCTGCAAGCCATAATTACCAATGACAATCACGTCAAACTCATCTCCGTCTATTTCGATTCTGCGGGTTTCTCCGCTTAGGTTGGAAGTAACTGTAGCATTCGAGAAATTGGCAACATTGTCCGTCCTCAAATTGATAATGGCCGCAAAAGCATCATATACCTTTTTTCTCTCGGTATCCTCATAGTATCCAAGGCTTCCGTCTCCCCAAACCAGCGGCTTGTTCCCTGTACGGCCATTCTGATCAATATCGATGTCATACCCCAGCTCACCAAACTGCCACAGCATTTTGGCTCCGGGTAGCAGATAGATAAAAGCTGCGTTCATCTTGAGCCTGTCCAGAGCCGTTTCCAGGTCTCTGGTGTTGTAGCTTCCTCTGCTTTGGCCATGTATCATGACTTCAAAAATCTGACGCTGCTCATCGTGGCTCTCCATGTAGGTAACATGAGATGTGGCGGTTGCTCCGAAGAAGTCCTGATTGGCATCTCCTCCCAGTGACTGATAGTATGAAAACACCATATTGCGCCAGGGAATCATTCCCTTGTCAGCAAGAATAGTCTCTTCTGTATTATCAGCAAAGTGTTCAAGAATCACATAGGCTTCATCGTCCACTTCCCATAGTTTATCAGCCATACGCTCGAGCAGTGCCACACGAGTCGGGTCATAGTTACCCCAGGCACCCACATCATTGGGGTTGTTGGTTTGTGTAAACCCTTTGGACAAATCGAAGCGATAACCATCAAAGTGGTATTCAGAGACCCAATAGGCGTTCACCGAATCTACAAGATCCTGCGTATAAGTACTCTCATGATTAAAATCAAAGCCCACATTAAAGGGATGTGTGGCATCCTGATTGAACCAGGGGCTGTCTGCCGAAGGCTTGTTGTTAGCGGCATCCCAGTACATACGCACATTCGGATTGAGTCCAAATGCATGGTTCAGCACCATATCGAGAATAACGGCTATACCATTTTGATGACAGGCCTGGATAAAGGCTTTCAGGTCATCCTTGGTGCCATAATATTTGTCAGGAGCAAAGAAATACATTGGGTTATATCCCCATGATTCATTGCCTTCAAACTCCATAATGGGCATTAGCTCAATAGCATTCACTCCCAGGTTTGTAAGATAACTCAAAGTATCTACCAGGTCTTTATAATCATGAGAACCTATGAAATCTCTAACTAACAGCTCATAGATTACCAGGTCTTCCTTGGCTGGTCGTTGCCAGGTATCTTCTGAGGCAGCCCATTCAAAGGGTGTCTGTCCTGTCTGGAAGGTGGTAGCGATCGCCAAATCCTGACGGTCGTAGGCAGGTACTGCATTGTGTACTGAGGCAGGAATAAATTCATCGTTCCAGGGGTCGGCCACCTTATCGGCATACGGATCGCCAATGGTAATTGTACCGTCTACCCAATACTGAAACACATACTCCTGATTGGCCGTCAGACCGGTTAGCTCCAGCCAGAAGAGCTCGCCATCCGGTGTTACATTCATCAGATAGTCTGAATTAATCTGCCAGTCATTAAAATCCCCTACCACATAAACAAAGTCTTTACCCGGAGCTTCCAACACTAAGGTTACTTTGGTCAGGTCATCATGATAGTTGATACCCTTCACCACTCCGGCCGGTAATGCCTGAGCCTGTGTAGCACCTACCAGTCGCAGGTTAAAAGCCTGTGAATTCTCCACGTCCTGTCCGTTGATAGTGGCTGTGACTTTGAGTGTACCTGTAATATCTGCTTCCGGGGTGAATTCATAGCTAATCGTAGTTCCTGAGTTGACAGTAGCTTTTTCTTCAAATCCGTTTCCTTCATCCAGCAGGATGCTCATCGTAGTCACATCGGCTGAGGCCGATGCTGTAATGGTATAAGGTTGGCCTGCTTCTGAAAAGAAGGTTTCTTCACCCGGGTTATCAATATTGACAAACTCACCAAAGTTGAGGTCCATGTAGATATCACCATTGCCGGTAACAATACCTCCGTTGATATTACCAGGGGTACCAGCCCCTTTGGCAGAACCATCTGCGTTTCGGAACACCATAGACAACCGGAACATATTGGTACCTTCCGGCACGGTGTAATATGCTCTGGCACTGGGGTTGAGCGTAATCTCCCATTTATTGTCTTCACCGCTCACCTTGGTCATCAGACCAACGCCATCATCCATACCCCAGTTGCCTACTACGTTGGTCCAGGCAGTACCGTCAGGGGCATCAATGACCACACCACCGTGCATATACACTTTGGTAGCTCCTACTAATCCACCATCACCCTGGGTGGCATCAAATATGATCTTTATCTCATCATCTCCGCTGGCGGTTGACGGCTCCAGTGTTACAATCTGAGCGGACACACCGATACATGTGAAGAACAATAAAAGACTAAGGGTAAAATTTCTCACCATAAGAGATTAGTTTGTAGATAAAAAAAGCCCATTGTTCATGGGCTTTTCAATTGTTTTCTGATCGCTTACTGCTTCTCGAAATTGTAGGCAGCGTTCTTTGTGTCAAACGTAACCTTGTAAGTAGCAGCTTCAGGAATTGGAATGTTTGGACTTCCACCGGTCACATCTCCTGTACCTGAAGGGAAATCGGTGCTTCCCCATGCAACATCCCAGGCATCATCAGCTCTGAACTTAACGGATAATGCCTGCAAAGCGAGTGTAATCTCATACACCCCGTCACCCACGTCAGTCATGTCAGTGTCAGCACCCCAGCCACCAGGAGTAGCATCACCAATGATGCCTATTGTGGTAAAACCCTGGAACATTGAGAAAGTCACTTCGGCTGAATCGCTGTTGCCATTAGAGTCTGTAGCTGTCACAATTACTTTGTAGTCAGCAGGAGGCAACGAACCAGCGGCAAAGTCGATAGTGGTTGTAGCGAGCGTTCCTGTAGCCGTTACTGAACCACTTGTTATCTCGTTTTCTGTGTTTTCATCAACCACTTCATTTACCACGTAAGTCACCGAACCAATGGTACTTTGCGAAAAACCTTCATTACCATCTTTTACGGTAATGGAAATACTGTTGGCTGCGTTATCGAAGAAGGCTCCGACCTCACCAAAAGTAATACTGGGGGCAACATCGATAATTTCGAAATCTGCGTTACCATTGTCGCAGGCGGTAAAGGCGCACATCATCGCCAATACACCGCTCAGGGTGTAAACTAATTTTTTCATGCTCTTTTAATATTTTAAGTCTAAATCCTCAATCCGGATATCGTTCCATCACAAACGATTGTCTAATTAAGCTCCGAATTCAAATTTTATAACTATCAATAATAGCCAATAAAAGGGGCTTATCCTCCATTCCGAGCGGTTAATTCATTGCAAACGTTTGCGAAAAATGGAGTTTGTACTTGACAGAGGGGAGTTATCAGGAAACAGGCTTACCTGTGGGTTTAAGGACTACTTTTCTCAGTAAAAGACCTCCCAACACAAAGAAGACACCCAGAGCCAGTGCGCTGTTTCTCATACTCCCGGTAAGATGGTCTACAAAGCCATAAGCAAAAGTGCCCATTACCAGAGATACATTGTAGGTAACATCATAAAAACTAAAGTAAGAAGCGTGATCTATTGTGTTTTCCGGAATCAGTTTGGAATAAGTGGCTCTGGAAAGTGCCTGAATGCCCCCCATGATCAGCCCTACCACAAAGGCCAACGCAAAGAATTGGTTCTGTGAGTTAACAAAATAGGCAGCAATACACACTCCTACCCATATGAGGATCATGACAGAGAGTGAGAAGACGTTTCCTCTGTTCTCTGAAACCCGGGCAAAAATATAGGCACCACCTATGGCTACAACCTGAATAATCAAAACCGTCATAATGAGGGCACCTGCTTCCATTTCCAGCTCGTTTGTGCCAAAAAGTGTGGCCAGATACATAACCGCCTGCACACCCGCGTTATAAAACAGGAAGGCCAGCAGATACCTTTTCAGATCTGGCAAATCCTTAAGGCTTTTGTACACCTTTCTGATTTCTTCATAGCCCTTGGTGAAGTATTTACCCGTCACCTTACGGTCATAAACATTGGTAGGCAACCTTTTGAAGGGAATTTGTGAAAAGGCAGCCCACCAGACAGCTACCGTGACAAAGGATATCTGCGCAGGTAATGGAGAATCCTCAGGCAACCCGAATACTCCTGGCATCTGAATCATCAACAAATTGAAAACAAGGAGGATTACGCTTCCTATGTAACCAAAGGAATATCCCCGGGCACTGAGTCTGTCATACTGATCGGGGGTAGCAATTTCAGGCAGGTAGGCATCATAAAACACAAGGCTCCCTGAATAACCTATACTGGCCAGAATGACTGTGAGCATGCCATACTCAATGTTGCCCCCATCAAAGAAAAACATGCCAGCACAGGCCACAGATCCCAGGTAGGCAAAGGCCTTGAGAAAACCCTTTTTCTTACCACTGTAATCCGCAATACCGGTTAAAAGTGGCAGCATAGCTGCCGTGAGCAGAAAAGACAATGAAAGAGCATAAGAATAAAGTACAGTATTGGGTAGCGCCCAGCCAAAGAACTCCACGGTCTTGTCTCCTGTATCACTGGTAGTGACCGCTTCATAGTACATAGGAAAAACAGCCGTAACAATAGTGAGCGAGTAGACTGAGTTGGCCCAGTCATACATGCACCAGGCATTGGTGATCCGTTTGTTATTCAGCTCCGGTTGTTTCATACAGTCCTCAGGTTAAAACGGACTGAATATAGGAAAATTAATCGGTCCGGTTTATTCCTCTTCCTTCCTGGGACTCTGGTATATGATCTTCCTGGCATTCACCTTTCTAAGCTCTGTTTGAATATCTACAATCAGACCCATCTGCACTTCTTTATCTACTTTGAACGATACCGTTAACTGGTCTTTTTCTTCTTCAGATAAACCAGCACGCACCTCCTCCACCCAGGCTCCTATTTTCCCAACATCTATGAAGACGCCATCTGCCTGTATCACGGGTTCTTTTCCATACCCGGAGTCCTTAGGCAAACCGACATATAGATGGGCAATCAGGTCTTTGCGCTGCAGTTTGACCAACTGCTCTGCCCGTGGAATTTTTTGAGTGACTCTCACCTCTGTCTCACGCATAATGGTAGAAACCATAAAGAAGAACAAAAGCATGAAAATAATATCGGGTAGTGCAGCGGTAGGAATGTCCTGCTGTGTCTGGGATTTTACTGAAAACTTCATTAACTAATGTATTAGTTATTTATCAACTAAGCAAATAGTTGAATACATATAAACAACAAAAAAGCCCTGACGGCTAACGTCAGGGCTTCTATATCACTAGATAAGTTATTCTTAATTGTCTTCAGTCTTCGTTGGTGCAGAGTACATGATCTTTCTGGCATTTGCCTCTCTCAACTCTGTCTGGATATCAACGATAATTCCCATTTTCGTCTCTTTATCCACCTTCATTGAAATGGTGATCTGATCTCTTTCTACCTCACTCAACTGATCTTTTTCAGTATTCACCCACTGTACAATACCATCGATGCCGATAAACACATCATTGGTTTGAATAAGTGGTTCATCTCCCAAAGCTTTATCTTTTGGTTTACCTACATAGATGTAAGAAACCAGCTTTTTCTTCTCAAGCTTTACCAATTGCTCGGCACGGGGGATTCTTTGCTCAACTTTCAACTCTGTTTCTCTCAGTACGGTAGTTACCATAAAGAAGAACAGCAGCATGAAGATAATGTCTGGCAGTGCAGCAGTAGGGATATCCTGACTGGATTCACTCTTTTTCTTAAACTTAGACATATTACTCTGCTGATTTAGTTGGTTCTGCTATAGAAATCGCCTTAGGAATTCCGGATCTGGCCTCATCGTAAAGCGCTTTCTCCCGAGGATCATTACGGTTAAGCTTTCTGAACTCCTCGTCCGTCAGGCCTACTCTTTCTCCGTAAATCTTGTTGTATGCCGCGTTCAGTTCATCCAGAATAGAGATGAAAATCTCGTAGCTACTACCCCGGTCAGCTTTTACAGATACAATAGCCGAAGCCGGTCCGTCTGATGACTCTGAAGAGCCAAGGTTTCTGCTTATATAAGACTTCATAGAAGCCGGCAGCGAATTGTAGGTTTCCACCTCACTCACTTCTGCTCCTTTCTTACCCTTCTTTACCTGGCTTGGAGAGCCAAAGTTCAACACGAAGTCATATACCATATCACGAATCTGTGATACATCTTCAAGTGGTTCGTCTTCCACCAATAGTCTGTCCAGAGAGTTCACCTGGATCTTAAAGATATTACGTTGTTGCTGTTTGATTTCAATCGGCTCATCTTCCTCCTGCTTCGGAGGAAGTAACAGCGTAAGTCCTTTATTGGTGGCAATTTGAGTAGTTACCAGGAAGAAGATCAGGAGCAGGAATGCGATGTCGGCCATAGAGCCTGCATTCACCTCTTCACTTCCTCTGTTTTTACTTTTTGCCATAATACTACCTGATTAGTTTAGCTACAGAAGAATATACTAAACCCACAACGGCAATTACTACCAGTACCAACGTTGTGGTCATTGCTCCACCTACCAGTTTGTAGGCTTTTCCTGTTGATTCTGCATTCACATCAAACTTGGCATTTTCAAAAGCCACTCTTGACGCTGAATCCAAAACTTCCGGAGCCATAGAGTATCCTATAAGGAATACGATTCCCAGCACAGCGATACCGGCAACACTTTTAATCAGTGTCTTAGGATCTTTCAGTGCATTAATAAGGTTCATTACAACAGCTGCCACCACTGCTATACCCGCCAGGATATAGGAAGCATACAGCCCTAAGTCTATCCATTGATCTTGATTCATAATCTAGCTCTTTAGATGAATTACTTAGACAGATTGTGCTTTACCAGCAGGTCAACCAAAGAGATTGACGCATCTTCCATTGAGTTAACAATAGAGTCGATTTTAGATACACAATAGTTGTAGAATAGCTGAAGGATAATCGCAACGATCAGACCAGCAACTGTAGTCAAAAGTGCTTGCTTAATACCACCTGCTACCAGTGAAGGAGAGATATCACCCGCTGCCTGAATAGCATCGAATGCCGCGATCATACCAATTACTGTACCCATGAAACCAAGCATTGGTGCCAGTGAGATAAACAGTGAAATCCAAACCAGACCTCTTTCCAGTCGGCCCATTTCAACAGAACCGTAAGCGATCACTGATTTTTCTACCATTTCGATACCCTCAGACATTCTCATTAAGCCTTGAGTAAAGATAGAAGCCACAGGACCTCTGGTACTTTTAGTTACTTCTTTTGCGCCTTCTACTCCACCTGACTCCAGAGCATCTTCCACTTTGGCGAGAAGCTTGGTAGTATTGGTAGTAGACAGGTTCAAAGTGATGATTCTTTCAATAGCGATAGCGAGACCGAGGATCAAACACAATAATGGCAATGCCATGAAGCCTGGATCACCTTCGATGAACTTAGCTTTGATCTGTTGTGTAAAAGTCACAGGCTCTTCCTCTGTTTCGTAAACAGGATTCTCAGGAATCGGATCTGGAGCAGCTACTTCAGTCGTATCAGAAGCAGTACCGGTCGTATCTGCATCCTGCGCATTAATATTGAATCCGAGTGTCATGACACTCAAAATCATCAATAAGGAGAATAACTTTTTCATAGTCTAGTTTTGATTAATAAAGGTTAAAACGGTTTCTAAATTATTAATAATTGTCGTGAAAAGAAATTAATACTTAAGTTTTTAGTTGATGGTTTGTAAAGCGCATATTTCGAACCAATCCGCCCCAATTTAACACTTAAATCATTCAGGGACTGATCAATAACTCTTCTCTTCCTTTTCTTATGCGGAGAGAGAGGGATTCGAAC
>DIYF01000091.1 GCA_002427745.1 Roseivirga sp. UBA6061 | reverse complement strand
ATCAAAAGCGTATGAAAAAGTGGGAGAAGATCGCCAAGATTACTCCCGAATTACAGGAAAGATTGCTGGATATTAAAAAGCCTGTGACCTGGCTGGTATTGACTGAGGGCTGGTGTGGTGATGCCGCTCAGAACCTGCCTCTGATTAATAAAATGGCAGAAATTAATCCTTTGATCAATCTCAAACTGATTTTAAGAGATGAGAATCTGCAGGTGATGGATGAGTTCCTCACTGATGGAGGCAGATCTATTCCCAAGCTGATTGTACTGGATCCTGAGACCCTGACAGTTTTAGGTACCTGGGGCCCCAGACCTGCACCTATGCAGAAGCTGGTAATGGATAATAAAGTGAGTAAAGAGAAGAGTTACAGTGAGTTAAATGAAGAAATGCACCTTTGGTATGCCAGGGATAGGGGGATTACCCTACAAAATGAAATTTTGGCTATTTTAGGTGTATGGAACAAAAAACAGCAATCATTGCCGGTGCAAGCGGTCTGATTGGCCGGTCATTAACTCAATTATTACTCAAAAGCGATGACTATGGTCAGGTCATTGCGCTGGTCAGGAAGCCCCTAGGCCTTCAGCACGAGAAACTGAAGGAGCACACAACAGATTTTAATACACTAGAAGAGATGGAAGACTTTCCCGAAGGGGATGACGTTTTCTGTTGCCTCGGAACCACCATGAAGAAGGCAGGTTCTAAGGATGCCTTTCGAAGGGTGGATTTCACGTATCCCTATGAATTGGCAAAACGCGCCTTAAAAGCAGGGGGTAGTCGCTTCTTTCTGGTAAGTGCCCAGGGGGCCAACATGCGTTCCCGTATTTTTTACAACAAAGTGAAAGGAGAACTGGAGGATAAGATCTCATTTTTGAATTATCGAACCATCTACATCTTTAAACCGAGCTTGCTGCGAGGTAAACGAGGTGAAAGCAGGCCGGGAGAGAGTTTTGCCCAGGCCATTACCAGGATTATTCCGTTTTTCGGACCCTGGAAAAAGTACCATCCCATTCATGCAGATAAGGTGGCTGATTCTATGATGAAAGTAGCCAAACAAGAAGATAAAGGCTGCTATTTCTACCAGTCAGAGATTATGAGAAGGATGTAGCAGGAGGGGGAATAAAGAATTGGAAATATTGAATGAAATAAGGGTTGAGGTGTAAGCTTCAACCTTTTTTATGTAAAAAGGAGATTGAGCACAT
This sequence comes from Roseivirga sp. UBA6061, assembly GCA_002427745.1. Classification (GTDB taxonomy): domain Bacteria; phylum Bacteroidota; class Bacteroidia; order Cytophagales; family Cyclobacteriaceae; genus Roseivirga. Next base: position 13,800 of record DIYF01000091.1, on the reverse strand, counting down.
ATGCTCCGAGTATTGTGAGAGTTATCAGGAGGATGCTTCGAAGAACGATACTTCTTCTTTTGTCTCTGGCAATCTTCTGTTTAAGCAGCGCCATCTCTTCCGGAGTGGCCTTCTTAAATGTGTACTCGACTTTTTGGGTATTGATGGGAGCGTTTTCACTCAGTAATTGCTTTAGGGGCTTTCTTCTGTGAGAGAGTTTTCTGTTGTTTTTAACAGAGTTAATCATTTCACTACCTGATCCACCTAAAGGCATACCTTTCTGATTTTCTAAATTCGAATTATAGAATTGTTAAAGAAGATATGCTTAAAGATTGGTCAGACCTCAGAGAAAATGGACAGCGGTGCTTTCTGAAGGTAAGAGGGGGCAGGGGCTCAGGACGCACCAATAAGTTTTTTTCTCAGGCTAATTAACACGGCTACTGTCAGGGTCAGGTAAGCTCCGAAAAACGCCATGGTTTCCATTGAAGCGAACTCGGGATACCAGTTCTGCCAGCGTTCCCACTCAAAGGCTGGGTCCGGAATCGTTTTGATCAGGAAAGTCAGCGGAAGGGACAGGCATACCAGTATCCAAAGCGTCTTGGTGTTCAGTTCCCGGAACTCGTACATCATCCAGGTCATGATAAAGGGAAAGCCCAGATAAATAATCCGTGTCATGTCACCACCAGCCAGTATGCCAAAGGCCAGGTAAAGACCTGAGAAGAGCATCAGCAGATTTCTCCGGTTGTCGTAATGAAAGCCCTTAGCCACTCTGAATACTCCGGCCAGTAAGAGTGGACCGAAGGCTACAAAAGCTGCTACCAGCCAGCGTACGAGTTCAAAGGGGTTGAGCACTGCTTCTTTGGCATGATACAATAATGTGATAATGGACCCTTTGCCTGCTTCCAGCGGAGGGAAGTAGTGGTTTACGGCTGTTTTGGCCAGGACAGAAAGCAGGAGCCCTCCCAGAATCCACTTCAGGTCAAAATAGCCATCATCTTCTTTTCTGTTGTGATACCAACCGTAAGCTGTAAGAACAATGAGTATAGCAATAAATGATTCCTTCTGTAGCGTAGCGATGGGACCAAGAAGGAGGAGCCAGATGAATTTTCGCTTGAAAATCAACCAGATGAACAAGGCCTGAAAAAAGAAAAGAGGCACGTCCACCGTGATGGGGTCAAAAGCATTGAGCCGGATCATACCGGTCCAGTGGAGCAGAAGCCAGCCAAACCCTATGAAAAACCATTTTAACTCAAAGCCCAGGCTACGCCATAACCGAAAAAGCACAAAGACTGAAAGGAGTGAGAAAGCCAGGTTGATCCACTGAAAATCAGCGATGATGTTACCCGTGTTCAACTGTGCTGCCAGCCAGGGGATGAGTATACGCGAATGAAAAGGGAAAGGTACCTGATATTCATTGAGGTTACCTACAAAGTAATCGTGAATGGCCCGATAGTCGTTACCGTCAAACTGAGGCGCAAAATCGTAGCTGAGCGCAGGCTGGCTTTGTTGATAGAAAAAGAATAATCCGGTAGTAACCAGTGAAAAAATGTAGAGCCAGTATTGCGGAATGCGCATGAAGCGAAATTTAATGATTTCAGCGGAAATTCAGTTTTACCTGCTGAGCCTTTCCTGATGCTTTTTGTTTGCAGCGAATTCCCTGCACTTGCCTCCTTCAAGGTGCTTTACTCTGCCAGAATAGAAAAGAGCATGTTAATACTCATTCATTTCGCCAGGTTAAACGATGAGCATAACGGCCAGTCTTCACAGAGTAATAACAGGGTACTACTTGAATAATACAGTATTTATGAGGTCTTTTGCAGCGTTATGATCGCAGTAATTCAAAGAGTCTCAGAGTCTTCGGTAAGCATTGGCGGAGAGGTGAAATCAGCCATTAAAACGGGGGTGATGGTACTTCTGGGCATTGAAGAAGCAGATAGTCAGGAGGACATTGACTGGCTGAGCCGCAAGATTGTGAATATCCGCATCTTTCCGGATGAGGAGGGCGTGATGAACAGAAGCTTGCTCGATGTGGAGGGGGATGCACTGGTGATCAGCCAGTTTACACTCCATGCCAGTACTAAGAAGGGAAACCGGCCTTCTTACTTAAAAGCTGCCAAACCGGACATATCCATTCCCCTGTATGAAGCCTTCAAGGAGCAACTGGCGAGAGATCTGGGTAAGCCTGTAGGCAGCGGTGAGTTTGGCGCAGATATGCAGGTGGCATTGGTCAATGACGGACCTGTCACCATCATCATAGATACTAAAGACAAGAAATAAAATGAGTGAAGAAACAAAAGGACTCAGGTCAGTACAACTGGAGGTCGATGACTGGATCAGAGAGTTTGGTGTGCGTTATTTCAATGAGCTTACCAATATGGCGCAGCTCACCGAAGAGGTGGGAGAGGTCGCCCGTATCATTGCCAGACGTTATGGAGAGCAGTCTGAAAAGGAATCTGACAAGGACAAGGACCTGGGAGAAGAGCTGGCAGATGTGATGTTCGTTGTGGTTTGCCTGGCCAACCAGACCGGAGTGGACCTGCAAAGTGCCTGGGAAGCCCGGATGGAACGAAAGACCTCACGTGACAAGAACAGGCATAAGAATAATAAGAAGCTAAATCCGTAGTCGATCAGCATCTTATCTGACTTTAATCAGGTGGCGAAAAGGCAATACCTGAATGGTGATTGCCTCTTTTCGTTTCAGGAATCTCACTTCTCCATAGCAGCATAGACTTTTCTCCATTCGGAAGCATCATAGATCAGGTGTGACTCTCTGATGATCCCCCCTTCCAGTCTGAACCACTCGGTGGCGATATTGCGTTCCAGCCCCGGCAGAGACGATTTGAATACATAGTTGACAGCTACCCATTCACCGTTTTCGGCCGTATGAAGAATTTCCACCCCGGTTAGTACCTGGCTTATTCCCTGAGCCAGGACGATAAACTCAGCCTTGGATTTGAGTTCCACCAAAGGGTTTTTAAAGTGATAGTCATCCGCCAGTAAGGCGAGTGAGGTCTGTATCTTTTCGGGATGGTTGAACCCATCCAGAAATTTTCGAACGATGGCTGTGTTGGTCATACTGCTTTGGTTTGATTGTGAATAAATACTACCCGAAATGAGCACGAGGGCTATAAACCCCAGGAATTTTGTCGCTTTCATATACTGAGTTTTCTGTGATCATTAATTGTTGATGATCAAAACTCGGGTTGTTCCTCACAATATTTCTTGGTCGGGACCAAGATTTCAGATAGGAATGCGGTTAATGAGTTTGCTGAAGTTGGTAGGGTCAATTCTCAGGTAAGAAGCCAGGTCTTTCTGGGGGATTAGCTGTAGCAGGTGTGGACTCCTTTTTACAAAAGCAGTAAACCTGTCTTCCATATCCAGTGCCATGATCTCATGCTGTCGCTGAATGACTCCATTCAGAAAGAATTCTGTGACCTTGCGAAACAGGGTTTCAATTTCGCGATGGCCCTCCATGAATTGTTGATGCTGGCCGAATGAGATTCGCAAAAGCTGGGCTTCGGTGATAGACTCGAGGTAATATCTGGAAGGTGTTTGTGTAAAAAAAGACTCAGGGATACCGCTGAACGAAGGTGGGTAAGCAAAGGCAATGACATGTTCTTTACTACCGTGCAGGTAGTAAGACTTTTGTATGCCCTCTTTGATGAAATACAGGTGTTTTTCAACCTGGCCGGGCACTGTCAGAGTTTGTTTTTTAGCAACCTTCACTTCTTTCCAGAGTGAAATATATTCCTCCAGCACAGCCTTGTTTACTGTATGAAAACTTCTCAGAAATGTTTCAAATGACTGCATATGTCTCAGATACTGGCCAACGCAATTATTTCAGGGAAGTTCCGTAAAAGTAGGTACAGAAAAAACTCTTCATCCACTTTGGCCGGTCAAAACAGTGTTGCCAAGGTTTGTCCTGCCGATCAAAGCAATGTAGATTTATGCTAGCCTCAGGTCACCGATCAAAGTATCTGGTGGCTGATTAAATAGCAGGCTACAACCGAAAACTGACTTGAAATGAACTTCAGAAGCATTATTACCCTCACTATCTTTCTGGTCCTGAGTACCAGCCTGTCTGGACAGAAACGCTATAATCTCAAGGTTGGTGACCAGTTTAAGGTGAGAGCTACTGTCGAACAGGACATCGAACAGACAATGCTGGGTCAGCTAATGACCACCGAACAAACCATTGTTACTGTAGACCTGTACGAAGTAGTGGAAGCTGATAGCAAAGGATACTTACTCAGAACTACCGGCCTTTCCCGTTCATTGCTGACGGAAACTGCACAGGGTTCAGTGACAATGGACTCTGATTTGGAAGGAGATGACCATCTTGCGTTTAGGGCACTGACAAATAAATCTTATTATGTACGAATGAGTCCCTATGGGAAGTTTATGGGGTTCGAAGGGATGGATAAGTTCAAAGATGAAGTCGGGAAAGATCTTGAGGGAACCTTGTTGGAAAATTCTGTTGATGAGCTGATGTCTGCTTATAATAGTGAAACGCTGGGGACTGCTTTCGATGGTCAGTTTTATATTTACCCTGAGCCCGGAAAACCCTGGTCAAGGTCTGCACAAATGACCGTCAATAACTTGCCTGTCAATACCTCACTCGATTTCTCCAGGCCATCCAGGGGTGAGATAAGAGCTTCCGGGGTGATGACCATATCAGGCGAGTTTGAGGTAATGGGACAGGTGATGAGTGCCGATATGAGCGGAGACCAGAGCAGTGTCTTTACCCTGGATAAAAAGACAGGCCTTGCGAAGACTATTTCCACGGTTCAGCAAATGGAGGGCTCTCTGGATGTTCAGGACATAAGTGTACCTATGACATTAAAAACAAAGGTGACGGTGGAGGTGAGTTGGTAGCTTTTAGATGATTTCCTCAGGGAATTCGGCAGTCTTCCTCCTTCCTTATTTTGGTCACTTTTTTACGGAGCTAATCATACCTCTGTCGGAATTACCTTCTACCGATTTCGGCAGACTTTTCAGGTCATAAATCGAGACACCCCTGCCATTCATGGAAATCAGGCTTTGGTCCCGGACAGACCTTTCCGGCTTCTGCTGAAATATGTGTAAATTAAAGGGATTAACCAGCACTTGAAATCAATACAAAACTTATGGCAAGCTTTGACTTAAATATTAACGGGCAGCAGAAGACAGTAGATGTTGACCCGAGTACTCCTTTACTGTGGGTGCTTAGAGATAACCTCGACATGGTAGGGACCAAATTTGGCTGCGGTATCGCCCAATGTGGCGCCTGCACAGTGCACCTCAACGGCACGGCCGTAAGGTCTTGTTCACTACCTGTATCTGCTGTTACCGGACAGGCTGTTACCACTATTGAAGGCTTGTCTGAAAAGGGAGATCATCCCGTACAGAAAGCCTGGTTGCAGGAAGATGTGCCCCAGTGTGGCTATTGTCAGGCGGGTCAGATTATGACAGCAGCTGCTCTGCTGGATAAGAATGCCAACCCTTCTGATGAAGATATAGATGCCGCCATGAGCGGTAATCTCTGCCGTTGCGGTACTTATGTAAGAATCAAGAAAGCCATCAAAACTGCTGCTCAACTTTAAAAGAACCCATCATGACTGTAATAAAAACGAAAGTAGGAAGAAGGTCATTTCTGAAGACCTCAGCAGCTGCCGGAGGTGGTATGCTGATTGGTTTTAGCTGGCTTACCAGTTGTTCTACCCTGGCAGAGGGTTCTGAGGAGCTTGCCATCCCCAATGAATGGTTTGAGATCAATGGCTATATCAAAATTGGCGATACCGGAATGGTGACTATTTACTCGCCAAACCCTGAGATTGGTCAGAATGTCATGACCTCTATGCCCATGATTGTGGCAGAAGAGCTTGATGTACCCTGGAACCACGTAGTGGTTGAGCAAGGTGCACTGGATGAAGACGCCTTTAAAAACCCTCAGTTTGCCGGAGGAAGTCTTTCCATTATGTATGGCTGGGACCCGCTCAGGATGGCAGGAGCAGCCGGAAAATATATGTTGCTTGAGGCAGCCGCCAAAGAGTGGGGAGTAGCTTCATCAGACCTGGTGGCAAGCCAGGGAGTGATCAAAGAAGTAAATGGTAGCCGTACAGTTGGTTATGGAGAAATTGCTTCCAAAGCGGTGGGCATTGAGGTGCCGGAAAAACTGGAGCTGAAAGAACCTAAAGACTACACGCTTATTGGTACCGCACAGAAAAATGTGGAAGGCTCTAAAATTGTAACCGGTAAACCACTGTTTGGTCTGGATTTCAAACGTAAGGGCATGAAGCTCGCCATGATTGAGCACCCACCTGCATTTGGTATGAAGGTAAAGGGCTTTAACGAAGCAGAGATCAAGGCGATGGCAGGTGTGTCGGATGCGTTTATCATCGATACTACGGTACCCAATCCTGTATGGGCAGATGTCAATGCCTTTCCCAGCCTGATTGCGATAGTAGGAGAGAGCACCTGGCAGCTCATGCAGGCCAAAAAAGCTTTGAAGGTAGAGTGGGAGAACGAAAGCCCGCTGGAAAACTCTGATATGCATGAGCAGCGCATGATCCGCGACCTGGCCAGAGGTAAGGTAGGAGGCAGTCGAAAAGACGGAGACGTCAACGCAGCCTTTGCCAAAGCGGAAAAGGTGATTGAGCGAACCTATACAGCTCCCTTTATGGCGCATAATACCCTCGAGCCTATGAATTTCTTTGCGGATGTAAAAGAGAACTCTGCTGAGCTGATAGGCCCTACGCAAACACCCAAAGCCCTTGAAGATTCAGTGGCCAAGTTACTGGGTATTTCGGCAGAAAACATTTCTGTGGATATGACCCGTATGGGGGGAGGCTTCGGCAGAAGACTCTATGTGCATTTTGGCCTGGAGGCGGCTGCTATTTCCAAAAAAGCAGGTGTTCCGATTAAGATGATTTATACCCGTGAGGATGATATGACTCAGGGTACTTACAGACCGGCCTATCGTTCAACATACAAAGCAGGACTGGATAAGGATAATAACCTGATTGCCTTCTCGGCAAGAGGGGTAGGATTGCCTCAGGGACCGATCTTCCCTAACAGATTCCCTGCCGGGTCGGTGGATAACTACCTGGCGGAGAGTATCGGCTCTACCACCAATATTTCTACGGGAGCCTGGAGGGCACCAAGGTCTCACTTTACAGCCGGGGCAGAGCAGTCTTTCCTCGATGAGGTAGCAGAGCTGGCTGGTAAGGACCCGATCGATTTCAGACTTGAGTTGTTTGACAAGGCGATCAATAATCCTGTAGGAGACAAATACGAGTATGATGCTGAGCGTTATGCCGGGGTGCTCAGGTTAGTAAAAGAAAAGGCCGACTGGGGTACAGAAACTCCCGGTGTTCACCGAGGGGTGGCTGCCTACTTCTGCCATAACTCATATGTGGCCCAGGTGATGGACGTAGTGGTTCAAAACGGAGAGCCTAAGGTGAAAAAGGTCTGGTGTGCAGTTGACTGCGGTATTGTGATCAATAAAGAAGGCGCTGCCAATATTATTCAGGGCGGTGTAATTGACGGTATAGGTCATTCTATGTACAGTGAACTGAAGTTTGAGAATGGCTCGCCTGTTCATAAGAACTTCAACACCTACAAGCTTATCCGTCATAATCAGGCTCCGGAGGCGATAGAAGTATTCTTTGTAGAGAATGATATTTCGCCTACTGGTCTCGGAGAGCCAGGTTTACCACCTGCTACAGGGGCCCTGGCCAGTGCTTTGTATAAGGCCACCGGTAAGCGACAGTACAATCAGCCGTTCAGTGCTCAGCCTGAGATTTCACTGGGCTAAAAGATTGTCAAAGGCTAAATACAAACGGAGGCTTGTGATACATCGTAAGCCTCCGTTGTTGTATAATGCCTCAGGTGAGTGGCCTATTTGACAACCAGCTCTTTCCCCTGCAGCACAGGTACAATATCAAACTCGTCCACTTTGCTGCAATACTCTATGTCTTTCAGTATGCCGAATTTTGAGAGTCTTGAGGCGTGATTACTGCGACTGATATAGTAATAAATATCCTTGCTCATCGACTCATACAGATAGAAGGCAGCAATGCTGGCATCTGTATCAAAGTTTGCCTGTTTCTTTAACCCGTCTATGATCGCCCCGGCAAACAGGCTGTCTTCCAGGTTGTACTTCCCTTTCCAGCCTGCACAGAGCAGTAATATATCCCGGCTCTGATTCGACAGATGTTCTACCACGGCTGTCTGATTCAGAAAGGCACCCACAATCACTTCCGGAGCCGATTTGGCCAGGTCCAGCGCCCTGGTGCCGTTTGTGGTAGTGGTGGCAATGTTCACCCCTTTGAATTCGGGCTTCATATACTCGTAGGGTGAGTTTCCCAGTTGGAATTGCTCCAGCTTTTTACCTCCCCGCTCGCCTGCCATCGTATAGCCTTGTGCTCCCAGGGCCTCGCATTCTTCAACAGTTGCCACCGGAGTGATACTTTTTACCCCGCTACCCAGGCCTGCTACCATACAGGAGGTGGCTCTGAGAATATCGATGACCACTACCGTTTTATCAGTTACATCAAACTGGTGGATCAGGTCGGGGGTATAACAAACGTCTATCTGCATAAAGTAAAAGAGGACGTCTCAAAAAGTCATAGAAACCGTCATTACGAATGAAATGAAGTAATCTCAACCTTAGTTTTCGGGTTTTATGAAGAGATTGCTGCCTCTGCCGCAGGCAGGCTTCACTGCTCCTTCGCTGAAGCTTCAGCGCAAGCGTTTTATTCGCAATGACTCAATATTTTTGAGATGTCCTCATCTTTAAATCAATTATACTTTGTAAAAAGGAGGCCTCATTACTTCCGCCTTAATGCGTCTCTTACGCACTGCGATCAGTATTTCAGTTCCCGGTTTACTAAACTCTTTCTTTACATATCCCATGCCTACGCCATATCCCAGAGAAGGAGACATGGTGCCTGAAGTAACCTCTCCAATCACATTCTCTTCCATATCCATGATCTCATAGTGGCCGCGCGGAATTCCCTTTTCGATCATCTTAAAGCCTACTAGCTTGCGGGTAATACCTTCTTCTTTCTGTTTTTTCAGGTTTTCGGAATTGGTAAACTCTTTAGTGAATTTAGTTACCCAGCCCAGTCCCGCTTCCAGAGGTGAAGTCTCATCTGTGATGTCATTGCCATAGAGGCAGTAGCCCATTTCGAGGCGCAGTGTGTCTCTGGCACCGAGCCCTATGGGTTTGATATCGAAATCTTTTCCGGCTTCGAAGATGGCATTCCATACCTGCTCTGCATACTGGTTGTTTACATACAGCTCAAAGCCTCCTGAACCTGTGTAACCGGTAGCTGATATGATGATGTGCTCTACTCCGGCAAAAGGCCCTACTACAAAAGTGTAGAATTTGATGTCAGCCAGGTTCACACTGGTAAGCGATTGCAGTGCTTCAACTGCTTTGGGACCCTGTACTGCGAACAGGGAATGGCTGTCTGAAACGTTCAGCATCTTTACACCTTTCGTGTTGTATTTGCTGATCCAGTTCCAGTCTTTTTCAATATTGGAGGCATTCACCACCAGCATGTACTGATCTTCTTTGAGTCGGTAAACCAGCAAATCATCAACAATACCACCATCTTCATTGGGCAGACAAGAGTATTGCGCCTGACCATCAACCAGCTTGGAAGCATCGTTGCTGGTAACGCGTTGGATTAAATCGAGTGCATCCGGTCCTTCCAGCACAAACTCACCCATATGAGATACATCAAATACACCCACACCGTTTCGCACCGTATTGTGCTCTTCCAGGTCCGATGAGTATCGCACAGGCATATTATAACCTGCAAAGGGTACCATTTTGGCGCCAAGGCCTTCATGGATGTTGTTAAGGGCTACTTTCTTTAATTCCATAGGTCGGTTATTTGTGGCAAAACTAATCAGTATTCAGAAGAAAAATAGGCCTCTGATAAAAAGTTTCAATCGTTTCCATTGAGTTGTTTTTACAGCAGTAAGTTACTCGCCAGGGCAAAAAGAACTTTGATTGTGCTTTCAAATCAGTACAGGCGATATTTTCTGCCTATGGAGAGCGGTTTGTGACTGACGGAATGTAGGGCAGACCACGAAATGTCTTTGTAACTTGGCATAAGATGCAACCCCTTATTCGGAAATTACATCTACTTATACAAATCACTCAAACAACAACTAACAAAGGTCAATACCATGTTTAAGAATTTTTTCAAAGTAACCGTAAGAAGCTTACTGAAGAGTAAGCTATTCGTATTCATTAACATTGTCGGGCTGGGACTCGCCCTGGCATGTTGTGTAGTCGCTTATCTGAACTACAACTTCAACTCATCTTTCAATAAGCAACACGAGAATTTTGATGAGCTCTATCAAATCTCTATGATGAGAGACAATAATGGCTCCAGCTATCCATTGGGTATTGCTCCCATGGCTCTGGGACCATTGCTGGAAAATGATCTGCCCGGTATCAAAGGATACTCTCGTTTCGAAAGATCAGGCATTACTATCAAGAAGGGAGCCAATATCTTCAACCGGACACTGGCAAGTGTAGATGATGATTTTCTCGATATGTTCACCTTTCCGGTGATACACGGTTCTAAGGACAGCTTCAAGGAGTTATCGAGTATTATGGTGTCGGAGCGAACGGCCATCTCACTCTTTGGTAAAGCCGATGCAGTGGGGGAGACGCTTGAAATCATCATTGCAGGTCGCCCCAATCTTTTGCTCACCGTAGGAGGTGTGTTTGAAGACCCGGGTCTGCAGAGCTCTATGCAGTTTCAACTGCTGACGCATTTCGAGAATTTCCATCGTTACCAGGGAGTTGAGAAAGGTGACTGGACACAATTCGTGGACGGTATCTTTATTCAGTCTGATGATCCAAACATCATGAGCACGGCCCCGGCACAGTTGCAAAAGCATGCTGCTGTTCAGAACGAGGCCAGAAAAGACCTGATGGTGGCCAGCTTCTGGCTGCAGCCCATGAGTGATGTAGCAACCAATCAACGCGATTTGAACGGTACTAACCTGGGCGCAGAAGCACTGAACCCTGCACAGATTCTGGCTCCTAATATCATGGGAATCATGATTCTGCTGCTGGCCTGCTTTAACTTTACGAATACGGCCATTGCCATGTCGAACAAGAGGCTCAAGGAAATCGGTATCAGAAAAACGGTTGGGGGAAGCCGTGGTCAGCTGATCTTCCAGTTCCTGGGTGAAAACATGCTGCTTTGCCTTCTGTCGTTGATACTGGGATTACTCTTCGCCAACTGGCTCGTACCACAGTATTCTGATATGTGGCCCAATATGGATTTGTTGATGACCCTTCAGGGAAATCCGAAATTGGTCATGTTCCTGGTGGCGGTATTGCTGGGTACAGCGCTGCTGGCCGGGGGCTACCCTGCTCTGTTTGTGAGCAAATTCAAGCCTGTGGCCATTCTCAGAGGAACGCTCAGAGTAGGGAGCTCAAGTATCCTGTCCAAGATATTGCTAAGCTTTCAATTCATGATATCCGTGTCTGCTCTGATCTTTGGATTCTCTTTTCTACAGAATTCTGCCTATCAGACTAATCTGGACCAGGGCTATGATAAGGAAAGTATGATCATTGTGCCTTTGGATAACCCCTCAGAGGCCATGACCTTTAAGGCTGCTGTGGCACAAAACCCCGGTATCAACTCAGTGTCACTCACCAATAGTCATATTGGCTGGGGTGGAGGAGGAGCTACCGTAGCCAGTGCAGGAGAAGAAAGAGAAGTGACCGTCATGGACTTTGGCATGGGCTATGCCGAAACCTCCGGGCTGAAAGTCATCGAAGGTCGCAGCTTCAATGAGCAAAACCGGGAAACTGATCGCCAGGGAGGCGTTCTGATCAATGAAAAAATGGCGGCACAGTTCGGTTGGGACGACCCTATAGGCCAGCAGGTGACCCGTTTTGATACCATTCGCTATACCGTGGTAGGCATGGTGAAAGACTTCTATATTTTCGGTCTTTGGGGAGAGATAGATCCTGTAATGATCAGACTGCGAAATGATGACGAGCTGACCCGAATGGTAGTCAGTGTAGACCCTGATAAATTGGGAGAATATGACGACTACCTGGAAGAAAAGTGGGCTGAGATTATCCCTGATCGTCCGAGTAACGTGATTCTGCATAAAGAAAATGTGCTGGGGGAGGCCAAGGAGGTAAATGATCATATTGTCACCATCTTTATGTTCCTGTCCGTCATTGCTGTGATTCTTTCAGCTATCGGACTATTCACACTGGTATCAATCAATATCCAGAGTCGTACCAAAGAGATTGGTGTGAGAAAGGTATTGGGAGCTTCTATCCCCAGAATTACGGCCCTGATCAATCGTCCTTTCCTGATTATTGTAGGCATTGGGTCCATACTGGGAGCTGCCCTGGCATTCTTCTTTACCGGTTCTTTGATGGACATGATCTGGACCTATCATATGCAGGTGAATGCTTTGAGTATTATCATCCCTATCGTGATGATTCTGCTTATTTCTTTCCTTTCCATATCGGGCAAGGTTATCAAAGCAGCCAAAAGAAACCCTGTCGAATCCCTGAGATACGAGTAGAGAATCCTGCATAAAAAAAGCGCCAGATACTTAAGTGTCAGGCGCTTTTTTTATGCTCTGTTGAATTTAGTTTCCACCTACCAGTTGGTTCAGCTCATCCATAGACATTTGCTGATAGCCAGGAGGAACTTTGAAAAGAGAAGGGTCTAATTTCTTTGACTTAATCTCACTGGCAGTCATCTTAATTTTCATGCTTTCCTGAGTGGTATAGTACTCCAGAGGAAAGCCCCGGAGTGATTTAAAATCTTTGTGCGCAATCTCCAGCTTTTTGGTGTAGTATACTTCTTGTGAGTCTCCTGTCTCTGGATCAATAAGGAGTGCCTGTTTACATTTATAGCCTAGTATGGTTTTCTTTCCGCTAAGCTCCTTAACCTCCATTTCATTGGTCCCTGCTTCGGCTTCTGCGGCCTCAATTTCTTCCTTAGTCAGGAAAATGTCGATTTTCTGCCCCATCATATTCATTAGAATATGAGACTCTTTTTTGAGGTTATCGACAATAACTACCTGGGTTCCTCCCATGACTTCCTGCTCCACTCTCACCATGTCTCCGCTAATGCTCATACTGGTGGTCTGGGGTAGCATAGACTCCATGCCCTGTACTTCCTCCGGTACTTCTATGTATTCAATATCATAGACAATGGTACCTTCAAAAGGCTTGAATTCGGCTTTTGTACTGTCAGGAGATTCATTGTGATAAGAGATGCCGGTAAGCAGAAATAGAGAAAGTAATATAGCAGGGAACTTCATCGGGCTTGTTATGTTTCTTTCCTGCAATAACGTGTCTAAGTATCAGTTAAACAAAACTGAACCTTACTCGCCATTCAGGACAATGCTGGCCTATATCTGCGACCACTGTATGTACCCTTGTATGCTGACGCCCTGCTGCTGAAAATAACTCACCGCATCTTTTCCCGTTGCTGCTGAGTTATAATAGCCGGCAGAAACAAGGCTGGGTATGACAGCTGCTTTTGCTGCTTTGTACAGGTCCCAGGTGACTCCTCCTGTTGTAGCGTAGTCATTCTCCGTTTCTTTACCTGTGGTATAGAGCTGTGGAGACAGGTAATCGATATTTTCATCAGAGAAGAATGAAGCCATTAGCTCAGCGCGGTCGCTTATACCGTAGGGTGCCGAGTGACTTATGGTTACCAATACTTCCAGCCCCGCACTCCTGGCCATGGCAAATGAGGCGGCAAAAGCGGAGGCCAGTCCGGAATCACCCACCTCTATATCGTAAGCCACTCCGTCATAAGAGGCTAG
>DIYF01000047.1 GCA_002427745.1 Roseivirga sp. UBA6061 | reverse complement strand
CTGATACCAAAGGCCTTTGTACCGGACATATCGTAGAGCTGGATGTCCAGGGCTCTTCCATGATACCCCGACAGATCTATCGTGATGATATCAGAAGCCGGATTAGGATAAACGCTGATAGCCTCTGCCTTTAACAACCCATTGTCTATGGAAGTGATGACAGCACCGTCAGCACTAACCGAAACCGTACCTGTACCACCATTGGTAACAATGGTGATATCACCTGTATACAGCTGAGCTACTATGGGTGTAAAAGTCATAGTTACCACCTGACTTGCCCCGGCAGCTATGCTGATCCCTGAAACCGGTCCGCCAAAGGCAGTCGGGTACAGGATGCTACCCACTGTCAGCATGGCATCACCATCATTGTGAATGGTAATATCAAAAGTGGTGGTAATACCCAGTGGTGTAGCCGGTATATCATTATTACCTGTGATTCTCAGGTCAGCCTCCGGTACATTGTCTATGGTGATGGTAAAGGCCTCTTCAAAAGTGCCTCCTCTCCCATCGTCCGTCTGGATGCGAATATCATAGCTCGACTTGGTTTCCAGATCGAATTCCTCAGCCGCTCTGAGTTCATCTCCCACAATGCTAAAGGAAGCATTATCTGTGTCTCCGGTACCGGCTATCAGACTATAAGTATGACTGTCTCCGGCATCAGCATCTGTTGTGCTGAGCATAGCGACCACATCGTCTATGGCATTATTCTCCAGTATGCTGCTGGCAGACAGACTGATATCCGTAGGCGTAAAGTTGGTATTGTAGACCTCTCCGGTGAAAGTGTCGGACAGGGCATTACCCGCTACATCGGTAATACCGGTGATATCACTCAGGTTCAACCCAAAGCTACCCTCTCCTGATATATTGTCAATCGTAACAGAAATACTGGTTCCCGAGTCAGCCGACAGACTGGCTATATTCGCATTCTGTGTACCCGTCAGAGCCAGAGAAAAGTTGCCGGTAGTTAAACCGTGTACTTCTTCACTAAAGGTAACCGTAAAATCCACACTGCTCGCGGATGTTGGGTTGGCATCTGCCCTACTGATACTTTGTACTGTGGGTATGATTGTATCAATAGTGATCAGGAAGGTATTTGTGTTGGCACTGCTATTGCCGGCAGCGTCTGTTGCCGTAATAAAAATAGTTATAGAACTGCTAAAAGGTCTGAATGTAACATCTGCCACCCAGTCTCCATTAGCATCAGCTGTAGTCGTCTGTAATGTAAAAGGTCCTGCACCAATAATCACTGTAGCAAAAGGTTCTGCTGTACCTGTGTAAACAAGGGTCGGGTCGTTGGTAATGATGTCTGTACTGCTAATACCATTATCATCGGATATACTGCTCAACAAAGGACTAGCCGGAACCACCGTATCCACCGTCAATGTGAAAACCGCACTTAATGCACTGGTATTAGCAACTGCATCGCTGGCCGTGGCCGTAACACTGTAGTCTGCATCTGATAACACAGTGCCGCTATGATCCAATGTCCAGTTACCTGAACCATCTGCGGTAGTGGTACCAATACTGCCGGCATCGACAAATACTTCTACCGTGGCATTGGCTTCGGCCGTACCTGAAAAACTAAGCGTATTGTCGCTGGTTATCCCATCTGTATTATCCGAACCGGTATCGTCAGAAATACCCATGATTACCGGTGCTGCCGGAGCAGTTACATCTGCCTGAATGCTGAATTGTGTAGCTGCGGTGTTGTCATTACCGGCTAAATCCTGTGCTGCCGCGGCTGCCACATCTACAGTAACTGTTCCATCTGCCGATGGTGTGATGGTGGCAGTATAGACCGCTCCGGAACCCGCGAAGTTACCGGCTGTACCGTTCCCCACGGTCAAATCAGACAGGTCAAAACCTGTTACATCCTCAGAGAAAGTAACAGTGATATCAAAACTACTACCAGTCGGGTCATTTGCAGCAGAGGTAATGGTAACTGTTGGTACCGTTTCATCATTTTCAATACTAAACTGCGAGGCCGCTGTGTTGTCATTACCAGCTAAATCCTGTGCTACCGAGGCAGCCACATCCACCGTAACGGCTCCCTCTGCTGATGGCGTGATGGTGGCCGTATACACAGCCCCGGAACCCGCGAAGTTGCCGGCTGTACCATTCCCCACTGTCAGATCAGACAGATCAAAACCGGTTACATCTTCAGAGAAGGTAACGGTGATATCAAAAGCACCACTGGTTGGGTCATTGGCTGTACTGGTAATGGCTACCGTTGGTGGGGTGGCATCAGATACGATGGCAACCCCGGTTCCATCTGTATCCAATACATTACCACCAAAGTCTCTGATCTCATCATTGTTATTGGTGTAGGTGATAGTCAGCCCGTCCACAGCTCCGCTGATATCAGCTACTGTTAGCATTATCTTATTGTCGAAAGCAGTGCCGTCAATCTGGGCTGATACAGGGTAGTTAGTACCATTGCCATCAGTAACCGTAAAATCTCCAGGATTCGTCTCATTGGTCTGAATGGCCTCTGTGAAGGTTACGGTTACTTCTGTATCACTGTCAATGGAGGCACTCTGCATCTCTGGTGCTGTAGCATCCAGATCAATAGTCACCGGCCCACTGGATTCTGCCATGAATGTTCCTGAAGTATCACTGATCTCATTGTTGTTATTGGTATAAGTCACTGTCAGATCACCCAGCGCTGTGGAAAGATCGGCTACCGTCAGTTCAATTTCTGTATCGCCTGCTGCACCGTCAACCTGGGCAGTCACCGCGATGTTATTACCCGCTCCGTCAACCACAGTAAAGTCTGTCGGGTTGCCGCCATTGGTCTGAACAGGGTCACTAAAGATCGCAGTGATCTCTGTATCGCTTACCTTTTCAGCACCAATCAGTTCGGGTGGACAAATGTCGGCACGTGCATCTCCGGTAATTCTCCACACATTGTCTCCACCTGTAAGAATGTCTCTGGCCTCCTGCCCTGCATTACAGTACACCAGACCCTGAGCACCAATCGAAGTACCTCTTCTCACCTGTTGTGCTGCCCAGCCAATCAGGGTAGCAGTATAATTATCAATGGACAGGTTACTATTATCGAGCATAGCCGTCATGGCATTGGCTCCTGTAATGTCCCAGTCACCGAGGTTTTGGTCGAAAGATCCTGCCGCTGAAAACATTCTTTCAAAACGCGTTGAATTGCTAACATCCCAACTGCTAACGTCCTGATTGAAAGCCCTGGCATTATTGAACATGTCATAAAATTGGGTGACGTTGCCTACATTCCAGGTGCTGACATCTCCGTTGAAGCTCATGGCATCCTTGAACATACCGTTCATATCGGTAACGTTACTTACATTCCAGCCACTTAAGTCTGAATTGAAGCTCTCGGCCAGGCTGAACATAGTTGACATGTCGGTCACGCTGCTCACATTCCAGCCACTGAGGTCCCCACTGAAAGCACCATTAGCAGCAAACATACTCCGCATGTCTTCTACTGCACTTACATTCCATCCGCTGATGTCTCCATCAAAGTCAGATGCGATGAACATCAATGACATATTAGTTACCTTACTCACATCCCAACCGCTGATATCTCCATTGAAAGCACTGCTGCCGAACATTTGCTGCATGTCGGTCACATTACCCACATTCCAATTGCTCAGATCGCCCTTGAAGACCCTTGTCTGATTCAGCATTTGTCTCATATCGGTTACATCCCCTACATTCCAGGTGCCTAGTCCACCTTCCAGACTGTAGCAGTTGTTAAACATGCGGCTCATGTCTTTTATCTCACTCACATCCCAACCGGCAAAGTCATAGTTAAGACTCCAGGCACCGCTAAACATCTCTGACATATCTACTACCAGGGATAGGTCCGGCACATCGGTGGCAGTGATTTGCATGTTATGCGCTTCCTGGAAGGCCTTGTTAAAAGAACTCCATTTGCCGGTACCCCACTGCTCCACGGTCATCAACCTCTGAGGAATATCAGCTCTGGCTGCTAAATAAATACGTGGAAAATCACCGGTGATGATCACGGTATAGGTACCTGCATTAGCATAGGTATGACTGACATCTCCGTCTTCATTAGTATCCACTCTGCCATCTCCCCAGTCCACTGTGTAATTATATACCTCTCCATTATCATCATTGGTGAGTATTTCTACCTTTTGACGCTCCTCATCAGTACGCCAGGTGGTTACAAAGGCAGAAGGGTCGGAGAAAATACTGATATGAACCCCTGCTTCATCAGTTTCCAGTTCATTGTCGGCAAAGTCAGAAACTTCTGCATTGTTGTTGACATAGGTGATCGTCAGCCCACCGGTAGCAGCACTCAGATCTGCTACAGTTAGAATCAGTTCTTTATCATTAGCCGTACCATCAGCCTGCGCGCTTACAGCATAGGTATTGCCGGCACCGTCAGTTACCGTAAAGTCAGTTGGGTTGCCCCCATTGGTTTGTACCGGTTCGCTGAAAGTGACCGTGATCTGGGTGTTGTTATCCTTCTCAGCACTGACCATAAACGGAGCCAGGCCATCTATGAGTACAAGACCGGCAGCATCGGTAGCCATGGCTACATTATTCAGGTTGGTTACCTCGTTATTGTTGTTGACATAAGTCACCGAGAGGTCGCCAATACTCAGGCTCATATCCGATACTGTCAGGATAATTTCCTCATCATCAGCAAAACCATCGTCAATATCCGTTACGGTGTAACTATTATTGGCCTCATCTTTCACTGTAAAATCACCAGGGTTGGCACCTGCCACCTGCACATCGTCATCATACCTGATGGTAAGCTGAGTATTGCTGTCACGCGTACCCGAAATCATCACAGGTGGTGTGAAATCAATCACAACGCTGTTGGTATCTACCAGCTGCGTTTGTGTGGTGGCATCTATCAGTTCGTTGTTATTATTGGTGTAGGTAACCGTCAGATTGCCAGTGGCTCCAGCCAGATTGGCTACCGTAAGCACAACGTCAGTGCTGCCCGCTGAGGCTGCCACCTGGGCACTAACAGTATAGCTGTTGTTGGCATCATCGGTCACCACAAAATCAGAAGGATTCCCTTCGTTGGTCAATACACCTTCATTGAAGGTCACCGTGATTTGGGTATCGCTGTCTTTCACCGCACGGAGCATGATAGGCGAACAGTCGAAGGCGAATTCATCACCATTGAAAAACCAGCCTCTTTGCTTGAGCTTTTCACGGGCAATTTCACCGGCTATGCAGTACAACAGGTCGGTGCCCAGGGTCACATCATTTTTCACATCCTGCTCGGCCCAGCCTACCAGAGTTGCATCGTAGTTGGCTATTGAGACACTCGTGTTAGTCAGAAATTGTGACATCTGCTCTACATTGGTGATATCCCAGGCAGCCAGGGATTGGTTAAAGCTGGTTGCCCCCGCAAAGGTTTGGAACATATTGGTGACGTTGGATACATCCCAGTCGCTAAGGTCTTGATTGAAGGCCCGGGCACTCGACAAAGTCCCTTGCATGTTGGTTATGGTACTCACATCCCAGTGACTCAGGTCTGCATTCATGGCATGACAACCGGAAAACATCTCTGTAAGGTCAGTTACCCCTGACAGGTCCGGGGCATCTGTGGCATTGACCTCCATATTTTGACAAGATTTGAACGCTTTATTGAAAGAGGTCCAGGACATGTTACCCCACTGCTCTACTGACAGTATTTTTCTGTTGTTCGTTCTGAATCTTTCGAAGTAGATACGTGGGAAATCTCCACTGATACTCACCATGTACTTTCCGGCTGTGGTGTAAGTATGGTCAGCATCTCCGGTCTGGTTAGTGTCTACATTGCCATCTCCCCAGTCAATGGTATAATTGTATACCTCTCCATTGATATCAGTAGTAGGAATGGTGATCTCTTCACCATCGCTGGTTACCTCCCAGGTCGTTACAAAATCCGTGGCATTGCTCAGTATGCTGATGAACACCCCTGTCTCATCAGTAGCCAGGGGGTTGTTACCATAGTCGGTGACTTCATCATTGTTGTTAGTATAGGTTACGGTCACCCCTCCTACGGCCGTACTCAGGTTGGCTACGGTAAGAATGATGTCTGTATCCTGAGGAGTACCATCTGCCATAGCGGTTACGGCAAAGGTATTGCCACCACCATCGGTTACGCTAAAGTCTGAGGGATTAGTGCCATTGACCTGTACGGGCTCATTGAAAGAAACCGTGATTTGGGTATCACTGTCTTTTACGGCACTGCTCAAAAGGGGTACAGTCTCATCAAGCACCTGAATACCCGTGGCATCCGTGGCCATGATACTGCCCAATGTATTGCTGATTTCATCATTGTTATTGGTGTAGGTAACCTTAAGGCTGCCAATGGCCATGGTGAGATCACTGACGGTAAGTACAATGCGAATGTCATTGGCCACATCATCGACCTGTGACAAAACCGGATATACATTACTGGCTTCATCTGTTACGGTAAAGTCGCCAGGGTTGCTCTCATTCGTGAGCACCACATCGCTGAAAAGGATGGTGATTTGACTATTGCTATCGCGCACGCCACTGACCATTACCGGTGGGGTAATGTCAATCACTATTCCCCTGATGGTGCTGTCTACCGGCCCGTTGACCACGCCTACAATCTCTTCATTGTTGTTGGTATAGGACACAGTGATATCGCCTACTGCTGCCGACAGATCTGCCACGGTAAGCACCACTTTGGCATCTCCGGCCACATCGTCAATCTGTGCACTTACCACATAGTTGTTATTGGCATCATCGATGACGGTGAAGTCTGTAGGGTTGCCTCCGGCAGACATTACATTTTCGCTGAATTCTACCGTGATTTGGGTATCACTGTCTTTGGTAGCATCTATCACAATCGGGAAACAGGTATCGTTGGTCTCATCACCAAAAAATATCCAACCCTTTCCAATCAGCTCGTCCCGGGCGATTTCCCCTGCCGTACAAAATTTCAATCCTCCCGCTGAGACAACAGGCGAGTTTGTGATGTCCTGGTCTGCCCAACCTACCAGGGTAGCATCGTAATTAGCTACCGAGAGGCCCGCGTTGTTCAACATGGAATTCATGCTGGTGACACTGGTGATATCCCAGTCTCCCAGGCTCTGATCAAAGGCAGTAGCATCAGAAAACATCGTTGCCAGCGAGGTTACATTTGATATATCCCAGGCGCTGAGGTCCTGGTTAAAGGCCTCTGCTTTAGTAAACATATTCGCCAGGGTGGTTACATTACCAGTCTGCCAATTGCCAATGTCCTGATTGAAAGTGGTGGCTTCGTTAAACATGGACGACATGTCGGTTACTGCGGAAACATTCCACTCACCGATGTCCTGATTGAAAGATGTAGCCTTGTTGAAGGTACCACTCATGTTGGTCACATTGGACACATCCCAGCTGCCTATATCCTGATTGAAGCTCAGGGCTGATACAAAGGTCCACCTGAGGCTCGTCACATTGCTGATGTTCCATTGTGAAATGTCCACATTGAAAACCGAGGCAAATCGGAACATCTGGAACATGTTAGTGAGGCTACTGACATTCCAGGTGCTGATGTCACTATTAAAAGCAGTGGCACTGGAGAACATGCTTGACATGTCTGTGACATTGGCCACATTCCAATTACTTATATCTCCATTGAAGGCTAAGGCCTGATCAAACATAGATGTCATGTTGGTAACATTGCTTACATCCCAGCCAGTAAGGTCTTGATTAAAAGCAGCAGCTCTTTTGAACGTGGAAGTCATATCTGTAACACTGCTTACATCCCAGTGATTGAGGTCGGCATTGAGTGCTGTACAACCTTCAAAGGCACTGACCATGCTGGTTACCCCGCTTAGATCAGGAGCATCAGTAGCGTTGATCTGCATGCCGGATGCGTTTCTAAAGGCTTCTTCAAAGCTGGTCCAGGCAAGGTTACCCCACTGCTCTACAGAAAGAAGGAATCGGTTGGCTCCTCCCATACGCGGAAAGTCGCCCGTGATAGTGACGGTGTAAATTCCCCTGGTCGCGTAGGTGTGCTGGGCATCGCCTGTCTGATTGGTTTCAGCAGCACTTCCATCACCCCAGTCAATGGTGTAATTGTAAACCTCACCATTGTCGGTATTGGTCAATATGGTAATTCTGGCACCATCGCGATTGGCCTCCCAGGAAGTGACAAAGGCGTTGGGGTCGGTGATGATGCTCAGGTGTGTTCCGGTATCATCTGTGTCCAATACATTTCCTCCAAAGTCTGTGATCTCATCATTATTATTAGCATAGGTAATGGTGAGGCCACCCGATGCACCACTGAGGTTCGCCACGGTCAGTACGATGCCATTATCGAAGGCAGTACCATCTGCCTGTGCGCTTACATTATAGTTTGTACCTACCCCGTCTACCACGGTAAAATCACCAGCATTACCGCCATTGGTCTGTACGGGTTCGCTGAAGAGCAGGGTAATTTGGGTATCACTGTCTTTGGTAGCCCCGATGATAAAGGGTGCTTCTTCATCCAGGATTTCAATACCTACTGCATCGGTGGTCATTGGAACCCCCACCAGATTACTGATTTCGTTGTTATTGTTAGTATAGGTAACGGTGAGCTTCCCGATTGCCTGGCTAAAATCTGCTACCGTCAGCTCAAGTTCTGTTTCGTCATTTCCTGCCTGCTGAGCACTTACTACATATGTATTGTTCTGCTCATCCTGCACTGCAAAATCTGTGGGGTTACCTTCTTGTGTGATGATGTCTTCATCAAAAGTGATCGTGAGTCGGGTATGGCTATCGCGTACCCCACTGACCATTACCGGAGGGGTTATATTGATGATTACCGGGTTGATAGTGGATCGGGCACTGCCGGTAGTCGTACTAAAAATCTCATCGTTATTGTTGGTGTAAGAGACCTCTAAGTCACCCGTGGCACCTGACAGATCGGCTACAGTAAGCACGATCTCCATATCGCCCGGAGTACCATCGGCCTGGGCGGTCACGGGGTAATTGTTGGCCGCTCCATCTGCCACGGTAAAGTCGGTAGGGTTGCCACCATTGGTCTGTACATTTTCTGTAAAGGTGACTGTGATTTGGGTATCACTGTCTTTAGTCGCACTGGCCAATTCAGGAGGACAGCTGTCATTGCGTTCATCTCCGATAAAGTTCATACCCTTTTCCAGCAGAATGTTTCTGGCCGCCTCTCCCAGACTGCAGTATTTTAAACCGTCTACACCAACAAATGGCGTGCGTGTATCCTGCTGAGCCCAGCCTATAAGCATGGCATCGTAGTTATCCACCGAGATGCTGGTATTGTTAAACATGGCAGAAGCCTGCACCATGTTGCTGATGTCCCAGGCTCCCAGGTTTTGATTGAATGCATGAGTACCTTCCTCTACCTGAAACAGGTTATTAAAGCGGCTGATCTGGCCTACTTCCCAGCCACTGATGTCCTGGTTAAAGGCCATGGAGTTAGTGCCCATGAACATCCGTTCAATGTCGGTTACACTACTCACATCCCAACTACCGATATCGCGGTTAAAGGAGCTGGCATCACGAAACATCCATGACATAGTAGTCACATTGCTTACATTCCAGCTGGTGATGTCACCATTAAATGATGTGGCACCCCAAAACATAAAGCTCATGTTGGTGATAGTGCTTACATCCCAACCGCTGAGGTCAGCATTGAACGTGGTGGCTCCTGCAAACATCATTCGCATACTGGTCACCCCTGAAAGGTCTGGTGCATCTGTGGCGTTCAACTGAAAGTTAACAGCACCATTAAAGGCACTTTCAAATGAGCTCCAGGCTATCGTACCCCACTGCTCTACAGATCGTAGCTTTTCAGCCGTACCTCTATTGGCAGAAAACCGCTTGAAATCACCTGTGATGGTTACAGTGTGGACCCCGGGATTTTCATAGACGTGGGTCGCATTGTTGCTGCGACCCGTCTCTACCGCACCATCTCCCCAGTCTATGGTATAGTTGTTCGAGAACAAGGCACCGACTTCTATAGCCTCTCTGACTTCGGTAGTTTCCCAGGTGGTGATAAAGGCGTTTTGTGCCTGACTGCTCAGAGCCATAAAAACAAAAAGCAGCAGTAAACCTACTCTTTGAACTCTGATCTTCCTGACCAGATGTGAAACAAAGTTCATACGTAAAATTGGTTCCATATACGTGTTTTGAATGATTTAAAAGCAAAATAGATCGTGCTACACCGTTCAGGAAATTTTTGTTCTGAACGAATGCCTGCTTGTTCCGAAAGTGAGTTTGACGATTATCTGTCCCTCAACGGGCTGATGAAGCGGGGGAGAAAAATATCTGGACTGAGGAGCTGTCAACACGCAGCCGACAGGTATGCGCAAATAAAGCGAATAAGAGTTTCTAAAACCGGAATATGTTCTGAAGGATGCAAATTTTGTTACGAACGCTCAACCACTGCGCGGTCTGTTCCCGGAGCGGTCCTGTCCTGATGACACATTGTATCATTTTGCATCACCTACTGTACCAGGTATGGCACAACTCTCAGGTTTCTCTCACCTGTCCGGGTGATAGCCGGAGTCTGATGAGCACTTTCTTTTCTTAAGAAATGTCTCAAATAGACCAAAAAACCGGGGTGAAACGACTCAAAAAGACTCAAATAGACTTTTTGAGACCTCGAAAGCAGAAAAAGTTAGGCTAATGGCCTTGCTCTTGCGTGATATTTGGCGTCATCGGATTCGAACGAACATCAACCGGTTACAAACAAACACTTATGAATAACACTAACACAAGAAAAAAGGGATGCCCCGTGAAAGGGCAGTCTGTGAGAGGAGTACCGAGCGTCATTGGTTTACGGATGGTCGGCTCTTCCCACCTGTTCACCAGTCAGTTGAAGTCTTTTACCGGACAGGAATTCAAGGGCGCTCTATGGTCAAGGCACCTCTCCTGTCATACAGAATTTTTCAACTGAGCCCGGGGTCAAAACAACAATGAGTAATACAACAAACAAAAACACAATGAAACACAACACAACAAACAAAAAACGCCAGAACGGCATCATTCGGTCAATGATGGTACTGGCTCTTTGCCTGATAAGCTCTTTATCATGTAACAAATCTTCAGAGGAAGCGCCTCAGCTCCCCAATGAAATGGAAGTCAACGGTCAGACTTACCAGCTGGACGGAGGTGTACTGATAGACTGGGCAGAGGTGAACAATGGTGCTGCGGACTACGATATCGCCCTGTTTACCGAAGGTATAGTCATCAACGAGGAAGGCCAGCCTGAGAATGCAGGCTCACTGATACTCTTTGATATGAACTCCTACTCAGCGAGCGATTTTGCCGGTGGTACTTTCACTTTCAGTAACGAAAGAGGGCCGGGTACTATCTCCGGGGCTTATGTGGTAACCGATTACAACGGAGATCCCTCATCTATCCCCAATGCTATTTATATGGCCAGCGGCACAGTAAATGTCAATGTGCGAATAGATTCAGATGGCTATGAGCTGAACTTCTCCCTCTCCACAATCGATGGAGGCACAGTGACAGGCTACTATTCCGGGGATTTAATCAAACAGACAAACGACTGATTCTGATATGGGACTACAGACAAACACACTCAAAACAGTAAACAGGTTTCTATGTATCCTTATGTTGCTCGCAGGCAATTCACTGCGGGGACAGGAAACTGACCTTAATACAGCCCTTCAGGAGCATACAACCTATTTCACACTGGGGCCGGATCATCAGCTGACTGGTCCGGTCAGCGAAATACTGAAAAAGGAGCTTAGCCAGAACCAATTTGTGGGTCTGGCCGAGCTACACCATTCGGAGCAACTGAGTTTCTTTACAACTGGTTTTCTTGATTTACTCGGAGCGGAAGGTTTCAAACATTTCGCCATGGAAATGGGACCTTACCAGGCCAATACACTTACCGGGCTATCAAAAAAGACCGGAGGTATGCTTGAAAATATCCGTCAGGCCAACAAAGCCTATGGCAGTAAGCTTATGCAAATCACGCCTCTGGTTTTTTCCAACCATAGAGAGGATGCCTTGTTTCTGCAAAAGGCCGTAGATACGGGTTTCAGGTTCTGGGGGTTGGACCAGGAACATACCTTCTCCTATGAAATGCACTTCGATACACTTTATGAAAATGTGTCAAATAAAAGTGCTGAACTGACGGCTCTGTATGAGGAAAGCAAATCCACCGTACGCAAGTGGAATAAAAAGGAGGTATTGAAAGGGAAATTTAAGATGGGATGTGAGCTCTTATGGAGTGAGAACATTGATAAGTTTCTCAATCTGGTCAGTGTAGACGAGGAGTCGAAGAGCAGAGTAGACGCCATGCGCATAAGCTGGAATATTTACTGCGAACTGGAAAATAACAGGCCCAGTAATCAGAAAAGAGCCAACTATATGAAGGCCAATTTTGACAGTCTCCTTACCGTGGCTTCAGCCGGCAATAGCCAGGCCAAAGTCTTTCTGAAATTTGGCAGTGTACACCTGACCCGGGGCAAGTCTCCTTTTGGAGTGGATGACATTGGCCAGCATGTCAGAGAGGTGGCTGAAAAGAACCAGTCCGGGTTTCTGACGATTCGCCATATGAAACGCTTCCGCAATGGTAAAGATCTGATCGGGAAAAAGGGTTGGGAAAACAGCACCAACTTTATGAAACAGGGCAAAAAAGAAGAATGGGCGTTGATAGACCTGCGTCCGTTGAGAGCCCTTATCAAAGAAGGAAAGCTCAGCTGCACAAAGAGGGAAGCATACGAGATATACAGCTATGACTTTATGCTGATCAGTCCTGATGATCACAAAGCAAAGCAGAATTTCTAACCGGACGATTTAAAAACATTCAAAGGAAAGGCGGCCGTGGTCTGGTCGCCTGCACATTCAAAAACCAACAAATATGACAACGATGAAAAAAACACAATCACTTATGGCCTTAATGGCCCTGCTCTTTATGACTTTGGGTATCAGCTCATGCGATAACAATGAACCTGTTCCGGACTGGCCTATACCCAACGAGCTGGTGTACAACGAGCAGATCTTTGAACTGAGCCACGGCATTGTCAAAGACTGGAATGAGGTCAACAATAATGCGGCCGACTATGATATCGCCCTGTTTACGGAGGGCATTACCATCAATAATGAAGGCCAGCCAGAAAATGAGGGGACGATCATTTACTTCAACCTGAATTCGTTCAGTGCCAGTTCACTCCAGGATGGCAAGTATGTATGGTCTGCCGAAAAATTGCCCGGAACGGTGTCGGAGTCTTCTCTGGTCGTAGACTTCACCGATGCTATGACCTTTCCGCAACCGGGTATACAAATGAAAGAAGTTACCCTACACATCAAGCAGGATGACGGAGAGTTTACAATCAACTTTATTCTAAAAACTGAAGATGACGAAACCGTGACGGGTTCGTACGTGGGCCCGCTCACACAGCTTACTGAAGATTGAGTTTGTTTGTACCCCAGAGGGCACTTGCCGAAAGGCAGTGTCCTCACCTTTTTAAACCTCCATCAGTGATTTTCTATAGTCTCGGGGTGTTATGCCCTCCAGCTGTTTAAAAACCCTGTTAAACGTGGCCTTTGACCTGAAACCGGCTTTTTCGGCCACGCTTACCATATCATAAACCTGGTTTTCTTCTTTGATAATCAACTCCTTAAACTCTGCTACCTTCAGCTGATTCACAAACTCGGTAAAACTGAGATCACGCTCTTTGAGATAATCATTAAAGTCCTTTCGGCTACAACCAATGGTACGGGCCGCCATGGCCAGGGTCAATTCTGACTGTAGAAAGAGCTTATCTTCATGAAAATGCAGCTTTACCAGCTGATCAATTTTATCTACTTTCTCAGGGGCAGGTTCCCTGACAATAATATCCCGGGCGAGAAACAGGTTTTTGAAGTAACGCGTCTCTGCCAGGCCATAGATAAAGAGGAAAAATGCCAGCACGAAAAAATAGGGATTGTGTATGTAATCGTAGAAGGCATCGACATCTAAATAAAGCCAGCTGGTATTGATTAGCTCATAGTTTTTATAATAGGTGAGCTCCCCTGCCAGGTTTAAGATGGGCATAAACAGGTAGTAGAGAAAGAACGCCCTGAAAAACACCAGGTGTCTGGTATAGGCTTTCGGAATCAACTTATGCTTAAGCTCGGCTCTGAATTCACGAACACAAAGAAAATAATAGTACCAGAGGCTGATGATCAGTACGATCAGATAAGTCAGGAAAAACTCCCGGTAAATACTCTCATAATAATCCCAATACCCGGTACTGATCACCAGATAAATCAAATAAACGGCAACAGGAAGGGCGAGATGTTTCAAAACCCACTGACGATTTACGGTCTGCGTGAGCATGCGTAAATGCATCAGCATCAGTGGCCCGAGAAATATTTCTTTCCTCCCTCCCATAATAATGTTCAGCAGGTAGTACTCTTCCCAGGCTCCTCTGAAGAATTTTCTCACAAACCAGAGCGCTATTACCAGGCAAATAAAGGTTAGCGGAAGTTGTTTTCTGGCTCCGAAGATAAACTGGGCTATTGACAAAAAAAGCAGCTGGGTTCCCAGTACCAGCCACACCCCTTTCATCATGGTGTATATTTCTAATCTCATATAAATCGGTCGTACCCTGTCAACCAAATTTAAAGCCCGCTTAATAAGGGGCTTGTGCCGGTTTTGGTCAACCGCCACCTCGTACATGTGAACCTGCACTTTGGTTAAGTGAACTGGAATAGTTCGGGGATGAAGTTATGAGGTCAGGTAGTGGCGGTCACCGAGTAGATGGCCACATGGTCTGCCTTGCCCTTCAGCGGAATATCTCCGAGGTGTTGCGTATGGTAGCTATCACTTTCTGCCAGGGCTTTTTTGAGCTGTTCAGAGATAAGAACTTCGCTCTGAAACTCATTACACTTTCCCTGAATACGCGCGGCAGTATTAATAGTATCTCCGTGATAGGCTATTTCCTTTTTCAGCTTACCTACTTCTGCCACGGTAACCTTGCCCATGTTCAGTCCTGCTTTAAAAAAGGGCTTCACACCATAATTTGACAGATAATGCTCGCTTCTTGCATCAATCCTTTCCTTAAAATGAAAGTAGGCCATGATACAGTTCTGATCTTTCAGTCCCTCACGGCTATGCCAGGTAAGTACTGCTTCATCACCTACATACTGGTAAATTTCGGCTTCAGCACGCGTCACAACGGCCAGGTCATCAAAGCAGTCCTGGATCATACGACTGTACTTGAAATGCCCCAGTTCTTCTGCCATGGCTGTGGAAGATTTCAGGTCGAGAAACATAAAAATCCGATCTTCCTCACGCGGACTATAGAACTCTCCCTTGATGAGTTTCCTGAGGGTTCCGGGCCCCAACATCAGGTTCATCTGCCTGAACACCGCCATAAGGAAATCTACCAGAAGAATGTAGCCATAGAACACGAAAATGGGTGGGTTAAAAACAAACTCAAAGAGCCCCATATCGCCTATATCCATGATTTCCATAAACACCACAAAGGCTACCAGGGTAACAGCTACAAGTACAGCCAGCGATAAAGAAAAGCGAATAAGGAAAAGTTTGGGAAGGGGTGTTCGTTTATTGTAGTATCGCTCAAAGCTCATTTGGGCAAAGCCAAAAACAAAGCCCATCAGCACCCCGAACAAGGGGGCTAACAACAGACTTTGTTCAAGACTTATAGCAATGCCATCTTCTTCTATAGTACCTACAGAATGTACCAGATTGTAAATCATCAGCGCGACAGTCCAGCCAATGCTGTAGTCCCTGATAAGTAACCATTTGCCTTTATTCATCTGGTTATTTACTGTTATTCTGCGAATGTCGGATATATTTCTCTACTACCACAGCCGTAATGATGACTAAATAGAACTGCCCCATAAGGCCTACCAAAATGGCGGCTTTCTGAGCCACTGCCGTTACCGGGTAAATCTCTCCATAGCCTATAGTGAGCAGTGTGATATAGCTGTAGTAGATCAGGGAATCAACCTTGGCCCCTGCATCCGAGATATCATCCATCAACAGACCGTTAAAAGAGCCTGGTGTAACCAGTTCAATACTCAGGAACAGGAAGAAGCCCAGCAGACCTATAGAAATGTACCCGCTCATCAGCCCCATGATTACGTTTTTACTCACCTTCTGAGCATGCCATACCTGTTTGACGATCTCTATCGTCACCACAATGTAGAAGAGGAAATAGACAATCAACCTGATGTATTCCACAAAGCCTATCTGTTCGGGCTTTTCGATAAAGTCGAAACCAAAGGATATAAGCGAAGCTGCAAACAGAAGTATAAAAAACCTGACGAGTCCCTTTCTGTGAGAAATCAACAGGGTGCCGGTTATCAGGTTGAGCAGAAAGAGTACTGGTGACAGTACTCTCTCATAAAATGACAATGGCACGACCAAAGAGCCAAACATGATGGCCAGCAGACTGCCAAAAAACAGTTCAAACCGCCCATTATACAGCCTTTGATATATCTCAGATTTACTCATCTAACAGTCCTTTATCAAACTGATATCCCTTGTAGCTCACTTTGAACAGAATGCTGTAGAACGCAGGTATAAATACCAGGGTAATGATAGTACCGAACAGCAGACCGATCATGATGGAAACGGCCATGCCTT
>DIYF01000048.1:4525-9170 GCA_002427745.1 Roseivirga sp. UBA6061 | reverse complement strand
GATTATGGCTTCTCCTTCGGCATTGGTTCGGATCATTGGCGCCCAGAAAACAGTAGCCCTCTGGTCCGGAATATAGCGCTGTCTTTTCCGGGTGTCATAGCGGGGTGCATAGAAGTCGCGCGGTGCGTGATAACCCATAAATTTTGTATAGAGCATACCGGGTTTGGGCACGTTTTCAAACATCTTTTTACCCTTAAGCGTGTAGAAAGCGATAGCACCACTAAAACCACGGGTACCAAACATGGCTGACGAGCCACTCTTGTAGACTTCTACATAGTCAATATCTACAGCCTGCAAATCATAGATCTGGTCCCAGCCGACCTCCACATTGTCTAAGAAGACCAGGGGGGCTCCTATAAAAGGTCCTTGTCTTAAGCGTGGTACTCTTGCCAGAGGATCATTGACCACAGATAGATCTACGTTAGACTTTATGTCCTGAGTGGTAGGGGGTAACAATGTAAAACCCGCCACTCTGCCCAGCATAAGAATATAGGGGTTCCTGCCCGCTTTTTGCTCAAAGGGAATTTCATCAAAATTGACATAGGACTCTCCTTCTCCGTACTGCGACTGAAGTGTACGATACTTGTCTTTGCGCTTATCGGCCGTTACCGTCACATCTCCCAGATACGTGATGCCATTCACTCTTCGGTAGGTACTGTCTATTTCAATGGCGGTTTTAGCGTATTTCTTAAAAGCATTGACACGCAATGGGTTGTCAAATACAGAATTAAGGTCATAGGTGTTTTTTAAGGGAAGTACTTCAAGAGAACTGTCCAGTTTAAACCGGACGTTTTTCATGCCTCCTCGCTGAAAGCCCTGAAACCTCAGTGAGGTAGTGTCATAATAGTGCAGGTTCCGGAAGCTGAAATAGCCGTCTTTATCGGCCAGTGCATAAGGCGTTTCCTGTGTGTCCTGGCTGGCATTGATCAGCATGACTTTTCCTTCTTTGGCGGCCCCACCGTTGTTTTTCAGCAGCCTGCCGTTCAGACTCAGACCCAATTCTACCGGGAATGCATTTTCAGTGGACTTATTAAGCGCTGACCATTCAAATCTGCTCCAGCCATTTACCATCATTAAAAGGTCGAGGTTGGCCCGTGCCTCTTCATCACCGGCAAAATACTGCGAGGGGTCTTTGACATGGCCCGGCAAGTCTGAGCCAAGGAGTAAATTGGTGCGAATGTTATAGTCAGGTTGATCGTTTTGTACGAGGCCGGCATTGTAGGCTGACAGGGAAAATGAGCCTTCCACCGGGTTACCGGATTGATCCGTCACTTTTATGCCTATAGTAGCCAGCTCGCGCGGGCCGAAGCTTTCTTTGTTCGGGCTCACTTTTACCACAAGTCCATCCTGTTTGTCCACAAACACGAGCCGCTCCGCCAGGGGAGTCATGTCTTCATTGAGCAGGGCAATATGGGTGATGCCTTCTGGCAGACTGGATTTGGCGATCTTTGAAAAACCACGGGTACCTCTGAGTCTGACCTGTGAAGCGTAGGTAATGTAGCCACGTGTATGGGCGATGAGGTAATAGGCTTTTTCACTGGCCTGGTTACTCTTTACACTTACCGTTACAAAGTCTGCATTCTTATTATTGGCAGACAAGACAAGTCCGGTGGGTTGTATGTCGGGCAGATCATACCTTTCTGAAAATCCATCAAGCGTTGCATAATAACCGGTTGACCTTGGCAGAAAAGGTGTCATCCCTCTGCCTTCATGGCTTGTGTTAAAGCTCGCTGCGACCTCTCCTTGTCGATCATAGATTTTACCGCTGTACTGCTTGTCCTGAGTGTCTACTCCTGTTAATTCGAAAGCCAGGCGGGAAGGCACCTCAGCAACCAGGTGACCACCTTCAGGATAGAATCTGAGTTCCGGGCTTATTGCCTGTGTCCCGGTTGTTGCCTCATCTCCGGTTTTTACTGAATAGATGCTGATTTTCTTACTAAAGAAGAATTCCTGCTGCTGATTCTTCATCCAGTTGGTATAAGCTCTCAGGTAATATTTACCCTGTTCCTGATTGCGGGGAATTACCAGGCTGGCTTTTGACAAGCCCTCTTCTGTTCGCAGCGTTAGTTGCTTTACCAACTTACCCTTTTCGCTGACCAGTTCTACATAAAGGGTTTTGCTGAAAGGAGAGGGTAGGTGACCAGCCCCGGCTACCAGGTAGGATTTGATCCAGATAGTTTCTGCCTGGGCATACTCTGTTTTATCCAGGTGGAGGAAAACCTTTTCCACGGGGTTGTTTTCCTGATAGGTCTGAAAGGTCTTGAGAAAGTCGGTGAGGGCTTCCTGCTGTGCCCGGGCGGGTACCAGCAATGTGATCAGGAGTAAGGAGAACAGGGTTTTCTTAAGCATGAGTCTTCATGTTTTAGTTTAACAATCGGCTGCGAATTTCTTCCTTCTCCCTCTGCAGACCTTATTGATAATGCTTCTTAAGCTGGTTAGTACTGATTTTTAACGACTTGACTATGGGAATTGTTACCGGAAATCCGTTCTGAATGACTGATTTCCGGTAACAGTTCTGATCCTGTCAGAGGTTTGACCTGATGGAGAAACCTGAATTGCTAAAGCCGGGTTTGCCTTTGAAAGAAATGCCCTGCACATCTATGGTGATATAGCTGCCCTGATCAGGTGTATAAAACTGAATGAAAGCCTCGCCCTGTGCATTCGTAACAATCATCGGAGCCCAGAAAACGGTAGCCCTCTGATCGGGAATATACTGTTGTCGGTTTTCCTTGTTGTAAGCAGGAGCATAAAACTCTCTGGCTGTATGATAGCCCATTAAGCGTGCACTTAGCATTCCGGGCTTAGGGGTTTGGGCAAAGATCTTTTCTCCTTTGAGGGTATAAATGGCGATGGCGCCACTAAAACCCCGACTACCAAAAGCTGCTGTGGAGCTACTTTTGTAGACTTCTACATAGTCGATATCTGTGGCTCTCAGCTCATAGACCTGATCAAAGGTCACTTCGTTGTTATCGATAAAGATAAGCGGAGCCCCCATAAAAGGGCCTTGTCTTAATCTCGGGATACGATATTGCGGGTCGGTAAGTAACGCATTAAGGCTATCGGGAGCTCCGGGAACCGTAACGATGCCTCTGTCTGTAGGAGAGGGCTGATGCAGTGAAAAGCCCGGTATTTTTCCCAGCATGACCGTGAAAGGATCTCTGCCATTCTTCTGGACAAGGGGTATCTCATCAAAGTTCAGATACGATTCGCCCTCTCCGTATTTGGACTGCAGTACACGATACTTTTCTTTTCGCTTGTCTGCAACTACAGTCACATCTCCCAAATAGGTGATGCCGTTGACCCTGCGATAGGTGCTGTCAATATAAATGGCCGTTTTGGCGTATTTCTTATAGGCCGATACCCGCAAGGGGTTCTCAAAAACAGATTGAGTATTGTAAGTATTGGTCAAAGGGAGCCGGTCGAAAGTACTATCGATTCGGAAGCGTACGTTTTTCATGCTGGCCCGCTGAAATCCCTGTAGTGTGAGCTGTGTGGTATCATAGTATACCAGGTTGTCAAATCTGAAATGGCCGTCTTCATCTGCCAGGGCCATAGGAGAGTTGCTTTCTTCCTGATCTGTGTTAATCAGCAATACGCGACCATCTTTGGCTGCGCCTCCGTTGTTTTTTAGGAGCTTGCCCTGTAGTGTGAGACCTGTTTCGACTGCAAAAGCCGGTTCGGTGGACTTTCCCAGGTCAGACCAGTCAAAGCGACTCCAGCCATTCACCATCATCAGCAGGTCAAGCTGTGCTTTGGCTTCTTCGTCATTGATGAAATATTGCGAAGGGTTTTCAATATGTCCTTTCAGGTCTGAGTTGAGAAGCAGGTGTGAGGCGATGTTGTATTCAGGCTGATCGTTTTGCACAAGGCCCTGGTCGAAGGCAGAAAGGGAAAAGGAACCTTGTACGGGTTGGCCCAGGGCATCTGTTACTTTGAGGTTGATCGTTGCCAGTTCTCTGTTATCGTAATTGGTTTTGTCCGGACTGATTTCAATTTTCAGATTTTCATTCGGGTTCATAAAAGCCAGTCTTTCGGCTACCGGGTTCAGGGCTTTATCCAATACCGTGATATGTGTAATACCGGCAGGGAGCGGTGGCTTTGGAATCTTTACAAAGCCGCGTGTACTGGTCATTTGCACCTGAGAGGCGTAGGTAATATAGCCGCGGGTATGAGTCACCAAATAGTAGGGTTCACAGCCCACTTCATTACTCTTAATTGTGACGGTCAAAAAATCATTCCGTTTGTTGTTGGCGGACAGTACCAGGCCGGTAGGTTGTACCTTTGGCAGATTGAATCGCTGATCATAGCCCTCGATTAATGCGTAATACGCATCTTCTTTGGGTACAAAGCTGAAGAGTCCCCGACCTTCATGGCTTGTACTGAGACGGGCTACTTCTTCGCCCTGCTGGTTGAAGAGGGTAGCATTGACCGTTTGCTCTTTGGTATCAATTCCTGTGACCTCAAAGGCTATTTTGGAAGCTACATTTTTTACCAGGTGCCCGCCTTCCGGATAAAACTTCAGGCTGGCCACTACTTTCTTTTGAACAGGAGTTACGGTTTCACCCGGTTCAGTAGAGTGAACTTTGAGTTTTTTATTAAAGAAGTAGTCTTGTCCGGCATTTTTCATCCAGTTGGTATAGGCCCT
>DIYF01000048.1:0-4453 GCA_002427745.1 Roseivirga sp. UBA6061 | reverse complement strand
TTCATCCAGTTGGTATAGGCCCTGAGGTAGTAATCTCCCTCGGGAAGCTCTCGGGGAATGATCAGGCTGGCTTTAGACAGTCCTTCTTCAGATCTCAGGGTCAGGCGCTCAACGATCGTCCCTTCAGCAGACAGCAGTTCTACATAGACATTGCGACTAAGGGGAGAGGGTGTGTGTCCGGGACCCGCCACCAGATAAGATTTGATCCAGATGGTTTCTGCCTGGGCGTATTCTGTTTTATCCAGGTGGAGAAATACTTTTTCTACCGGGTGGGTGTCGTTGTATTCCTGAAAGTCTCTGAGAAGGTTGGTCAGGTCTGTCTGGCCCTGGGCGAAGCCAAAGCTAAGGCCAAAGGTCAGCAGACAAACGGAGTGAAAAAATCGTTTTAGCATTGCGTTTCAGTTTAAAATGAGGTAGTGCCTGGTTCCGTTGCCGGGTCAGGCCGGGTGTGCCTATGGCTTCCGGTAGCAAAAGAATTACCAGGAAAGGATGCGCGACACGGTTGACTTAAGGTAGTGAATTTCAGGCTGAAAAGGAAGCTAACTGTTGGCAGAGGCTTGGTGTGGGTTTTGGTATACGTTCTCTTTACAAACAAGAACAAGGGATATGGGTGTTCGTAATTGGTTGATTGGTGAATTGGATAACTGGTGGCTCGTTTTATTTATTCTTCCTTTTTGGCCCATAATGGAATCGGCAAGTAGAGGGAAAGATAAAGGCCGGTTAAAAACCAGCCTTTATACTCTGTATTCTTATGTTTTTGGTGCTACCAGATATTTGGAGGCACTACCAAATTCTTAGTATTGGAAGTTTCTTTATCGTCATGTTCAGCTTCTCCGGTATGGCCTGTTTCATGAAGGAGAACTTGTGTGGGGTTTAACAGTATAAGATTTTGCATCACTAACTGAAGAGAAATGACTAATCAATCCATACCCCATTGCTTTACTAGTTCCCTCAATGAGCTTCTTCATAGTTTCTGTCAAACCACAAAATAGTACTCCACCCTGTCCTTCTTTTGCTAGCAGACGATTTAGTATAAATAACTCATCTCCCATTACATTAATGAACCTAAGTTTTGAACCATCAACTATCAAATAATCAAAATCAAGCTCTCCCTTCGCATTTAAAAAGCTCAGTACCTTTTCTATGACATACGAATCGTAAGTCTTTCCTAAGTCTAGATAAGATATTCCAATATTTTCCACCAAGTTCTATTTTGTATTACCAATGAAGTGTTTATCAAAACCAGCCCCTTTCTGTACAAGTTCGTCTATGTTTCTAATTCCTATTTCAGAAAGCTTCAAATTAGTAACAGAACTGGGCTTTGTATCCTTATGTTTTTGGTGCGACCAGATAATTGGAGGTACTACGCTTTCTCATTATAATTGAACTGACCGGGGAGAACTAGATTTACTTGGCTGTGGTTTGAATATCCTCAAGACGGTTTTTAATTAAATCTCGAAATGTGAGTTCTCTTAACTCTATGAACCTTTCTCTCCCTTTTTTGCTTGAAACCTTATCCAGAAAGGGTGCTGTCGTTGCAAGCATACCTTCCAAAACCTTTGGATCGTCTATTTTGTCAAGAATAAGCTTACGCATAGATGGAATGTGATGGAAAGAGTTAGTAAGGTTAGCATGAACTAAATCTAAATCTGTAAACATAAAGTCTGGAGATAGGTCCTTTCTTTCTCTGTTAAGAATAGATTGAACATAGAAGTCGGCTATAGAATCCCTTTTTGCAGTATAAAGTGAATCCAAATCAAGCCTAGGTAGTTCAATGGAATAAACGCTGTAAGTATAATTATGGGCCTCTTGAGCCATGGACGTATTAATGGCAAGACTTCCCAAAAAAAGCACTAATACCAACCTTCTTCTATTTGACTTCTTCTTCATAATCATTATCCACTCTACCTGATTCTCGTTTACAACGAGAATGTCAGGTTTTTGCAACGCGGTCTTCATGTCATTTCTAATGTAACCAATTCTCTGGCTGTTCTCAAAAAGATAAAGGCCGGTTAAAAACCAGCCTTTATGCTCTGTATGTTTATGTCTTTGGTGCTACCAGATATTTGGAGGCACTACCTATTATCGGTAGTCCTTAATCAATTCCAGCTTTCTAACCTTAAACCCCAGAATTTTCAGGTTATTATCAAAAACAAAGATACATTTTGGTCCTGGCTTATATCCTACGTCTTCTATTTCTAAATAATGAGTAGGAATATTTGAATGGGGAGCAATCTTATCTGGGAACCTTCTCGATTGCCAATTGAAGCCATAATAAGCCGCTTTAAACTTGTAGATTGTTTTATAATCTGCTGATTTAGTGTTGATCAGAGTGTCAATAACAATTTCAACCTTTTTATTCTTTCTATTTTCAACTTTAGAAGCAATCAGTATCAAATCGGGAGATTGGTACCAGTATTTACCTTTCAGGTTTAGCCATTCATGGACATTTGAACTTTCATAATTCAAAGAGAAAAGCTGGAAATTGAGTCCTTCATTTTGAAGGAACTCGTCATGAAAAGTTAGGAATGCAGAATCTAGCTCATCTCCATCTAAAGAGTGGACAGGAATCTGCTGATTCTTCAAAGTATTCCTTACCTCTGATTTGCAGCTTAGATTTAACAATACAATAGCTAATATGAACCACTTACGCTCGAAAAGTTTCATTTATTAATCTTTATCGTCTTCGTTTTGCATCAAAAGATATTTTACAGTTACCTGCATTAGATGGCCAATGATCTCTTCATAGGTTCTTCCCCGATTATCTGGATTGTTTGCATCATTACGAACATTATCGGCAACACTTCCAGAGCGGATATTTCCATATCCTTGTTCACCATATGCCTCATGTTCAAAATTACCATTAGAGCCATTACTTGGTGATCCGGCATAGGTTGCTATGAAAATATGTGCGAGTATTTCATGACTCAAAGTTTGCTCAATGTCTGTTTGTTCGTATTTACCCTTTTTAATATCATCTATAAGAGAAGTCCTAATCATTACAAAGTGAGCTCTTGCATCTTCATTATTTACATCTGTATCAAAGAATGTATCACCAACCGGACCATGGCGATCGAATTCAAATTTACCATCAACTATCTGTAATGTTTCTTCATATTCATTAGCAAGAGCATCATAATGAGTATAACCCATTGCACTGAAGTTAGAAGAGAATTTAATATATATGTCATCATTCTCGTTCTCCCCATAAAACCTTTGTATTGCTTTTCCGTAATCTGTTTCTTTCCAAGAGGCTATGGCGGCTTTTTGCTCTTCGGTCAAGTCTCCTACAAAAATGATATCGTTACCATCGGGATCAATATACATGATGGGATTATTGGAAGCATAACTGTATGGGCTTAGGTTAGAATACTTCTCG
Organism: Roseivirga sp. UBA6061; assembly: GCA_002427745.1. Classification (GTDB taxonomy): domain Bacteria; phylum Bacteroidota; class Bacteroidia; order Cytophagales; family Cyclobacteriaceae; genus Roseivirga. Next base: position 1,074 of record DIYF01000048.1, on the reverse strand, counting down.
GATAGATTATCAACATTGAACCATCTACCGACTTGTACATCATAATTTCTGGCCCCGTAGTCATACCAGTCTAGATCGAACTCTGTCTGCTCTTCCTTTCCGTTATATTTGAACTTATTCGGCTTACTTAAAGGCGCTGAGCTACTAAGGGCATTTATATTCATCCCGAAAGGATAATAATGATCTTCCTGTATGATATGCCCCTTTTTATGGTTGATCCTGAGTACGTCAAAATACACATTACCACCGTCTGTGGTATGTCCCTCATTAGAGAGATATACGTAAAGATAACCCGCCTGTTCCATAATCAGGCCATTCGCTTCTAAAATATCAAAGACCCCTTCGGCCCCAGCGTCCACGGCTACATAGCCGGATTCGCTCATGACCAGGTTAAAATCCTGATCGAAGAAGACATAGTTCAGATAGGCCTTGGGTACGCTGCTGCTGCCTGTATTGATGGCAGAAGCCAGGAAGGTACCGGCATTGCTGTTGAGGTTATCATAAACGCCCTGCTCATACACCGTAGCCGCCCCGCCATTCACTCCGAAGAGAGAAGCCAGAGCGGTACCAATGTTGGTACTGTTGCCTGAGCTGGTGCTTACAAAACCACTCGGATACTTTGCATACACCGAAAGGTCCACGGTATCCCCGGGGCTTACCATCAGCATTTTAGCCGGGCCTATGCTTTCCGGCCCCAGCTTAGCTGAAGCACTGCCCTCAAAAGCCTCTTCGGTACTGTGGGTAGCCGGGATATTTAAAAACACCGACTCCTCAAAGCCGGCCAGGGTAGTTTCCATAGTAGCATCATACACCACACTGTCCCTTGCTTCAGTCAGGGTCATACGGGTATTGCCCAGATGGTCCTTGATAAAGTAATCGTACTTGGCTACGCCAGATTCCAGGCGTACCCTGCCTTCTTCATGCGCAAAATGCTGGAGCACATTGTTTTCATAAATAAAGCCCCCTGCATAATCGGTAGTGGTCAGAGCACCATTATCGTTGACCACTTTGCTGAGCTTAATACCAGCCGCATCGTAGGTATAAGTAATGGTTTTGCTGCTGCCAAAGCTTACC
>DIYF01000037.1 GCA_002427745.1 Roseivirga sp. UBA6061 | reverse complement strand
TGACAAACAAAAAGGGCTGACTCAAAAATTGAGTCAGCCCTTTTTACAAAGCTACTTCCCGGTTGCTATAACCCGAAGAGCTTAAGAATATCGTTACCAAAGACGAAGACCATGAGTGCCAGTAGTATAATCATACCCACTTTCTGGGCATTCTCAAGGAACTTATCAGAAGGAGCCTTGCCAGATACCATTTCAAACAACAGGAACATAACATGACCACCATCCAGGGCTGGAATAGGTAGCAGGTTCATAAAGGCCAGGATCATAGAGATAAACGCAGTGGTTCTCCAGAACTTGTTCCAGTCCCAGGTTTTAGGGAAGATCTTAAAGATACCAATCGGACCACTCAGGCTACGTGGCGAAAGCTCACCGGTAAACATCTTACCCAAAGCACGGGCATTACCAATCACCAGGTCAAAGGCATCTACCGTACCCTTGCTTACTGCCTGGCCAAAAGTATATTCGTTTCGACCAATCTCTCTTTGAAGTATTGAAACAATACCCAAAGTAGAGTCTCCTTTCACACGTCCGTCCAGCACTACCTCAGTACCATTTCTCATGACTGTGATCGGTACTTCCTGCCCGGCATATACCGCCAGTGCGGGTTTAAGCTGATCGGCAAACAAAACCTCCTTATCACCAATGCTCGTGATCATATCACCTTCCTGCATACCGAAAGTGGCAGCAGTCGGCTCAATAGCCCCCTCAATACCTACTTCAAACTTGAGTCTCGGCATCAGAAACTTATCCAGGAAATCATCATCCTGAGACATCGTATTCAAGAAGCCTTTAGGCAAGCTCAGTTTTTGTCTCTGACCGTTACGTTCGATGGTGTAGTAACTATCTCCGTCCAAAAACAAGTCCAGATCAGTCAGGTCTCTGAAGGCTTCATAGTCTTCTCCATTGATATCAAGAATTTTATCACCAGTCTGAAAGCCCATCTCCTCAGCGTATTCGTAAGCGATAACACCATTTTCTTTTGGGTAGAAAGAAGGAATGTATTGATCTCCCAGATTATAGGTAAGTATGATCATGGCGATAATACCCGCCACAACATTAACGATGATACCACCCAACATAACAATCAGACGCTGCCAGGCCGGCTTGGAACGAAACTCCCAGGGCTGAGGCTCCTGCTTCATTTGCTCCTTGTCCATCGACTCGTCTATCATACCGGAGATTTTCACAAAACCTCCCAGGGGTACGGCACCCAGGCCGTATTCTGTATCACCTTTCTTAAAACTAAAAATCGTGGGTGGAAACCCGATAAAGAATTTCTCTACTCTCATCCCGAACATTCTGGCGGCAATCATATGCCCTCCTTCATGTATCCCTACTAGTATTGATAAGGCCAGCAACAGCTGGGCCACTTGAACAACTACTTCCATTAACTAATTAATTCTAATGCTTTTTGTCTCGTTTCTTTATCCGTGAGAACATAGTCCTCATACGTTGGCTTTTTCAAAAAGGATATTTGCTGCATGCATTCCTCCACCACATCCGACATTTCCAGGAAGCCTACCTGATCTTTTAAGAAGCCACTCACCGCTATTTCGTTGGCCGCATTGAGGATACAAGGCATATTCCCTCCCTGCTTCATAGCCTCAAAGGCCAGTGAAAGATTCCTGAAAGTTTCCATATCAGGCTTTTCAAAAGTAAGTGACGGATAATTGATGAAGTCGAAGCGTGGAAAATCCGTCTTCATCCTTTCGGGATAAGTCATGGCAAACTGGATAGGCAGCTTCATATCCGGCAAACCCATCTGTGCTTTCATGCTACCATCCTCGAACTGAACGATGGAATGAATGATTGACTGTGGATGCACAATGACTTCAATCTGCTCCAGATTCAGACCGAAGAGCCATTTGGCTTCGATCACCTCCAGACCCTTGTTCATCATACTGGCAGAGTCGATTGTTATCTTTGCCCCCATATCCCAGTTGGGATGCTTCAGTGCCTGCTCTTTTTTGGCATTGGCCAGGAAGGCACGATCCTTTCCACGGAAGGGTCCGCCAGAAGCAGTCAGTATAATCTTTTCGATCGGGTTGTGGAACTCACCTACCAGGCACTGGAAAATAGCCGAGTGCTCTGAGTCAACGGGGTAAATATTGACCCCTTTTTCTCTTGCCAGACCGGTGATCAGCTCGCCTGCCACCACCAGAGTTTCTTTGTTGGCCAGGGCAATATCTTTGCCGCTCTCTATGGCCTTAATCGTGGGAGTCAACCCGGCATAGCCTACCAGCGCGGTAAGTACCAGGTCCACCGTATCCATCTGCACCACAGAATTTAAGGCATTAGTCCCGGCATATACCTTGATATCATGAGCATCGAGTGCCTCAAATACCTGGTCGTACAAATCCTCATTACCAATCACCACAGTATTGGGTTTGAATTCAAGGGCCTGCCTGATAAGCAAGTCCGCACTGTTCTGTGCGGTCAGTACTTCTGCCTGAAAACGGTCAGGGTTAGCGGCTATTACTTCAAGTGCCTGGGTTCCGATAGAACCAGTTGAACCAAGAATGGCGATGTGTTTCTTTGCCGAGTCCTCCACGGAGGTGTGCTATTTAATATAGTGCATTAATTCATCCGCGATCTTGCGGTCATTTGACAGCCGCGGTACTTTATTCTGACCTCCCAGCTTTCCCTGAGATTTCATATAATTTCTGAAAGCATCCTGTTGAAGGGATTTCACTTCCAGGTTTTTCAGAATACTTCCTGTAATGAGATCATCATAGTAAGTATTCAATTTTTGAAGCTGCAAATTTAGGTCTTTTTCAAAGCCCTCCAAATCAGTCGGTTCTGTCGCAAATTCCACATACCACTCATGCAGAGGCAGTCCCTCCTGAGGAGTAACCTGTGGCGCTACGGTAAACTCAACCAATTCCGTCTCAGGATGTTTACTTACCGCATGTTTCATGGCCTTTTCTACCTCCTCACCTATCACATGCTCACCAAAGGCTGAGATAAAATGCTTGATCCTGCCTGAAACGATCAGTCGGTATGGGTCTTTGGAAACAAACTTTACCGTATCTCCTATAGAATAACCCCAGAGTCCTGCATTGCTGTTGATAATCAGGACATAGTTGACACCCAGTTCAACCTCACCAATGCTCAGCCGGGTCGGGTTTTCATTGAAGTACTCATCAGCAGGAATAAATTCGAAGAAAATCCCGGTTTTGAGCAATAACAATAAACCTTCGTCCACCTGTGAATCCTGATAGGCAATAAAGCCCTCAGAAGCCGGATACAGCTCTATGGAATCTACCTTCTTGCCTATCGTCTCGTACAGTTTCTGTCGGTATGGCTCAAAATTCACTCCACCATAAACAAACATTTCAAAGTCCGGAAAAACATCCTTAATCGCCTTGCCGGTCTTCTCCTGAATTTTATCAAAGTACATCTGTACCCAGGGCGGGATGCCCGAGATCAGGCTCATGGGTTGCCCCAGTGTTTCGGCCACAATGGCGTCTACCTTTTCCTCCCAGTCTTCTATGCAATTGGTTTCGTAAGAGGGCATTTGGTTGCCTCTGAGATATCCCGGCACATGGTGGTTGACTATTCCGGAAAGTCTGCCCGTATTAACACCGGCCGTCTTCACAGTTTCCGGGCTACCGGATAAGAAAATCAGCTTTCCATCCAGAAACTTGCTCTTTCCTGTCTGTGCCACATAACTCAGCAAAGCATTGCGCGCGCTGGTAATATGATTGGGGATGGAATCTTTGGTGATGGGAATATACTTGGTACCGGATGTGGTACCGGATGTCTTTGCAAAATAAGTCGGTTTTCCCGGCCACAGTATATCAGATTCTCCTTTTACCACCCGGTCTACCCAGGGGCGCAGTGCCTCATAATCACGAACAGGAACCTGCCTTTTGAAATCCTCATAAGAACGGATATCTCCGAAACCATGATCTTTACCGAAGGCAGTGGGAGTCGCTTTTGATATGATTTGATCAAATACAGCCTGCTGTGTTTCCATCGGCTTCAGTGACCACTTGCGTTGCTGTTTGGCAATACGTTTTGCAAACGGCTTACTCAGTACAGACCTTACTCCCATAGCCTGCAAATATAGCCGATTTCAATTCTGAATAGTGATAAAAACGGTCAAAAACGGGAGTCCTCAACAGGAAACATGCTGCCAATAAGTCCGGCTCTTTGTCAAAGTTCAGGAGCAATGTCAGAGAGAGTTTACTATTCCCGGGCGGCAATTCCCTTTGAAGACTCAGCCAAAGTACATTTTAACTTTAATTAACACGATCAGAATCGCCCTTTGAGCCACTTGGCCGTATGTTTGTTATAGTTAGGTTGCCATAAATGGCGGGTCCCCTTCGCCAGGCACTTAAACGAGGAAGAGAACAAATACGAAAGGAGTAAATAATGAAGGGAACATTGAAAATAGTGGTGGTTGCCTTTCTGGCAGGATTGGCAGGCGCATTTGTATTTCAGGAGTTTATCAGCCCAGAGCCGGTTACGGAAATCATCCGTGAATCTCCGGCTCAAATAGCCAGGGCCAACTATAAAAAGGAAGAACCGGTGGCTCCCGAATCACCGGCAGCAGCAGCCGTTCCTGTCAGTTTCAGGGAGGCAGCCGCCAAATCGGTGAGCAGCGTGGTCTATATCAAAAACCTGCAGCGTAATCGCAGAAGCATGTCCATGTATGAGTGGATGTTTGGCAGGGAAAGAGGCAATACAGAAGGTGTGGCGATTGGTTCAGGATCAGGAGTTATCTATTCGGAAGACGGATATATCATCACCAACAATCATGTGATTGAAGGGGCCGATGCCATTGAGGTGATGCACGAGAAAAGAACCTACAAAGCCAAACTGGTCGGTACAGATCCTAAAATGGATATTGCTGTACTCAAAATTGAGGGAGAGAATCTTCCTGCCATTGGCCTGGGCAGCAGCTCAGATGTATCGATTGGCGACTGGGTATTGGCCGTAGGTAATCCATTCAACCTTACTTCTACAGTGACTGCCGGTATCGTCAGTGCGATTGGCAGCGAAAGTAATTCTGTAAGAGAGAACTTCCCGATTGAGCTATACATCCAGACCGATGCAGCCATCAACCCGGGCAACAGTGGCGGAGCCCTGGTGAATACAGAGGGAGAGCTGGTAGGCATCAATACCTCTATCATCTCCAGAACAGGTTCTTATGCAGGTTATGGCTTTGCCGTACCCTCAGATGTGGTAGTAAAGATTGTAGAAGACCTGAAAAAGTATAAGTATGTGCAAAAGGCCTACATCGGTGCACAAACTGCGGAGGTGACCGAGGAAGTGGCAAAAATGGAAGGTCTGAAAGACCTCAACGGAGTTTTTGTTGAATCGGTAACCAAAGGAAGCACGGCTGATAATGCGGGACTTGAATCAGGAGATGTGATCATCTCTCTGAACGGAAAGGCTGTAAACAACAAGTCATCTTTTGATGAGCTGATGAGTGCACTTTCTCCGGGAGATCAGGTAGACATCGAGTTCAAGCGTAACAGAAGATTTTATGATACCAGTCTGACGCTGACCAATATTTTCGGGGACACGAAAATTCTGACCTCAGAAACCGGGCTAAATGAAGACGACATTTACTTCTCAGACTTCCTGGGAGCTGAGTTCAGAAGACTGACCCGCGGAGAGCGTGAAAAACTAGGTCTGCGATATGGAGTAAAAGTGACGAAGATTAACCAGAAAAACGGCTGGCTCAGAAATCTGGAAGGATTGAAGGAGGGCTACATTGTGACCTCTGTAAACAGACAAGGCGTAAACAATCCCGAAGGACTGGCTGAATATATCGAAAGATATACTGGCAGGATTTATATCAATGTGATAGACGAGAGAGGAAGAAGGGAAACATTGCGATATACGTTCCGCTAGTAGATCATCTTGTGATCAAAATGGAAGTAAAAACCCTGCGAGGTAGTATCCGCAGGGTTTTTCGTCTTTAATGGGCTAAAGTCTTTTTTCAGGGAGCCAGAAATTTCAGGCACACCGGTGTGGGGATTTCCGTTTCAATCCCCGTTTCCTCCAGCATTCCCGTCTGCTGATTAATTCTGAAGGTAATCACATTATTGGTATTCTGATTGGCCGCCAGCAGAAAAGTACCGCTCGGGTCTATTACAAAGTCACGGGGAGCATTACCAAAAGTAGATTGTCTGCCAACCGTGGTCAATGTACCGTCTTCACCAATCGAGAAAACGACAATGTCATTTACTTCTCCTCTGTTGGAAGCATAAAGAAACTTACCGGAAGGATGTACTTTAATAGCAGCACTGGCCGCATCTCTGTTATCACCCTCAGCCATTGTAGAAATAATCTGAAGGCTTCTTCTAAACCGGCTGTCATCAGTCAGTCTCAATGTTTCAACTGTACCAAGTAATTCATTCAGTGTGTAGACAACTTCCTTTTCAGGATGGAAAGCGATATGTCTTGGCCCGCTCATTTTGGGTGAATTCGGGTAATCATCTACATAATCAAGGGTCATAGACAGGGTATCCAGTTTATACTCATAAATCCTGTCTGCTCCCAGATCTACGGCAAAGACCCAGTTCTTCGTAGGATGCTGTACTATCATGTGTGCATGCGGAGCCTCCTGTCTCGGATGGCTGGTACTGCCTTTATGTTTTCTGTAAGAGCTGGTTTCTGTGATCAGGCCTTCCTCATTAATTGGAAACAATACAACACTGCCGCCCACATAATTGGCCGCCATCACAAAATTGCCGGTATTGTCGATACTGACATGACAAGGATATTGTCCCATCGTGGAAGCCTGGGTCATATAAGTCAGTTCCCTGCTTTCATTGTCATACTCCATAGCAGTGACTGAGGCATAATTATCTTCTCCTCCGTCATACTCGTTCACCGCATATACCCACTTCTGATTAGGGTGTACCGCCAGGTAAGAAGGGCTGATAATAGACTCAGAAGTAGAAACATAGCTCAAAGCTCCTGTTTTTTTGTCCATTTCGTACACGTAAATCCCTTCTCCCTGCCCATCTACATGCCCCTCTTTACGCGTATAAGTACCAACAAAGAGAGTGAGCTTATCTTCATCCACGGTAGTCTGTTTTGCTTCTTGTTTTGAATCTGACTGACAGGCTGTCAAACCAACCAGCACAACCAGTGCTATTAAAAAATTTTTCATTGCTTCTTTTTATCATTGAGCCAACTCCTGTGCTCACTTAGTTTTCAAACTCCAGATGAGCCCATTTTAACGGATTGGCCTCATCATTATCGGAATAAATGCACTCAAAGACCAAATTATTATCCACATGGGGGCCATTGATAGACCAACCGCGAGGTGAAAGACAATTCGCCCATATCAGCATTTGATATACAGTATCTGAGCCGGATTCATTATTCAACTCTACCCGGAATTCGGCCTGAAACTGCTCCGGAATTTTTTGATACCGCTCTATTATGAGGTTTTCTAAGGACACATCTATCTCTCGGGCAAATTTTTGAATAAACTGCTCAAACTTCCTCTTCTGTAGTACCTGATAGTTGATTCTGAAATGTACCCCTGACATGGCTTTCCTAGATACTCCTGAGCACTTTCAAAAGCTGATCGAGGTGATCATCTGTGAAATCATAGTGCGTCACGAAACGAATCAACTGCGGACCAAAGCCAAAGGCATGGACGTCATGCTCCTTTAGTTTTGCCAGAAAAGACTCATTGGTATAAGCATCCGTTAGCTTAAAAATCAGAATATTTGTCTCACAGGGCAGCACTTCCTCTACATAGCCCTGCTCAGCCAGTACAGAAGCTATGGTCTGTGCCTTACTGTGATCTTCCTCCAGTCTTTCAATATGATTTTCAAGAGAATACAAACCACCGGCTGCGATATATCCCGCCTGCCTCCAGGCTCCGCCCATGGCCTTTCTGACACGCTTGGCTCGCTTAATATCCTGAGCAGTACCCAACAATACCGAACCCACCGGAGCTCCCAGGCCTTTAGAGAGGCAGATGGAAATGGTATCGAACACTTCTCCATATTGCCTGGCCGTCTGACCTGTGGCCACCATAGCATTAAAAAGCCTTGCACCATCCAGGTGAAAACCTAAACCACGTTCGGTACACACTTTTCTGATCTTAAGAATCTCGTCAAAATCATAACAGCTTCCACCGCCCTTATTCATCGTATTTTCCAGAGAAACCAGCCTGGAAACCGGAGCGTGCACATCGTCTGGCTGAATAGCAGCCTCCACCTGTTCAGCCGTGATCATTCCCCGATCTCCATCCAGGAGTCGCACGGAAACCCCGGCATTAGAAGCCATACCCCCACTTTCATAGAGATAGATATGTGAGTACTTATGACAAATGACCTCATCCTGCAGGGTAGTGTGCAGCCTGATACCTATCTGGTTGGTCATGGTACCCGAAGCACAGTAGAGCCCGGCCTCCATGCCAAACATTTCTGCCGCTTTGGTTTCCAGTGCTGCCACGGTCGGATCTTCACCAAACATATCATCTCCCACTGATGCCGACATCATGGCATCCAGCATACCCGGGGTAGGTCGGGTCAGTGTGTCACTTCTTAAATCAATAGCCATTGAAGTATTCTCTTTTTGAACTTATTTCCGGTACTAAGGGCGCTATCACCTTGGCAGCTTCCAGTGGTCTGTCGGTTGCCAGAATATCTGCTCCCCGTTCTACAAAGCCCGCATAAATGGAGTCCCCTTTGGCTTCCGCCTTTTTGTCGAGGTTACCAAGCACTCCCAGGATGCAATAAATACCCTTTTCGTGTAAAAACTGGTAGTGCTCCTGACCCGGCTCTGACAGCCCCACAAAAGCGATCATGTTCTCGTCAGGTATGCCCAGGTTTTTATGTGCTTCATAAGCCTGCTCATTGCCTATCCCCACAGAAATCATAAGAGACGGGTCAATGTTATATACCTTTTGAGCATCATTGGCATTGTAGGTAATGATGGTTGAAAACATAGCCGTATTTGTCTCCTGTACTTCAGCAATTACCTTTTCGAAAGGCACTCCCCTTTTTACATCCAGGGTCAGCAGCGCTTTTCCGGGCACCCAATCAAGCACATCTCTGAGCGTGGGGATTGTAAAATCAGTTGTAACGCCATCATTATCCACCAGCTTTAACTCCCTTAATTCTGACCAGAGGTAATCTCTTACCTTTCCGGTACCTGTTGTGGTTCGGTCAAGCGTATTATCGTGCATCATGATCAGCACCGAATCTTTGGTCATTTCTATGTCACATTCAATAACTGCCGGCATAATATCCGCGATGTAGCTGAAGGTTTCAATCGCATTTTCGGGATAACCCGGATAAGGTCCGCCACGATGGGCACTGATCATAGGAATGCGGTCCTCTGTCCAGGTATAAAAGGATTTGGCTCCTTTAAGGGCGAATACTGCCTCAGTAAAACCTCTTGCGTTGGCAGATTTGAGGGTATCAGAACCAGACTGAGAACAAGCAGTGATTAGAAAAGCAAGCGATAAGAAAACAGACCTCAACAGAGTTGACATATATAGGATTTTGCCTGAATGTAGAGGGATTTGGAGGGATGTGCAAGTGAAATTTCAGGAGGGTCATTTCCCGGCTGGAAACCTTCTGCTTCCAGCCGGCAAATCTCGTTTCAACCTAAACATATGAAGAGATGTATTTAAGAAAGTAAACTTTCTTCGAAATGACCTATTTACGTTCACGGTGTATAATCGTTCAGTAGCGTCCTCAACTTCAGGAGCTCCTGTTTGATTCCATAATTCATTTCTGCCGGTACATTTTTGAGGAATAGCGCAAAGTGCTTTTCCAGCGCCAGCATCATTTCATTTTTCTGATTTTTCCCCTTGTCAGTAAGTATAACGTGAAAAGACCTTCCGTCTTTTTCATTAACTACTCTTTCTGTCCAGCCGTTACGCTCCATCCGCACGAGCATACGTGAGATAGACGGCAAATCCTGCAAGGTGACCTTACTGATTTCCGTGGGAGTAACACTTCCGTGATTCCACAGGATAATCAGCACCTGCCACTGCTCCGGAGTCACCCCGTACGCTTTCAACCCTCGAATCAATTCCCGGTGAAAGAGCAGGTATGTCCGGTAAAGGTTATACCCGAGGTTGCTATTGAGGTGAAAGAGGGCCTTACCGAAGTCCATAAAAGGAGGCAAATCAGGGAGTAAATTTACAGAAAAAAGTTGTTCAGACAACTTTTTTTGCTAAAAAAATACTTGCGTCCGCAAGTATTAAAAGATGGACGGTTTCCGTCTGTCAAGCATGGCAGACGGAAACCGTCCCTTAAGATTTATTTCTTAGTTTTTTCCTCGAGGTCGCTGAGTTCCAGGTTCAGTGCTTTGGTAGAGATTTGGGTCTCAATAAAGGACAAAGTAAGGCTGGCCAGGAGCAAGAAGAGGCTTGCTCCGAAAATATACTCACCAGTTTGTTGCCTATGCAAGTACATATACACCATACTGAGCACACAGCAGAAAAAACTGCCGATCCCCAAAGCCTGCATATTACGAATCAACAGGAGCCTTACTTTGAGGTTTTTGATCTGCCCCAACACAGTCGGCTGATCTTCACCACTTTCATTATATCGCTGCCTCAAACCTCTGGCCAGGGTAGCCAGGGCCACAAAACGGTTGGTAAAGGCCAGCAGCAAAAGCGTGATGGCCGGAAACAGCAAAGCCGGGGTTGAAATATCTATATTCATGACTTATCCTCCGATATTTCATCATCATACATAGGCCGGTCATTTTTGATGCGCCTGTCGATCTTCCGCCATAACAAAACGATCAGCCCCAGTACGGCCGGGTATAACAATGTCTTCAGCACATATTCCGTGGTAGCTGCATCACCCAGGGCTTCCGGATCTCCGAAAAAAAGGAGAATAGCCGCAAAAGTGGCAGGGAACAATAAAAGAAGGAAAATGATATTCTCTTTTTTCGGGGACATGGAACAAAGATGAAAAAAATTTTCATCCCCCTAAATCCAGTTGACTCACCAAGTCCGTAGGTATGTCTGAAATTCAAAAAACAGACAAATGAAAAACAGAATCACACAACTACTTATGGTGGCCTTTTTCATATTGGGAGCACAATCTGTCTTTGCCCAAAGCAATGTAATTGTTGGCGGAGAGGTGATGTACCCTAAAAAGAACATCATAGAAAATGCAGTTAATTCAAAGGACCACACGACACTGGTAGCCGCTGTGAAAGCAGCCGGGCTCGTAGAAACCTTACAGGGAGAAGGTCCCTTTACGGTATTCGCTCCTACCAATGCCGCCTTTGACAAGCTTCCTGATGGCACAGTGGCCAGCCTGGTAAAACCCGAAAACAAGCAGCAACTGACACAAATTCTGACCTACCATGTAGTGGCCGGCAAAATGGACTCAGCAGCACTGTTGAAAGCCATCAAGAAAGGAAAAGGAACGGCCGTACTGAACACCGTGAGCGGAGGTAAGCTCATAGCCAAAAAGAATGGCAGCAGAAACGTCACGCTCACCGATGAGAACGGTAATTCTTCAAATATTTCCCTTTATGATGTATACCAGTCTAATGGTGTCATCCACGTAATCGATAGTGTAGTACTCCCTAAATAGGGCAAGTCAACACTTCATAACCCACAAACTTAATGAGCTGATTTTCAACACGATAAATATCGTGAACGAGATCACTTTGCTTAAAACTTAAAAACAAAATGAAAAAAAAGATCACATTACTCGCTGGAATGCTGGCCCTGGCCACAAGCATTTACCTGATGGCGGCTGACCACAATGAAGCCCAGGCCATCATGGGCACCGGATCGGACATTGCCGACCTCTACGCCTTTCAAAGTCCTTCCAACTCAAACTACCTGGTACTGGGTGCTACCGTACAGGGCCTGATGAGCCCGGCTGCCACGGCCAATGCCAGTTTTGACGAAAACGTCATGATTGAGTTCAATATTGACAACAATGGTGATGCCGTGGAAGACCTGGTGATCCAATGCATCTTTGAAGACGGTCAGGTGAGCATGTACGGCCCCTATGCGCCAGCTACCACTGGCCTGAACAGCACCATTGATAAAACCGCTACCCTGACGCAGGCCGACATTACCCCTTATGGATCAAATGCAATTGTAGGTCGCAATGGAAACATCAGCCTCTTTGCCGGACCAAGAGACGATCCGTTCTTTTTCGACTTCAACCAGTTCGGAGCCATTCTGGGAGGCAGCGCCACCAGCTTCAACAATCCTGGTGACGATAGCTTCAAAGGCACCAATGTGCTGGCAGTTGTGGTAGAGCTACCCAAGTCCATGCTGGGCTCTGGCGACTCAGTAAACACCTGGGTAGAAACCAAGAGAAAACAATAATCAACAAGACAAAAGAAGAACAAGATGAAATCTATAAAATCATTCAAACTACTCTCACTGCTGTTCGTGGGAATCATGGCCCTGGGCTTTACTTCCTGCGATGACGATGACAGCACCACCCCGGAAGTTCCTGCGGTTTATGCACAGGAAGATCAAATGGGTCGCCCGGCCATCAACACTGTTTTTGTAAGTGGTATGGCCGAGAAAAACGCCTTTAACGTTACGGTACCCTCGCAAATGGCCAGTGCCTTTGGCTCAGCTTTTGAAAGCAGGCTTTTAGGACTCAACGCAGGCTATACCACCAACGCCCTGGGCATGGATGCTGCTACTTTCAGCGGAGCTTTGGTTACCGATGTACTGACTGCCAGCCTCACCGGAACGACTACCTTCTTTGATGGCACGAATGTACTCACCGGAAGAACACTGGCAGATGACGTGATCTCCGTGGAGCTTCTGCTGATCTTCGGTGGTCCTGATGGTACTGCCAACCCGGGGCTGACTGATGACCACGTTGATGCCAACGACAAGCCATTTTTGAGCTCATTTCCTTATATGGCCTCTCCATGGTAAGACAGTCTTCATCCGGCCCGGTCATGGTGCCGGATGTTCGATAAACATATACAATCATTTCAAATACAAATTTTCAGGCAGACCACCCTGTTCAACATTCCCGAACAGGGTGGCTCCTGAAAAGCAGAACCTCTCCCATCTCATGAAAAATTTATCTCTCCTTATACTACTGAGCCTGGTCTTATTATCCTGCCATGATACGGGCTCCTCAGAAAACATCAGCAATTCGGCAGATTACGCCCGACATATGGAAGCCAAAGCCCTCAGCACCGGACGTTATCAACCTCAAACTGACATCGACTTCTGGACTGAAAAGCTTCAGGAATCACCATCAAGCTTCATGTATCTGAACAGGCTTGCAGGAGCCTATGCTAAAAGATTCAAAGACAATGGGCGTATCCAAGACATCCATATCTCTGACAGCCTCTACCACAGAGCACTAAAACTAACTCCCTTCAGTAAAGCCTCTATTTACAGAGCACTCAGTGCCAACGCCATTACACAACATAAATTCCCCGAAGCCAGAGACCATGCCGAAAAGGCGATTGAAGACGGAGATAAACTCTCGGCCTCTTATTACTTCCTTTTTGACGCATTAACCGAGCTGGGAGCATATGAACAAGCCGAATCTATACTGGAAAAACAGGTCTCCAAAAACACATTTGATTACCTGACCAGAGCTTCAAAAATCGCAGACCATAATGGCAACCTGGACCAGGCCATAGACCTGATGGAAAGAGCTTATGATCGCACAAAAGACAATACAAACATGTTTACCTGGACTAAGTCCAATCTGGGAGATATGTATGGCCATGCCGGCCGCATACAGGATGCCTACCAGACTTATCTCGAGGTACTGGAAGCCGACCCGAACCACTGGCATTCCTGGAAAGGCATTGCCTGGATAGCCTTTGCTCATGACCAGGACACGGAAGAAGCCAGAAATATTCTGACCTATATAGCTCCCCAAAGCCATGACCCGCAAATAGATCTGATGCTGGCCGAAATAGCAGCATATGAGCAAGACACAGACCAGAGCCGGGCGGCCAAAATCAACTATTACAATGAAGTCTCTCAGCCTCACTATGCCGGCATGCACAACAAATACCTCATCCTGCTCGAAGCAGAAGACCTGCAAATGAGCGAAGCCGCTGTAAAAAGAGCTTTGGAAGAGGTGGATAAAAGACCTACACCAGTGGTCTACGACCTGCTGGCCTGGAGCTTATTCAAAAACGGAGAGTATGAAAAGGCTTTGAGAGTCGCCAGTCTTTTTGTGGAAGGACAGACTTTTGAACCGGATGCCATGTATCACCTGGGCATGATCTACCAATACAATGGTCACAAAAAACGAGCTCGAAAATATTTAAGAGAAGCCTTCGAAAGTAGTTTCGAGCTGGGGCCTCTTACTACGGAAGCGATTAAGGAAGCACTCAAAAGCTAAGCAAGGTACCATGAAAACACTCATCAGTCTTTTGATCTGTCTCTGCCTCACAGGGGCACTCAGTGCGCAGACCCAGGTAATCTCCGGCACCATTACCGACCAGGCTTCGGGCGAGCCACTATTCGGGGCCAATGTTCTGATCAGGGAACTCTCCAGGGGAAGTTCAACAGACCCCGATGGCAGGTTTATGATTCAGGACCTTCCTGCCGGTAGTTACAAGATCGAAATCAGCTATATCGGCTTTGAGTCATTGGTGAAGGCAATTGAGGTAACTGCAGGACAAACTTCGCGCATTGACTTTAAGCTCATTCCGGGAAGCTTATCTCTGGGCGATATACAAATTACCCAGAGTCCGGTTCGTATGAACTCGACTATTTCAGCACTGGACATAGGACTGAGGCCCGTTAAAAATTCTCAGGATATTCTGAAGGTTGTACCCGGTCTCTTTATTGCGCAGCACGCGGGAGGTGGCAAGGCAGAGCAGATTTTTCTGCGCGGTTTCGATATCGATCACGGCACTGACATTGCCTTAACCGTGGATGGCATGCCCGTGAACATGGTATCTCATGCTCATGGACAGGGATATTCTGATCTGCATTTTGTGATCCCGGAGACCATTGAACGGATAGACTTTGACAAAGGCCCCTATTATGCGGGTAAAGGCAATCAGAACACAGCAGGTTTCGCTGATTTCAGACTTAAAAAGCGATTAAGCTCAAACCTTATAAAGCTGGAAGCTGGTCAGTTTGGCTATTGGCGTGGACTGGGTATGTTCAACCTGCTACCCAAAACTGATACTGACTCCCGAAGTCTCTACCTGGCAACAGAGCAGGTATTTTCAGATGGCTATTTCGATAGTTCGCAAAACCTGGAAAGATTTAATAGTCTGCTCAAGTACCATCAGCAACTCGGTCAAAACCACAGTTTTGAGTTTTCAGCCTCAGCCTTTCACAGTGAATGGACTGCTTCAGGGCAGATTCCGGTAAGAGCTATTGAGCGAGGATTGATCAGTCGTTTTGGTGCCATTGATGATACCGAAGGAGGGAAAACTACCCGCTTCAACCTGAACCTTCAACTCTCTTCTGAGCTTAATAATGGGGCCTTTTTAAAGAATCAGATCTGGCTCTCTCAGTATGACTTTAACCTGGTGTCAAACTTCACCTTTTTTCTGAATGATCCGGTCAATGGAGACCAGATCACACAGTCAGAAGAACGGACGCTTTTCGGAAGCCAGCACAGCTATCATCAGGAACACCAGTTATTTGATTTATCCTCATCTTTGGAACTGGGAGCCGGTTTTCGCCAGGATTATGTTGACGATATTCGCCTGTCCAGAACCTTTCAACGTACTACCGTTCTGGAAGATCTGTCCAGAGGTGATGTCACGGAAAACAATTTATTCCTCTACGCTGAAGAACAGCTGGACCTGTCAAACCGCCTGCTACTCACAGGCGGGCTGAGATATGACTTTTTCTCTTTTGGCTATGATAACAGGCTTACAGGGATTTCATCTACTGAAAATAAAGGAATCGTCAGCCCAAAGCTTCAGCTGAGTTATCAGGCCACAGATAAACTGAGTTTCTACACCAAAGCAGGCATTGGATTCCATTCAAATGATGCACGTGTAGTGGTGGCCCAACAAGGCCGGCAGATTCTGCCTAAAGGCTTTGGTCTGGACATTGGTACTTACTGGAAGCCCACTGAGAATCTGTTTGTGAACCTGGCCGCTTGGCAGCTGGACCTGGAACAGGAGTTCATCTATGTGGGTGATGAAGGTATCGTAGAAGCTGGTGGTCGAACGCATAGAGCGGGTGTAGACCTGAATATCCGATACCAGCTCAACTCATGGTTCTATGCCGATATGGACCTGAACCTGACCAGAGCCAGGCTGACACAAGCTGCAGAGGGAGCCGACCGCATCCCCCTGGCTCCCGACTTTACCAGTATTGGCGGACTCAACTTTGAGGGTAAAAAAGGTATAACAGGCAGCCTGCGGTACCGTTTCCTGGGAGACCGTCCTGCTAATGAAGATAATTCCCTGGTAGCTAATGGCTACTTCCTGCTGGATGCCCGACTGAATTATCGTCTCGGAGCTTTTGACTTCGGACTATCTATAGAAAATCTACTAAACCAGGACTGGAGGGAAGCACAATTTGAGACAGAGTCAAGGCTCAGGAATGAAATAGCGCCAGTGAGCGAAATACACTTTACTCCGGGCACTCTCTTCCAGGCAAGGCTTTCCATAGGTGTAAGATTTTGATTTGGTTCATTGGTTGGTTGAGGGTGGGGTCGCGTTGGAGAGCGCGGCCCCCATTCCCCGGCAACAGAACCCAGGAGTATGATTGGAGCATGAAGATATCTGTCATCACCTCAGACGGAGGCGGTCAGATAGATCAAGTTGGTATGTGATGTTGGCAAGTGATGGAACCGTACCGGGGGGTACGGTTTCTTTTTATAAATCTTCCCAAATGTAACAAAAGCCATGGACTCAACTCGGCTAGATGATCCGATTTGAAATCATCATCTAATTTTAACTAAACACTTTTTTTTCATAACTTTTAGATATTCAAAAAACATCGTTTTAATTGGAACCACAGAATCTATTAATTCTAGATTTCATCAATTCCCTTGAAGAAAAACTCAAAAATCTTGAGTTAACCTCCTTTAAACCACAAGAAGAACTCCACTTGCTCAATAGCTTAATTCAAGCGAAATGCCTTTATTATGATAAACCTTCATCTTTCATCTACTCTGATCTCAAACAACTAGTAAAAGCATACTGCCAAACGACTGACACTAATAAATTCGAGTACGACAAAATCGATTTTTGTATAATTGAAAAATTAATAACCCCATTGTCGAGGCATGAAAAACTTGCTATACTTGGTTTTACAAGAAGAGAGTTATTAAAAATACATGATTTGGCAAGCGTCAAGCTTTTAGAACCAAGAATCAGGGAATTAGAATATCAGCTTTTCATCTCGAGCAAAACACTTTCCGGGTTTGTTAAAGGACTCTTCTTATTTCCCACTATCAACTTCAAAAACCTTTTGATTACATTCTTTCTAATATTCATACTATGCAGCTTGGTGCTACTACCAAGCACAAATAGTTCATGGGAGACTTTTAGATTCAATAAAGTAGATATAGTAGGTAATGAAACGGTGGACCACTTTCTAAACACTCTAATCTTCCTTTTCAAACTGGACAGTAGTGTATCCGTTAACCCCATTTCAATGGCTGGAGTCATTGTATCGGTTATACTTAAATCTTTTTTTGTTTTATTCATTGTCAATTATCTCATTAAGTTTTTGGCAAAACACCTTAGTCTTGAAATCTAGGAATACCCTTAACGCTACTGACAGACTAATCAAGAAGATATTCTCTATACTCTTCAGATTACTACTCACCCTTTTAAGCATCTTTATCATACAATCTCAGGACAACAGTTTCCCCTATTGGATATACTACTTGGTCATAATTATTTACTTAGCAATATTCTTCTACTTTTTCCTCAAAGATAGCTGGTTCCAAAGCCTATGCAGACTAGTCAACGATTATGCATTAATAACATTTGTACTTTATCAAAAAGACCTTTTTCTTATCCCTAACTACGTGCTGGTTGTTCTTCCCGTAGTAAACGCTCCAAACCACTCAGGGAGAAAGTCATCCCTACTGTATCCAATTCTTATCGTTGTAATAGGATTCCTTTCAGGTTGGGAGATTAACTGGGATCTGATAATACCAATAATGATACTTGGTCTCATTAATGTATTTAGACATTACAGATCACAGGTACTGGATGCAAAGAATGACTTAGTTAATCTTATAGAGCAATTTTTTACAAGCGAGTATGAATTCAGAAAATTCCACAACGTCTATGATTTAATATTAGATCATATAAAGTCCATCAAGTACATGAAAAACATGTTTTCCATAGATGTGCTCGTTTGCTTCTTGGTTAAAAACAATAGACTCCTACTTCTCAACAGTTCCAAATTCATCAGATATTTTGAAATTGACAAAGAACAAGAGCTCATTGAAGAGCTGGAAGCAAGAGGTACTTGTGATGATTTCAGTATAAAGCTGATGGAAAACTCTTTTCATGACAACCTCTTTGTAATGTCAAAAGACGAGGAAATGACATTAGTGTTCTCGATCATACTTCATGATGATAGCACTAGCCCAATTGGACGGAGTTTACTGAGGTATTTCTTCAAGCCAATAAGTCATCATCTATTTAAGATCATTAAACATCATACAAAAATTAGGAGCAGTTTAGCAAAACAACAGAGCCGTATTCGAAAACAACAACAATATGTTCTTAAATCCATGAATGCGATGCACTATGTTAGGAACAAACTCACTCCTATAAAGACATACCTTAATCTGGATGAAATAGAAAAAGCTGTCATTGAAACTAATGATGAAATTATCAAATCAACTTTCTATAATAAGAAAGAGAACGCTCTTAAGCAGTCAAAAAATCAGTTGGATAACATAGTTCAAAGAGCTGATTTCATCCTAGAAAAGTCAGACAATCCATTCATCATTCAGAATACTTCCCAACATAAAATCAACACGCTATTCTCATTGATTAGGTTCAATTGGATGAGCTTTTTTGATGATCAAAATTTCAAAATGGATTTTCAAGAAACCTTTCCAGATGTTCATGTCTACTATAATGCTGAAGTAATCGAAATAGTGTTGGCAGACGTAATGAGTAACATGAATAAGTACGGAACAGAGCCTGAGCTCACCATTTTAGAACTTGATACAGATATTACGTTCTTCTTCAAGAATAGAATAAGTACAAACAAAGTAAAAGATATTACGTATTTTAAAAGGATAGCCAAATCCTATAACTCAGATGAAAGCTGGGAAATTAATAAAAGGACAACTCATGGGCTCACTCTTATCAAATCTTATTTAAATCAGATGAGCATTCATAGTGAAATTGTCCTTGAAAACTCTTACTTTATATTTAAGATGAGGTTCGCTAAGCACTTTCACGTATGACAAAACGTATAGCCATATTCGAGAATGAGTTCGATCTGCTAAAGGATGCCTTCGATCTGGCTAATCTGGTATATTTCAGTAACCAATTGGAGTTTTCCATATTTGAGACATCGCAAGATTTTGGAGATATTCAGAATGTAAAAAATTTCGACAAAGTTCTTATTGATATCGATTTGTCTGCAAAAAGCGACAAAGACGGCTATTCTATTATGCGAGATATAAATCAGGTCGATAATCACCCTGAATTAGTTATTCTCACTGGTCACTCAAACATTGAGAAAAAACTCAACGAGTTAGGCCTAAGAATTCCGGCCATTTTAAAAAAGCCCTTGAATGTTTCTGAAATTGTCCATTTTTTGCGATGACAAATTTAAACAATTCTCCCTCTGCGATTCAGCATCCGATAAATCCCGCAATTTAGATAAAATTCAACTATCACCTATCTGATCAACCTTCTTAAGTCCCTAAGGGCAGCACGTGTACGGGTCTTAACTGTCCCCAGTGGGATATTGCACTCTTTGGAAACTTCCTGCTGGCTATAACCCTGGAAATACAGCTTTTGAATGACAAAGCGATAATCCGGATGGAGCTTTTCCAACAACTCGTACATACCAATGCCATCCGTATTGAATTCAAAGCTAAAGCGATTGAGAATCCCTTCCATATTTTCATCCATTCCATCCGTGCGGGCCTGTTTTTTTACCGCTTTGGATTTCAGCTTGTCAATAGCCGCGTTGCGACAGATATTGAGCATCCAGGTAAAAAGCCTGGCCTTTTGCTCATCGTAGGAATGGATATTTGTGTAGATTTTGACAAAGGCATCGTGAAATACTTCTTCGGCTAATTCCCTTTCGTTCACAATCCGTAGAACAACTCCAAAAAGAGCCTTTGAATAGTTATCGTATAAGTAAGCAATCGCTCTTCGGTCTTTGCGCCTGAGGTCCGAAACCAACCCATTGTAGGGTTGATTCACCGGCTTCCTGGTAGTTTTCATAGTATGGGTTTCAGGTTTGGACAAAGTGGTCACCATAAGAGTCTGATGATTTTATCCCGGATGATATCTTTAGGCGTAGTCTCCAGCAGCTTATCTCTGAGCTGACCGCGATTGAAAAAGAGAATGGCCGGTGGTTTTACCAGTCCATACTGACTTACCAGTTCGGTTGATGTATCAAAGTCAATATGATAGATATTGAGCTTTCCTTCGAACTCTTTTTCCAGAGCTGCCACCTGCTTGAAGCACATGTGGTAACTACCACACCAGGCAGCTCCGACCACAGCAAGAGAAGCTGTAGGTTGTTCATTGATAAGTGTATGAAAAGCCTGTGGGGTATAGCCCCTGAGCTGATATTCTTTCATGAGATCCTGTGTCTTTTTTCTCATGATAAGCCAAAGGGCATGCCGAAATTACAAGACACTATAAATCAATTACTTAACCCGAATCAATTGATAAATTATGGTTAAAAACCTCCGATATATTGGAGAATCTACGAAATATTGGAGGTATGATCTACCGATGGCGCTTATTGGTCAGACCACTCAAAGTGGTCGGACGAATGGCGAGGAGTATTCGAGGTTACAAAGCCGTCTGACCTTCGGTCTGACGGGGTGTAGAGAGACCTGAATTAGCAATCTGACATTGGTCAGGGAATGCCGTTCTACATCGTCACTCGGTAAAACCGAGCGACTGGAATCACCAATCAGTCGCTTGCCTTTG
Organism: Roseivirga sp. UBA6061; assembly: GCA_002427745.1. GTDB lineage: Bacteria > Bacteroidota > Bacteroidia > Cytophagales > Cyclobacteriaceae > Roseivirga. The sequence goes on along the minus strand of DIYF01000037.1, from coordinate 81,667 downwards.
GCGAGTGACAGGAGTAGCAGCCTATTCATCTGACCGCTCAAAGCGGTCGGACGAGTGGCGAGGGATATTCGAGGCTACTAAGCCGTCTGACCTTTGGTCTGACGGGGTGTAGAGAGACCTGAATTAGCAGTCTGACATTGGTCAGGGAATGCTGTTCTATATCGTCACTCGGTAAAACCGAGCGACAGGAACTCCAGACAGTCCCTTGCCTTTGGCGAGTGACAGGAGTAGCAGCCTATTCATCTGACCACTCAAAGTGGTCGGACGAATGGTGAGGAACATTCGGGGTTATAAAAGAGGCCGTCTCAAAAGTATTGAGTCATTGCGAACAACGTGAAGCAATCTCTTTATAAAACCCGAAAACAAGATTGAGATTACTTCATTTCATTCGTAATGACGGTTTCTATGACTTTTGAGACATCCTCGTGGTAGAGAAATAAAAGAGAAAGGGTTTACTTCCGGATGCCCAGCTTTTTCATGCGGGCCTCAAGGGTGGTGGGGTTAATGTCCAGCATGGCAGCAGCGCCATCGGCTCCGCGGATTTTTCCATTCGTGATTTCAAGCACGGCCTGGATATGCTGTCGCTCATTATCGGCCAGAGTGCTCATACCAGATGCCCTTTTGATTTTTTCCGTCTTAGGCAGCCAGGGCCCTAATTCGAGAGTATTACCACCGGAAACGATCATTGCCCGCTCGATCAGGTTTTCAAGCTCGCGAATATTGCCCGGCCAGTCATACGCCTTGAGGGCCTTGATTACCTTCTGGGGTACCTTATCAATGCGCTTCCCAAGCCGGTGACCAAACTTCTTCATAAAATGATTTACCAGTACCGGAACGTCTTCCAGACGATCTCTTAGCGGCAGACTTTCGATGGGAAAGACATTGAGTCGGTAATACAAATCTTCTCTGAAATCTCCTTTAGTAATAGTAGCCGGCAAATCACGGTTGGTGGCTGCAATCACTCGTACATTTACCCTGATGGTTTGCGTACCTCCCAGTCGCTCAAACTCTCCTTCCTGTAATACCCGCAATAGCTTCGACTGAAGCTCAAGGGGCATCTCCCCAATCTCGTCCAGAAAAATAGTTCCCTTGTCTGCCAGTTCGAAGCGACCGATTTTCCGCTGGATCGCCCCGGTAAACGCTCCTTTTTCATGACCAAAAAGCTCACTTTCAATCAGGTTGGCGGGAAGTGCCGCACAATTGACCTTTACCAGAGGCCTGCTTCTTCTGCCACTCAGGTTATGCACTGCCCTGGCGAGCAATTCTTTGCCAGTTCCGGACTCTCCTGTTATGAGTACCGTAGCATCTGTATTCGCTACCTGCTCCACATTGATCAGTACCTGCCTGAACCCCGGGCTCTCTGAGACAATCTCTTCAAAATTATGATTGAGCTTAATCTCCTGCATCAGGTAGGTATTTTCCTTCTGCAGGCGGTCTTTAAGCTTTTTTACTTCCTTGAGTGCCTGCTGTATTTCTTCTTCCTTTCGAATCTGCTCCGTAATATCCCTGACGATACTGCAGCGCAGCTCGCGTCCCTGGTAAAAGATGACATTGTTGGTAATTTCCACAGGAAAGGTGCTACCGTCCTTGCGGGTGTGCTCAGTTCTGAAAGCATAGGCCTCTTCTTTCGCGGTCTTCTGCCAGTATTCCTGCGACTTTACCTTATTGAAAGAAGGATTGATATCCTGCCCGGACATCTGCAACAACTCCTCCCGGGTATAACCCAGATTTTTGCAGGCCGCATTATTGACCTTTACAAAGTTAGCATGCTCATCGATCCAGAAAATACCATCTGAGATGCTCTCCATGGTGAAATCTGAAAAACGCAAGGAGTCCTCCACTTCCTTACGCTCGGTGATGTCTGTAATGGTGCCAAAGAGATGGGTCAGCTTACCTTCCTGGTCAAAGAAAGGCTTTCCATTGGCATGTACCTGTTTTACCTCTCCGTTCTTTGTGCATACCTGACCATCAATATGGTAGGATTCACCATTGCGGATGGCATTGTTAATGATTTGCTCCACTTTCTCCTGATCCTCTTTAGAGGAGTGGTGGAAAATATCGTCAAGCGTGGGTTTCTCATCTGAGGGGTCCATATCATAGATGCGATATACCTCATCCGTCCAGGTGATTTCGTCATTGGCTATGTCATACTCCCAAACGCCCAGACTGGAAATGCGCTGCGCCTCATTAAACATGAGTTCCACCTTCCTGGACCTCAGCAACTCAGATTCAAGCTTAGCAAGCTTCTCGTTCAGTGCTTTGATGGAAGAGGATATATTTGATCTGGTGCTCATGGTCTCAATCAGGCCCGATGCACAGCGCCTGTGTCTTCAAATTTAAGCAGATATCACTTTCCTTTCAGGTTTTCAACCGGTCTTTGATTTGACACGAACCTTTTTCTGACAGATGTCAACGATCCATGTCTGGCTGTCTAATCTGCTTTAAAATCAAGTGAGAGGGAGTTGATACAGTACCTCAGACCCGTTGGTTCAGGTCCATCATTAAAGACATGCCCCAAATGAGAATCGCAGCGGGCACAGACTATTTCAGTCCGTGTCATGCCGTAGGTGGTATCGGGCAGAGAGATTACATACTTGTCTTTGACAGGTTGATAGAAGCTCGGCCAGCCTGTACCGGAATCGAACTTGGTTTCAGCATCAAAAACGGGTAGCTGACAGGCCTTACACAGATAAGTCCCTGGCTTTTTAGAGTCATGGAATTCTCCGGTATAGGCACGTTCTGTACCTTTCTGTCTTAGGACAGCATATTCATCAGCCGAAAGCTGTTCTTTCCATTGAGCTTCGGTTTTCACCACCTTCTCAAGCGATTCTTCCTGTGATTTACAGGCAATTAAGACGGCCAGTGCCAGGCCTAAAAGGGTCAGTACTTTTTTCATCTTTCGGCTTTTAGTCTCCCAAACAGGAATTTCAAGTATCTACGACTCTTTCCGGCTGACCGGATTTAGAAGGCACCTGAAAAATTGACTGAGACCTACCTGACCAAGGCATTAAACCATGACCGACAATGGTCGGCTTGCTTACAGACAGAGCAACTAACAGGACTCGTACAAGCAGCCAATCGCGATACTATCCGGTATAGGAGATAAAGGCAGTGTTAAAGGCTCTCACAAGGAGAGTGAGGCATGTCAAGTGAAGTTGGTTTGCAGAGATGGGTAAAGCGAGGGAGTCGTGCCGGGGGGCATGGCTCTTTTTTTGTGCCTTCGCTAAAACTTCAGCACACAAGTCCACCCCTCTAAATCTCCCCTGAAGGGGAGACTTTTGGGTTCGAGCTTTAAAGTCACCACCCCGTCTTTTAGGCACCTGCCGGCCGGCTGACAGGCCCCTCCTCGGGAGGGGAAAACAAGTCAGTAGAATATTGACTAAGAGATAGCTTCAGTTGCTCCTGCTTGCTTATGACAGATTAATGGAAATATTGATTGTTCGGCCTCACCCCATCCCTCTCCTAAAGGAGATGGGACTGATGGTGTTTCCATTAATCTGTCATCCAACTCCAACTGTTTTGGAACTCAAAAGATCAGGTCTCTCGATGACAATAGATTATCCCACCTCGCCAGCTACCTGCATAGCGTCCAGGGTTGGATTTTCACTGCCGCCACGGGGCTCTATGGTCACGGCAAAAGTAGAAGCATTTGCCACGGCAGTCATTTGCATCAGACCATCTTTATTAAGGTCAAACACACCCATGCTGACCGGTTTTCCGTCTACAATGGCCCATAGCTGGTACTGTTGCTCGCGAGTGAGCTCAGCAAGGTCTGTAATGCTCAGGTAAGCTTCTTCCGTCTTTTTGTTCCAGTGTACGCTGGCCGCAAAAGACTTGCCCTTAATCACTGAGGTCATATCGGTGCGGTTAAAATCAGGATTAGCCACTACATTGTAATCATGCAGTGCATCCCTTAGCTCGTTGCCTACTTTATTAATCTGATTGGCCAGAATTTCATTGGAGTCTGCTAAGTCTGCATAGGCAGCCTCGGTCTGCTTCCAGCGACTGTAGAAGTCATAGGCCATCAGCGAGGACACCAAAGCAATGGAGATTGATGCCGCAGCTACATAATTCCAGAAAGTGGATTTCTTTGGAGCGATAGGTACTACTTTCGTTTCCGGCTGAGATTTCTCGGTACTCACACCCTGATCATCCAGGGTTGCCATCAGGCTGTCTTTCAGGTCAGCCGGTGGTGCGATGGCTGTTTCCATGGCCAGGGTTTCGAGGCCCTCTTCTATGCTGTTGAGCTCTTCGCGCAATTCGGGGTGTTTGGCCAGCATTGCTTCTACGGCTGCCCTTTCTTCCTGAGGCAGGTCATCGAGCGCGTAGGCTTCGAGTATTCCGGATGCTATGTAGTCTTTAATATCCACCTTAGTTGCGAACTTTTCTTCTCAAATGTTTTAGTGCCGACCGCAATCGCGACTTTACAGTACCCAAAGGTATATCATATTCATCAGATAGCTCTGAATGAGAGAATCCTTCAAAGTACACTTTGTTGATTACGAACTGCTGTTCCTGGTCGAGATCAGTGATCAGCTCCTTTACGCCTATGCCATCTACCGGAATCTCGGTGTTCTTTTGCTGATCAATGGTATATACGGAGTTTTCCATCGGATCAGTTTTAGCTGATCGCTTAATTTCTTTGGAGCGAATCTTATCGATGGCTGCATTGCGCGTCAGATTGAGCATCCAGGTAAACAGACGACCTTTTTGAGTATCGTACTGGTCTATCTTATCCCAGATCTTCAGGAAGATATCCTGTACCACTTCCCGGGTGATTTCTTCTTCCTGAATAATCCGCAGAGCCGAACCATACAGGGCTGCTCCGTACTTGTCATACAAAAAAGAGAGGGCAGCCTTGTCCCTGGCTTTCAGCTGCATTACAAGATTACCCTCAGTCATGGGGGTAAATATAATGAACTGGGCTATAATGCCGTCAAGTTAAGAGAGGCACTATTTAAAACTTTAATACCGCCCCAGCCCTTAAGGGTGAGACCTACCAACCTAATTATCCCTTCAGGGAATAAAAGGGCAAAACCTTAACCAGACGGCATTCTATCTATTAAACAGAGATTTGGCTTAAATGCTCTTGATTACTTCAAGGGCGGCAGGGGGTATTGAATGTCATTCCACGCCTGCCTGGCAAGCTTCGGCAGACAGGCTCTGACCAGGAATCCTTGCAGCTACTTTGGAGGTAGCTTTTTCATGCCTGGTACCAGGAATAGTTCGCGAGCTTTTCGGAACTGCGGTTTCTAAAACTTCAACTTTAAGAAGCCACAGAGATTCCCGCTTGCGCGGGAATGACGATAAGGATGGGATGACAGTCATAAACACAAAAAAGCCAGCTTCTTCCGGAACTGGCTTTCTATATCTAAATGTCACTCTGTCCCGATACCGATCGGGACAGCATGACTTTCTATCTAAGTTTAGAGGTGAATCACTTCATCATAAGCAGCAGCGGCTGCTTCCATTACGGCTTCACTCATGGTGGGGTGAGGGTGTACCGTTTTAATGATTTCGTGGCCGGTAGTTTCCAGTTTTCTGGCAGCTACTACCTCGGCAATCATCTCGGTTACATTGGCACCAATCATATGCGCTCCTAACCACTCCCCGTACTTGGCATCAAATACCACTTTCACGAAACCATCAGAAGCTCCCGCAGCTTTAGCCTTACCAGAAGCTGAGAATGGGAACTTACCCACTTTCACCTCATAACCTGCCTCTTTGGCAGCGGCTTCGGTATAGCCTACTGAAGCAATCTCAGGGCTGCAATAGGTACAACCAGGGATGTTATTGTAATCCAGTGGCTCAGGTGACTGACCTGCCATTTTTTCTACACAGATAATACCTTCCGCAGAAGCTACGTGTGCCAGGGCTGGTCCGTGTACGATATCACCAATGGCGTGAACACCGGGGATATTGGTTTTGTAGTAATCATCTACAAGCACCTTACCTCTGTCAGTAGCAACGCCTACTTCTTCCAGGCCGATGCCTTCGAGGTTAGTCGCTACACCTACCGCAGAAAGTACCACATCTGCCTCCAGCACTTCCTCGCCTTTCTTGGTCTTCACGTTCACCTTACACTTCTTGCCTTTGGTGTCAACAGAAGTCACTTCTGAATTCGTCATCACCTTCATTTTAGCCTTCTTGTAAGTACGCTCCAGTTGCTTGGAAACCTCGGCATCTTCTACCGGCACAATACGGTCCATGTATTCCACAATGGTTACCTGGGTACCAATAGAGTTATAGAAATAAGCGAACTCCACACCAATGGCTCCGGAACCTACAATCACCATAGACTCAGGCTGCTTGTCCAGTACCATGGCCTCGCGGTAACCGATGATCTTCTTACCATCAATCGGTAAATTAGGCAGCTCTCTGCTGCGACCACCGGTGGCCAGAATGATATTGTCGGCAGAGTAAGTAGTGAGTGTACCGTCTTCTGCTTTTACTTCTACTTTTTTGCCTGGTTTCAGGGTACCGAAACCGGCTATATGATCGATCTTATTCTTCTTGAACAAGAACTGAATGCCTTTACTCATGCCGGCCGCTACATCACGACTTCTCTTGATCATGCCATCGAAATCTACTGAGGCATCTTTGATATCGATACCGTAATCTTTGGCATGTTGCACGTATTCAAATACGTTGGCACTTTTCAACAAAGCTTTGGTAGGAATACATCCCCAGTTGAGGCAAATACCGCCCAGCTCTGAGCGCTCTACCACCCCTACTTTCATACCTAGCTGAGAAGCTCTGATCGCTGCCACATAACCGCCAGGACCGCTTCCTACTACTATTAAATCGTATTTTGTTGCCATATATCTATTTGATTTACTCTTCCTGAATGAGGGGGCAAAGTTAATCCAAATCCCCTCACAAAAAAATACCTGAATTGGGAGGTCTAAATCCTTTTCATTTTATTTGAAACTTCATTTTAAAGCAGGAAAGTTCAATGTTTTGAAATGATTCGACTGAATAGAAAAAACTAACAGATTTATGGGTTTACTCGATGGAAAAACGGCACTGATCACAGGTGCTTCAAAAGGGATTGGCAAAGCAATAGCCATGACTTATGCGCAGGAAGGTGCGAATGTGGCTTTTACTTACTTAAGCAGTGTGGAAAAGGGCCAGGCACTGGAAGGAGAACTGGCAGCATTTGGTATACAGGCCAAGGGCTATCGTTCTGATGCTTCTGATTTTGCTGCGGCTGAAGAGCTGGTAAAGAGTGTGATTGAAGATTTCGGTGGACTGCACATCCTGATCAACAACGCGGGTATCACCAAAGACAACCTGCTGATGCGTATGACGGAAGAGATGTGGGATCAGGTGATCAATGTAAACCTCAAGTCTTGCTTTAATACCGTAAAAGCGTCTACCCGCAACTTTATGAAACAGCGCGGTGGCTCTATCATCAACATCACTTCTGTGGTAGGCCTGAGAGGAAATGCCGGTCAGGCAAACTACTCTGCTTCCAAAGCAGGTATTGTGGGCTTCACCAAATCCGTAGCACTGGAGCTGGGCTCCAGGGGTATTCGCTCTAATGCGGTGGCTCCGGGCTTTATCGAAACAGAAATGACGGATGTGCTGGACGAAAAGGTAGTTCAGGGCTGGAGAGATGCGATTCCATTGAAAAGGGGTGGTACTCCTGAGGATGTGGCTCAGGCTTGTGTTTTCCTGGGTTCTGACCATTCTACCTATATCACCGGGCAGGTATTGCAGGTTGATGGAGGAATGCTGACCTGACGATTATATAGTTATCAGTAATTAGTTGATCATCCCCTACGCCTAAGCTTCAGGGATCAAGGGTTATCAGGGGCGGTTGCCTCCTTTTAGTCGGAATGTTGGATGATGAATTCTGAATATTCAATGACCTGAGGAGGGGAAGAGGAATTTAACCAGGCTATCAATGCGATAAATATCGCACGAATACGCGATATATCTCGAAATATTCGGGATGTGTCGCGTATTTTTTTGTCCTGCTTCGAAAAAAAATTATTCTGTCAAAAGGCCATTAGAGGGGCCTTCAGTAAGTGTTTAACCTCTTTGTTTGATAAAAATTGATTTTTTTTCAAAAAATCTATAACAATTCCTTCTACCCACATGTTCCATAAGTCCTACAACAGAATAATCGTCATTAAACAAGTAAAACCAATTGATCTTAAGGGGCCCTGCCGGATCGGTTTTTATTAATAATCATTCATTAACTAAACAAAAACAAAATGAAAAAGAGAGTTTTAAAAGGCCTGGCGGCCGCGTTCAGCCTGATGGTATTATCAGTATTTATGGCCCCTCAAGAAGCAGAAGCTGGTTGCTCAGGTAAATGGGAAGACTGGTACTGCACCAATGGTTGCAGCACCCAGGGTTTTGATTCATGTGGCGATATCATCAATCAGTAATTCCAATGGAATGATTGGTTGACCCCATGAATAAAACAGTGAGGTACTGTCTTCCCGATAGTACCTCACTTATCAACTAAATCAGTACTAAACCGAACTATAATGTCTAAATACTCATTCACAATAGCGCTCCTGGCCATCTTCGCACTCGCCTGCAGTGATAAAAGTATGGTAGAGGAGTCGACAGAAGCCAGCTACGACCTGAGCCTGGAAAGGTCTGAATCTCTCATTCAGCTTGAGGTAGACAGCGTGACCTCAAATGTCAGTGACTTTCTGACTTATTATGATGACAACCAGAGTGGATCGGGTTATTTATTCTCGATCAATACTTTCATTAATGAGCTGCAGATTTTTGACCTGAATCAGGAAAAACTCATACAGTCCATTCCGGTAGAAATGAATGGAGAAAGAGGTGTAGGGCCTTTTAAAGGCGTTCATGTAAAAGACTTTGAGAATATTCTGCTCTTCCCTAATGAAGACAACCGGGTGTATATCATTGATACGACAGGCACCAAATTTCAAAAGGTGGAATACGATCAGCCTATCGGCTATAACAATGCCATGATCAGTTCATCTTTCTTCTCAGCCTCTCCCCTTTACACGGATAACAAGCTGGTTGTAAAAACACTTTACCAGGGAAATTACCGGTCCATTTCCAATCGCGAGCTGGCAAAGAAGCACACCGCTTATGCCATCGACATGAACACAGGACAGACCGAAATGCTGCCTCACTTTTTTCCTGACGACTATTTTAAAGAGGGAATGAAGCATTTCGAGTTCAGCGCTGTGCATTCAGATAAAGGAGCGGTGTACTCGTTCTTTGGCGATCATCACCTGTACTTCTCAGCCAGGGTAGACGCACCACTGACCAAAGTAAGTGCACCGAGTAAGTTCCTTAAAAAAGAGCTGGATATCTTCCCTGCCAACGGTGGAGGAGCCGAAAGAGGAAAATACTTTTCCACTTCCGATCACTATGGAAACCTGCTCTATGATAAGTACAGAAAGGTATACTACCGCTTTTGCTACCCCGAGCTGGATATCACAGACATACAGGCCTTGAGACAAAACATTCAGTTTCCCACAAAATTCACCGTGATGATTCTGGATGAAGCGCTCAATATCATTGGAGAAACCATGTTTGACAAGAATTCAGAGCTCGTTCCCAAAAATGCATTTGTGGGCAAGAAAGGATTGTATATGTCGGTAAACCATCCTGAGAGTAAACTCAACGATGAAGGTAGGTTCTCCTTCAGTCTGCTGACACTAAAGGAACCGGGAGCCGTTTCGTCAGAGCTCTCTTACAATCAGAATTAATTATCTGTTCTGAAAAGATCATCAAGCGAGATTCTCCAAAACGGGGCATCTCGTTTTTTGTTGATCGGGATCAAAGGCCATCCGGTTTGCGGCTTGCCTGCCCCAAAACCCACCACTCATCAAATCCCTGACAAAAAATAAAATGCATAATGATCATATTTCGTTTTATTGCGTAAGAGAAATCATTGATCATTCATAATTCAAATCTCCGGTAATCACTTTGCCACTATTTCAATCTGTATTAGCTAAGGTTTCCATTCAAACAGAAAGCTCTCCATGGTTCATAGGACTATGCCTGCTGGCCGGAGTGGTTTATGCCTGGATTCTGTATTCCAAGAAGACTTCATGGAGTAAAAATGTAAACACCATCCTGAGTGTACTCCGGGGTGTCATGGTGGCCATTGTTGCCTTTTTGCTACTGGGGCCCATGCTCAACCAGGTACAGTTCTTTGATGAAAAACCAGTAGTGGTACTGGCCATTGACAACTCGGCTTCCCTGCCCGCCACTTATGATTCTACGGATTTTGAGGCCCTGAAAACAAGACTGGAGAACGTACAAAACGAGCTGGAAGCGGCTGATGTTGATGTACGGATTAAAGGGCTGCAGGAATACAGTGCTGATTTTCAGACTGTGGCTTTTGATCAACAGGCGACCAATCTGCAAAGCCTGCTTAAAGGAATTGAGTCAGACTACGAACAGCAAAACCTGGTGGGCGTGGTGCTGGCCAGCGATGGTATTCACAACTACGGCCGCTCGCCACAGTTTATGAACCTGAATGTTCCGGTATACACCGTGGGGCTGGGAGACACTATTCCCGCGCGAGACCTCAGTATTAAGTCTATCAACTATAATAAGGTAGTATATGAAGGCAACCGCTTTCCCCTGAATGTCGAGGTATTCAATAATGGTTTTGTGGGAGAAAGTGCAGAGGTGCAGGTGCTCAAGGCAGGTAAAGTCATCAAATCGCAAAGACTACAACTCAGAGGCGATGAACAGATCAATTCAGCAGAGTTTATTCTGGATGCCGAAAAAGTGGGGGTTGAAAGTTTCAGAGTGCAGATAGTGCCGATGGATGGAGAAAGCTCTGCGGTGAACAATAGTCGCAATGTCTTTTTGGAAGTGGTAGACAGCAAGCAACGCATTTTGGTAGCAGCTCGCGCGCCTCATCCGGATATCAAAGCCCTGACCAGCGTAATCGATAAAAATGAAGGTACAGAAACAGTACTCTACATAGAAAGCGTAACGGATGTAGCACCAGAGGGGCCTTTCGACCTTATTGTACTTCATCAGCTACCAGGCTTTAATGAACTGCCCAGCTGGCTCAATACCTGGATAGACAATACCAATACGCTCTATATTACCGGCACAGAAAACCTGCAGCCTATTAATGAAAGAAATGAGGTAGTTGACTATAGCAGCTATGGTCAGACAGACAATGTGAGTGCGAATGTAAACCCCAACTTCGAGCTGTTTGAGATTGATACTGACCTGCTGAACAGGATGGAAAGCTACCCTCCCCTGACCGTGCCTTATGGGCAGTTTACCTTCAAAAATGCTGTAGAGATACTGCTCTATCAGAAGATCGGAAACATTCAGACCGACAGACCTCTGATTTCTATTTACAACACTGATGATCGTAAATCTGCGGTGTTCTCTGGTTCAGGTTTCTGGAAGTGGCGTCTGCAGGAGTTTGGGCTGAACGATGACCAGAAGCTGTTTGATGAGATTTTCGGCAAGCTTATGCAGTACCTGGCAACCAAAGATGACAAAAGGAATTTCCAGGTGAACACCACCACCAACCAGTACTTCGATAATGAACCGGTAGAGTTTATATCAGATGTTTATAACGAGCTTTTTGAAAAGGTATATGATTACTCCATCGACCTCACCATTACCGATGCACAGGGAGCCCGGCAAGAGTTTGATTATGTAAACAGCGCCAGCAGAAATTTTCAGCTCAGCGGGCTGGCCCCGGGTATCTACAGCTACAGCGCTTCGTCTACCGTCAATGGTCAGCGTGAAACAGCACAAGGCACTTTCTCTGTAGAGAGGCTGGCCCTGGAAGATATCAACCTCACGGCCAATCATCAGCTACTTAGAAATATTGCCAATAATTCCGGTGGTCAGTACCTGGAAGAAGAGGCCATGGAAGGGCTGACTGATATGATCGCGGCCCTGAATGCCAAACCTATTTCCCGCTCAGACGAGAAACTTCAGTTGATTCTCAACAACCCCTGGATACTCATACTGCTACTGCTGCTGGTATCAGGCGAATGGTTTCTCAGAAAATACAACGGCACCTACTAAACTTTTCGTTGAAAGCGTTGTTTGTAAACTAACTACTTAGTTTATTTACAACATGAGGAACTCAAAGTATCTGTCAATCATAGCATTACTCGTCATGATGCTATCTGCCTGCTCCATGGATGGTGTGCGCGAAGAAGCCGATGAGCTTTATCAGGAAGGCAACTTTGAAGCCGCTGCCGCTAAGTACGACATGGTCATCGACTTCGAGCCCAATAACCACTATGCCCTGTATAACCGCGGCAGAGCCCTTGAAGAAATAGGCGAATTCGAAGACGCCTATGACGACTTCTCCAAGCTGCTGAATATGAAAAAGAACATAAGGCTCTCCCGCATGGCCAGAGCCCGGTGCTCGTACAAGCTTGGCAATTATAAGGGAGCCATTATGGACCTCAGGGCGATTCTGAGAAAAGACCCGGAGAACCTGGAAGCACTACAACTGCGCGGCAACAGTTACCTCAAAATCAATGAAGCCCCCAAAGCTTCTGATGACCTGGATAAGGTAGTGGCGGCAGATCCTACCAACGTGCATGCACTGATCAGTCTTGGTGCTGCTTATGCCCGCATGGGCTGGGGGCCTACTGCTGTAAGGTACTTCGACCAGGCACTGCGCATCCAGCCCGACCTGGCCGTGGGCTACTTCAACCGCGGAGTCGTTTTCTTCACCTATGAAAACTACGGGGAGGCCATGGAGAACTTTGACAAGGCCCTTTCACTGGATGAGAACTATGCTGAAGCTGTAACGCGCAGAGGCATGGTAATGATCAACGACCGCCAGCACACACTCTCACAGGCCTGTAATCAGTTTAAGAAAGGGGAAAAAATGGGAGACCCGGTAGCTACCGAATATCTAAAAGAGTATTGCCGATAAGCATTTTGTTTAGCATCTTGTTATATAGAATAAAGACGAGATGCTGAAAAAACTGCTCCATACCGGGAATTATAAGGCCAATATTGATCTGTCGCTGCTGGTCTTTCGTGCCGGTCTGGGTATGATGATGCTCACCCATGGTTATCCCAAATTCCAAAGAGTACTGAATGGAGAATTTAGCTTTGGCGACCCGCTGGGGCTGGGAGTGGAAGCCTCACTGATACTTACAGTTTTGGCTGAATTTATCTGTTCTATTCTGTTGATACTGGGGCTTACCACACGTTATGCACTGGTTCCTCTCATTATCACAATGGCTGTTGCGGCCTTTATTGTTCACGGTGACGACCCCTTTGGCACCCAGGAAAAATCCGCCTTGTACCTGCTCTGCTTCTCAGTACTGATGATTGCAGGTCCGGGTAAGCATTCTCTTGATAAAAGACTCTTCAATTAAGGATGCTTCGCAAATTCTGCGATCAGGGCCTCATCCGGTAACTCTTCATTGAGCATACCTATGATCCTTCTTACCTCGCCCAGCGCTCTTTCAAAAACCTGCTTGTTACCAATCTTCATGATTTCACTATACTGTGTCAGATAGCGTGTCTCGTCTTCGATGAGCACCTTCATCAATTGCCGCTTTTTCGCGTCCGACATAGTTCCGAAATTGAGTCCCCGGGCAAAAGGTAACTCCCTGTTCATATAGGGCAGCAGATCATTCAGCACAAAAGCCCTGTCGGTGTTTGACCACTCCGCCAGCAGGTCAAAATCAGTTTCATACAGCTGAATGATTTCCTGAAGCAGCTCCTTATTCTTGATCAGACGAGAGTTACCCAGACTTCGCATTTCCTGGTAGGTAATATCTGTCGGGTAAAAGCCTCCAAAGTTCATAATAAAAATCAGGTTGCGGGCAGTTGTGTCGGAGTAAGGGCTACTTTCGTCAACCAATAACAGGTTTTGCGCTGCCTTCATACGAAGGTCCAGGCTCTGTATCTGAGCAGAGAGTGATATTGAATCCAGGATCAGGTTTTCCCTGAACTGCATCATAAGTTCAGTTTCCAGCTTTCGCTCTGACCTCTCCTGCCTCCACTCATTGAGTATGAAAGACAATGAAATACCCAAAACAAGTATCAGGAGCTCGGCAAGGTAATAACTGAGGTTTTTTCGCTTCGGTGGAGCCATAGTAGTAGTGGTATTACCAAAACTAAGAAAAATAGCCTAAACAAAAACCGTCTCTACAGAGCTTCAGGTATCATTTTGTAGTAAAGTGAAAAAAATTTTCAATTGTTTGGAATCCTAACTATACGTTTTGCGTTAGGCATATAATTAGAAATCCTAACAATTAAAATTATGAAGAGAATTACACTTAGCCTTATGAGCCTGTTGCTTATCACGAGCATGGTGCAGGCACAGCTGAAACTGAATGAACCTGCCTCATTTAAAACGAGTCCGGACCTGAAAATCACCAGTGCTTCAGGAAGCTATAATGCCGACCTGGCACAGATAGTCATGGAAATCAGAGTAAAAGGCAGAGCGGGCAGGTCCTTACCCACTAAAGCAGGTCAGTTGGATGGAGCACCGGTACTGGGTTATGTCTTCCCCACCAACCTCAAAGCAACTGATGTTGGCTTCAGCGCTACGGAGGGTATTGTGGCCCTGGCCCTCACCTCTCACCCTGACTTTGATGATACCCCCATGTGGGACGAGAACGGAGACCGGGACTTTGCCAATGACGGTATTATCTGGCATCCTCACTGGGTGGTTCTGCAGTCGGACGACAGAGTGCCCGGAGGACTTTCGGTAAAACAGTTCAACCCTGAAGACAAGTCAGTGACTTTGCCTCCCACCAATCCGGGCATGCCTATGTATATGGACTCTCCGGGCTTTCCGGTAATCACCAGGTCCGGCAGTATCAAAGTCGTTGTCCCGGCTTACAGAATCGGCAATAAAACTGATTTTAAGTTTGACGGAGTGGCTGCCTATATGCAGGTGAACACCAGTGTGGCAGATAAGCCCTTACTCGGTGTTTACAATGTCTACAGTGTAGCTTCCGGAGATTTATCACTCCCCTATTCTGTCAAATAGATGCGCCTTATACCAGCCTTATTGCTGACTTTGACAGTACTGAGCTGTCAGACACAAAAAGCCAATGAGCCTGTGATCAGAGCAGTGGACCGCAGTCCGCTGCCTGTTCAGGCCAGTCTGGCACTTATTACAGATCCGCAACAGGTCCGGCCGGGAGAAATTGAGCTCCTGTTCAGGGTGTCTGGCTATGAGCTGGGCATACCTACAGCCTCGCCAAGGGCCAAGGAACTTGCCAACTCAGCCAAAGGTCAGCACATCCACCATATTCTGGACAATGCTCCTTATATGGCCAGGTATCATGATAAATTCACACTGAATCTGGATACCGGGAATCATGTATTGCTCTCATTTCTCTCCCGGTCATACCATGAGAGTGTCAAGAGTTCCGAGGCTTTTGTGATCCACCAGTTCGGTCCTCAACAGCATGACCTGGAGAAAGGCAGGCACCTGTTTTACAGCAGGCCCAAAGGCAATTACCAGTCAGAGCATGGAAAGCCGGAAAGCATCCTTCTTGACTTCTATTTGCTCAATACTGACCTGACGGATGGCTTCTATGTCAAGGCTGTACTGGACGGCAAGACTTTCCTGCTTCGGGAATGGAGGCCCTATTATATCGATGGGCTGAGTATGGGCGAACACAGCCTGTCTCTCCAGTTGATGAATGAGCAGGACCAACCTGTCTCAGGACCTTTTAATCATTCAGGCATTAGAAAATTCACAATCTCAAAAAAACAATTAAAATGAAAGCAGCAGTATTTGATACTTATGTGAGCAAAGCGGATAACACCATCATGCACTTTGACATCATAGTTCCGGAAAATACAGAATTTGAAAAGGTTCAGGCTTATGGTAAAACCTACCTCAATGGCAAAGGACTACATGATTTAGCACTTACCACCCGGGAGTGTAAGTTCTGTCATATTGAGGAGGCCTCTGCCGAGCTGGAGGCTTCTATCAACGCACAGGGATTTGGCATTATAGAACTGGGCAACTGTGATTGACACTTCATCACCCGGCTTCTCTGAGCTTCTGGAGCAGGCCCTTCACATGAAACAATATGTGAAGCTGGCCTACTTTGATGATATTCATGCCTATCATTCAGTAAATGTAGTCATGAAAGTAACTGACCGGGGCATTGAGCTTTCCGATGGCCAACTGATTCAGGAAGACTGGATTGTAAGCCTCGATGAGGTCAAGGCTCCCGGCTATGAAAATATCGATGACTTTACCTGCGACTGTTGATCATGCAAAAACTTCATTTAAAATATCAGACGGTTCATCAGGGAACTTTCGAATTAAAGAAAGTCAATCTGCTCTTTGTCTTCCAGGTAAACTGTCCCGGTTGTTTCGCTTATGGTTTCCCTCTGGTAAATCACCTGAGAGACAGGTTTGGTGAAGAGATCGGTTATCTGGGTTTATCCACCGCCTTTGAGGATTTTGATCTGAATACACCAGAAAACACACAGCAACTTGTAGCAGGCGGTATCCCGGTGGGTGAGACCAGGAAAATGCTCGAAAGCCAGGGTCTGCCTGCCTATCCTGAACCGATCTGCTTTCCCGTAGCTTCGGACCACATCGTCACAGACGAGGAACTGGCAGATGGCGATCTGACTGAGAAAATCTGCCATATCAACCCTGACTTTCAACTCTGGGCCCGGTTTGATCAGGACCTGCTGAGACAAAAAGTAGCGGCTTACCTGAAGCGACAACGGAAGATTTCCTTTACTTTCACAGTAAATCAGTTTCGTGGAACGCCCACATTTATCATTTTTAATGATGAGATGGAGATATTGGGGCAATGGTTTGGCCATGTGGCAGCCCCCCTGATTGAAACGAAACTGGAAGAAGTCATCAAACGCCTATGAATTCAGCATTTGACAGAGAAACGCAACAAGAAGACCTTGATAGCAGACTGGTAGTCGCCTTCGAAAAAATGGCCGAGGTGTTCAGGGTTCTACTGTGGGACCAGGCCAAGGTTCACGGAATCAGTCCTATCCAAATGCAGATTCTCATTTTTCTCAAAAACCATGAACCAGCTCTGGGCAAACCGGCTATCCTTGCCAGGGAGCTCAACGTTACCAAACCTACGATCAGTGACGCTCTCAAATCTCTGGTAGAAAAAGGGCTTATCGTATCAAAACAGAACCCGAATGACTCGAGAAGTCGCCTGTTAAGCCTGAAAGCAAAGGGTAAAAACCTGACTGAAAAGATAGAGTCGTTTTCACATCCTCTTCAGGAGCAACTGGCAAAGCTGGGAACTACGGAAAAGTCCATCGTGCTGGAGCGCATGCTTACACTCATTGATGGCCTGGCCGCTACTGACGTGATTTCCACCCAGCGGATGTGCTATAGTTGTGCTCACTATAGAGGAGACAGGCATCATGATCATCACTGCCTGTTGCTTGAAAAGAGACTGAGCAAGGAGACATTGCGGATCGATTGCCCTGAGCATTTATTGGCTCGTTAAGAACTGGACAGAAATATGTTGACTACATATTCCCCTTCCAGGAGGGGAAGCAATTGTTACCAAAACCTCTTAGGCATCTTCAGAAGATTTTCAAATTATTGCGTGTAGGCCTGAATGTCTTTCCAGTATTCATCCTTGAGGCCAAATTCCATGTTTAAAACCTGATTTCAGCTTTTCCTTTTTGCGGCCAAAAAGGAACCAAACCTTGCCAGCCGTACTTAGGTACTAAGGCAGGCAGGAACCCTTCCCGAAAATACCAAATCCAAGGCTGGTTTTTGCCGCACGGCCCAGCGCGTGCCAAATCCAACCACCTTGTATTTCGCACTATTTTCGGATTCGCCCCCCTCCCTGACGCACAAGTTTGCGCAACTAACACTTGATTCATAAAAGTGAAGAATTACAGATTTCGAAAAGCAGCTTTTTTTGAAACTTATTTCCTGCATTAGCTGTCTATATAGTGGACTTATACCCTACTAGTTTAATAGACTAATATGATTGAAACGGATATACTGATTATCGGAGCCGGCCCTGTGGGATTATTCACCGTTTTCGAGGCAGGTTTAATCAAACTGAGATGCCATCTGATCGACTCTCTGGGGCAGCCTGGGGGGCAACTGACAGAGATTTACCCTAAGAAACCCATCTACGATATACCCGGCTACCCCAAGGTACTGGCCGGTGAGCTGATAGATAACCTGATGGAGCAGATTGCTCCCTTTGATCCGGGTTTTACCCTGGGCGAGCGGGCAGAAGAAATTGTAAAGGACGAAGATGGTAAGTGGATAGTCACCACCAACAAAGGGACACAGCACAAAGCTCCTGTCATCGCTATTGCCGGAGGGCTTGGGGTATTTGAGCCACGGAAACCTCCTTTGAAAGGGCTCGACCATTTTGAAGATCACGGAGTAGACTATATCGTGAAGGAGCCGGAGAAGTTTCGCGATAAGCAGGTGGTGCTGGCAGGAGGTGGAGATTCAGCACTCGACTGGTCCATTGAGCTGTCAAAAATTGCGAAAAGGGTTACCCTGGTACACAGACGGGAGCAATTCAGGGGAGCACTGGACTCCGTTGAAAAGGCCTTTGAGCTCGCCAATGCAGGTAAAATGGACATTTTTACCAATTCCCAGATTACTGCCATTGGAGGTAACGGACACCTGCAAAATGTAACGGTTACCAACAAGGCGAAGGAAGAGCGTATTCTGGAAACAGACTACTTTATTCCTCTCTTTGGTCTGTCTCCCAAACTGGGGCCACTGGCCAACTGGAATCTGGGTCTGAATGGTAATGCTATTACTGTAAATCCACTTGACTATAGCACCAGTGTAGAGGGCATTTATGCTATCGGAGACATTAATGACTATCCCGGCAAGCTCAAGCTAATCCTCTGTGGTTTTCACGAGGCTA
Source organism: Roseivirga sp. UBA6061 (assembly GCA_002427745.1). Taxonomy (GTDB): domain Bacteria; phylum Bacteroidota; class Bacteroidia; order Cytophagales; family Cyclobacteriaceae; genus Roseivirga. The sequence goes on along the minus strand of DIYF01000037.1, from coordinate 62,828 downwards.
CCATGATGGTGCAATCTGCCTTCAAGCGTATTCACCCTGAAAAGCACCTCAGCTTTAAGTATACTACCGTTAACGGTGTAACCCCTTTCTAGAACCCTATGGAAGATAATATCATTGAAATCAGTATTAAAGACCGTCTGGGGGAGGTTCATACGATAGAAGCTCCCACAGATATGAACTTTAATATGATGGAACTCTGCAAGGCCAATGAGCTGCCGGTGAAGGGAACCTGTGGCGGTACGGCTTCCTGTGCCTCCTGCCATATGTATATATTGACGGAAGATACTCCGCTTAAAGAACCATCAGAAGATGAGGAGGACATGCTGGACTCTGCCTTCTTTGTGGAAGACAACAGCCGGCTTGGCTGCCAGATCTACATCAGTAATGAGATGAACGGGCTGGCAGTAGAGTTAGCTCCGGAAGATGAAAGTGACGGCTAATAATAGTCGTCCCGCATATCATCGCTGGGCACCTCTATGGTTTCTAAAAAAAGCTCTCCGTTTTTAAGCTGTTGTGTGGCCCTGATGGAGTTGAGTCTGTTTTTCAGTCTTACGAAAAACTCAAACTCCTGTCGTGCCAGTTTGAAACCGGTCTGATAATCTTCTGGTGATACCGCTCTCCTACTGACTTTTCGCTTTCTCATAATAATCGGGTTTAATATAGAATGCCTTAACCGGCCATATACCCCACCCCTTATACGTTAAAAACCGTTAAGTGGGTGATAATCAGTGTGAATTCTACCCTTTGATAACAAAAAACGGAGCGATTGATTCCATATTTCCATAGATTCACTTTTTTATTTACGAAAAATCGTTTCCAGACCCGACAGGTCTATTTTTTAATCCGTCATTATCATGGAGCAAACGGTCTCTTTACATGAACACTGGAGCACTTCACGAAAGATAGCCTTCAGGTTCATCAGTATCTTTTTCTTTCTTTACATACTCCCCTTCCCCCTGGATCAGATCCCCTGGCTGGGCGATAAGATTTCAGACTGGTACTCTGATTTCTGGAATTCCTTTAACCACTGGAGCGTCCTGACTTTCCTGGGCATGGAAGAGTTTCCTGCCGGCAGCCCCGGCAGTGGCGACCGTACCGAAAACTGGGTACAAATCACCACAGTACTCGTTATCACCATCATCGGAGGTACTATCTGGTCTTTACTGGACCGCAAGCGCATCAGCTATGCGAGGCTCTGGCGATGGTTTCATATTCTTATAGTGTACAATCTGGCTTACTGGCTTTTTGTCTATGGTTTTATCAAAGCCTTTGGCGAGCAATTCGGGAATATAGGCATTGCCCGTATGCTGGAGACTTATGGAGAAAGCTCTCCCATGCGCATACTGTGGACTTTCATGTCGGTATCCGAACCTTATGAGCAGTTTTCCGGATGGAGCGAGACCATAGCAGGTGTGCTGTTGCTGTTCAGGCGAACCCGTACCCTGGGGGCACTGGCCGCAGCCGGGGTCATGCTCAATGTCTTCACCATGAACATGACCTATGATGTGCCTGTCAAGCTTTTCTCTTTCAGGTTGATGCTTCAAGGCATTTATATTGCCCTGGCCGACAAGCAAAGACTCTTGTCAATCTTTCTAAAAAACCGCGCTGTCGGTGCTGTTGACTGGCCTCCATTCTTTTCAACACCCTGGAAGAATCGTCTGCTCCTGGCCATTCAGGTATTGCTTGTCGGATATATAGTAGTAGACCAATACCGAGGCAGTATACAGTATGAGATAGACCCCGATCAACCCAGGCCGGCCCTTTACGGCATACATGATGTAGAGCATTTTGTAATTAACGGGGATACACTTCCTCCACTTACAACGGATACTGTAAGATGGAGCAAAGCCTTTATGGATGTACCATTTTTCGGAGGTCGACAGTTCTTCGTTATCAGAGGCATGGACAACCGAAACCTCTACCTGAACGCTGAAATTGACAGTGTTGCACAACAACTGAAGCTCAGACCTCCCAGAGACACAGTGAATGTTTACAGCTTTGACTATCGCTGGACAGAGGGCAACCTCAGCCTGAGCGGTATTTACGAAGGTGATACTCTGGAGATACAGACCAAATACTTTAATCCGGATGATTTCATTCTCAAAAGCCGTGGTTTCAACTGGGTGAGTGAGTGGCCATATAACCGAGGAATCCCTTACAAATAGAGGTCTGGCGTAAGAGCTATTTCCTGTGCTGCGTTGCCAATACCTGTCCCTTTGATGGCAGGCTGTGCGAGTGTTTGATCTCAGACATTACAAAAGAGCTCTGTACGGTGCCTATGTTGTCGAGGGCAGCCAGCTTTTTGGAAACAAACTCCTGGTAGTCGCTCATATCTGAGGCCATTACTTTTAGCAGGTAATCAAACATGCCTCCTACATGGTAACAGTCGACTACCGGTGAGAGTTGTTGAATGTCGCGCTCAAACTTCTCAATGTACTGACTGTTATGGTTTTTAAGAGAGACACTACAGAAGACCAGCATGTTGAGCCCTATCTTCTCACGATCGATCACGGCAGCGTAATGCCTGATTACCCCGGCCTTTTCCAGTTTTTTAATTCGCTCATGAATTGGTGTGGCGGTAAGCCCCAGTCTGCCTGCAATTTCCTTGATGGTCAGTTTGGCATCCTGTTGTAGCAGGTCTATGATCTTATGGTCAGTTTGGTCAAGCATGGCAGTAAATTTATCTGTAGAAATGGCTTCATATGATCGGAATCAGATTTTTAATCCATGTAAGATCATTTAATAGATATATTTTCTAATATAACACACATTAGCAGACCAAACACCTGTAGACTGTATTTTTGTACAAAGAGAAGTCTATGGATTACCACATGCTGAAACCAGAGAGCCTTATGATGTCATATGGCTATAAACCGGAACTATCAGAAGGGTCTATCAAGTGCCCTATTTTCCAGACTTCAACCTTTGTATTCAAGACCGCACGTGAGGGTAAGTCCTTTTTTGAGCTGGCCTATGGTTTAAGGGAAAAAGAGGAAAATGAATCGCCCGGCCTTATTTACAGCCGGCTGAACAATCCGGACCTGGAAATACTCGAGAACCGGCTCACCCTCTGGGACAAAGCTGAAGACTGCGCTGTATTTGAAAGCGGTATGTCTGCTATATCCACCGTGTTGCTGAAATTTCTGAAGCCCGGAGACCTGCTCCTCTACAGCAATCCTGTTTATGGAGGAACCAGCCATTTCATAAAAGATATTCTGACAGGTTTTGGGATAGACGTGCTGCCCTTCAGCGCCAAAGACAGCCAGGAAATGATTCTTGATCGCCTGGAGCAAAGTGGAAAAGCGCAAAACCTGGCAATGGTCTATATAGAAACACCGGCCAACCCTACCAACTCTCTGATTGATATCCGTATGTGTCGGGATATAGCTGACAGCTACTCAAATAGTGACAGGCGGGTTTTACTGAGCGTGGACAATACCTATATGGGCCCTATCTGGCAACATCCGCTGGCCCATGGCGCAGATCTGGTTTTATACTCTGCCACCAAATATATAGGAGGTCATAGTGATGTGATAGCCGGGGCTTGCCTGGGCAGCAGAGAACTGATCGGTCAGGTAAAAGAAATGCGAACTTTCCTTGGGAATATGGCCGGTCCCTGGACAGGCTGGTTGTTAATGCGCAGTCTGGAAACGCTGAAAGTACGCATGACGACACAAAACAGGAATGCAGAACGCGTAGCAGCATTTCTGGTAAACCACCCCAAGGTGAAGCGCATACATTTCCTCGGTAACCTGGATGATCCCCGTCAGCAGGAAATTTATAACAGGCAGTGCCATAGCAGTGGTGCCATGGTTTCTTTTGATATCAAAGGAGGAGAGACCGAGGCCTTTGCCTTTCTGGATAACCTGAAGCTGATCAAACTTGCCGTGAGCCTGGGAGGAACCGAATCTCTGGCAGAGCACCCTGCTACCATGACACATGCGGGAGTTCCTCCGGAGGAAAGAGAATCGCACGGCATTAGCGAAAAGCTTTTACGCCTTTCCATCGGAGTAGAAAACTCAGAGGACCTCATCTGGGATATCGGGCAAGCCCTTGAAAAAGTAAAAACAAGCCCTGACGCACGAAAAACGGCAAACCTGATACTCTCAGAAGCCTAAGCGTTTCTACCCCATTACCTATCCCTGATTCGACAGTTCAGTACACTAAATCGACTGTTTAGGTATCCCGGTTTTATTTTTTAAACAAATGTTAACTATATTCGAAAGTATATTTTAAACGAAAGTTAATAATATGGGAGACTTTGCGCTTGGCACACTGGAAGAGACAGTACTGATTATCGTGCTGATGAAAGACAAAAGCTATGGTGTGGAAATCGCCAAGGTTTATGAAGCTCATATGAAACAGTCTATTTCTCTGCCGGCTATTCATATGGTTTTGAAACGGCTTGGTCAAAAGGGGCTGGTTAGCTCCGATTTCGGGGAGCCCACACCCGAAAGAGGCGGCAAGCGAAAGAAGTATTATCAGGGCACCCCGGCTGGTTACCGGTTGGCCTCTGAAATACAGGAAAGACGACAGCAGATGTGGTCGCTTGTACCCAAAACATCTTTCGATTATGGGCTCTTATAAAAGCCCCCCGAAGTGGGCACTCACAGTGCTGCAAAAGGTCTGCCCTGCTGACTTGATTGAAGAGGTAGAGGGCGATTTATATGAGGCTTATCAGTGGCGAACCGCTGAGCGTGGAGCTTCTTATGCCTATCGCAAATACATCTTTGAGGTACTGAGATGCCTCCGCTACTACAGAATCAATATCCAAACTCAAAATAACGGTCTTATGTTACTCAAAAACTATTTTAAAACAGGCTTCCGCTTTTTGTGGAAGACCCGCGGTTATTCCAGTCTTAACATCCTGGGGCTGGCCCTGGGAATTGCCGTCTGCTGGCTTGCTTACATATTTGTGACAGATGAATACTCCTTTGACAGCTATCACGACAATGCCCACAGGATTTACAGACCTACCGCCACACTCAGCGATGAAAACCTGTCAGACAAATTTGCCGGGTCTTCTTATGTAATGGGTGAAGAACTGCCGGTAAATATTCCGGAAATAGAAAAGAGCTCTCGCTTTAAAAGTGGTTTCGGCCTGCTCAGGCAGGGTACTGATTACTTTAATCAGAGCTTTCATTATGCAGATCCTGATTTCTTTGAAATCTTCAATATCGACTTTCTGGCAGGCCGGCCCGGGGAATTCACAGAGCCCAATGCAGTCGTTATATCTCAGCAAATGGCCGACCGCCTGGGTATTGGCCTTGATATAGCCAACCAGGAGATTGTACTTCGCATGAGAGGAGAAGACAGAACTTACGCTATTACGGGCATCTATGAAACATTCCCGCTCAACTCCTCCATACGCCCTCAGATACTGGTACCCTTTACCGTATGGGCCAGTGACAACCCGAGTCGCCTCAACAACTGGTTCGATATCAATATGAACTCCTTCTTTCTGCTGGACGAACAGGCAAGCCCTGAAATCACAGCCATTAAAATGACCGAAGAACTTCTTAAAAATGAAGATTTCGGAGAGGTACAGGTAGCTATGGGCTTACAACCTTACACAGCCATACATCTCGACCCCACCTTCAGTACAGGAAATGGAATTAACGCCCGTGGAGATAATCAACTGATTCTTATTGTAAGCATCGTGGGCATTCTCTGCCTGATCATAGCCTGTGTCAATTACTCCACCTTTGCCGTGGGCAACTACATTGTAAGACTCAAAGAAGTGGCAGTGCGCAAGGTGTTTGGCGCCAGAAAAAAATCTGTCTTTAAGCAGTTTGTTACCGAGGCTTTTATCAGTGCCTTTATCGGGCTGGTCCTCTCCATAGGTATCCTGGCTGTGCTGCTACCGGGTTTTGCCGAATACGCCAATAAAACCTATGAGTTCAACCAGATATTTAACAGCCAAACGCTGATGGGAGGTCTGTTGATTCTGGTAATCGTTACAGTGGTTGCCGGTATCTACCCTGCACTTGTCTTATCGGGTTTCAGCACCCTCAATGGTCTGAAAGGCAAGTCGAAGGTCAGCGGTAACAGCATCCTGACTAAATCTATGGTGGTACTGCAGTTTGGCATTTCCATCTTTCTTATTGCCGGTATGCTTTCGGTAAACAAACAGCTCAATTACCTGCTGAATATGGACCTGGGCTACTCAGGAGAAAACCTGATCCAGCTCTTTCGCCCGTTGAGAGACAATGATTTGATCAGGCGCTACAAAGATGATCTGCTTCGCGTTCCCGGTGTGGATCAGGTAGCCATGGCCTCGGGCTTTAACGGCACTGTATTTGAACTGGCCGATGGACGTGATATGGAAGTAAGACATGCCCGGATAGATGAGCACTTTCTGGATGTGATGAGTGTAAAGCTCATTAACGGCAGGAATTTCAACCCTGACATGCCTACCGATGTTAGCTCAGGGCTGCTTGTAAACGAGGCTTTCTTAAAAGAAACCGGTATTGAGAACCCCATAGGCTATCAAACCAAATTTGACTATGGTCAGTTGGATGGGGCCACTATTATCGGAGTGGTAGAAGATTTCTATTTCAGATCTCCCAAAGGTAAAGTGGAGCCTGCAGTAATGTATATGTCTCCCCAGCTCCCCTACTATGATCATATGATCAAGGTCAATCCCAATACTGACAACATTCTGGATGGTCTTGAAAGTGTGTATCACAGCCACTTTGCCCCCGTTCCCTTTAATCACAGTTTTGTCGAAGACGACATTGCGGCTCAATTCGAACTGGAGAACAACATCCGTAAGATTTCCAGAGCGGGTGCTGTGGTAGCCGTTTTCCTGACAGCCCTGGGGCTGATGGGCTTTGTAGGTACACAAATACGCCAGCGCATGAAAGAAGTAAGTGTGAGAAAAGTACTGGGTGCAGAACCCCGGCAAATCTTCGGGATCTTCTCTACACGCTATCTGGTTCTGATTATTTTAGGTTTTGCCGTTGGAATGCCCGCAGCCGTCTGGCTTGTAAAACAGTGGCTGGCAGATTATGCCAATAGCGTGGGCTTTACCTGGGACACAGGTGCTATCACCATGCTGACCATTCTGGCGGTGGCAGGTATCACCATTGCTTCTCAGCTATACAGGGCGATGTTCCTTAATCCGGTAACTTACCTGAGAGAGGAGTAGCCTCGAAGAGAAGCCGGTAAGTCAGAAGTCAGAAGTGCTCAACCGTAATTCTGACTTCTTACTTCCAACTTACCTGCTTAACTTTGCAGCATGCAGAATGATCCGGAACTGAACGGTAAATACCTCGGTACCATTACCAAGGATTTTGTAGTGGTGGCCGACACCCTGAAGGAAGCGGCCTATCAGGTGAAAAAACGAGGCTTTTCAGATTACCCTATTTTCCCTATTGCTCAGACTGAAATTCCTATCGGGCAACTCCTGATCGGGAGAAACGAACTGGCTACTGCCTGGAACTATAATATCTCGTATCTGGATGAGTTTGTGCAGCGAAAGCTGGTGGAAAATGAGGATGAGTTTAAAGCCGCTTATAAAAATCCCGATGAGTTTTGTTGCCTGTTTGTCGTGGATACGGAGTTTACCAACTTTATCTTCATTCCGTACCCGGAAGATGAATAACTAAATCACGGTTTGCTTCGTTCTTTTATTAGGTGTTGTCGTGACACCTTTTTATTTGAATATTATGCAAGCAGTAGCGGAGGAAAACCGAACCATCGTCAAAGACCTGCTCAGAAAGCTTTCTGAGATGAAATCAGGACTCACCTGGAGAATTAACAATACCTATACGGATGGTTTGAATAATACCGTACTGGAGCTCCTGATTTTCGAAGACAAAACCCAGACAGGTCGTATTGCCTTCAGACTTGAGGATGGCAATGTCATTAAATATCATTATAAAGAGCTGGAAAAGCGCAAGCCCGTGCATATTGTAGATATGCTGCTGGATGTGATTGGTTATGAGATGGACTGATCAACCATATGTCGAATTCTACACCCAGACATCCTTATTCTCTTTAGACCCTTGGGCCACTAGTTGTTCTTGCCTGGCTAGTCTATAAATCATCCAATCAACCCTGTTATCCCGGTATTCATTCCTTTTTGCGGCCAAAAAGGAACCAAACCTTGCCAGCCGTACTTAGGTACTAAGGCAGGCAGGAACCCTTTCCGAAAATACCAAATCCAAGGTCGGTTCTTGCCGCACAAGCCAGCGCGTGCCAAATCCAACCACCTTGTATTTCGCACTATTTTCGGGTTCGCCCCCCTCCTTAACGCATAGGAGTAACCAGCAAAAACCAATAGTGTACTTCCTTATTTAACCGAAAAGAAGGCTTCAGGCTTAAAGGTTTCTCCTATTTCTTATTGGCTCTTACATAGGCCATCACAAACTCGTCATAAGCCTTCAGTAGTTTTTTACAGTTGCTTCCCACCCGGCCATGGGCAATCAGCTGATCGTCCAGTCTGACTACCGGCATTACTCTTCTGTTGGTGCTGGTCATGAACACCTCATCTGCTGAGCGCAATTCATCCAGTGTAAAATCTCTGACTTCCGTCTCAAACATTTCCGCTGCCACCTCCAGCACTTTCATTCGGCTGATTCCCTTCAGGATGGCATTGTCATTTGTAATAAGCTTGTCTCCTTTAAAAAAGAAGATGTTACTTCTGCTCAGCTCCGTAACCGTGCCCTGCGTGTGATAGAGTACATCAAAATGGCCTTCCTTTTTCCATTCGGGCAAAAGCTTAACAGCCATTACATAGCCTGTGGTTTTCGACATCGGAAAGTCCCGGGTATAGTCGTGGGTCATCAGGGAAGTACCCTCATCAAAGTACTTTTGGGCATTGTTTTCCAGTACATCATTGAGTATGGCCAGGTTGGGCTTACCCGGAGCAAAGCCATCCGCTGTGTCACCCCCTGTCATTACCAGCTTGATATAGCCCAGCGGCAGTCCGTTAATCGTGACGAGCTCCTCAATCACTGATCTGATTTTTTCCCTGGAAAAGGGCAGTTCCATCCCTACTATAGCGGCCGACTTTTCAAACCGATCCAGGTGGTCTTCCACAAAAACGGGTACTCCCTCAATGGCCCGCATAAAATCAAAAACGCCATAGCCTCTGAGTATGCCGACATCGTCAATAGAAAACTTAATTGCTTCCCTTGGAAGAAATTCTCCGTTATAAAACTGAATTGCCACGTTTGTTCGTTTAAATGACCAGCCAGGGCTTTATCACTGACCTTCACTGAGAGTAAAAATGCTAAATCTTTGTAACTTCTAACCGACCGTTCACCTGAAATGCCAAAGGACTATTACGAGATATTAGGGGTACCCCATGATGCCAGTGATGCAGACATCAAGAAGGCTTTCAGACAAAAAGCGAGGAGCCTTCACCCCGATGTCAACCAATCTCCTGATGCCCTGGTACATTTTCAGGAACTGCAACAGGCTTACGAAGTACTCAGAGACCCTGCGAAAAAGGAGTTATACGACCAGGGGGAAGTCTTGCCGGAACCGGTTGAAGACACGACACAAGAGAGCCACTACAGCCCTGGTACCGCCTGGAACAGCTTTTCTAAATATGACCCTGCTTATGGCTATGTAGACACTGACTATGCCCATTACCACAGGCTCACGACCATTGTAGGCATTGTCACCCTGCTTTTTGCCACCACCTTTTTGGTAGATTATCTCTTTTCTCGAGAAATTACGAACCAACCGGTCCTGAGTGTTCAAAACAAAGGCCTCATCACCAAAAAGCCGGATGACCTGAGCACTACCATTATTCAAATGGAAAACATGACCTTTGAGAAGTCAGCGGATGATACAGAGCTTGCCCCGGGAGAGCTTATTGATATAGAGAAGAGTATGATTTACGGGTTTCTCAGGGTAAAACGCAGCAGTGAGTCAGACTACAAACGCACCAGCTCTATGTCCTTGGTCAACTACGTATTGGCCATCATTGTATACCTGGCTGCCCTGAATGCGATTATGAACAAGAAGCGCCAGGAACGAAAATTCAATGCGGCTATCATCGCAGCCTTCTTCAGTGTGGTACTCCTGGTATTTGTCCTCGTGTTTTAGCCTACGACAGGTGATTCCAGCCCTGAGCCTGCAAAGGCACTACATTTTCGCTCTTTGTCACCATGACATTACCTTTTGATTGCTCCTGCACATAGCCAATAAAGTGGATATCGGGATGCTTCTCCAGCTTTTCATGTTCCTCCTGGCTGATCGTGAAGAGCAATTCATAATCTTCTCCCCCATTCAGCACACAAGTGATCGGGTCCATGTTGAACTCCACAGCCGTCTCATAGGTCTGACGGTCAATGGGCAGTTTGTCTTCATAAATAGCGAGCCCCACCCCTGAATTGGCAGACAGGTGCAGACATTCTGAGGCCAGTCCGTCAGAGATATCGATCATGGCCCCCGGCACGATATCGAGCGTATTCAGCTCATGAATGATATCCATTCGCGCCACAGGTTTTAGCTGTCGCTGCACGATGTATTGATAATCATCCAGTTTGGGCTGCATTTGCGGATTGGCCAGGAAAGTCTGTTTTTCGCGCTCCAGCACCTGAAGTCCGACATAGGCAGCTCCCAAATCTCCGGTAACACAGAGAATGTCATTCACTTTAGCCCCCTTGCGATAGGTCTCCCGACCTTTGGCGACCGTTCCCAATATAGAAATGGAAATAACCAAACCGCTTTTCGAAGTGGTCGTGTCCCCTCCCACAATGTCGATATTGTAATCTTTAGCTGCGGCTTTCATACCCTGATAGAGTGCATCAACAGCCTCCAGAGAAAAGCGATTGCTCACCCCCAGAGAAACCGTTACCTGACTGGGAACGCCATTCATGGCTGCGATATCAGACACGTTGACTGCAATGGCCTTATAGCCCAGATGCGGCAGAGGCGCATAAGACAGGTCAAAATGAATTCCCTCCAGCAACATATCGGCTGCCAGCAGTCCGAATTCCTCACCATTATCTATTACTGCGGCATCATCACCAATCCCCTTTACAGTTGATGCGTTAGTATTGGTAATATCCTTTGCCAGATGTTCTATCAGTCCAAATTCCCCTAAGTCTGAAAGCTCTTTTCTCTCTGCTGCCATCACTCAATAATTTGCTGCAAAGGTAAGGCTTAAGTTGAATGTTTAAAGTATTCCTCCCGGTCGGCTTCGCGTGATGCGAGGGTTAGTTGAACAATTTCATTGGACATTAGACTTTTAGCCCCATTTGGTCTGTGTTTTCATGTTTTGTCAATCGTATACGGCAATTCTGTCAGGAGAGTACATATATTCGCATCGATCCTTTTACTTAACACGAGTTGCTTGTTCCTATGTCAGATAACTGGTCATCCATTTATAACATCATAACTGACAAAGCTGACCTGTGGCCTGAACATAGGGTTTTCACTTTCCTATCAGGCAATGAGACAGAAGTAGAGACACTGACCTATTCTGATTTGCTGAGCCGCTGCACAGCCAGGGCCTCTCAGATACAACACAAAGTAACACCGGGGCAAAGGGTCTTGCTTATTTCACAAAACCAATCGGATTTCATCATCTCATTTTTGGCCTGCCTCATAACAGGCGTTATAGCCGTGCCGGCACAGACTCCCCGAAGAAACAAAAAAGACACAAAACCAGACAGCTTAATACAAGACTGTAGCCCGGCCCTGATAATGGCTGAGCATGAAGTCTATGAGAAATCTGTTCGTCACAACCCTTACCTGAGTGATATTCAATGGCTCTTTACAGATAAACCGGATCATCAGGCAACGACCTTTGAACCCTTTAAGCTTACAGCTGAAACACCAGCCATGATCCAATATACTTCAGGCACTCTGGCTGAACCCAAAGGCGTACTACTCTCCCATGGCAACATTATGTCAAATTCGGCTGCTATCCGCTCTGCCATGACCCTGGAAGAGCACAGCTCTTTTGTGAGCTGGGTACCTCATTATCATGACATGGGGCTTTTTGGTTCCATACTGGAGCCCATCATCAGTCAGGTGCCAGCGATTCTTCTTTCGCCACTTGACTTCGCGAAAAAACCCGTCATCTGGCTAAGAGCTATTAGTAAATACAAAGCGACTATCTCAGGTGCTCCTAATTTTGGTTACCAGCACTGTCTTGACAGGGTTAAGCCTGAAGATTGCCAGGGACTGGATTTGAGCCACTGGAAAGTAGCCTATTGCGGAGCCGAGCTGGTACGGGCATCCACACTACGAAAATTCAACGATCGCTTTGCCGCCTATGGTTTTCGTGACAGCGCCTTTATACCCTGCTACGGTATGGCAGAAGCTACGCTTATGATTACCTGTGGCAACTATGAAGATGCCATAAAGACAGCCCGCTACCCTCAAAACACTATGAAACCAGAGCATAGCAAAGAGGTGGTGAGTTGCGGCAGAATTCCTGAAAACACCAGCCTTCAAATTGTAAATGGTTCGGAACCGGCAGAAGAGGGAACCGTAGGAGAAATCTGGTTTAAGGGACAGAATGTCGCTTCAGGTTACTGGAATAACCAAAGCGAAACCCTGAAGAGTTTTCATCACTCTATCAAAGAAGAAGCCGGGTTTCTGAAAACGGGAGATCTGGGTTTTCTCAAAGATGGTGAGCTCTACCTGACCGGTCGGTTAAAAGAAATGGTCATTATTCGCGGGCGTAATTTCTATCCGCAGGATATTGAAGGCATAGCTGCTCTAAGCAATAATATGCTGGCCGCAAACCAATCTGCCGCCTTTTCAATTGAGAGAGATGAAGAGCGTCTTGTGATTTTACAGGAAGTGAAGCGCTCTTTCTGGAAAAAGCCCGATTATGAGCAAATCATACAGGATATGGTTAAGGCTATATCCAGTGAACTGGAATTGACACCTCATACTGTGGCCATTTTGAAACCAGGGGCACTTCCCCGGACTTCAAGCGGTAAAATCTCTCGTCTCGGAGCAAGAAAGGGATTTATTGAGGAATCGTTCGAGTACCTGCACATTGAACGTTTTGTTCCGAACACGATAGCCACAGCATCTGAACCAACACCTGAAGAGTCAGTAACCCGAGTTGAGCACGAGATTATGACTTTGCTTAAAAGCGCTCTGGAATCCTCTGAAACAGAGGTCCGACCCGATAGTTCAGTCTTTGATCTGGGAATTGACTCAGTGGCCGCAGTGGATCTGGTGGCATCCATTGAAGAGCACTTCGACATTGACCTGGACGCCTCCCTGCTCTGGCAGTTTGAGACCGTTGAGGAAATCTCCGGCTATATCTTTGAACACAAGCTGAACCGCGATGATCTGGAGTCCGTTTGACAGATCGATCAAGCATGATCCCTATCCGCATTATGCTGAAAAAATGCGGCAGTCCGGGCTGTTTGTTGCCCCCAGCAATATTGTATTCTCTCTCAGCCACGATTCAGCAAGGTATATCTTAAACCGTGAGGAAGAATTCAGGTCTGCCCCGCCTTCTCGGGGAGGCAGGCATGCACTACCGGCTTTTGACAGGGTAATGCAGCATTGTCTGCTGATGAATGACGGGGCCCGGCACCGACAAAACAGAGCATCCATGACCCGCTTCTTCAGCCTGGAAGAAGCTGAGAAAAACATAGAAACTCATACCACCACGCTTCTTGAAAAACTCGCAAACAGGCAGTCGTTTGATCTGGTCGATGAGCTTATCGAACCAGTAGTGGCCAGCACGCTCATCAAAACACTGGGCTTTGATCCGGGAGTTCAGACAAAAGCCGTTGAGTGGTCTGAAGCGCTTTTAAGAAGTGTTGATATTTTTGTTTCCAGCAAAAAATATCAGGAGATGGAAACGGCCAGTCTCGCCTTCGAAAGGTTTATTGATCAGTCCATTCATGATCAGCAAATCGGTGGCTTCACCTGTCACATTTACCAAAAGTTGAGAGAAAGCCTGACGCATGATGAAGCCCTGACAAAAACCACCTCCTTTACAGCTACCCTTTTGTTTACAGGTATCAATACGGCCGTTGGGCTTATCGGAAATATAGTTTTTAAGCTACTATCAGAGCCAGAGCTGGTAGCACAGCTAACAGCTCTCAGGCAGGCTCATGGAGAAATACCCTCAACGGCCACAGAGGAGCTTATCAGATTATGCCCTTCTGTGCATTTCACGTTCAGATTTGCCAAACAGGATACCAGCGTAAAGGGAATTCAAATCAGCAGAAACCAGGTAATGGCGATCTGTCTGGCATCTGCCAACAGGGACCCTGAAGTGTTTGATCACCCCAATGCATTTGTTCCTGAACGTCAGTCCAACCCTCATCTCTCTTTTGGTACCGGCAAGCACTATTGTTTTGGTGCCAAGCTGGCGAGAATGCACCTGAAAGTGATGTTAACAGGTATCCTTAACAGCCTGCCCGATTGGAAGCTTCAAAATGAATTCCCTGTTTACAAGAAGTATAACTTTGTGCAGGCACCTGCTTCAATCACCGTAGACACCACTTGAACCTAATATGACCTTTATCTCGGTTGAATTTCTTTTGTTCATAGTTGGGTGTCTGGCCGTCTACTTTGCCATTCCCACGCAATGGAAGTGGCTCTGGCTATTGGTTTGTAGCTATATATTCTATGGTTATCATAACCTTCTGTATGTGCCACTGCTTTTGTTCAGTACAATACTTGATTACCAGGCAGGTATCAAAATCGGAAACTCGGCTAAACCCGGGTCGCGAAAGCTGTGGCTGGGCATCAGTATTTTCATCAACCTGGCGGTACTGGTCTTTTTCAAGTACTTCAATTTCCTTAGTTCCGAATTTCAGAGTCTGGCTCAATTTTTCGGAGCTCCTGTCTCCTCTTTTCAGCATAATTACATGCTACCTCTGGGCATTTCATTTTATACTTTCCAGACCCTGGGATACAGTATTGATGTTTACAGAAAGTACATAAAGCCAGAAAGGCACTTTGGCCGATACGCGTTATATGTCAGTTTTTTTCCACAACTCGTAGCGGGACCCATTGAAAGAGGCAAAAAGCTCCTGCCTCAACTGCGGCTCGATGTCTCTTTTGACTATCAAAGAACAGTGGAAGGGCTTCAATTGATTCTCTGGGGGCTTTTCAAAAAGGTAGTTATTGCCGATCGGCTGGGGCTCTACGTTAACGAAATTTTCAATCTGTCTCAGGGCCATAAAGGGCCTGCCGTTATCATAGGAGCATTTCTCTTCGGGCTTCAAATCCTTTTCGACTTTGCCGCTTACAGCGAAATGGCCATAGGGCTGGCACGGATTCTGGGAGTTCGGCTCTCCAAGAACTTCGGTAATGCCAGCTTCTTTACGTCTCCGATACATATGTGGAGTCAGTGGCATATCACCCTTACCTCCTGGTTTCGCGACTATGTTTACTTCCCCCTCAGCAAGTCGGGTAAAAATAAATGGTCAGCCCATTTAGCACTATTCATTACTTTTCTGATTACAGGCCTGTGGCATGGTGCCTCCTGGGGTTTCGTCATATGGGGAGGACTTCACGGGCTATACCTGGTGTTCGATCACATCACGGTGACCAGAAGAAATGAGTTATATAATTCCCTGGGGCTGGATAAATCCAGTAGCACAAGACATCTGATGGGTATTCTGGCCTTTCTGCCTTTCAATATTATCAGCGGTTTCTTTTTCAGAGCAGGTTCCGTCTCGGACGCCATGACGCTCATCGGGAGATCGCTGGACTGGTCGTCTGTTTACCTGGGTGCCGGTCGTGTCGGCAATAATGAAGTACTCCTGATTATACTGTTGCTGATCGCCACAGAGTTTCTGAATAAGCAGCTGGGAAAGCGTCAAATACATGAATACCTTGGTCAAAAGCCGACAAGCGTACGTTGGTTGTTTTACTTCCTGGTGACACAGGCTATTCTGCTTTTAAGGCTGTCTGATATAGAAAAATCTCCCTTTATCTACTTTGAATTTTAGCATGAAAAAACTGATAAGAAAGGGATTGCTGTTTGCTGTCATCATTATGGTGCCCTATGCAGCTCTGCAGCGTTATGTAATCACTCATCATGACCATAATTATCCAAAACTGACGGGTCAGCATCAGGCACTTATTACTGGCTTATCAAGAGAAAAAAGAGGTATTTCACCAGACATTCTTCAGGAAGAATTTGGGATGAGCTATACACCTCAGAACCTGGCTTTCAACAGTGCCACCAGCCCATATGGCCCTTACTATTATTCGTTCCTTGAAAGAAAATACCTGGACACCCGGGCTCCCGATAACTTCCATCTGATTGGGGTTTCTCCGGTGTCGGTCATGAATATCAGGGATAGTCTGATGGATGGACGTGAGTCTTTTGATCTTATCTATAAGCTCCATTCCGTAACAGACGAGCCGAACTTAGAATATCTGCTTAGAAAACCCGCGCTCAAAGTACTTTACAAAGAAGCCACAGATTCTTTCTTCAGAAGAGCTAAACGCGAGGTTCATGTACATGACAATGGCTGGGTAGAAATCAATATGGCTCAGGGACACCATAGAACGCAAGGCCCCGTGAGCCGATCATACAGTGTCAGTGCCAGGAGGATCCGCTATCTCCAAAAAACCATTGACATGTTGAGTAAAACAGGTCGGGTGTTTTTGATCAGGATGCCGGTTAGCCACGATGTACTACAATTCGAAGAAGGCATTTATCCCGGTTTTGATAGGGCAATGCACCAAATTGCCTCTGAAAAATCGACCCCTTACCTGAATTATGCAACCAGGAATCTCAGCTATGAGTTCTCAGACAAACCCGGCCATCACCTGACCGGCAAGAGTGCAAAAGAGTTCACTCACCTGTTGTCAAAGGACATTAGAGCATTCTTATCCGACCGCTGATCCGTAAGGCTATTTAATCTCCTGGCAGAGCTCAATCAGCACTCCGTTTGTTGTTTTCGGGTGTACGAAACATACCAGCTTGTTATCAGCCCCCCGCTTCGGAGTTTCATTGAGAACAATGAATTCTTCCTCTTTGAGTCTGGCTATTTCAGCGTGGATGTCTTCTACATCAAAGGCTATGTGGTGAATGCCCTCTCCCCTCTTTTCAATAAACTTGCGTATCGGGCTGTCGGGGCTGGAAGCTTCCAACAATTCTATCTTATTGGGACCTACTTGAAAAAAAGACGTGTTTACGCCTTCTGAGTCTACTTTCTCCACTTTATAGTGTGACTCGCCAAAGAGCCTGGCAAAAAGTTGATTAGAGTTCTCCAGGTTTTTTACCGCGATTCCAATGTGCTCAATCTTATGCATAGGTAGTTATTCTCGTTTTTCTTGGTTAATGGCTATCTTTGTGCTCGAAAAGGAAACTTTCGCAGTGTGACCAATGTTTCACTTTTCAAATCCAATTTATAACTTGGATTTAACATTTAACTGAATTGCTGATGAATATGACAGGTATGGGAACGGATATTCATGTGGAGAGCGTGAAACTCCAGAAGAAAATCGAAAGCCACCTGGGTATCCAGGGAAGTGAGTTGAGCTTTGAGTTCCAGAACACGGAGGGCAAAGTAAAGCTCGACCTGATCACAATCAACCCGAGACATAACCAGTCTTTTCTTTTCCACTCTGAATTGGGAATAGACAAGCTGGATGCACTGAGAAGAATGCAGGAGTATGTAAAGTCTTACAAAGACAAATACGACTCTTACACCATTCAGTGGATAGCCAAGGGTGAGAGTGAATTGCACACCTCATATTTTACAGCAAGCAATATGTATGATGCGCTCGATAAGCTCTACTATGGGCGAGACATCAATACGATCACCGTATTTAGTGTAGTACTTAACCCTGTAGCCTGATGATAACAGTAACAGACTCAGCGAAGAATAAGATTGTAGATTTAAGAAATACAGAGGGCAAATCTGACGACCACAACATCCGTGTATCCGTACAAGGTGGTGGCTGCTCTGGCCTGATGTATGATCTGGATTTCGATTCAGAGGTAAGAGAGAAAGATGAGGTGTTTGAAGACAAGGGCATCAAGATTCTGGTAGACAGAAAGAGCCTGCTGTACTTACTGGGCACCACGCTTGACTTCTCAGACGGGCTGAATGGCAAAGGCTTTCAGTTTGTAAACCCGAACGCTTCCCGCACCTGTGGTTGTGGTGAGAGTTTTTCTGTATAGCAGATTAATTAAGAAATTCATTAAAAAGCCAGTGTCGGATAATCCGGCACTGGCTTTTTTTGCTTCGGGAATCCGGATAAAGGAAGTTTATTGTATCTCAGGGTCCTCCGCGAGAGACCCTGAGGGTGGAGAGAAGAATGTGCAACAGTGAATCAGAGTCCTGCGACAGCCCCTGATAACCCTTGATCCCCAGAGCTTAGGCGTAGGGGATGATAACCGATTCACTAATTATCAGCCGCTATAACTTCTTCCGTCTGACCTACCGATAAGGATGGAAAATGAGCAAAAGACCGGACTACTAGTACGCTCTGGTTTCCTTGCCCTCCATAAAGTTCATAAAGGCTTTGTTCACTACGCGGTTACCTCCCGGAGTAGGGTAATTCCCTGTAAAGTACCAGTCTCCCAGGTTTTGAGGGCAGGCCTTGTGCAGGTTATCTACGGTTTGGTATACTACTTCCAGCTCTGCGTTCAGGCCTTCCGGCTTAATGATTTCTGCAATTTTAGCTGAGATCTCGTCATCGGTAAACTGATCGTAAAGCTCTTTGAGGTAGTTGGGCTGATCCTTGGAACCAATATTGGCCAGTACTTTATGATAGGCTTCCTCCATCAGGTTTTCGAGGAAACGGTCTTTGAGCAGAGCTTTCATGGCGCGGAAGGCCACAAACTCTTTCACCTTAGACATGTCAATACCATAGCAATCAGGGTAGCGGATTTGCGGAGCTGAGGATACGATGACAATTTTCTTAGGCTCCAGCTTATCCAGCATCTTGAGGATACTTTTCTCCAGCGTGGTACCTCTTACAATCGAGTCATCAATCACCACCAGGGTATCCGTCTTCTTGCGAATCACCTCGTAGGTAGTGTCATATACACTGGCCACCAGATCGTCCCGCGTGCTGTCATCAGCAATAAAGGTACGTAGCTTGGCATCTTTGATCACCAGCTTCTCTACCCGTGGCTGAAAGCTCAGGATTTCTTCCAGGTCATCAATGCGCGGTTTCCCGTCTATGATTACCTCTTTTCTTTTCTTCAGCAGGTATTCATCCAGCCCCTGCATCATGCCCAAAAAGGATATTTCTGCGGTATTGGGAATGTAAGAGAATACTGTGTTCTTCAGGTCGAACTTGAGAGATTTCAGAATCTGCGGAATGAGTAAACGACCGAGTTCTTTACGTTCCCGATAGATATCAGGGTCAGTCCCTCTGGAAAAGTAAATTCTCTCAAAAGAGCAGGACTTCACCTCGCCCTTATCCATAATTGGCACCTCATCATACTCTCCGTTCTTATGAACGATCAGCGCATTACCCGGCTCTATCTGACCGATATCTTCATAGTTGACATTGAAAGCGGCTTTTATCGCCTGCTTTTCAGAGGCCACTACTACCACTTCATCATCTATATATTTATAGGCTGGTCGGATGGCATTCGGGTCGCGAACCACAAAGGCAGCCCCGTGCCCCGTCAAACCTACCATAGCATAGCCACCGTCAAAATCCTTAAAAGATCGTCTGAGTACCCTTTGCAGGTTCAATTCTTCTTCGATTCTTTCGGTGATCTCCTGGTTGGATAATTTCTTCTTGTACTTGTCAAAAACACGCTGGTTTTCTTCATCCAGGAAGTGACCGATTTTCTCCATTACGGTAACCGTGTCAGTCTTCTCTTTTGGATGCTGGCCAAGCCCCAGTAACAGATCAAAGAGCTCGTCTACATTGGTCATATTGAAGTTACCGGCCATTACGAGGTTACGGCTTCTCCAGTTGTTTTGTCTCAGAAAAGGATGACAGCTCTCTATGCTGTTCTTTCCATGAGTCCCGTAGCGCAGATGCCCCATCCAGAGTTCTCCGCTAAAGCCTACATTCTCCTTAAACCAGGCAGCATCTGTAGGGCTGTAGCCGGCCTTTTTGGTGGCCTTGTCATATTTCCGACTGATCTTTCCGAAAATGTCCTCAATTGGCTGGGGTTTGATAGTGCGATAACGGCTTATGTATCTCGTGCCCGGCTCCACACCGATTTTGATGTTAGCCACACCTACACCATCCTGTCCGCGATTGGACTGCTTCTGCATAAGGATATACAGTTTTTTCGCAGCGTAGTGCAGGGATCCATATTTATCAACGTAGTATTGAAGAGGCTTGCGAAGGCGAATCATTGCGATTCCACATTCATGTTTGATCTGCTCGCTCATGTACGGGGTTCAAAATACAAAATTAATACTATTCAAAATGTCCATCAACCATTCTGACTGAAAGAACCAAAGTAACAAGGGGAATACCATAATAGTGCCCCAAATATGATCAGTTGCTGAAAGCTTCTTAGAAATTGTCTCCGGGCCTGCTTTAAAAAACAGGTAATAGGGCAATTTAAGGTAGTAGAAAAGTGCAACAACCGTGTTCAGCAGTCCTACAACAAATACCCACAATAAAACCGGATTGTTTTGTACCTGATAAGCCTCCCAGATAGCCGAGAAGACGTATAGTTTGGCATTAAAGCCTACGGTAGGCGGCAAACCAGTGAGTGACACCATTACCACAACCGCTAACACCCCGGCAAAAGGCAGGGCGGTACCGAAACCTCTGAGGTCTTCAAAAGTGGAAGATCCGGTATGTTTTTCCATAATGGCCACCAACAAAAAGGCGGCAAAATTCATCACCAGGTACATAGCACCATAAAAGAGCATGGCGGTATTGCCCGCCTCAGTCCAGGCGATGAGTCCCACCAGCAAAAAACCCGCATGGGCAATGGAAGAGTAAGCCAGCATACGCTTGACATCTTTTTGCCAGAGCGCTGAAAAATTGCCGAAGATCATGCTGGCTAGAGCGATCACTCCCAGAATTAGCTGCCAGTCAAACCATTCGGCCGGCAGTATATTAACCAGTCTGAAGAGTATGGTCAGAGCGGCCAGTTTGGGGAGTGTTGAGAAGATGGAGACCACAGCTGTCGGAGCTGCTTCGTAAACGTCTGGCGACCAGATGTGAAATGGTACGGCTCCCAGCTTGAAAATGATACCTCCCAGGGTCATGATCAAGGCAATAGCCAGTGGCAGGGCCGGAACCTCTGACAGTCCGTTGATAAAAGCCTGACTGGTGATATCCAGTGTACCTGTAAAACCATAGAGCCAGCTGATACCATACAGCATCACAGCAGCCGACACTGCCCCGAAGAGCAGATATTTGAGGGCCGCCTCTGACTTCTTCTTTCCTTTTAGTATGCCTGTGAGTATGTAGGAACAAATAGAAACCACCTCAACAGACAAATAGATCATTAGCAGATTAACCGACATGGTCATGAGGAAAACGCCCAGCAGCAGTCCGAAAAGCACCACCATGGATTCACCGGATCTGAACAGGTAGTTCCTGTTCTCATTTCTGGTAGCTATGACGAGCCCCAGTGCACCACCCAGAGTAAATATAAGCTTGAGGAAAAGGGAAAGCTGGTCGTATCGAAGCAACTTACCCATGACCATAAAATCTGTACTGAAATTGACCCACTGAAACGTAAGCAGGGTAAAGGTTGAAGCGAGACCACAAAAGGCAATCGCAGCCAGTCCTGTCTCTTTATTCTTTCTAAAAAGCAGGTCAAAACCAAGCAGCAACAAAAGGGTAATCACCACAGAGATTTCCGGGGCAAGCATCCACACATCTTCAGACAGGTTACCGAGTTGGTCTTTCAGGCCGGATGCGTTATTTGTCTGCAACAAAGAAATCATTTCACTGCCTGAACCATTAGATGGGTAAAGCCTTCGACCGAATTACTGATGAGATCTAGCAATGTGCCCGGGAAAATACCAAACCAGATGATCATGGCAATCAGAGGTACAAACATAAGGTACTCTCTGAGGGTAAGGTCTTTCAGGTTGTCGTGCCAGGCAGCATCTTTTACCCAGTACTTTCCAAAGAACATTCGCTGCAATGTCCAGAGATAATAACCGGCAGAAAGCACAAGGCCCAGGGTAGCTACCACGGGCATCCACATAGGAATAGCCCCGATGAAACTGGCTGACTTGAAAGCTCCCAGGAATACCATCAGCTCACCAATAAAGCCGGAAAAGCCCGGCAGCCCCAATGAGGCAAAGAAGGCAATGGTCACCACTACCGTATACTTAGGCAGTTGATGCGCCAGCCCTCCATAGTTTTCGATCAGGCGATTGTGAGTGCGATCATAAAGGACTCCTGCTATCAGGAACAGTGTTGCAGAAATGAGTCCGTGGGAGAACATCTGATATATGGCTCCGGTCACTCCCTCTACGGTAAGTGCGGCCAATCCCAGTAAGACAAAGCCCATATGGGACACCGAACTATAGGCAATCAGCTTCTTAATATCTTTCTGTGCCAGGGCATTTAATGCTCCATAAATGATAGAAAACATACCAAAGAAGCCTATGAGCCAGGAATAGTGGTAAGCACTATCGGGGAAGAAGCTAAAGGCCGTACGGATCATACCATAGCCTCCGATTTTCAGAAGAATACCAGCCAGCACTACCGAAACCGGGGTAGGTGCTTCAACATGGGCATCTGGCAACCAGGTATGGAAAGGGAAGGCCGGCAGTTTGATGGCAAAGCCAATCAGTAATGCCAGAAAAGCCATCCAGCGAGCCGACTGACCAAAGACCTGGGCCCCGGTACTCCTCGACAAAAAGGAATCAGGCAGGTAGTTGGTTTCATTGGCCATGGAAATCATATTGAATGACTTCACAATATTTTCAGACTCCACATTCCCCAGCTCTACCTGCTTTTGTACCTCCGTGATCTGCTCGTTTGTGACAGAAGCCGCAGCCTCAAACATACCCGCCTCAGCTCCTGTTTTGACAGGATCATAAACGGAGTTATAGAGCCCTATCATCACAATCAGAATCAGGATAGATCCTACCAGGGTATATAAAAAGAACTTGATGGCAGCATACTCTTTTCTCGGCCCTCCCCAGATACCGATGAGAAAATACATGGGCAGCAACATGAACTCAAAAAAGAGATAGAAGAGGAAGAAATCCAGTGCTACAAAACAGCCCAGAACTGATGAAGAAAGCAGCAGATACAAGCTGAAATAGCCTTTTCTTTTCTTGCTGATATTCCATGAAGAAATGGCCCCGATAAACAGCACAATGGCAGCCAGCAAGAGCATGGTAATGTTGATCCCATCAACTCCCAGAAAATAATCTACCGAAAATCTGCCCAGAGAGCCCAGATTAACCGAAAACCATTCCACCTTCTCCACCATCTGCAAGGAAGCCTCACTATTGGTAAGTCCGGATGCAGTACTGTCAAAAGAGGACACCCCGATAACGGTAAGTACAAGGGAAAGCCCCAGGGCCACCAATGCGATCACGCGGTAGCTGTCTGCGAAACGTTTGGGCAGCAAGGCTACTACCAGCGAAGCCAGCAGTGGAATGAAGATAATATAGGTTAACAGATACTCAGTCATTCACTCTTCTTAAAAGGCAAACCATAGTAACAGCATGATTAACATGGCAATGGCCGATAAAATATAGGTCTGTACATTCCCCGTTTGAATCGACCTTGTCAACTGCCCTACTTTACCAGAAGTAAATGCGGTCAAATGTACAAAACCGTCAATGATATATCGGTCGAACATACCAGTTAAATGCGCGACAACCACCTGGGTACGTGCCAGAAGATTGACACAACCATCTAATATTTTCTCATCAAACCAGGCCAGCATTTTAGACTGGGTCAGGATGAACTTGAGGATCACCTTGGTATAGAGCACGTCCTGGTACCAGTGGTAGAAGGAAACCTGCACAATAGGACTTACCGGCTCTCTTTTACCATCAAAGCCCTCTGCGAGCTTTGCTCCGGGCTTATAAATCAATATGGCAATGACTATTCCGGCCAGGGCCAGCCCTACAGACAGCACCTCCAGCCAGGTGTGATGGGTACCAGCCTTTGCAAGCATTTCTGCCTGACTCATAGCGATATACTCCTTCGGAACCCAGGTATCCCGGGGTGTTCTGACAGACTGATATAACCAACTGTCTTCTGCACTGATGCTGGCACCAAAAACAAAGCTGAAGGACAGTACAGCCAGTATGACCACCGGAATCAGGAGTGTCATATTGCCCTCCTTCAGTTTACCGACAATCTCAGGCGTACCTTTCAGCTCCGGCAGTCTGAACTTGCCTGTAAACACCAGCATCACGGCTCTCATAATATAAAAGGCGGTGAGAATAACCGTGGCAAAAGCCATGAGCTCAATGAGGTAGTAGCCTCCTCCTTTTTCGACTGACCAGGCATGGGTATTGATCAAAATCGCCTCTTTGGATAAAAAGCCACTGAATGCGGGAAGTCCTGCCAGAGACAGGCTGCAAAACAGAAAGCAAAAGAATGTGACAGGCATATAGGTTCTCAGCCCTCCCATGACACGCATATCCTGGGTATTGAATTTCACCTCATCAGTCTCCAGTTTGTGTAACTGATGAATGATGACACCGGCACTGAGAAACAGTCCTGCTTTGAAAAAGGCATGAGTAAACAAATGAAAGAGCCCTGCATCATAGGCGCCAACTCCCATGGCCAATACCATATACCCCAGCTGAGACACCGTGGAATAAGCCAGTACTTTTTTGATATCAAACTGTGATAAAGCGGCCACAGCGGCCATCAGGGCTGTGATAGCCCCCACAATGGCTACTACTTCCAGCGCCTGTGCATCGAGTAAAACAAAAACTCTGGATAGCATAAAAACTCCCGCTGCCACCATGGTAGCTGCGTGGATTAAAGCCGAAACCGGAGTGGGTCCTTCCATGGCATCGGGTAACCATACCTGCAGCGGAAACTGGGCTGATTTACCTACTGCTCCGCAGAAAAGGGCTATGCCCGCAGCGCTGAGCCAGCGGCCATCCAGAGAGTGTATCACCTCTTCTCCATTCTTGAGATAGTTAATCACCCAATTGCCATCTTCAATACGGCTATCGCCCATTAAAAGCTTCAGAGCACCAAGGTCCAGCGTTTCGAACTGGGTATACAGAATCATGAGTCCGGTAAGGAAGCCCAGGTCGCCTATGCGGTTCATGATAAAGGCTTTGTTGGCTGCCAGAGACGCTGATTTCTTTTCGAACCAGAAACCAATTAACAGGTAGGAAGAAAGCCCTACCAGCTCCCAGAAAATGAAAATAAACAGGAGATTATGGAAGAGTACAATCCCGAGCATTGAGAAGGTAAAGAGCCCCAGGTAAGCATAGTAGCGGGGTTTTGCCTTATCATGACGCATATACTCAGCCGAGAAAATATGCACCAGCAAAGAGATAAAGTTGACAATGACCAACATGATCAATGCAGGATTGTCAAGTAAAAAGCTATATGTGAAAGCAGTACTGCCCGTTTCAAACCAGGTTCCTTTGATGACCACACCCGGCTCAAGCCCCCAGTGCTGCAGGGCCAGGTACACCGACAGACAGGTGTTAACCGCCAGCAAAAAACCTGACCATACCGGGGCCTTCCCTTTGAACAGCCCTGAAGTGAAGAAAGAAAGCAACGGCAGGGCAAAAAGAGCCAGCACCCAATAAATCAAAGGGTTAAAAGCAGTAGGAGTTAAAAAATCATTGAGCTCTGTCATCCTTTCAACTCACTGATTTTATCCAGATCGGCTGTCTGGAAATATTGATAAACTTTAACCACGATGGCCAGTGCCACTGCCGCCTCTGCTGCAGCCACCGTAATGACAAACAGTGCGAAAATCTGCCCCTGCAGGAAATCCGGATCAAAATGGCCAAAAGCCACCAGGTTGATATTAGAGGCATTGAGCATAAGCTCTACACCAATCAATACGGCAATAGCGTTCTTTCTGGTCAATACCACAAAGAGACCAATACAGAAGAGCACAGCTCCCAGGAACAGCAGATGTTCAACCGGCATTGTCTGCCTCCTTTCCGGCTCCTGCCGCAATTTTGACGGCACCAATAAGCGCCAGCAGTAACAATACACCTATCACCTCAAAAGCCAGGACATAATCAGTCATGAGCTTCATCCCAAAGTTCTCAAGCGGAGCACTTTCGGGTTGCGCTTCACTGATCCACTTTATCGCTCCAAAATTCGCTTCGATGATGGCTTTGTAGAAGATAAACAGAAGTCCTCCTGCTACGAGCACTCCCAGTAGTTTGTTATAGGCAGGAGTGGTCACCTGCTGCCCTTTAAGACGGTTGGTAAGCATTACCCCAAAGACGATCAGTACCAAGATGCCTCCGACATAGACCAGAATCTGACTTATGGCGATGAAACCGGCTCCGATCAGCATGAAAATACCAGCTACTCCTAAGAAGGTCAGAATCAGCGCAAAAGCAGCGTAAAGCACGTTTTTAGTAATGGCTATGTACAGGGCTGAAAGCACGGTCAGGCCGATGAAGCAGTATAATATGATCGTGGCGAAGGTCATGTTTACTTAGTTTCGCCTCCCTTCTCCTGCCCGTCCTGACTGTCGTCTTTTTTTCTGGCAGGTATTTTCGGACGCATCGGTACCTTAGGCCTGACTGCTTTGGGTTTATTTTCTGATTCTGTACCCTGCTCTCCTTCCTCCTTTTTTACGGGAGGTGTTCCGGGCTTCAAAGGAATCTTTGGTCTTACAGCCTTCGGTTTTGAGCTGTCGGTTTCCTGTTCTTCTGCCTTTTTCTTAATCGGAATTTTCGGTTTGACTACCACCTTAGGGCGTGCTACCGCAGGTTTAGTCTCATCTGTCTCCTGCTCTCCCTCCTTCTTCTTAACAGGAATCTTCGGCTTCACCACAACTTTGGGGCGAATGGCCTTTGGTTTACCTTCCTGGTTTTCTTCACCCTCCGACTTTGGTGCTCCCTTGGGTTTTACCACGACTTTGGGCTTCATTACCGGTTTGGGTGTGGAAGCAGTCGCATCTTCCCCTGACTTTTTTGTAACCACTCTTGGCCTGAAAGCCGGTTTGGGCTTATCACCGGCATCGCTTGCCCCGGCAACACGCGGTTTTACCTGAGGCATTCCTGCTGGCCTGGGCCTGGGCTTTACTTCAGCTGCCTTTGCGGCCTTCTCAGCCTCTTTCTTTTTATTAAATTCTTCCAGCTCCTGCTTGCGTTGAAGAATTTCCAGCGGGGTCATTTCCCCAAACTCAAAGTTATGTTCTGCAAAGTCATAGGCACTGAAATCGTACTCATCGGTCATGGTCAGGCACTCGGTGGGGCATACGGTAGTGCATAGTCCACAGAAGCAACATTTGGCCATATCGATATCGAATTTGGCCGCATAGATTCTTTTGGAAGTTCCGTCTGAGGTCTTTCCAATCTCGCCCACTGCCCGAACCGGTTCAATATCAATACAGTTAACAGGGCATACCTTGGCGCACTTATCACAGACAATACAATCGTCTATCTCATTGTGGAGCTTGTAGCGTCCATGGTCCGGTACCGGAAGTTTCTCATGCGGATACTGCGTAGTGAAGAGGCCGTTTTCCTTTTCGAAGTAGTTTTCCTTGTCAGGGTAACGTTCCTCCTGTGAGTCCCTGGCATCTTTGATATGCTTCAGGGTAACCTTAAGCCCTTCATTCAGGGTTTTGGTGGCATTCCTGATGTTTTTCCAGTAATCGCTCATATCATCAGCATCCTCCACAATGCGCTTAAGAATACCAATAATATCGCTGCGGGGGTCAGGTATTTCCAGCTCAGGTTCATCAGCTGATCGATTCTCAACCTGGGGTAGGTCCATCTCACCCACATCTGTACGCCTACGGTAAGTAAGGCTTTGCTGATCAGCCAGAAAGCTCCCCAAAGATGCCCGGACAGGGTACCCGGTTCTCCACTGGTCCACTCGGCCAGGGCGACAGAACCTATATTGGGTAATGGCGTATTCCAGCCTCCTAAAAAGAGAATGGCTCCCAGAAAGGCTACCAGCAGCATCATACCATACTCAGACAACATGACCATGGCCCAGCGAAAGCCTGAATATTCAACATGAAAACCTCCTACCAGTTCTGACTCTGCTTCCGGAATATCAAATGGGGCCCGGTTGCATTCAGCCAGAGAGGTAATGAAGAAAATCAACCAGGCAAAAAGGAAAATGGGCGCCCGGAAGATATTCCAGGTGAGTACCCCCCCGATATTTGTCGTTTCAATACCCAATGCCTTGATACCAAACAGATAGTTAACCGCTTCTGTATCAAGCTGGCTTATCCAGATTCCCTGTTGATAGACGATCTCCTGCAGATTGAGACTCTGAGAAATCATGACAACACACAGTACGGATAGGGTCAGCGGAATTTCATAGGAAATAATCTGTGCAATGGCCCTCATAGAACCAAAGAGGGCATACTTGCTATTAGAGCCCCAACCTGCCATGAGGATGCCCATTACATCTAAAGACACAATCGCCAGCAGATAAAAAAGTCCGGCATCAATACCGGAACCCGTAAACCCAGAGGTGAGAGGCAGTACAGCAAAACCCGCAAACACCGCCACAAAGATCAAAATCGGAGCTGGCTTGAACATCTTGCGGTCAGCTGAAAGCGGCACAATATCTTCTTTCTGGAGTAGTTTCAGCAGGTCAGCTACTGTCTGGAGCAGGCCATAATAGCCTACCTCCATAGGCCCGTACCGATCCTGAATAAAGGCAGAGATTTTCCTCTCAGCATAGACCGCGAAAACGGTATAGATCAGAAGAAAATTAAGAAAGAACAGAAATGCGTACACGCTGCCTGAACCGGATGATTAGGATGCAAAGAAAATCAATAAAACGCTATCGTACCAGCGGAGTCTGTTATTCTTGACATGCACTGTCAGGCAGACACAAAAGCCCGCATTTGACCTCAGCAACAGCTTTGACAGGAAGCTACTCCCACAGTACGTGCTTTTCCAGCCTTATCTTCTTTTGAAAAAACAGTTCAGCGGCTGTCTGAAAAGAGGGGGTAAAATCTGACACCAGAAACTTATCAGTCGCTTCAGCTTTTTCGGAAAGCAGCTGATTTGCCTGGAGGAGCTCTTTTAGTGCTGCCGCTACAATCAGAGAGGAGTCGATCACTTCAAGGTGCTCTCCTAAAAGTGCAGACACCTGCTTCTTAATGAGAGGATAATGCGTACAGCCCAGGATAAGGGCTTCGATATTCTGTAATTCAGGTTTTTCCAGGTATTGTTTGATGATCTGATCGGAGATTTCATTTTTATGAAAGCCCTCTTCAATCATAGGCACGAGTAATGGAGTGGCGAGTGAATTCAACTCCACCCCTATGTTTTTTGCCTTGAGCTTGGTATCATATACTTCAGAGCCCACCGTTTGCTTGGTGCCAATCAGCCCTACTTTCTGACCGGCATGATGCTCTGCAATGTACTGAACTACCGGATCAATAACATTCAGCACCAGTGCCTTGCTCCCTACATACGCCTTCACCAAATCATAGGCCGCTGCCGAAGCGGAGTTGCAGGCAATCAGAATCACCTTACAGCCCTGCTGCAGGAGCACATCACAAATCTTGACAGAGTAGGCCTGTATTGTAGCCGCAGACTTATCTCCATAAGGTAAATGGGCGCTGTCGCCAAAGTATACGATTTGCTCATTTGGCAGCACTTTTTTCACTGCGTTGGCCACCGTGAGCCCACCCATGCCACTATCAAAAATTCCTACGGGATTGCTGCGATTCATACTCAGTGAAATAACCGGCTCTTTGCTATTCTATTGCCCGAAAAACAGCACAATGTTCATAAAAAAGCCCTACCCAGATTATGAGTAGGACTGCAAGCAAAGAGTTAGGTTTCATTCTCTTTTAAAGCAATGGGGCCGAATGAAAAACCACATCGCTGTCTCATTAAAATTTCCGCCTAAAACTAATGAGGCCATCGGCATAAAAAAATTATTTTCAATAATTCTTTAACTTAAAAGAGCTCTGAAAAAAGTACTGCAAATAATCTACACGGCCTGGGTGGCAATACTCTTTGTTACTGGCATGTTCCTGGCACTCCCTTTCGTTGTCATTCCGATACTGATCAGTGACCGGTTGGGCGGCATCAGTTTTTTCGCTACCCGGCTTTGGGTCTTTTTCTTTGCCACTCCCTCCCTTATTTTTTTCAGAACCCATAACCGGAAACTGATTGACAGAAATAAATCATACATTTTTGTAATCAACCACACTTCCTTTATGGACGCCCCGGCCATTGCCATGTCCACACCTATCCAGCTTAGGGCTCTGGGCAAAAAGGAGCTTTCCAAAATACCGGTCTTCGGATTTATTACCAGCAGGATAGCCGTTTGGGTGGATCGTTCAGACCCGGAGAGCCGAAGTAAAAGTCTGAATAAACTGGTCAAAACTCTGAATAAGGGCATATCTATTCTTGTTGCTCCGGAAGGTACCCGCAACAACTCTGACCAGCCCTTACTTCCATTTTTTAACGGCCCTTTTCGGCTCGCCATTGAAACCGGCACCCCCATACTGCCACTGGTAATTCACGATGCCCGGAAACTTATGCCAAAAGGTCAACTGCGGGTAAGTCCCGGGACAGTGCATAGTTATTTTTTACCTGCTGTTGAAACAAGTGAAATGAGCGAAAAAGACCTCCCTGAGCTGAAAAAGAGAGTGTTTGAGCTTATGAAAGAGAAGGTGGAAGCACTGGACAAATTGAAATAGAAGAACTTTTGGCATATATTTTGGCCATAGCCAATTCAACCAAAACTTTTAAGCTTATGAAAAAGCACACTTACTTTTTATTAGGGCTTCTCGGATTGATGCTCATAAGCTGTGCAACCGGGAAGAACGCATTTGATAAGGGCAATTATGAAACTGCCATTGACAGAGCTGTGAACCGTCTTCAGGCCAACCCGGATAACAAAAAATCCAAGCAGGTTTTGGTAGAGGGATATCAGCTTGCCTCGAACTACCATTTAGACCTCATTCAAAACTATAAATCTGGTGGGGACAACTTTAAATGGGAGCGGGTATATCAGGAGTACCGTCAACTCAACAGCTACTATGCGAAGATTCAGCGATGCCCTGCCTGCCTGAAGCTGGTGAATCCTACGATTTACCAGGCAGAGCTGGAAAATGCTGCCAGTCTGGCGGCTCAAAACCGATATGACATAGGTAAGGCTGCTTTGGCAGACAGCACGATAGACAGCGGACGGGAAGCGTTCCGTCATTTCAGAACGGCCGTGGACTACGACCAGAACCTGCCTGACATAGACAACCTGTTGGGACTGGCCCGCAACATGGGAACCGTTCGCGTTTTAATAGAGCCTATTCCGGTACACTCCCGCTCTCTGGCCCTGACCAATGAGTACTTTGAGAATAAGATAGTAGAGTACCTGGATGGATATAGCCGGGATAAGTTTGTACAGTTTTTCACCTACGAAGAAGCTGAGCAAATTAACCTGCAACCCGATCAGGTGATCTCTTTGCAGTTTGACGACTTTGTATTGGGCCAGACCCTGATAGAGTCTAAAACCAAAGAGGTAAGTCGAGACAGCGTGGTGGTAGGCAGCTACAAAGACGGAGAAGGTGTAGAACACGATGTATTCGGTACGGTGAAAGCCGAGGTAACCACCAATCGCAAGACCCTCGAATCTAATGGTGTGATGAATCTGGAAATACGAGATGCTTATACAGGGCGCGTGCTGACACAACAAAAGCTGCCGAGCCGTGATGTCTGGGTACATGAGTGGGCTTCTTATAACGGAGATAAGCGAGCTTTAACGAAAGAAGAAATCAGAATGTCGAAGCGCAAGGAATTGCCTCCACCTAATCCGCAGACCTTGTTTATCAGCTTTATTGATCGCATCTACGCACAGATAACCAGTAGAGTGGGGAACTTCTACCGGAACTCAAGAATATAGAGACTCTAAAAGCAGAGAGAAAATAAAAAGGGCTTCATGCAATGCATGAAGCCCTTTTTTATTCAGTATGATTAATCCTAGTAACCTGGGTTAGGCTCAATGTTTGGATTCGCATCCAGTTCAGCCTCAGGAATAGGTAAGATTACTCTGTTGTTAGGGTAAGTGATTGTACAAATAGGAGAAGTACAGTTAGTTCTCACAACATCCTGCTTGTAACGCATCAGATCCCAAAGACGCTGGCCTTCATAAGCAAGCTCTTTTCTTCTTTCCAGCAGTACCTCATCAATCAAAGCAGCACCGGTAGCTGTAACAGCGGCAGCACCTGGCTGAGCTCTCTGACGGATCAGATCTACGTCTGCCTGAGCGGCATTGTTACCTTGCTGTGCTCTTGCTTCAGCGCGGATCAGGAACATTTCGGAAAGTCTGATCACTTTGGTATTGTTAGTACCCGCTACACTTGGATACTTCACCAGTCTGAAAGGTGCATAATCACCAGTCAGGAAAGGATCTGCCAGGAACCAGTCGGTACGTGCATCATCGTTAGGAATCAAAGAAACCAGATCGTCTGCAGGCAGGTAATCACCATAACCCTCAACAATGTACATTCTACCCAGAGCGTCAGAACCTCTGTTGTCATTCTCGGTCATGTTAATCTCGAAAATTGACTCTGCTGAGAAATCAGCTACCCAGGCATTGTTGTAATTGGCATTAGTTACCAAAGAGTATCTGCCACTGTTAATCACAGTATTAGCCATAGACTCAGCATTCGCCCAGTCATCTTTGTAGAGGTATACTCTGGCCAGTAAAGCCTGTACAGCACTCTTAGACAAGGTAGAAGTAGTACCTGATCTTGGATCATCAGACATCATATTGATGGCTGAAGTCATATCACTGATTACCTGATCGTATACTTCTCTTACAGAGTTACGACTTGGCTCGAGAGACTGATCGAATTCCAGTACGATCGGTACACCCAGGTGAGAAGCATCAGCAGTAAAGGTATAGTGCTGCGCATAAAGACGTACGAGGTCAAAATAGATCAAACCTCTCAAGGCCATAGCCTCACCTACAATATGGTTTCTTTCAGCTTCTACACTTGCTGGTAAATCGACTACTGCGTTAATGATAGCATTGGCAGCGTTGATGCTGCTGTACATGTTATTCCACATAGCGGAAGCGATACCATCTCCAACTACTGCTGAGTACTCCGCATAATCCTTGGCTCTGTTCGCACTAGGATGCTGCTTCACATCATCACTCATAACGTCAGGCACCAGGTAGAAATAACGCCCGTAGTAGTTGGCACTTGACAGTCCGTTATAGATACCGGTTACAGATGACTTATAATCATCCAGTGTTGTCAATGCATCTTCATTCGCCACTGACTGCTGAGGAGAAAGTTCCAGAAAGTCATCTCCACAACTCAGCGTGATAAAGGCCAGCGCAGCGATTAAGCTTTTGATATATATTTTTTTCATTTTCATTTCAATCTTTTATTAAAAGCCGACATCTATACCAAGAGAAACAGTTTTAATCGCTGGAGTCAATCCACCGGCTACACCGTTAATTGCCTGCTCAGGATCGAGGAAAAGATCCTTATCCTTTGTCCAGGTCAGCAGGTTGGTACCTCTGACATAAGCACGTAATGAACGAACATTGAGGAATGACAGTACTGAATCGTCAAAGTCATAAGCCAATGTTACATTTCTCAATCTCAGGTAAGTAGCATCCATCAGGTATCTTGTACTGTTGGCTGTCTGACCACCTTTTCTATCTCCCCAATCATGCAGAGGCAATAAGGCGTCTGTTTTACCAGGTACCCAACGGTTTTCAAAGGCCCAGACAGAAGTACTTCTTGGAGTAAGTCGGCCATCACCATGGATGAATCGTCCGTTGGCGTCATAGATATAGTTACCTACAGAGTAGTTGAACTGAGTAGTCAGTGTGAAGCTCTTGTAAGTAGCGTTGATGTTGAAACCACCGAAGTAATCAGGAGTTGCACTCTTACCCTGGAAGTATCTCACCGCGTTGTTCACGTTGTTGGTAGTCTCAGTTTCAGTCTCGTCAGTATACCACAGTGGGTCACCATTAGACTGATCTACACCTGCCCAACCGAACAGATAGTAAGACTGGAAATCACGACCTTCTTCACGTCTCTTAGTACCAGCAGTAAATGACTCATTCAGTCTGGTGATAGTGTTCTTGAGGGTAGTAATGTTAAATCCGAAATCAAGTGTGAACTCACTGTTGTTGACTACCTGATAGTTCAATGTGAACTCCATACCTTCGTTTTTCATATCACCGAAGTTTTGTAACAAACTGGTGAATCCGGTAGTACGGGAAATCGGTACGTTCAGCAGCAGGTCTTCAGACTCACGATTGAAGTACTCAATAGTACCTGACAATCTGCCTAACAGCTCAAAATCAAGTCCTACGTTGAAACTCTTAGACTGCTCCCAGGTCAATGCAGGGTTGGCAATCTGGGTAGGTCCACCACCTGGAGTACCGTCATAATCCTGACCGTATCCGTAAAGCCCCACTGACGGGAAGTTACCAATGGCGGCATTACCAGTAACTCCGTAAGAAGATCTCAGTTTTGCAAAGTCAATAATGCCTGAATTCTGAAGGAAGCTCTCTTCACTCAAAGTCCAGCCTGCACCTACAGAGTAGAATGTTCCGTATCTGTTGTCAACACCAAACCTTGATGAACCATCGCGTCTGATACTGGCAGATGCAAAGTACTTACCATCATAGTCATAGTTAATTCTTGAGAACAGAGAAGCGAAAGTGTACTCTGTTTTAGTAGCAGAAGCATCATAAGAAGCTGCCGCACTGGCAAGGTTTCTGAGTTTATCGTTAGGGAATTCCTGACCAAAACCATACGTAGTGTTTCGGTTAGAGCTCTGAGCCTCATAACCAACAAGAGCGTCAAGGTTATGAACGCCTCCAAGCGTTTTTCCCCATTGTAATGTCTGAGTAGTCACCAGGTTACGATCGAGCAGGGTAGATACCTGAGCGAAACCGCCAATATTTCTACCATCTCCGTAACGTCTGTTTTTATACTGCTGCTCATCTACCGTGATCACGTCAAAGTTGTACTGTGAACGGAAAGTGAAGTCATTGGCAAACTTGATGTTAATAGCAAAGTTGTTGGTTACCCTCAACTGCTGTGTTAACCTCAGGTCATCACCACTCAATGCACCTACAGGGTTGTTACCTCCCATTGGGTAGTAATTCTTGTGATCGGCATTGAATCTGCCTTGTGCGTCACGAATAGGAATGAGCGGAGACAGCAGGTAAGCATTGTAGAGTGGGTTGGCCCAGGCAGAACCATCAACCATACCATTCTGATCAAAACTACCTACACTCAGGTTGTTAGTGAAGCTGATGTTGTCATTGGCTTTGAAATCAAGGTTTACTCTACCAGAGAGACGCTCGAAATCTGTTCCGATGATGTGGCTTTCCTGATCGAAGTAAGATCCTGAGAAGAAGTAGTTCAGTTTTCCATTGTCACTTCCTCCACGGGCACTCAGGTTGTAGCTCTGAGTCAATCCTGTTCTGGTTACAGCATCCAGCCAGTTTGTATCAGTTGGCAGTCCTGTAGAAGGATCGATCAACTGCTGGAATCTGTCAGTCAGGTTTTGCTGAGCCTGAGCCAGAGACACACCATCGTTGGTATAACCTTCGATGAACAGCTGAGTATACTGTTCTCTGTTCAAAGGCTGCAACAGGTTGTTTGAAGCTACAGAGTTGAAACCAACCAGTGTACTGAGGTCAATTCTCGCTTCACCTCTTTTACCGGATTTGGTAGTGATCAGGATTACTCCATTGGCACCTCTTGAACCATAAATGGCCGTAGAAGCTGCATCTTTCAATACACTTACCGACTCGATATCGTTAGGGTTCAGAGAAGCCATTACGTTACCACTTCGGTTACCGTTACTGTTCAGCTGTGTAACGTCTCCTGATTGAACAGGAATACCATCGATCACATAAAGAGGCTCACTGGAAGCTGTAATAGAACCAATACCCCTGATACGGATCTCAGTATTTCCTCCGGGTGCACCATCGATACCGGTTGATTGAAGACCGGCAATGTTACCCTGCAGTGACTGCTCGAAAGAAGTCATGGGTACCTGCTCGATTTTACCGGCATCCAGCACACCTACGGAACCGGTTACTGCTTCAGCTTTCTGAGTACCATAACCCACAACAACAACCTCACCTGCACTGGTGATTTCCGGCTGCATCGTTACGTTAATGGTGGTGCGGTTGCCTACTACTTCCTCAAGGGAAGTATAACCTAAGAATCTAAAAATCAGCGTGCTCCCGGACTGGGCGATTTGTAAACTGAACCTACCGTCAGTATCGGTGGAGGTTCCGTTGGAAGTACCCTTTTCGAGCACCGTGGCTTGAGGTAATGGTTGACCGGTCTCGTCAACCACGCGCCCCGTGACTGTGCGATTCTGTGCCTGTATGGTCAAACACACAAGCGCTGACATCGCAAATGTCAGTAGCAATTTTCTCATAAGAAGTCTATTAAGTTTGGTTAAACAAAAAAACATCACACACAGCACCGTCAGCGCCATGATGATGGGAGATTCGATAAAATAAAATTTCGGTTGTTTAGCCGACAAAAACAGTAAATTCTTGTCGAGCGCAGTTTACTTCTTTCTAAAAAAACACCTTAGAACGTCATCATCCTTACTTCAAACTTCATTTTTTACGATTTCTATGGAAGTGCGCATTTTTGAAAACACTGACCAATCAATAAAAAAGACCTTCTACATAAGGTATATGCCAATTATCCCCACTCAGACCAGAGAAAAAAATGATTTTATTTTGACCTTCTTTTTTGACCTGTAGCAGATGTAAAAAATGGCTGACATTTCAGCATTTACACGAACGGCAAAAGGGACACTCCGAAAAACCAACTAAACCAAATCGGTTACTCTTACCGGTCATATATTCGTATTCAAGCCAAAGCCACTGGTGACAGGGCAATTGCTTAAAAATGCGTGTACGTACAAACGCGTATTGGGTTAGGCGTCAGGTCATTTTTTTTAATCCGGCCTATCAATAAAGTCAAAGCCGGCTACCGGAACTGCAATTACAACACAATTGCTTAACACAACAGCATCAAATAGTACTATAAGACTCATACTGTGAAAAAAGTTGCAGTTAACTTCTTTCACAAGAGGCTGACCTAAAAAAGCAGCTGAACGTGGAGGTATCAGAAACAAAAAAGCCGGTCAGTGACCGGCTTCTCATTCGATAATATCTGATCAATCTAGTTACCCGCTATGCTCTTCAACAAGTCATGCTGGGTAATGATATGAGGTTCATTGTTTTCGTCACGCACCATCACGGCCGGGTTATCCTTATTAATTACTGAAGAAAGTACATCCAGTGTATTATCTGCAGTAACAAACTGGAAAGGCTTGTCCATCACTGCAGAAACCGGTTCGTCTTTGATTTCAGGGGTCTCAATCATTCTTGCCAGTACACGAGAATCGATAAGGCTACCGACAAAATCATTGCCATCAGTGACCGGAAGCTGAGAGATACTACCACTGGTGAGCAGAGATACTGCCTCAGAAACCTTGGCATTTTTATCGATGGTCACCAGATTGCCATTACCGTTTTGTCTTTTAAGAATGTCAGAAGCGGTTGCAAAATCTCTTTCTTCCAGAAAGCCGTGATCTTTCATCCAGTTGTCATTATAAACCTTGCCCAGGTAACGCGTACCGTGGTCAGGCAGAATGATCACCATCACGTCATCTTCCTTCAGATTTTCTTTGGCCCACTCCAAAGCACCTGCTACAGCAGATCCGCATGACCAGCCACAAAACAAGCCTTCTTCACGTGCCAGTCTGCGGGTCATAATCGCACCGTCTTTGTCGGTTACCTTTACAAAGTGGTCGATCACACTGAAATCAACGTTTTTAGGCAGAATATCTTCTCCGATACCTTCAGTGAGGTAAGGATAGATCTCCTTTTCATCGAAAACGCCTGTTTCTTTATATTTTTTGAAAACTGAACCATAAGTATCGATACCTACCGATACAATGTCGGGGTTCTGCTCTTTCAGATACTTCGCTGTACCGCACATAGACCCTCCGGTACCAACTCCCGCTGCATAATGTGTGATTTTACCCTCTGTATCTCTCCACATTTCCGGCCCGGTGGTCTCATAGTGAGCCAGGGCATTAGAAGCGTTATCATACTGATTAGGGTAGTATGAGTTGGGGATTTCTTCGTTCAGTTTTTTCGCGACTGAGTAGTATGATCTTGGATCGTCAGGCTCTACGTTGGTAGGACAAACATATACCTCCGCTCCTACTGCTCTGAGGATGTCCATTTTCTCCGGAGACTGCTTATCGGCCAGTGTGAAGATACACTTGTAGCCTTTGGAAACGGCAGCCAGAGCCAGGCCCATTCCGGTATTACCCGAAGTCCCTTCTATGATGGTGCCACCAGGCTTAATGTCTCCTCTTTTCTCAGCGTCTTCAATCATTTTCAAGGCCATGCGATCCTTCATGGAATTGCCGGGATTGAAATACTCTACTTTGGCCAGAATAGTCCCTGGAATTCCCTTCGTCACAGAGTTCAGTTTGACCAGTGGCGTATCACCAATAGTCTCGATGATTGAATTGTAATACCTCATTTCCTTATAATTTTTGCAAAGCTACCATTAATCCTTGTGAACTGAAATGTTCCAGGCTCATGATATAGGTAACAGCAAAAAACTTTGATTAATTCGGGTGCTGAAAAAAGCGCTGGTAAGAACAGCACCTGACTGCAGAGATCTTCTGACTAAATTTTATCATTACCGGATAAGCTTTCAACCTTTTTTTCGTAGTTAATTCAGGTTTTCCACTACACCCTATGAGATACTTTTTCACCTTGCTTTCTGCCTTCTTGTCTCTATCTCTATCAGCACAGGATTACTCTCTGTACTACCAGCAAGTCAACGAGGCCAAACTTATGGCTACCCGCCAGCTCTATCATGAATCTGCCTGCCAGTTTAAAGCAACATTTGAGGCTTTTAATTTCCAGTATGCCCGCGATTGTTTTCATGCCGTGGAGGTAGCCTCCAAAACAGATGATTTTGAACTCACAGCCCAATTAATGGAGAAAGCTCTGTTAAGGGGTATTCCTGTTTCCGTTTTTAGCGACAAACCTGGCCTGACTGCTTTCAGGCAATCTTCGTACTGGCCGGACTTGCTACAACGCGCAGCCGGGCTTCATGAATCCTATAAAAACAGCATCAACTTAGAAATCAGGAAAGAGATCAACAGTATGTTCGCTGCAGACCAGGCGATCAGGGAACGTTACTACAAACGCTTATTATTCAGACGAGGTATCGAAAAAGAATGGCAGGCACTCAATAAAAAGCAAGTGCAAAGGCTGATTGAGATTACGAAAGAGCACGGTTTTCCCGGAGAAAAACTGATAGGCATAGACCAAAGGATCTATCATGAAAAAGTATCTGTGAGTAGCTTGTCTGCCGGAATGCCTGTCGTTATGCTTATACACCACTATAGTGCTCCTAATCCATCATTTGATAGTGTTCTGATAAAAGAAATAGCCAAAGGGAATCTATACAATGAACACTTTGCCACGATTTGTGATTTTGAGGCAGAATATGGTAAAGGGAAGTATTCTACAATGGGTCCCTATGGTTTTAAATTCACCTCCCCGGAAACTACCAATGAAATCGATCTCAAAAGGGCTCAAATTGGCATGATGAGCTTGCAGGAATACAAACTGCTAAATCATAAATCCGGACTAACGAAATTCTGGAACAGGCTCTATTAACCTCTGTTTTACTCTCTCAAAAAATCATTGATCAGCTGGCCATAGCGGGCCCTGAACTGAGGCTGGGTATAGAGCTGCACATGCTCTGCTCCTTCGAAAACATGTGCTTTCACATGAGCGAGGCTTGTAATTTCACGCTCCAGTATAGGTGCGGGAGTAGTATGATCTCCATTACCATAGAGTATTAAAGTAGGTAAAGGGTTAGCCCCCAGCAAGTAGGAGTATTTCATATTATCTATCCAGTCGTCATGCGCTCCGTTGAATCTCTTATAAGACATATCGAAGATGAAGCGGGGAATTCCCATGTCCTCGCTGGCTGTGGCCAGTGTTTCATATACATTGCTTAGCGGACTGGTCAGAATGAGCTTGTCAACCCTGACATTTTCCTGCTTCATGAAACTCTGCAGATCCGGACGCACCATGGCAGTAGCACTCCCCATGGCCCCCATGGAGAATCCCCAAAGTACAAACTGATCCTGTCCATATCTGGATTTAAGCATGCCGAGCACGGCTGTAATATCTTCGGCAAACTCATAGCCCATGGCAGTGCTGGCCTCCTGGGACTTGCCGGAGTTGCGGTGATCCGGGATGAACACATTATACAGGCTGTCCAGACCAAACTCTTTGATGACCTGGAGGTATTTCATTGTTTTCAGTCGATTGGCAGTGCGCCCATGGCTGATCACCAGGGTCTGATTGATGCTGTCTTTGGTAGCCGGCACATACCAGCCATTAAGCTCTATATCGTCCTGAAGAGACTTATAATCCACCTCCTGATAATTGGGGTAGCCATAGTCGGCCGGGTTTCGGTTATCACCAATGGCATAATCGGCTACCATGGCGGTGTCTTCGGTCACAAATTCAAATGTAAACCGGGGATAGTCCGTTATCATGGATACCGTGGTAGGCAACACCAGGAAATAGAAAGCTGCGATCAACACGACTATGATGATCAGGAATATTTTTAAGAACTTCTTCATGTACGTCTATTTAGAAACCGAGGCGAGCAGGTACAAAACTGCCATCCTCACAGCCACTCCGTTTTCAACCTGATCCAGAATAATGGCGTGGTCTGAATCAGCCACATCACTGTTCAGTTCAACTCCTCTGTTGATTGGGCCAGGGTGCATTATAGTGATCTCTTTATCAAGCGAATCGAGCAGTGTTTTGTTTACGCCATAGTACAGAGAGTACTCTCTCAGCGAAGGAAAATACTTGATTTGCTGTCGCTCCAGTTGAATTCGCAGAATGTTGGCTACATCGCACCATTCAAGTGCTTTTCTTACGTCAAGCTCTACTCTTACCCCCAGACTTTCGATATGCTTAGGCAACAGTGTAATCGGGCCACATACCATCACTTCTGCTCCCAGCTTTTGCAGGGCAAAAATATTGGACAGTGCTACCCGGGAATGGAGAATATCTCCGATAATGGCCACCTTCTTGCCTCCCACATCACCCAGTTTTTCACGAATGGAGTAGGTATCCAGTAATGCCTGTGTAGGATGCTCATGTGTGCCGTCACCGGCATTGACAATATTGGCATCGATATGTCTTGACAGAAAA
The DNA here is from genome assembly GCA_002427745.1 of Roseivirga sp. UBA6061. Lineage (GTDB taxonomy): Bacteria > Bacteroidota > Bacteroidia > Cytophagales > Cyclobacteriaceae > Roseivirga. The sequence goes on along the minus strand of DIYF01000037.1, from coordinate 21,566 downwards.
TGAGGAGCACCCGGGCTGGCATGTCGCATAACAATCATGTCTACTTTCATAGACAGAATGTTGTTGACCGTATCCAGCAGTGTTTCTCCTTTCTTTACCGAGCTGTTGCCGGATGAAAAATTGATCACATCCGCTGAAAGCCTCTTTTCAGCCAGTTCGAAAGAGAGTTTCGTTCTGGTAGAATTCTCGAAGAACACATTGGCGATGGTGATATCTCTCAGAGAGGGTACCTTCTTAATGGGTCGGTTGATTACATCCTTGAACTCATCAGCAGTGTTAAAAATAAGCTCAATGTCCTCCACGGTGAGGCCCTCGATTCCAAGCAGGTGTTTTGTACTTAGCTGCTGACTCATTCTCCTGTATTAATTAACCAAATTGTATCTTCTTCCACACCTTCTCCCTTCCACTCTACCAATACTCTTTGGGTATCAATGGTATTTACCTGCTTGCCAATGTAATCTGGCTTAATGGGCACATGGTGAGCATATTTTCTTTCTATGAGTGCCAGTAACTCTACCTTGGCAGGTCTGCCGAAGGCAATCATGGCATCCAGGGAGGCCCTTACAGAGCGACCGGTATAAAACACATCGTCTACCAGTACCACATTTTTGCCCTCAACCAAAAAATCGATACGGGTTTCATTCGCCCTTACGGGAGAGTCTCTTCTCCTGAAGTCATCTCTGAAGAAAGTCGAGTCGAGATAACCCAAATCAACTTTCACACCAGTGAACTCTTCAAGCCGTGTTCTGATACGTTCGGCCAGGAAGATACCCCTGGGCTGAAGCCCCAGAATCACTGTATTTTCGAAATTTTCGTGGTTTTCTATCAGTTCCTGACAGAGTCGGCTAATGGTAATTGCCAGTTGTGGTTGGCCTAGTAGAAGTCTGCGTTCCATCTAGGTTACAAATATAGTAAAAGGAAATAGAGATAGAACCCGGGCCGGGTTTTTAATCGATACGCGAAGCCACCGGAGTATTGGTAGCAGAAACCTTATTGATAAAGAAGACCTTGCGCAGAGGCTGAGACTTATCTGCAGGCCGCACATGCTGGATACCATAGACCAGATAATGGTTATCATACCACCTGACCGTGCCAAGGCTATAGTCTTTTTCCAGTCTCAATATGTCTCCTTCGTCCATCAGAGGTAAGCCATTGGTGGTCATCTCTTCCTCCCCTCCTTCATCCAGCACTTTCATAAAGAGCTCTTTGTCGTGGTAATAAATATAAGCCGCTTTATCACCCAGCCACTGAAAGCTTCCGAACTCATTCATCGCTCCCACGATGTTCTCATCAATTTCCATATAGGCATCCCACTGTATCTCTCCCTGCTGGTTGAGCACCAGGCTATAGGCATGCGTGATATCCATTTCCTGCGCCCGCCCGGTAGTGTTTTGCCATTGATCGAAATTATTATACAGGTTGTTGAAGTCATTATAAGTGTTCAGTCGACCAAACTGGTTGAGTCTGCCCACATTGTTATCCTGGGTGTAGGTCTTAAAAAACTCGCCCGTAAAAACGAGCTTTCCATCTTCTTCAATGAGTTCCCTCATCATGGCACTCGCCTTATACCTCAGCTCCTTTCCCTGTTCTTTGAGGCTGCGGGCTTTTGCCTTTTGTTTATTGGCCCTCTTTTCTCCCATATAGTCAAGAAACCTGGGGAGCTCTCCGAAATTGTAGAAATTCATGGTCTGGGTGCCTGTCCGATCTACATAGTTCACATAGATCCCGCTCACTGAATAGTTGCTTTTATAGCCATACATACCCACCACAACCTGCGAGATATCGTTAATGGAAGAAGATACTCCATTGATCAGCTCATAATCAGGCTGGGTCTGTATAGTGTAGTCCCTCAGCGGATTGCCTTCATAGTCATAGGTGTTCACAACAATCGCCCGGTCTTTGTTTTCGTCCCTTATACTCGCAAGTACATTGAAGCTGAGGCTGTCTTTGTTAATTTTTACCTCCAGCAGATCGGAGTCGTTCTGGTAAACGTTCTGCAGGGTGCGGACCTTATTATTGATCAGGTCATAGGCAAAAACCACAGGTCTTTCCTCAAAATACCCGCCAATGACGGCCGTATTTCTGACCACCTCAAACTCCGTAATGGTGAGTTCTGCAATTTCTTTTGAATCAAATTCCTTCAGCTCCTTAGTCCGTGTATCTATTCGCAAAACCTTGATGGAATGCTCATGGGTATTTTGGAGCATCAGATAGTTTTTCTTCTGAGCATAGAAATAGCCTTTGACAAAAAATCTTGTGGGAATCTCGATGGAATCTTTCCAGACAGGCTCCATATCACTGTTCAGATGACTCAGGTATATAGGGTATTTCTTGGCCGAGCCATCAAAGTCTGATTGTACCAACAGCACGCCTTCTTCCTCATTGGACATAACCAGGTAATTATCCTTCAACCAGTTATGCTCCTGCTCATAACGTCCTCCAAACTCTACTTGTGCCTGTGTCAGACATGACCACAGTATTCCGAATAATAAGAGAGCAGGTTTTTTCATCTAATTGGCGGCTAGTTCCATGATAATATCGTATTCCTCTTCTTTTACGGGCTGAACCGACAAACGGGCGATTTTGATCAGAGTCATTTCAGATAAGCGTTCATCTGCCTTGATTTCAGCAAGCGTTACAGGACGCTTTAGCTTCTCTTTGGGAACCACATCCACCACAACCCAGCGCTCATCGTCAGTAGTCGGATCCTGATAATATTCTTTCACAATTTCTGCTACTCCTACAATAGACTTCTCATTTACACTATGATAGAATAAGGCCAGATCACCCACCTTCATATCTTTCATGTGCTTGCGGGCCGCATAGTTTCTCACTCCATCCCAATGATCTCTGCCCAGCTTTACAAAATCATCCCAGGAGTAAGTATTCGGTTCAGATTTGATTAGCCAATAGTTCATAAAGACTGAATTTTGAGTTAGCTTTCCAGTGAAATTAGGAATGTTCCCTGATTAAAAAAAGGAGGTTCCTACCCTATTTAAGCATAATTCCCAGGCCTTGGACAACAAGACAATACTTAAACAACTGAAATTGCAGGCAGCACTTATGGAGCTGCATGAAGAAAACGCATTTAAGATCAGAGGATACCAAAATGCGATATATAATTTGGACAAGTCTGATATCGCTCTGGCTGAGTTATCGCACAAAGAGCTGGAGGGCCTGGACGGAGTAGGTAAGAGTATTGCCGCTACCATCAACGAAATCAATCTCACAGGATCGTCAAAAACACTTTCCCAGTACCTGGAGGAAACGCCTCAGGGCATTGTAGAGCTGCTGGATATCAAGGGAATTGGCCCCAAAAAGATCAAGGTACTCTGGAAAGAGCTCGGTATTGAAAGCGGACATGAGCTGAAGGAAGCTGCCAATTCGGGACTGGTAGCCAAGCTCAAAGGTTTTGGTGAAAAGACCCAGACCACCTTACTCAAAGCCCTGGAGTTTATGGAGGCAAATGCTAACAAGCTCCACTATGCTGAGGCTGAGAAACTAAGTACTGAGATCAGGGAGGCCCTGGAAAATCTGCTGCCCGGTCAAAAGATATCTGAAACCGGAGAACTCCGCAGACAACTGGAGGTGATCGACACCATTTCATTGCTCGTAGCTTCCGAAGACTTTGACGCTACGGAAGCTATTTTGGAAAGTGCTGAGGATTTTAATCAGAACCTGAAAAGCTCAGGCCCTCTGACCTGGCGAGGTAGTTTCAGGGAGTCTAAAGTACCGGTACAGATTACCTTCTGCCAGCCGGACCGCTTTGTAGAGGCACTCTTTATCAGTACAGGCAGTATCGGCCATCTCAGTGCCAAAGTAAATGACAAAGACAGCCTGAAAGATCTTACCAGAGCCGGAAACTTTGAGAGCGAAGCAGCCATTTATGAAGCTGCCGGCATGGACTATATACTACCAGAGCTGAGAGAGGGTACCTTTGAGCTGGAGGCTGCCAGGAACAAAACACTGCCTGTTCTGGCAGAGATGAGCGACCTCAAAGGCATATTGCACAATCATTCTACCTACAGTGATGGCAAACATACACTCAGACAAATGGCAGAGTACTGCAAAGAACTGGGCTATGAATACCTGGGCATCTGTGACCACAGCAAGTCGGCCTTTTATGCCAACGGGCTGGATGAGAACCGCCTGGTAGAACAGCATGTAGAAATAGACAAGCTGAACGAAGAGCTGGCTCCTTTTAAAATATTCAAAGGGATAGAATCCGACATTCTGTATGACGGAAACCTGGACTACGATGATGAGGTGCTGGCCAGCTTTGATTTTATCGTGTCCTCTGTTCACTCTATTCTGAATATGAACCGGCAAAAAGCCACACAGCGCTTGCTGACAGCGATTGAAAACCCTTATACCACCATTCTCGGTCACCCGACAGGCAGATTGCTATTAAGAAGAGAAGGCTACCCCATAGATCACAAGGCAGTAATAGATCATTGCGCCAAACACGGTGTGATCATAGAGATCAATGCCAACCCCTGGCGACTTGACCTCGACTGGCGCTGGGTGCGATATGCTATTGATCAGGGAGTAAAATTATCCATCAACCCCGATGCCCACGAGATGAATGGCTACCACCATATGAAGTATGGCCTGCTGGCGGGCAGAAAAGGCGGGCTCACAGCCGACATGACCTTCAATGCCATGGGAAAGGATGCCCTGGACAGTTTTTTCAAAGAGCGTAAAGAGAAAGCCAAGGCCCATGCCTAAGAAAGTTCTGGTCATTCGTTTTTCCTCTATTGGAGACATTGTGCTTACCACCCCGGTAGTAAGAGCGTTGAAAACGCAACTGGATGAGGCAGAGGTGCACTTTTGTACCAAGAAACAGTACGCCTCATTGCTGGAGGCCAATCTGTATATAGACAAGCTCCATCTGCTGGATGATGACCTTTCTGCCCTGGCCAGTTCACTCAGGCAGGAAAACTTTGACTATGTAGTAGACCTGCACAATAACCTGCGTACCCGGAGGCTCAAGAATAAGCTAAAAAAGCCCTCTGCTGTATTTCCCAAGCTCAACTGGGAGAAGTGGCTTATCGTGAACTTCAAGATCGACAAACTGCCCAACATACACATAGTAGATCGATATTTTGAGGCTGCTGCTGAGCTGGGCATTAAAAAGGACGCACTGGGGCTTGACTACTTTATACCCGAAAAAGACGAAATAGAAGATAGCTGGCTACCCCCTACCCACCAGAAAGACTTTGTCGCCTTCGCCATTGGTGGGGCCCATGAAACCAAGAAGCTCACGCTGGACCGCATGATCGAGCTTTGTGATAAGATCAATAAGCCCATCGTTTTATTGGGTGGCAGGGAAGACAGAGATAATGGCCAAAAAATTGAAGATTTCTTTAACAGCGAAGGCGATACGGAGGAGATGAAAGAATCACTGGATCAGCTGGGCAAGAAAGCGCAGATCTTCAATGCCTGTGGCAAGTTCAATGTAAATCAGTCTGCCTCCATCATTAAGCGTGCCTCTTATGTATTTACCCATGACACGGGGATGATGCACATCGCGGCAGCTTTAAAGAAAAACATCTTCTCTATCTGGGGTAATACCATTCCGGAGTTTGGTATGTACCCTTACCAGACAAAGTTTACTATTCTGGAAAACAAAAAGCTCAAGTGCAGGCCCTGTTCTAAAATTGGCTACGACAAGTGCCCTAAAGGACACTTTAAGTGTATGAATGATATAATCTTTGACTTTTGGCTTCCATGAACACACAACGCATTCATCTAAGCTCACTTGTACTGACGGCCACCTCTTTCCTCTTCGAATTGGGCATCAACCAGGGCTGGGTAGAGCCTGAATATCAGACCATCGCCTTCGGAGTGTCATTAGGTATGATGCTGATAGCACTGGCCATGAATGTCAAGGTGGTTCGGAGTATGAACATCCCGGCTAAAGAAAAAAAGAAGAGCCAGTTGATTATGCTGGCTGTATCTGTCTATGCCCTGCTGGTATACGGCTTTGAGCTGATCTGACCATCGGGTCACCTCTTTTTCTTCTTACCCCTCTTCTTTAGTTCACGTTTGGTCCATTCCTGCAGAATGAGAGCCTCAGAATGAGAGCTCACATATTGTTCTCCATCCGCCAGTTGTGTATTGCCTTCATTCTCCGTTGCGAATACCGGCTTGATATACTCCCAGCTATAACGGTTTCCCTCATTTTTCTGCTTATCAAACTTCAGGTAATAGACCATTAACCTCATATGAGTACCGGAAGCATAGTTTTCCCCACCCACAGTGGCAATCGGGTCGCCTGCCTCTACCTCATCTCCTACCTGAACCAGGAAGCTATTGTCTTTGAGCACCGAGTACCGGGCCAGGCTATTATCTCTGTGCCGTATGAGGATACTGCTGCTGTTTCTGGAATAAGATAAGTTTCCACCAGCGCCTTTCTGACCGTTTTTAATTTCAACCACCGTGCCTCTTCGGGCTGCGAGTACCTGTTCCCCTTCATCCATTTTAAAGCCCACCGCATAAAAATTCGCAGGGGCCTTCTCACTACCATAAGTCTCTTTGATACTACTCAGGCCCAGGGTTGTCACAGGGATACCCGACTTAACCGGGATCAGGTAGGTTACCTTTTCATTGAGCTTCGGATTGGCAAAACCTTCATAGAAGCTCCAGCGATAATCATAGTCCGCCTGATCTACCAGACCATCCGGAATGAGCTTAAACAAACGCTTCTTGCCTAAACCCACGTTTCCTTCGAAGGGCAGCTGGCAGTCGCATCTGAGGCTCATCAGCTTGGTCATGGTAAGCACAATATGATAGTTTCTGGAAGTATTGTTCTGTGCATAGAAAACGATATTTCCGTTACTGTCTCTTTCAGAGGTGATGTTGATCTGTCTTAGCTGAGAAAAAGCAGGAGTTGATAAAAGAAGGGAAAGAAAAAGGAAAATGTACTTCACTCTAAGGGTCATCTGTGTTAGTCGTATATGACCCAATTATAATCAATCTAAGAACATATAATGCAATACCCTACGGGATTAGGCAGTCTAATTATTGATTCATTATATTCGCGGACCAATCAGTAGTTCGATGACAGAGAAGGTGCTTCTGTTAGGCTCCGGTGAACTCGGTAAAAAACTGACGTTCGCCTATCAGGAGCTAGGAAGGCAGGTGATAGCCGTAGGCCACTATGCCGATGCCCCTGCTATGCAGGTAGCTGATGGTTTTGAGGTGGCAGATATGACGGATAGCATGATGCTTGATGCGATCGTCAAAAAGCACCAACCCGACTACATAGTCCCCGAAACTGAAGAGATACACAGCGAGTGCCTTAAGATTTACGAGCAGCAGGGCATGACCGTCACCCCAAGTGCCAAAGCCAATGAGCTGGCCACCAACAGAAAAGCCATGCGGCATCTGGCTGCCAAGGTGCTCAAGCTAAGAACGCCCAACTACCTGTACGCCTCTAATCTGGATGAACTGATTTTTTGCGTCAAACGTATCGGGCTGCCCTGTGTGGTAAAGTCATTGACCTCTTCTTCCGGTAAGGGACAGTCACTCATCAGAGAAAGTACTGATATTGAAGTAGCATGGAATGCAGCTTCACGCGAAAGCCCGGAGCACAGCAGGGTTATGGTGGAACAGTACATTCCCTTTGAAAGTGAGATCACCTTGCTGACTATCACCCAAAAAGAGGGACCTACCTTGTTTTGCCCCCCCATAGGGCACAGACAAGCCCGGGGCGACTACCAGGAAAGCTGGCAGCCGGCTATGATCAAGCCGGATCAATTACAGCTGGCTCAAAAAATGGCTCAAAAAATCACATGGGCCCTGGGAGGAGCAGGTTTGTGGGGAGTGGAATTTTTCCTGACAGAAGACCGGGTTTATTTTTCCGAGGTGGGCCCCAGGCCTCATGATACTGGCCTGGTAACCCTGGCGGGTACACAGAATCTGGATCAGTTTCAGCTACATGCTATGGCCACCTTAGGCTTGCCCATACCTGAAATCTCCCTGGAAAAAGCCGGAGCGAGTGCGGTAATCCTAACCGAGTCTTCGGATACGCGGCCTGTGTATAGTGGTCTGGATGAAGCCAGAAAAGTACCGCAAACGGATGTCAGAATCTTTGGGAAACCCCTGACGCGCCCATACAGAAGAATGGGAGTGGCACTGGCCTATGGTGAACCTGAAGATGATATGGAAGTGATCAGAGACAGGGCCCAGGAGGCCGCCAGCAAGGTAAAAGTTAAGTAGCCTTCTCCTGAACCGCTTATTCGATTCACTCCCCGTCTCGCCACATCTTTGTCGGATGTAACGATTAGGCTGCTTTATTAGAAATATGAAAGGCAGTATTCTGGTTATGCTCATCTTTTTGATAACCCCGGCAGGAGCCTTTAGTCAGGTAACAGAGGAAGATCTCATAGGAACCTGGTTTCCGGTGATGGAGTTGGACGAAAAAGGAGATACCACCTTTTTTGTCTCAACACCAAATCTATTGGCTTTCCATCCCAATGGAGAAGGTAAAGCTGAATTTCCTGGTGAAAGGACAAAGGAATACCCATTTTCCTATAAAGTCTTTACCGACAGCATCTACGCTGAAACTCAAAACAATTCTTTATTCTTTCAGGCAATTAAACCACATAAAGATCGACTGACACTAATTTTCAGTAAGGAACAGACCATCAGCTTTGTCCGACTTCCTGAATATAGTTACAGTAAAAATCTGGAAGCACTTGAAGAGACACTTTCAGGTGGTACCTGGGAGTTTCCTCTACCTGACTATGAGAGAAAGGACCTATTACTTTTTCAATATGAATTATCCCACTTAAAGGATTCATCACGCACACACCGCACCCCATGGAACAAAGCTTACTCATCGCTCAGACCTTATGATGACGATAGAAATAAAGTAGACGGACTGTTGTGGTCGGTCAGTCAGCATAAAAACACTTTCGTACTACACATCGATTTTGGTTGGGATATCGACAAATATCAGACCTTCCTCGTCAAGAGATTCGACAATAAAAGTATGACAGTAGATTTCTGGAGAGAGGGCATTAGGTATGAGGTCAATGTTAAAAAATTACCACAGCCGACAATAAAGCAGATTGCTAAAAAAGTAAGAAAACTCACACGGTTCAAATGGCGTTTTGAAAGTGAAAAAGTACCTAAAACATACGATTCGCTTGATATACGAAACTGGGACCGGACACATGACTATTTTGAAGAACTCCCGCCCTACAATAATGACAGTACGCTTCTCATAAAACAATCTGACCTTGACCAAAACCTCCTGATTCTTGAGTTCAGTAATGATTCAACTTATACAGTTTACAGGGAAGAACGAGTGTTGGATACAGGTTCGTGGCGTTTTATCTTTGACGACAAACGCCTGGTTCTTCAAAGCTCTAAAGATTCAGGTCTTTCAGATGGAGTTTTTGGGGGATATGTATTTATAGATAAAGTGAGAAGAAATACATTAAAAATCAGTCGTGATTTTCTACACAATCAAAGCAGGAGTTATTGGAATAATTTCAGCTATCCCGAAACCTACAAGCCCTACCGAAAACGGAATTAACTAATTCACCATTTCCCCAATTGACTAATCTACCAACTCCTCAACAGCCCGCTCCCATTTAGCAAAATCGAACTCCGCAATGCTCGCATCCATCATAGCGCTGATCTCTGTTAAATTCAGCTGACCAATGCTCCCTTCATGCCCGTGATTTACGGTCCGTTCAGGATCAAAATCTCCTTTTTCAATAGCCAGGCCAATTTTCTTGTATGCGTCCCGAAATGGCACACCCTGCAACACCAGTTTATTCGTTTCCTCCACACTGAAGAGGTATTTGTACTTATCCTTCATGATCAGGTCTGAACTGATCTTCACCTTTCTGAGCATAAAATCTGCCATAAAGAGACAGTCTTTCAAATCCTGAATAGCCGGGAATAGTACCTCTTTGATCAACTGCATCTCGCGATGATAGCCTACTGGAAGATTGGCTGTCATCAAGGCAATGTCATTGGGTAAGGCCTGAATACGATTGGCTTTACCTCGCATTAACTCAAAGACATCAGGATTCTTTTTATGAGGCATAATGCTGGACCCCGTGGTGAGCTCATCCGGAAAAGAGATAAAGCCAAAATCCTGCCCCATGTACTGGCACACATCCATGGCAAACTTACCCAGTGTAGCTCCTATAGCCGCCATTCCCATCGCCAGCGAACGTTCCGCTTTGCCCCGGCCCATCATGGCATACACCACATTATAATTCAGGTCTTCAAAGCCCAGCAGTTCGGTTGTAAGTCTTCTGTTGAGCGGAAAGGAAGAACCAAAGCCCGCCCCTGAACCCAGTGGGTTTTTATTCACAATTTTATAAGCCGCCTGGAGCATGTGCATATCATCCACGAGGCTTTCTGCATAAGCACCAAACCAAAGCCCGAAAGAAGACGGCATCGCTACCTGCATATGGGTGTATCCAGGCATCAGAACAGATTTGTATTCTTCACTCAGCGAAATAAGCCTTTCAAAAAGCAGCTGAACTCCGTCCGCGATTTCCTTGATTTCCTGTCGCATAAAGAGCTTCAGGTCAACCAGTACCTGATCGTTTCGGGAACGTCCGCTATGGATTTTCTTGCCCACATCACCCAGTCGCTCTGTCAGCATCAGTTCTACCTGAGAATGGATATCTTCCACCCCTTCTCTCATACTGAAGTCACCTGACACGATATCCGCATAAATGGATTTCAATTCCTTATGAATAAGCTCTTTTTCTTCCTGCTCCAACAGGCCTATGGTCGAGAGCATTTCGGTATGCGCCAAGGAGCCAAGCACATCAAAAGGTGCCAGCTGTATATCGAATTCCAAATCGCGTCCGACCGTGTAGCGTTCTACGATGTCAGATACTTTTGTTTCTTTTTCCCAGAGTTTCATACTTGGTGAATGGTTTTCAATCAGTGACTAATAACTGTGAGAGCATAGCGATATAAGTCGCTATACCTTCCTCAATTTCTTCTATAAAAATATATTCATCAGCCGTATGTGAACGTGCTGAATCGCCCGGACCTAATTTGACCGAGGGAAAAGGCATCAGGGCCTGGTCCGATAATGTAGGTGAGCCATAAGTCTCTCTTCCCAGTAATTTACCCGCTTTGACTATGGGGTGAGCCTCATCAATTCCGGAGGGATTCAGACGGGTAGAACGTGGCGTTACTTCACAGTCTACATGCTCTCTGATAATAGCCAGTGTCTCTTTATTTGAATAAGCATCCGTAGTACGCACATCCACAACAAAACTGCATTTGTCAGGTACTACATTGTGTTGTTTTCCTGCCTCAATCACGGTTACACTCATCTTTACCGGGCCCAAACTCTCAGAAACCCTGGAGAAACTAAAACCTCTAAACCATTCAATATGCTGAATAGCCTTATACAAAGCATTTTCCCCTTCATTCCGGGCAGCATGTCCGGCTTTTCCGCTCACTACACAATCCAAGACCATGAGTCCCTTTTCTGCTATAGCCAGGTGCATCTGCGTGGGTTCTCCCACAATGGCAAAGTCAATCGCAGGTAAATGAGGTAATAGTTTTTCTACTCCCCCCTTACCTGAAATCTCCTCCTCAGCACTGGCAGCCAGTACCAGGTTATAAGCGAGGTTCTCCCGGGCATAAAAGTGCAAAAAGGTAGCGATGAGTGAGACCAGACAGCCTCCGGCATCATTACTGCCAAGGCCATATAGTTTTCCGTCTTCTGTAACAGCAGAAAACGGATCTTTGGTATAGCCGGCATTTGGCTTTACCGTATCATGATGGGAGTTTAGAAGAACAGAGGGCAGCTCAGGGTTGAAGTATTTACTCTTTGCCCAGATGTTGTTGCCCAGGCGCTCCGTCTTTACCCCTTCAGCATTCAGAAAAGCTTCAATCAGATCTGCTGTTTCATCCTCCTGCCTGCTTAAAGAAGGGGTTTCTATCAGTGTTTTCAATAAGTATATTACCTTTTCTGTCAGCCCCATTATAGTGTAATTACGGTTCCTTCTGCCTCTCCGGCTGTCAGGCTCTGAACTGCCGTATAGTGACCTATCGTTACTCGTTGAACCCCTGATCTCAGTGCATCAAAAGCATTATCCATTTTTGGAATCATACCCTCATTGATGATTTTTTCCTCTTTGAGTTTTTGATAAGAGAGACTATCTATTTCAGGAATTACCACCTGATTTGTGAAGTCACTCAGCACGCCTTTCTGCTCAAAGCAATATACCAGCTTCACCTCAAATAATGCTGAAAGTGCCGAAGACAAAACACTGGCAATCGTATCTGCATTTGTATTGAGCAAGCTGCCGCTCTGATCATGAGTCAAAGGACAAAAAACCGGTGTAAGCCCATCATCCAAAAACTTACTCAGCTGCTCTACTCCCACCTGAGTCACATCTAAATCCCCCACAAAACCATAATCAATATTTTGAACAGGTCGCTTAACAGCCGGCAGTATATTGGCATCTGCCCCGCTCAGCCCGATGGCATTAAGACCATTCGCCTGAAGCCCGGCTACAATCCTTTTATTCACCAGTCCTGCATACACCATGGTGACGAGTTCCAGCGTAGGAGCATCGGTGATTCTGCGACCATCAATATAGTTGGGTTCAATGCCCAGTCTTTGCCCAAAATCAGTGGCAATCTTGCCTCCCCCGTGTACCAGTATTTTGCTACCTTCTATCTTCGCAAGGTCCTTAAGAAAAAGTTCCAAAGCAGCAGAGTCGTCAATAACCTTACCTCCGATTTTAATTACAGTCAGCTTCTTCATGACTCCAAAAGCTTTTTGAACACCGCCTGAGCCGCATAAACCCGATTCTCTGATTGATCCAGATGAATCGCATTCGGCCCGTCCAGTACTTCATCTTTAATCACCAGGTTTCTGCGTACCGGCAAACAATGCATCACCCTGGCGTTATTGGTCATGGCCAGGTGTTCATTCCCAAAAGTCCAGCCTTCATACTCGCCCAGAATCTGGCCGTATTGCTCATAAGAGGACCAGTTTTTAACATAGACAAAGTCGGCCCCTTTGAGGGCTTCTTTCTGATCGTGCACAACTTCCACTCCATTGATGAACTCAGGAGCCAAATCATACCCCTCGGGATTGGTTACCACCAGGTCTACCTCAGCCCCTTTTATCCACTCTACAAAGGAGTTAGGTACTGCCTGAGGTAAAGCCTTTATGTGGGGAGCCCAGGTAAGCACAACCTTTGGTCGTCTGTTTTCTTTCCAGTGTTCCTGAATGGTAACCAGATCTGCCAGGCTCTGCAACGGATGTCGTGTAGCACTTTCCAGGCTGACAACAGGTATGCCTGCATAAGCCACAAAAGCACTCAAAAGCGTTTCAGAGTAATCAGCTTCCTTATCTTTCAGCTCAGGAAAAGTACGCACTCCCAGTACATCAAAGTAGCGCCCCATGACAGCAGCAGCTTCTCTGATGTGTTCGGCTTTGTCACCATTCATGGTCACGCCATCATCGAATTCCAGCGCCCAGCCATCTTTACCAATATCCAGCACAATGGCCTCTGCCCCTAGGTTTTGGGCTGCTACCTGGCTGCTGAGCCTGGTCCTGAGGCTTGGATTCAGAAATATCAAACCGACCTTTTTGCCGGCAGCCAGCCCGGGCTGAAATGGTTTTTGCTTTAATGCCAGTGCGCTCCGCACCAGCGGGCCGGGTTCACCGGCATCTTCCAAAGATGTAAAGTGTTTCATGATTGCAATTCCGTTTTCAGAGCCTCAAAAAACTGATTGAGCTCAGCCTGTGTTACCGCCAGTGAAGGGAGTAACCTGAGTGTATTTTTGTTAGCTGCCGAACCTGTAAAGATTTTATGATCGAAGAGCAGCTTCTTTCTTAAATCAGCAATAGGGAAATCGAACTCAGCCCCCAGCATAAGCCCCTGCCCGCGGACCTCATTAACTTCAGGTATTGTTCTCAGTACCTCTGCGGCATATTCTCCCAGCTCCACAGCATTCTGCATAAGTCCTTCTTCCTGAAGCACTTCCAAAACAGCCAGAGCCGCAGCACAGGCCAGATGATTGCCGCCAAAGGTAGTTCCAAGCATACCATGCCATGATTCTATTTTAGGAGAAACCAGCACAGAAGCTACCGGAAAGCCATTCCCCATGCCCTTTGCCAGGGTAATGATATCGGGCCGTACCGTAGCATGCTGATGCGCAAAGAACTTACCTGTTCTCCCGGCCCCGGATTGTACTTCGTCCAGGATAAAAGCCGCGCCAAACTCTTCGCAAAGCTCCTGAGCTCTGCTCAAAAACCTGGGACTTGGCGTATACAGCCCGGCCACTCCCTGAATACCTTCTACAATAAATCCGGCTACATCATCGTCAATGGCTAGTTCAAGAGCTTCCAGATCATTCATAGGAATAAACTCCACCTCGTGATCAGCATTATATGGCGACACAATTTTAGGATTATCCGTAGCGGCTACTGCTCCCGAAGTACGGCCGTGAAATGCCTTTTCCACCGCAATTATTTTCTTGCGTCCGGTATAAAAAGAGGCCAGCTTGAGGGCGTTTTCGTTGGCCTCAGCTCCGGTACTGCACAAAAAGAGCTTGTAATCATAATAGCCTGACATTTGCCCTATTTTCAGGGCCAGCTCCGTCTGCAGTGAATTCTCTACCGCATTGGAGTAAAAGCCTATCTTTTTGAGCTGATCACTGATTCGCTGCACATAATGTGGATGACTATGCCCGATAGAGATAACGGCATGCCCCCCGTATAAGTCGAGGTACTCGGTCCCGTCCTTGTCCCAGAGCTTTAACCCCAGTGCTTTAACCGGCTCAATCGGGTATAAGGGATATACATCAAATAAATCCATCAGCTACTCTTTTTAATATCTTCGATCTTATTGAATGAGGTCACGAGGCCTTTGATCAGTGCTGAGCTTAGCCCCTGATGCTCCATCTCGTTCAGGCCCTCTATGGTACAGCCTTTGGGAGTGGTTACCCGGTCGATTTCAGATTCAGGATGTGCCCCTCCGTTTTGCAGAAGGCTTGCGGCCCCCAGGCAGGTTTGTACTGCCATATGCTGTGCTTCCGGTGCATCAAAGCCCAGTTGAATAGCTCCCTGAGTAGTGGCTCGGATCAATCGCATCCAAAAGGCGATACCGCTGGCACATACCACCGTAGCTGCCTGCATAAGTGACTCTTCAATCACCATCACATCCCCGAGGGTACCCAGTATTTCTTTGGCCAGATTTAGTTTACCCTCTGCTTTGCTGTTTCCGCTGATGCAGGTCATGGACTGCCCCACGGCTGCAGCCGTATTCGGCATGCTCCGAATCAAAGCAAAATCATGCCCCAGAATGGCTTCAAAATCTGCCAGCTTCTTACCTGTGATGGTAGAAATGATGGTATGCTGACCAGCCTTCAGGCTTGACTTTAAATCCATAAGCATATCCGTCAGCTGTCCGGGCTGCACAGCAAAAATCACGACATCAGCAGCGGCTACCGCCTCATGATTATCGCTGGTCACGACTACATTGTCATAGCTCTGCCCCCAGGACTCCAGACTTTTAGGATTGCGCTTGGTCAAACAGAGTGTTTCCACCCCCAGCTTTTCGGCTGAAAGAATGCCTTTGGCGATCGCCAAACCCAGATTTCCTGTGCCTATTATTGATATTTTCATTTTCGAAACGATAAATGTTGATCTTGTTAAAAAGCTGATCCCTTAAGCTTCAGCCCCGTAGTTTCCTCAAGGCCAAACATCAGATTCAGGTTTTGCACTGCCTGGCCGGAAGCTCCTTTGAGCAGGTTATCTATAGCAGATTGAATCATGAGATAACCGTTGTGGTATGTCAGGTTCACGTAACACTTGTTGGTATTCACTACCTGCTTCACATCCAGGGCTGATTCACTTACCCAGGTAAAAGGGTGCTCTTCATAGTACTCGTTGTACACCCGGATAGCCTCTACCAAAGGCCACTCAATATATTGGTAAGCCGTGATGAGAATGCCCCTGGTAAAGTTGCCGCGGTAAGGAATAAAATTGATCGGCTGCTCATACCAGGGCTGATACTGCATGAGACTTTTGGTCACTTCCGCCATATGCTGATGCTCAAAAGCCTTATAGGTAGACATATTCCCCTCCCGCCAGCTAAAATGCGTAGTGGCCGAAGGTTTGACCCCTGCACCTGTCGATCCGGTGATACCAGAAACATGCACCTCCTTCAGTGCGCCATTGTGTGCCAGAGGCAGCAAGGCCAATTGGATGGCCGTGGCAAAGCAACCGGGGTTGGCCACGAAGCCAGCCTGCCGAATAGCCTCCCGATTGAGCTCTGGTAAACCATAAACCTTGTCATCATCCAATCGGAAATCCTGACTCAGGTCAACTATCTTAACCCCGGCTGGAACTTCGTTTTGCCCGAAAAACTCTGAAGAGGCCCCATGCCCCATGCAGAGAAACAATACATCGATATCAAAATGCACTTCACCCGAAAACTTCAGTTCGGTCTCACCCAGGAGGTCCGGATGACTGCTGTAAATCGCTTTGCCCACCTGGCTTCTGCTTTGCACATAAGCTATTTCTACCTCAGGGTGATTCAACAAAAGTCGAATAAGCTCGCCTCCTGTATAGCCCGCACCTCCTATAATACCTGCCTTGATCATAGCTCTCCGTTTACCTGATGATATATTGCATTCTGGTTACCAAAGATTTTGGCAAAGCCTTTTACGTCCTCTCCGGTCCAGGCATTGTTCATTTCGCCATAATGACCAAACTTTGCCGACATCAGATCATGTTCTGATTCAATGCCGTTGACCTGGAAACGGTAAGGCAATAGCGTGATAAAGACCTTGCCTGTCACATACTTCTGCGTACTCTCCATCATAGCTTCCATATCCCGCATAACAGGATCCATAAACTGGCCCTCATGTAGCCAGTTGCCATAAAAAGAAGCTATTTGATCTTTCCAGTAAATCTGCCACTTGGTCAGCACATGTTTCTCAAGTGCCTGATGTGCCTTAATGGTGAGCATGGAAGCCGCAGCCTCAAAACCTACCCGGCCCTTAATACCAATAATGGTATCTCCCACATGGATGTCACGGCCGATTCCGAAAGGACCTGCCACTTTCTCCAGGTATTGAACGGCTTCATAAGAAGCTTCAAATGACTGACCATTCACTGACTTTAATTCACCCTCTGCAAACCCAAGCTCAAGAGATTCAGCCTTCTCTTTAGAAACTTGTGTAGGAAAGGCATCTTCCGGCAAATAGCCGTTGGATGACAGGGTTTCTTTCCCCCCCACAGAAGTACCCCACAGCCCTTTGTTGATTGAGTAGGCCGCCCTGGCAAAATCCATCTCTACCCCCTTAGATTTCAGGTACTCAATTTCAGCTTCACGTGAGAGTTTCATATCGCGTATGGGTGTGATGATCTCTGCCTCTGGCAGAAAGGTTTGAAAGATCATATCAAATCGCACCTGGTCATTTCCCGCTCCGGTACTGCCATGAGCAATATAGTCGGCATTCAGGCCTTTGGCATGTCTGGCGATTGCCATGGCCTGGCTTACCCGCTCGGCACTTACAGACAATGGATAGGTACTGTTTTTCAGAATGTTACCATACACCAGGTATTTGATGACACTGTTGTAGTAGTTGGCAGTCTCTTCAATGGTGGTATGCGTAGTAACGCCCAACTCATAAGCTCGCTTTTCTACGCCCTTCAGTTCTTCCGCCTCAAACCCACCTGTATTGACCAGTACAGAATGTACTTCCAGCCCTTTTTCTTCCGTCAGGTATTTCACGCAGTACGAGGTATCTAAACCTCCGCTATAAGCCAGTACTACTTTCTTCTTTTCCATGTTTCTATTTTTTCACTTTGGCCTCAGGTCGAAGCACATTTTTCTTAAACTTTACCCAGCGCTCAAACAAGCTGAGGTCTTTCCCCAACTCACGGCTCTTCCATTTGGTACGCTTTGGCTTTTGATTTTCTTCCCATTTGGGATTATAGAGCATTGCTGTACAGATGCACCCCTGACGGTTTTTAGAAGTGAGAATATCGTAATTCACACAGCTTTGACAACCATTCCAGAACTTCTGATCATCTGTTAACTCGGCATACACCACCGGCTTGTAGCCCAGCTCTGAATTGATCTTCATCACGGCTGCTCCGGTTGTCAGTCCAAAAATCTTGGCTTCCGGGTATTTGGTTCTGGACAGGTCAAAAGTGGCGGCCTTGATTTTCTTTGCCAGGCCATGTCCACGAAACTCGCGCGAGACAATCAGACCTGAGTTGGCCACATATTTTGCATGGCTCCATGCCTCTATGTAGCAGAAACCAGCCCATACACCTTCTTTGGTCAATGCGATAACGGCTTTACCTTCGGTCATTTTACCGGAGACGTATTCAGGCGTTCGCTTGGCAATACCTGTTCCGCGAATCTTGGCAGACTCTTCAATTTCCACTACGATAGTAGCCGCGTGATGTACATCTGCTGCTGTGGCTTCCCGTATTATGAATTCTGTTTTCATTTTGCTGAATCGCCATTCCGGGGTGATCTGTCAGTAACCAGATACTCTCTTACGATAAGGTATCAGACCACGTAAAATGACGCTTGATTAAAAATTCTTGAGTTAAAACAATACCGTTTTCGGGGATGACCACCACGTAGGCGGTCGGGAGATATCAATAGGCGCTACCGCCTGGGCCTGAATACAACAGCTACTGCAGCCACGGGACGAGGCTGTGCAGAAAAGAAATATGTAGACGTGTTGTGACTCATTGTTCTATTGAGACGACAAAGGAAATAAAAAGTTTAGAAGGAGCAAGTGGTTTTCAGGAAAAATGATGTGCAACGGATTGCAAAAACAACTCAATTACCAAGCATCTGATATTGAGCAATTGCCTCCGGCTCTCCTTTTTCCACAGCTCTCCTGAGGTAATCCATAGCTTCTTCCTCTCTTCCTTTCTGTAAAAGATATTCCGAATAGTGAAACTCCAGAAGGTCAACCGGTTCTCCTGTGTCAAGTGCCTTCTGAAAATGTTCTTCGGCCAGGGCATCATTATCCTCAAGTGCATGGTACATGGCTATGTTTCTGTGAGTATAACCTTTCAGGTCATAAACCTCCGGAAGAATCTCTATCATTCCCTTCGCGGCATCAGGGCGCCCCAACAAGACAAGCACATAGGTCATATTGGCAAAGGCGTAGCTATGCCCATTCAGGTCAATGGCTATTTTAAAGTTTGTCAGGCTTCCTTCTAGATCTCCTAGCCTCATGTGGCAATAGCCCAGACTGTTATAAATATCAGCTTTCAGCGGATTGCTTATTTCCAGAAAGATGGCCTTTCGGAAAATCTCTATTGCCTGGTCCCAATCAAACCTTTCAAACAAGACCAGACCCGACTCATACAAACTCTCAGCCTCAGCTTCTCCTTTCATAATGAGATTCACAGGCTTCTTCTTTTGATATTCTATGGCAGCATTGAGCAAGTTCTCAAGGCGCTCAGAAAGATCAGCCTTCCAACTAATGTCTGCCTCCGGCCGGAGGCTAAGCTCAAGCGCTATGGCATATGCCATGACTTCCTCAGGCAAATCTGATATGAAACTCCATTTTGTTTCCCAATCTCCGGTGGTTCCTTTCCCCACGTCTACTAACCCTTGATAAAGCAAAGGACCAAAACCCCAATAGACTCCCGCCAGATATAAAAAGAGGTTGGTATCATCACCCGTATCATATTCATATTTGTCCATATCCAGGCGGATTTTCATGAACTCATAAATGATACTTGAAAGCAAAGTTTTCTCATGTTTTAAGAGATTGTTGGCCAGAATGATATGATATTGCTTCTCTGCAATAACTAACCCCGACTGGAAAGGCTTCCCCTCAATTTCATAAGGCAAACCTTTGAAATCCCTTATGTCTACCTGCAGATCATAGGTGACATTTGCCGACTCAATACCAAGTATCGATTTTAAATCCGATATCAGGTTTCCGACAAGATCACCCTCCCCATTAATGCTCGAAGGGAAAAAATCTTTGGTAAACAACACTACCTGGTCTTCCATGTGAGGAGGGCCATAAACCTGAATCAGCCAGGTGAGGTTTTCAATTACCCATGCCTTATCCGGACCGGTAATGGGGAAGGCAGTTTTCTTATCCTTTTTTCTAAAACTAAAGAGACCCATGATTAAGGATGAACATACGAAAACTCACCGAAACGACTTAATTCTTTATACACTGTTCTGAGATAATTCTCTCTTTCAGTTTCATTTTTGATCCGGGACATTTGTCTCCCCCATTGGGTATAATCATCCAGAAGTTTACCTGAACGAAACTCCTCTGCTATTTCCATCAAGTCAAAGATCTCATAAGTAATGCTGGGGAAGTCCAGACCAATAAAACCAGCACGGTCCAGTCGCTCAAATAGAGTCATCATTTGAAAGTCTTTTTCTATCAACCCCGAGATTATTTTCTCGCTACTCTCCTGCTCAGTCAACATCATGTTAGCTTTTTAATTAATAAATACATATATGTACTTAAATGTAAAAACTAATACTCGGACATTCAAAGTCATTAATGACGTTACCAATTGTCAAACCAGGGAAAAACGTATTATCGTGATGACCAATTTCTCAAAGAGATTGGTAAGAGGATCGAAAGCCTGATGAAAGACCGACATATTACTCATGAAGTTTTTAATCATGACACTGGTCTAAACCCTCACCGTGTTGTCAGCGGAGAGCAAAACCTCACAATGTCCACCTTCAAGAAGATTTGCGACTATCTGGACATAAGCCCTGAAGAGTTTTTTAAAGACTTATAACTCGTGAAAAATAAAATACTATACCGGATAATTACGAGCCTTTGGGTGTTTGTGCTGGCCTTTTATATAGTCCTTGGTTTTATCGTTGATTCCCTTATTGAAGGGGAAAAAATTGAGACTGTTCGGCTCTTGTTTGATTTATATCAAGTCTCCTCCTTTGTAATAATTGCATGTATCACTTTTTTACTATTAAGTACATTTGTCTATCACATAGTTTTTCATCTGGCCTTTCTTTTATCTGCCAGTATAATCATCGTGTTTTTTTTCGTAGATGTCTATTTTAGGTACACTTATGAACTCGATGGAGATTCCTATCTGGTATCTACCCTGACAATGCTACTCCATCTTTTTGTATTTAACGCTACACTAAAAAACCTAAGGGCCGAAAGGGTCAAAAAAGGGCTCTCTCCACTATCTTTTCTCTAGAGTCATACCACAAATAATCATTCCGTATCAGAGAACTTTCCTTGAACATAGATTAACAGATCAGCTTTGAACGCTGAAAACGCTTTTGTTAGAAGTAATTTAAAAACTCCACCCCCTGCCATCCCCCGCCAGCGGGGGACATCATCAGTTAAAGTAGCCACACCACACTAAACAGACTGCTGCTATTTCAGCAAGCAATTGAGACTGTTTTTGTGCATTGCCAGACACTAACAACCAACATATCCCCCGCTGGCGGGGGCAAGGGGGTGGAACAAGAGCCATAAATGACTATATTAATTAATCATTGCACTCTAACAATCATTATAACAAACACCTCCGCACATATGCCAACAAGCTTCGC
>DIYF01000179.1 GCA_002427745.1 Roseivirga sp. UBA6061 | reverse complement strand
AGAAAATCCCGCCACAGAAGGATCATGCCTGGAGCGCCATCAAGCTTGATGATCAGTGGTATCTGGTAGAGATTACCTGGGCCAACCAGTTCATCAACGAGCCACTGACCAGAGATTTTTACTTTAAGGCCGACCCGCAGGAAATGATGAGACAGCACTTCCCTGCGGATGAAAAATGGCAACTACTGGAAAACAAGCGTACTTTTGCCGAGTTCCTGGAAATTCCCCTGATTGATCCCTGGTACATCTGCCGTGCGATTCCGGAAGAGCAACTTATACAGGTAGAAAAGAATGAAAATGATGAATGGATCATCATTTGCGCCAGAACTCCCAGATGGAAACTAAGACTGAAAAATGTAGATCAGGAAAATCAGGATCTTATGAACCTCAAATACAGGATAAAACGCAGTCGCAATACCATTCAGTTCACGCTCAAAAACTATGACGGGAAATCAACCCTTCGGCTGGATGCGAGAAGAACAGGTGCCTACAGTACCGAGTTAACAGCCCCCGGCCTGGCCTATTTGGTCAACATTGATCAGCATTAATCTTTCACATATTTAACATTCACCTAATTACCATGGGACTCAATTATACAGAGGGTTGCGTCAACTTTCGCGATGTAGGGGAATACCTTCAGCTTATTACAAATGAGCTCGTCTTTCCAAAAGGTAGACTTTATCGCGGAGGGAGTATTGACCACGTGAAAGAGCTAAGCGAAATCGGCACACCGGGTTCGGTCATCAGCCTGCGCAATGGGGAAGATTACCATCAGTTTGATCTTGATTATTACCATTTCCCGATGGCTAACAAGGTTGAAAAATATCACACAGGTCAGAAAGAAGTCAGGCGCTGGCTCAACGATATTATCCGGCTATTTGAAAGCCCTGAACTGAAATACCCGGTACTGGTTCACTGTCTTTCAGGCAAGGACCGAACCGGTATTGTGGTTGCCGCACTTCTGATGATCTGCGGAATTGAACGTGAAGTAATTATTGAAGAATATATGTTGAGTGAAGGAAAGGTAGACAGGGCTTTGATCAGTAAGTCCATGAATGGCATGACCCACCTGCAAGGCTATTTTCACAAAGTGGATTTAAGCCTGGTCAGAAACAACCTCCTTCTTCAAAAAAACCGGAATGATGGGTTTTGAACCTTGAATTGATCATTCAAAACTCATCATTCAACATTTTATATTTATCATTCAACACTTATCATTTCTTCAACATTCAACACTCCATTCTCACTGACCACACTTTGTCCCTATTTTCCCTCTTATGAAATTCAGGGGGCATTTACCTTTGTGGCTCCTCAACTTACCACATATGAAAAGGTTCATTCTTCTCCTGTCAATATCTCTGATACTATTCTCCTGTAGTGATGACGACTCAGACCTTTCCGGCCCGTCAATCGTGGTAGAGCACAACGGAGTTCAGGTCAATGAGCTCTTCCTCAATCAACTAAAACTCAACCTGAGCTCCCGGGAGCTTTCACTTTACGATCAGCTTCATCGCAAACAAAAGAATTACCGGGTCTTTGAACTGGCAGATCTGCTTCGTCACTTCTACACAGACTCTCTTAACACTGCAGCGGCTAGTCTGAAGATTCAGTTCAGGGCGCTGGACGGATACACAGTAGAAGCCCCGCTCTCACAAATGCTGGAAGACGGAGGGTATCTGGCCTTTGAAGATTTAGATGTGGAGGGCGAAGGGAACTGGGAGATTATTGTACCCGAGCGCAGCAACAACCCCGCCCCCTACTACATTGTATGGTCAGGTGAAGACCAGGACCCCTTCGACAGCGCCTACCCCTGGCCCTACCAGCTCAGAACCATCAACCTGGAAGATTAAGGTCGCAAATTACAGGAGCCTGACAACACTTTGTCTCGCTTTCCGGTCTTGCAAAACTCATCCCTGCTTTACTTTTGGCATACCTCAACTCAATACATATGAAGAGGGAGTGAATATGATTTACTCCACCGAATACCCCCAAATGCCTGCGATGTCTGCGATAAGGTCCAGAGCCCCTTTTTCGCATAATCAAGGGAGTTCAGGTAAGCTGTTATATCTCAACCAAAGCACTTATAATCTGAACTCCCCGCAGGTTTTCTCCACTAACGCTTGCTGATTTTGTTGTGGCTGATCTGACGCTGCATCCCGGATTTAAAGCGGTCTGCCTTTTGCGTTATGTTATGCTTGGTCTTTCTGCCCTGAACCCTTTCACGCCACATGCGGAATGAGCTCGTCTTCATTTCCCTTCGCATAAGTCTGATGACTTCGCCCTCAGCAAGACCAAACTGTGCCTCAATAGCATCGAAAGGAGTACGATCCTCCCAGGCCATTTCAATCACGCGGTCAATTTCTTCTTCAGATAAAATCCTGCTCATAGTACCGGTAAAATCTGCTGACTAAGACTTTTGTTTATAAAAAAAGGCCGCCAGATGGCAGCCTTTGTGATTTCATATGTTAGTAATGGAAGTTCCTGAAGCGGATCACCTTATACGTGCATCCAGTCTTTCTTAGCGTAAAGTTCTTCTTCAGTTTCTCTGTAATCAGGATCATCCACGCAGCAATCTACCGGACAAACAGCTGCACACTGAGGCTCTTCATGGAAGCCCATACACTCCGTACACTTACCTGAAACGATATAATAAAACTCATCTGACACCGGTTCCTGTGGTTCGTTACCATCTACTACAGTACCATCTTCCATCTCAATTTGCTGCAAATCAGTACCTCCTGCCCAGGTCCATTCGATACCACCTTCGTAGATGGCCGTATTAGGGCATTCCGGCTCACAAGCTCCGCAATTGATACACTCATCTGTGATTATAATAGCCATATCGTACTTATCTCTAGATTCTTCTACTAATTTCTGTCACCGGCAATCAGTCCAAAAAGGTCATTTACCGGTAATCTGACCCTGTCAAGCCAACTCAACATCAGGTCAAATCATAAACAAAAAACGAGCGGTTATGTTCCGGTCTTCTGTTCAAGGGGCAAAAGTATTTCAAAATGTTTGAAAAAACATGCTTATCAGAAGTAATTTTGCTACCGATGAAAGACATATCCTTACTACCCTATAGAATTAGTGTGTTTTATACGCTCGGCCAGCGAATATTGTTGCTATCCGATGCAGAAAAGGAGGAACTTGCCCTACGTGCAGGCGGACAGAACAACTGGTTTACACCAACCAGTGTATCTCATGCCCTGAATGCGATAGGCGAGTCTCTCAGTAAAGAAGCCCTGGAACAATTCACTACAGACAAAAGTCTTTCTCCGGCTGAGCCCAAAACCATCGGCCTCGTAATGGCGGGTAATATCCCTATGGTGGGGTTTCATGATTTACTTTCGGTATTGATTGCCGGACACAAAGCACTCATCAAGCTCTCTTCTCAGGATATGGCCTTAATGCTCTTTGTCATCAACCTGATCAAAGAAATCGAACCTGCCTTTGCAGAAAGAATTGAAGTGACTGAAA
>DIYF01000182.1:12959-13174 GCA_002427745.1 Roseivirga sp. UBA6061 | reverse complement strand
TATAACAATGCTCCAGCATTTACAGCTGTAGGGCTGTTTCTGGTGTGGTTACTGTTTAGCGTGTTTGAGCAGTCAACCACATTTTTATCCCGATAACTATCGGGAATGATATTATGTTAACCAGCAAAGCTGGACCGAACGCCTTCGTTTCCCATTTAAGTTCTTTTGGGTCTCGTGAAAGCGATTGACTTGGGTGCCATTGTTATATAATTAGT
>DIYF01000182.1:0-12874 GCA_002427745.1 Roseivirga sp. UBA6061 | reverse complement strand
AATTAGTTTTATTTTAAATAGCCTCTGCGACCCCACAGCCCGTACAGCTGTGATTAATTACAAGCACCTTACCCGATCAGACTGAATGTTTTCAATACATCTCAAAAGCACCTCTCAATCCACCTTTATATATGCATAGAGTCCTACATTGACAGGGCGGGTTTCTGTTCCCCATTTGTCCTGAAAATCAGTAGTACCCCTATAGTTGAATGAGAAACTATGTTGATGAGTCCCATTATGATCCGTTATTTCGCTTCTGAAGAAAGGCATCAGAAAATCTTTGTTTTTTGGGACTGCAGCTACCCATCTTGAACGATCATAAGCACCACCATTCATTGAAGCAATTGGGTGACTATATTGCCGATCCGGGTTAAGTTCAAAATGGTTAATACCAACCCTGTGATTATGACTGCCTCCTGATTTAGTTTTCCCGTTTACGCTTACTTTAAAATCATGATTATGCTTTTTTAACCATGCCTTTTGCGATACCCCTACTTTCCTGTCCTTCCAGGTATCGAGTCCATAACCGCCATGGTTCATGCTACGAAGAAACTGTCCTCTGGCATCTGGAAGCTTTTCACGCAGATGTTCAAAAATACTGTTGTCATACTCACTGTTGATTCTGGCAGTCAGCTCCCAGCTCTTATCCATTTGCTGACCATTCAGGAAAGCCCAACCTTTATTCTCCTCCTCTGCCAGGAAGATCTCCGGAGGTATCATATTAAGAATCACTGTGCCCAACGGAACCTCAGTTACCCTCGTTTGAGTGGTTGTGCTCATCAAGGCCACAGCAATAAATAAGGTGAGCAGTATACCTGCTAATTTGGTGGTGTGATTGGCAAAGATTTTCATGTCTTCTAGTTTAGATAGAGTTCTTTCAGAGTAATCAAATTCTTCCTCTTTAAGGTTTTCAGAGTTTTTAATTCAGCATCCAGAATGAGGTATTTCTTATGTAAATCAATCATTTGATAAAAGCCATTTGGAAGCACCCTGTCCGGGCTGTAGACTAATTCCAGGGCTACTGAGTCCTGGATTTTGAATACCGTATTGTATTTACCATTATCCAATTGGCTGAAATTGATCCTGTTCTTGAAAAATTCAACCTTGAAGTCTTTCCCAATCAGTTTGCTATACCCTGAGCCTGTAGAATGCATGTATTTAAGGAAATTGAAAGCCAGGTATTGATTGTTTCTGATAGCATCTACCCATTTCATTTTCTCCTTCCTGCTGATTTGACTACTACTCAGCTTCGCTTTGATATGGCTCAGAAGCATAGTTCCAGACATGAGGGATTGCTGAGCCATTGTGATTTCCAGTATTTGTTTGTAATACTTTACTGCGTTTTGAATAACTCTTTTTTTCAAATAGGCTCCATATTCTTTTTCATTGATGAGTTCTTCACCCAGAGAGCCTGATTTGGCCAACATGGGCAGAGCATATAGATAAAAAGTAGTAATGTCGATAACTGCATTCATGTTGTTAAATGCATCAGGGTCCATTTTATTAATCACATTAACCCCATTGAGAAGATCCTCATTTTTATACCAGCCTCCTTTTGCTCTTCTCAAGCTTCTTGCAATCAACACATCTTTATTTCCATCCACCTTTAAGGTTGGATTCAGGAGCGCTACATAAGCTGCACCGAGATTATACTGACTACCACCATATTTTTCATTCCATAAGTCTCTAAGCATGGCAAAAAGAGCTTTGGGGTCATAAATGTCTCCCTCTCCCAGCCCACCGGAATCAAGACACTTGTTGAAATCCAGCGACAGGGTGGCTGGATTGGCCTTATTGGGTAGATCTTCCAGTCCTTTTATACATGCTGAAACAAAGTATTCGCTGTAGTCTTCAATGGAGGTAATGCGCCCTGCTTTAGTGGCTTCAATCAGGTCATTTTCCATGATAGACCTGCATTTAAATGCCTCGAGATTGGCTTCCTGAATGGCGCTGGCTATGCAATTGTTTTGGTTGGTAATGGTATTCAGCTTTTGTTGAATTGTTGCAAGTTCCGACCTCGTTTCAGAATGAAACTGCCTCAATTCAACATGCAAGTTGGCCACCTTACTATCTATTTCAGTGAGAATTGAAACGATTAATGAATCATTTTGTATGATTTGTTGATGAAGATTTTCTATCAATGACCAGGTAATCGTGTCATTGGTGATCATTTGCTTATGCATTTCAGATATTTGATCTGAAAGCTGACGTTGATTGTCGACTATGAGCTTTTGATTGTTGACTATGGTGACCTGACCTTCAAGTATTTTTCTCTGACCTTCAAATACCTGATTAAAGCCCTTTACCATGGTATTGGCCAATGCAGAAGTTCCGGAACTCTTGCGCCTGCTACCACCAAATAGTCCCCCGATCACCGACATTGCTCCCCCGAAAATATCTCCGGAATACATCCTGGCAATGCCAAAGCCCACACCTCCTATCATCCTTGCAGCTTCGCTGATCTCTTGTCTGTCAACCCCCAGTACATTACTGAGAGGTCCATCCAGCACTCCAAGGGCTGAATAATAAAGTTGCTCTGCCTCTATGACTTTGAAATCCTGGCCTATGAATATATCTTCAAAACTCCCTGTAGTTAGCTTACCAAGGCTTAGTCGAGCCAGGTCTATCTCCCCTTTGAGCACTCCTTCAATTTCAGCCCACCCCTTCTCTATTTCGTTTTTGACTTGATTCAGATTATCTAACCCATCGATTACGGCCGATACGTCATTGGCAATTCTTTCAACCTTACCAAGATATTGCTGGTCAATCAGGCCAAGAATAATTTCATTCTGTTTAAGGATCTTTACCGCTTCCAGAGGAGAAGAATTCCTAAGTGATTCATAAGTGGCCAGGTTCTTGTCCAACTTATGCTTGATTGCCCTGAAGTTGCCGAGCTTGCTAAATTCATAGGTAATCATGCGCTCATATCCTTTACCGAAGTCAGCGATACTTTTATTAATAGGGTCCAGTTCGGCCTTGATTACGTCCTTTATCTCCCCATAATTTTCACCAAAATGATCCAGCAGAGCATTACTTAACCGGTTGTCAAGTGTTGTATTGATACCATCATTACTGATATCAAAAAATGTATCTCTGTCATAGGCTTTTGCAACTTTTACTAAATCATGAGCACCCAGATCATTACTGACTTTTTCTATTCCCTTCAAAATGTTAACCCGAGCCTTAGTAAGCGCCCGTTCGATTTCAGCCGACTTTTCTTCGATGGCAATTCCAATCTTTTGGGAATTAATCACCTCGATGGCATTCGGGACATCTTTGATGTAAAAAGGAGAGCTTATGCCCACAAATGGAGTGTTTGTCGTAGATGAAATATTGGTGTTTTTTACATATTCCGGTATATATTTCAGAAACTGTTCGAAGTAATCTTTTTCGAGACTATTCACCCTTGCGGAAGAAACTGAGGCTGTGTTTGAGTTCTCCTTTTCTCCAACTATTAATCTGTCTATGTAATAAATGCCGCTGAGTTTCTTGGCCGAAGTTTGCGCGCTCAGAGCAATTGTACTTGCCAAGAAAATCACAAACAGTAGTAAACTTCTCATATCTTCAGAGGTTAAGTCCGGTTGGTTTATCAGTAACTATTTCTATGTACTAATGACATCTATTGATAAGCCCTGATTGCTATTAAATAATTGTAATAAATATTTTGCCTCATGTAATTTGCAATGACGAGCACTCCCAGGCATCACCAGAAATGGTGATTTAAGCTATTAGATGAATCACAAGTGATAGCCAGTGGGACAAGCCAATGTCATGAGGCTAGAGTAATATTAGATGGGAGCCTGGCGAATGTTTTGGAGTAAATCAGTACACAAAACAATATGATTCTATTCACTCACAGGCTCGAGTGCCGCTAGTTCGGAGAATACTCTGTTAGATCGTGCTTCTACTGCTTTCAGAACGGCCAGATGGGCATTCACCCTTCCTTTACCGAGTTTTCCTCTGTACCTCCGGTTGTCCCGATAAACGTCCTTTACATTGTTTTCCACAATTTTCCTGACCTCATCACTTGTCAGCTTCTTGTTGACTGACCATACCAGAGCAGCCACACCAGCTACATGAGGGGTAGCCATAGAAGTGCCACTTTTATAGTCGTAATTATTTTTGGGAACTGTAGAGTAGACATTGACACCTGGTGCACAGATATCAACTTGTGTTCCGTAATTTGATTTACGTGCCTTACGGTTCCGACTATCAATTGAGGCCACACAGATTACTTCAGGCAACACTCCCGGATACTGAGGCTTCCTATCCATATTATCCCCCTTATTACCGGCTGCAAACAAGATGATTACATTCGACTTTACAGTACGCTTTATGGCATAAGTAATGGCAGTAAAATCTTTGCTCGCACGCCATGAACAGTTGACGATATAGCGCCTGTTTTTGTGGTATTTTGCCTGAGCCGCTACATAATTAATCGCATCAGCCCGATTTTGATTTTTACCAGCTGTTAAGTTTATTCTTAGCGGCATGAGTGAACAATTGGGGGCCACACCTGCAATACCTGTCCTGTTATTAGCCACAGCTCCTGCGGTACCACATACATGCGTACCATGACTCCCCTCGTCATCTGGAGATCCATCACTATCAGCAAAATCCCAATCTTCTCCATTCCTGGGCAACAGGTTAGGTTCAAGGTCAGGGTGCGTCATATCCATACCTGAATCGATGATGGCAAGTACTACTGATTTATCACCCTTAGTAATATCCCAGGCATCTAATACATCAATATCTATACCCTTCTTACCTCTGGCGCCATTCACAATTTGTCCGTTATTGCGAAGCCCCCAGAGTTTGTTGAAATATTGATCGTTGGGAGGAGCAACCAGGTCATCGTCAAAGCTGATCTCACTCGGTTCTGAAAAGACTACCTCTTCCCTTTGGTTAAATTCGTTGATCATGCCGAATAGAGTTCTTTCCGGAGGAACAGATACTGTATAATAACCTGGTGTCCTTTGCTCAACAATTATCTCTGAACCCAGACCTGCTATGATCTCTTCCATGACTTCAACAGGTAGTTCATCGTTAAACTGTACAGTAACTTCGTCAGGGATTAGATATCTCTTGTTTCCATCACTGTCCAGCCATGCCGGCAAGCTGTTGGCAAGGTCTGGTGTTTCCAGCCGCTCTGAAACTTCCAGCAGGTCTTCATCCGGTGTAAAATTGAAAACCGCTATTCCTAGTTTAGAATTAAACTTATTAGTGGATAACATACCTTCAAAGGCGGTAAGACTGTCAAACTGAGCCGGTTTGAAGCTCTCTGTTTCTTCCAAATTGGGTTGCAAGGTCACAACCAATTCATCCTTATCAGGAGTCAGTTCGATCAGTCTATCCTGAAACTTGTCGAAATAGCTAAACTCCCGTGGTATTGATACTTTGTTCCTTAGTTTCATGATTTAATTTTGAAGCTTGTTGAAAATTAGCTGTATCTAAATTTAATTGGATTATTCGCTATTTAAAGGGTAGCAGATTCAATGAGATCGTATTAGGCAGTGGATCTTCACCTGGATGATTGGTAAGCAATCCCGGCAAATTGAACGAGATTCTAAATTGCTTACCAATATCAAAGCCTATGGCAAATTCATATGACCAAAAGAAATCCTTATTATCCACGTCCAAAATGGCCGATGTGTTTTCTTTGTTTGTATGCCGCTGAATCATGCCGCTA
Organism: Roseivirga sp. UBA6061; assembly: GCA_002427745.1. Lineage (GTDB taxonomy): Bacteria > Bacteroidota > Bacteroidia > Cytophagales > Cyclobacteriaceae > Roseivirga. The sequence goes on along the minus strand of DIYF01000182.1, from coordinate 7,185 downwards.
ACGAATAATGCAAAATCACTTTCTTCACCTAAAAGGTCAACCCAACCATTAAAATCCCAGCCAAAAGCACTGCTGGTTCTAATATCGTCAGAAGTAGTACCTACTTCAGGCAACAGGAATCCAAACCTATAAAATGAAGTAAGTGAAAAGGTGACATCCAGGCTCTTAGAATGATAATAAACCCAGGGTATTGAAACATTGGCCAATGCATTGCCCCCTCCTGCTAAAAAGCTTTGCGTAGTCAATACTTGATCATTTTCGTTATCAATCACTTGTATGAGGGAATCAAGGTTAGCGGTTTCTGTGATTTCCTGACCAGTGATTTTTCTTAATTCTGAAGTTGCTATCATACCTCCGAGGCTGATTCTTGCAGGCCCTAAATAGCCTGCCAGAACCTCAGAGTACAAAGAACCAGACCCTAATTCAGTGTTGATATTAAAGAAGTTATTCTCCAGTATTTCTACCCCTCTGTCTGCTCTTCCACTATAGAAATAACGAGTTAAATTACGTCTAAAACGAGTTGGAAAAAGTAGTGTTCTGCCGTAAGAATAATCTTCAAATATTCCTGCATACAATTTTGAATTCTTTTCTTTCGCTTTGGTTAACGAATCATTCCTTACTTTCTGGGCTTCAGATAGTTTCTCTCCTTTATTCAGTCTTTCAATGTAGTCACCGTAAATATCCTTCAAATCACTTTTGTATAAACTTGAAGCCATTTTCAGCCTTTTTGAGTACTCCCCAGTGCGGCTTTTGCCCATAAAAGAATTATAGAATAAGCTCAGCAGCTCTTTTTTCTTCAATCGGTAGAGACCAGAGATAGAATCGACCTTCGCATCAAACTTTCCAGGTGTATTAGTATGTATACGCTTGAGTATATCGAACAACTTAAAAATGTCTATGTTTTGATTGGAACTCACCTCTTGCTCATCGCTCTCTTCCATTAAATCGAAAAGGCTCAAGGTTTGCACATCTTTTGTGTTCACCCCCGGTTTTCTACCAGGGTTTTGTCCATAGGTTTCAGAAAAGAGCAGTAGGCCTAGTGCCAGCAGCATGAGTTTTATACTGGAATTTTTCATAGCTTCTTAATAATTGATGTTTGAATTAGACTTCAGTATCCGGTTTCGATGGTTTGTAGAGGTAAGGCACCAGGAAGGTCCATAACATCACCGTGATGGCGATTACGAACTTATAGTCTGGGTTGACTGGTATAAAGAGGCAGTCTCCTATGGCATATACCCAAATGATGTAAGAGACAATTGATATGGCGACCATGGGCCACTCAATGTCATTTTTCTTAAACCAGGAAGTCTCATCAGGTATCTGCACGATGGTACCTTTAATTCTGATGATGAGAAGCGGGATAAGTTTGGTAAGCCTGGCCAGATAGTTATCATAATCAGGATTCGGTTCCTGATTTTCTATCTCCAGACCTTGCTTTTTGGGGTATCTGATTCTAAAGGGTGCAGACATGATTGATTGATTTTGATATAGATCAAAGCTCAATCTTATTAGCCCTCAAGACAATGGGAGTTCTCCCGTTTAAGTCCCGGGTTTTTACCCGGACATGTTCAGGATGTCAAAGGTAATCGAGTAGCCGATGCTTTAAAACAAAGAGCACCAGCCCGGTTTTAGACTTGATATTGAATTTATCGAAGATAGACTCCCGATAGCCATCAACAGTACGGTGCTGTACCCCCATTTCTCCGGCTATCTGATCGTAAGTATACTCGGCTTCATGACAGACCAGCTTGAGAAAAGTTCGTTCTCGGTCAGAAAGCCCTTGAAGGATTATTTCCTGCTCCGTTTGCTTTTTCGGTTTGGTATCATGACGAAGGGAATAGGTGAGAAATTCATTATGGTGGTAACCTGTTTCAATCACATTATCTATGGCCTTTTTTAGCACCATGGCAGTAGAATCCTTTTGTAAATACCCCCTCACTCCAGCCCTAAAAAGTTTAACAATTTGCTCTTCATCATTAGTAAGGGTCAATATTAAGACAGGAATATCAGAACCTTTTTCGTTTAAGTTTTCAAAAGCCTCATCACCATCCATTTCAGGCATGCTAATGTCCATTAAAATCAAATCTGGTGATTCTTTGAAGGGGTATGCTTTGATGAGCTCAACCCCGTTATCAAACTCGGCTACTACCTTGTAGTCACCTAATTTTTCAATGAGCACTTTTAGACCATTCCGTACAAGCAGGTGGTCATCAACCAGAATTAACTTTTTAGGTTCTACAGGTGTCATATTGGTTTTGTAAACTGATATTCACAGCCATTTCCTTTTTGCGTTATAATCTTGCAGTCTAGTCCCAGCACAGCCGCTCGTTTTTTGATATTTCTGATACCAAATGACTTAGAAGGTAATAAAGTATCGTTTAACTCGAAACCGCGACCATCATCTTTGATATTCATACGAAAGCCCTGCTCCTGCGATAGCTCAATCCAAACCTCACTTGCTTCTGCATGGCGTTGAATGTTGGTGAGAATCTCTTGAAAAATCCTGAATACTACCAGACTTTCAGCTTTATCCATTCTGTTAGGGCCTTCATTGTATTTCCAGTAGAGTTTAAAACGGGCAAGCTGCTGATACCGATCGATTTCCATTTGTATTGCCTGTTTCAATTCGAGATCAAAAACATAGTCTTGACTTAATGACCTGCTTAAAAGGCGTATTTGTTTAGAGGCATTGGTAAGCTGATCATCCAGGGTCTCAAATGATGCGGCCTGCTCAGGCAAATCCAGCTTGAGGTTTTCCACCGACAACCTGATTCCGGTCATCTGATGCCCAAGGTTATCATGCAATTCACGCGAAAACTGGCTAACCAATTCCTCTCTCAGTTCCAATTCTACCTGTCTGGCCTCTTTCTCAAAATCCAGCCTGGCTTGAGTCAATTCAGCTTTTTGACGTTGCTTCTGTCTGTTTAGAGTAAAGAAAGCGATGGCAATGCCACTTAGCAGAAGTAACACCAATAAGGTGGTAAGAATGATAGGTATGGCTACATCCGCAGTATTCACACTTTGACGATTTTAGGGCTTTCTACCAACGATAAGAACACGAAACCAACCACAACATAGCGAAGGTTATTAAGCAGGCCCTGTATCAGGGTAATATATAACTTGGTACTCAAAAGTGGGTGGTTGGTGATTAGGTAATCGAACATACCAAAAAAAGGACTGTAGCCTGCAAAGTACAATGCAATACCCGTAAGCACCCAAAACTCTCCTGTAACCCGTGTGTCACCTTGCACCAATATGAATAAATACTTCAGGTACAAAACTACTAGGGTCAAGCCCCCTATCATCATGGGATAGGTCACCAACCTATTGATACCAAAGAAAACTTGATGAGCAAAGAAGGAAGCAAGGAATATAGCAAAGCCATATTGAACCCACTTGGGAGGCAAGGCTTTATTGTCCAGAATCCTGAATGCAAAAAGCAACACCAGCATCTCTGCCAATACGTATAAATTAGAAACCCAAAGGTTATTCTCATGACCATTAAGTTGCCATAGATTTACTTGCCCGGAAAAGAAGTATTGACCTACAAAAAGCAATATAAAGTTTGGGAGCACAAGCCAATAAGCTCTTCGGGTTTTGAACAACTTATTTATGCCTAATGAAAAGAGAGTGGCTTGAAACAAATAATAGAATATGGTAATAAATGGGGATCGAAACACCGATTCTGATGCATTTTTCAGAAAGTAAGGAATGGCATAAGTAAGCCAGTAAAACAGAATGGCTACTGCTAGCTGAAGAAGGATCAGCCTGAAAAAAGAATTAAACCTATTATAGAAGATTATACCTACAAAGAAGGAAAAATGGAGAATGAGGGCTTCACCTAAGAAATGACCTAGTGTGATATTCATACGCTGTATGTACAGGTATTAAAGTAATCAAAATTAAAGGCTTGTTACAACATGATATAGATTGACATTAATTTTCGATAAAAACTTAATTTTAAACTTTGAAAAATATTATAAAATTAGTTTAAAATAAAACCGACTGATATAAATGAGAGCAGGGCCTCAAAATACCAGTCGGAAAGGATATTGGTCAGTTCGCCTTATAAAGGATAGATAATGGTGCTACAGTTAGTAGCTGGCGGACATAAGTGTGCCAGGTTGGCCAGGTCATCGTTATTTAAGACATCAGAACTCTTGATATAGGGTGCCACCACTACCAATGGTAGAACGCTAAAAACCAGGCTGTGTTTATAACGGTCTTCCAGGGTACTACCGGATGGAGCCTCTACGAACATACTGGCACTAATAGCCGCAATTTGAAGACCGTAGTACCAATTGGGGTCTTCATCCTTGTAGCTGTCATGGTAGAGTTCGAACAGTTCTTTGAAAGAGAAAACCATAGACTTGGTATCACCACGCCAGTCTGTCTCCGGAGCAGGTTGATAGTGCCTGTTGTTGTTTTTATACCTTTTCACCCTCATGTATTGGTGATAAAACTTAGTGGAATCTTTGAAGTCTTCCTCATCCGGTTTAGTGAATTTTTCTATGACTTCATTATAAACATATGGAAGCTCACCTGGCATAGCTGGTAATATGTCTGCATAAAATTTACCCGCCGGACCACCGGCCTTTTCTTTCATGTACACCGGGGTAAAGAAAAGCACTACATCTTTGGAGTTTATAGACTTTTGTACCCCTATGGTTACTTTTATGCCCGTCACATACTTTTTGGGTTGAACTTTACCGGCAATAGCTTGCTCAGTGTCTTCATAAAGTCTTTTAAACTCACTCATGACAATGCTCGCATTTTGAGCATTCAAAGGTTCCAGTTTAGACCTTACCTTTCTTTTGAATCGATCTGAGAATTCATCGATTTCATCTTGCGCGACTCCTGGGTCTAGAAAATAATCTGTGAGATCTATCTCAGCTTCGTTTGGGAATGTTAGTTGTTGTGGCATGACTTTTTTTATCAAAAAAATAAAGAAATTGATATCATTTCAACTAGACAGCAGGGGGATTTTATGCAAGTTACCCTGTGAAAACTCACAATAAAGCCTGGTGAATTCCCCTGTTTATAAAGCAGAGTAACCCCGAGATTGCAATAACTGGAAACTGAAACTTTCTACGATTGCAATCATCTGTTCAAATATTTCTTGGTGTAACCTCCTTCTTTTTGAGTGCCATAGCAAGTGTTATGTTCTTTGCCTATGCACTCAAATTAATGAAGTATGCAAAATTGGTCCCAAAACCTAAGCTGTATACCTTCATGATATTATGCTTATCCAAGCATCTATTCTGGATGGCTTACCTTTTAGTGCTTAATGATCTTTTCCTCATTATTGGGGCTTCCCTGGAGTTTCTTAGTGTCCTGGCTATTACAACCGTCCTTCCCTCCTATAAAAACAAGACCAAATAGTAACATTAATAGCTACTGTTTGAGAATAGTCCTTTAATTATCGATTGGAGGTCAATTAATAACCTTCCGTTCTAAGCTCAACACCAAAAACACGACAGTTATCGAAACAGGCTTACCACTCATCGGAAGACCAGAAAAGTCTGTATTGCTCAGAATACCTTTAAATCAACAAAATCACACGATTATGAGCACGATAGTAAGCATTCTTATCCTTCCCCTGGTGGCCTGGCTCACGATAGCCGGTGTTTATCAGCTTATCCTGGCACTCGCCTCTCAGGTAGCTCCCAAAGAGTCATTTGAGGCCAATGAAACGCCAAACCGTTTCCTTATTCTGGTACCTGCCTATCAGGAAGATGCTGTCATTCTGGAAAGCACAAGGAAGAACCTGGCACTCAGGTATGAGTATCACAGGGACCTGTTTGACTATGTGGTTATTGCTGATGGACTAAAGGCAGAAACCCAAGCAGCACTTCGCTCATTAGGCGCTTTGGTTCACACAGTGAACTTTGAAAAAAGCACCAAGGTAAAAGCCCTGCAAAGTGCCATGCGTCAATTCAACAAGGACTATGACGGGGTAGTGATTCTCGATGCCGATAATGTGGTAAACCTGAGTTTCTTAAGAAAAGCCAGCCTTTACCTCAATCAGGGATATACCGCTATACAAGGTCAGCGCAGAGCGGCCAACAGCCAGAGTGCCATAGCCATACTGGACGGTTTCTCTGAAACAGCAAACAACGCTATGCTTTGCCAGGGCGCCAACAGACTGGGATTGTCTTCAAAGCTCTCAGGCTCAGGAATGGCCTTTACCTATGACCTGTTTAAGTCAGTGGTATTCCAACTAGAGGCAATAGGTGGTTTTGACAAAGAAATGGAATTGATGCTCACCCGCCAGCAGGTATACATTAAGTATGCTACGGATATGATCGTGAGCGATGAAAAAGTAGCCTCTTTTGAGGCCTATTCAAGACAACGCGGACGCTGGCTGGAGTCACAGTACAGTTTCTTCAAAAAAGAGATGGTGCCTGCCCTAAAAGGCCTGAAAGAGGGTAAGCGGGATTACCTTCACAAAACCTTGCAGCTCGCACTTCCACCAAGAGCATTGGCTCCCCTGGCCCTGATAGTATGCACTATCACCACTTTCTGGCTTACAGAGGCACTCTTCTTTGTTGCATTAGCCGGCCTGACAGCCAATATAGCCAGCTACCTGATTACGATACCCAGCGGGCCGTTATTCAAACACTCCTGGGTGATTTTCAAGGCACTGCCTTCCTTGTTCAGCTCTACCCTTGGAGCATTGAAATGGATGAAAAGATCCAGAACTGAGTTCCTTCACACTTCACATAATCTGGCACAGTCATGATGTTTGAAGGAATGCCCTGGCCCCTGGTACTTCCCATTGCTGTGGCAGCCATGATCTGGGGAAGCTCCCTGGCCAAAAGAGAATTTGCCACTAATGACAAAAAACAGCCTAAGTCAGGTAAACGAAAAGCCAATTGACATGAAAGCCAAAACACTGAACATACTGTTAATCTGTAAGTCGCTTCCCTGGAAGTTTAAAGGAGGAATTCAAACCCACGTTTGGGAATTGTCTCAATCACTGGTTTCAAAAGGACACCAGGTGACTGTTCTCACAGGTGGTCCATTCAAAGCCGTAGAACGCAGCTTTGACAAAGCAGGAGTCAACATTATAGAATTACCCTTTTTCCCTGGCAGATACATCAAGCCGGTATCCATGCTGGCCGAAGAATTAAGCTTCAACCTGACAGCCAGAAGGTGGGTAAAGCATCATCATGCATACTTTGA
>DIYF01000053.1 GCA_002427745.1 Roseivirga sp. UBA6061 | reverse complement strand
TGAAGGCATCATTGGCGGGCGTATCTCCGGTAGGCAAAAAAGTATTGGCCGTCACCACTCTGGCAAAGCGCTCAGGCATTTCAGTAAGTATTTTGAGCCCCAACAATCCTCCCCAGTCCTGACAAAAGAGGGTGATATTGTTTAAGTCAAGCTGTTGGATAAATGTCCCCAGCCAGTCGAGGTGAGCCTTATAGGTATAAGCACTTCGCTCAGTAGGTTTATCCGACTTGCCAAAACCTATGAGGTCCGGAGCTACACAGCGATGCCCGGCAGCATTGATCCCTGGAATCATTTTACGATACAGAAACGACCAGGAAGGCTCTCCATGAAGCATCAGCACGGTTTCACCTGTACTCCCCTTCTCATCTACATAATGCATTCTGAGCCCATCTATATCCAGGTAGCGGGGAGCAAAGGGATAGTCAGGTAAGTTGACAAAACGTTCTTCCGGGGTTCTTACAAAGGGAATGGCCATATCTGTATTTTCAGTGTCTTTATAAATCTAACAAATCCCTATCTTTCACGAACTATGGCCCATGATAATCCCTCAATATTCGAAAAGACCCTCACTGTCAGCGAAGCAGACCTGGACATGATGAATCATGTTAACAATGTACGCTATCTACAGTGGGTGCAGGATGTGGCTGAGGCACACTGGAGAGCAGTAGCTAACCCCGAATGGCTGGTTAAATATGCCTGGGTAGTGATCAACCATTTTATCGAATATAAAAAGCCCGCCCTGCTGGGAGATCAGATTCTTATTAAGACCCATGTAAATGAAAATGTGGGTGTTAAAAGCCAGCGACTAGTCAGAATATTTCATGCTGAAACCAATGAGCTCTTGTGTCAGGCCGGTACCTGGTGGTGCTTACTGGATGGCAACACCAAACGACCTATGCGGATACCTGCAGAGATTGTTGAGGCTTTTAGCTAAAACCAGAGGCCACAAACAGAGAGGGACCGGCTCTCCAGCCAGTCCCTCAACTCAAAACTCAAAACAACAATTTATCTTCTGAAAGAAACCGAACTGCAATAGTCCACAAAACGGCTTCTTGGATCTGTATCTTCTACTGTATAGCTCATAACGATTTCGCCAAAATCTATACTGCCAATTCCTTCAATCAGGTAGTACCCGTTTCTCTGTCTGGGTATTACGAGTTTATTTCCATTGACCTCCGCGAATATCTCTATGTTGGCCCCATAGAAATTCCGGATATACACCACATTACTATAAGGGTCATTGTCTTTGAAAATTGTGACATCATAGTAAGTGTATGCGTCCAGTGTTTCACTGTATTCTTCTGTATCAAAGCGACCGGTAAACTGGTCCCTTGGATCGTATACTTCTTCGATAATTGTGTAGTCACAACTCGATATGAGTATAAGAAATGATATTCCGAGTAAAGCTTTTTTCATGTTGACCTCCCTTTGGTTGTTGATGACTAGTCTATTCCCAAAAGTGTGCCAAAAATGAGCTAAGATATTAAAGCGGGGCGTAAAACTTTAGAAGAATTTAATTTTTAATCACTGAATATCAGCGACTTATCTAATGTTAAAAATATTTCTCTGTCTCCTCTTTTGGCCTTGATTTCAATGGGAGTTTCAAGACTCAACTGGTTTCTTACATAAATCAGCGCCTCACATTTTTCCATTTCGGCCAGTACTTTTCCGTTTATCGCTATCAACTCATCACCTATTTTCAGTTCCTGATTCTGCAATAGCTTTCCATAGACAGAAGATACTTTCAACACACCCGAATCCGGGCTGGCAGCAAACAAAAAACTGCGTCTGCCGGCAGGTACATACTTGTTCTCCTTCTCGCTGACATAAAAGCGTTTTCGTGGAAAATCCAGGGTCACCAACCGGCCTTTAAGATACTCCGCTCCCACCTTGGCATTTTTAGTATGCCCCATGACGAATACCGGCTCGACCACCTTTTCACGCCCCACAATCAGCTGAGGAACCTGCATAAAGTATCCGGTAGTATCTTCAGCACCAAATGCGCCCTCGCTCATGATACCGCGCCCTTCCAATACTTTGATTCTTTGATCCATATTTCCCCCTTCAAGAGATTTTGCATAGCTCCTGTAACTCAGGTCAAAAAAGCCGGCAAAACCAGAATCAAAGAGTGCCATACCAAAATCACCCCGATTTACCTTTACCGGTATGTAAGGACTCTTGTTAAAACCTCGCTTGTCCATTTTTACATACCAGGCATCTTTGATACCATCCAGCTCTTTCAGCCTGTTTGTGATAACGATCTTCTTTTCATCATAGTCAATCTGCCAGATGGCTCCATTCATAAAGTTGGCCCCGATAATCCCGTCAAAATCAAGACAGCGGATCACTTCTGTGTTCGCATTATAATCAAGTACCATGGCTTTGAAGTTGCTGAACTTAAGCCCTCCTACTTCTACCTTTTTTTTAATTGTTCCCACCTGTGCAGCCCCTCTTTTTGAATTGCTCGATCCGATTACAGTGGTATAACTGGTTTTAAAATTCAGCTTTTCTGCCAGCTCGGGAGAAAGCACAAAGGGAGCCCCGGTATCAATCAGAAAGTTGTAGACCTCACCGTCAATGGTCACATCAGTAAACATCAGTTTTTGCTCAATCCTGATGTCGATAGTTCTGACAAAGGGTTCAGCCCTGAAAGAAGAGACATCTCCCCCCAACCAAAGTGAAGAGACCAGAAGAAAGACGAGAGATAGGTGTTTCATATAAAACTGTTTACGCTAATGACCTGTTCGGGGCTGAATTGTTTAGCTTCTGGCAAATCACCAGGTAGTGAAACGACACTTTTCAGAATCCAATTCACAATGCTGGTTCAGATCACATGTTCTGATAAAAATAGCCTGATTGATGACCTTTACCACCTTTGAGCAACTTATGTTTACAATATTCCCACATTCCCGGTTCGATATATGCAAAGGCTTGTCTGCACTACACTATTTACCCTGATGGTCACCTTTCTGCCCCCTCAGAATGTCTTTTCTCAAACCCGGGCTCCTGCTCAGACTGTATCTGTCACAAGGGTTGAATTTATGACTGTTGGAGTGAGCCATGAAATGGCACTCAGCAAGAAACATACGGTTTTTGGTAAGATGGGCCTTCTATCTGCCGCCAGAAGTGCCGTAGTCTTCGCAGACAGAGGAAGATCCGGAATTAATGCCCATTGGTATCCGGTAGTTGACCTTCAATACAGGATGTATACTAACCTAACCAAAAGAGCAGAGAAGGGAAGACCTACCGCAGCAAACTCCGGAAACTACCTGGCCTTCAAGACACTGGCTACCTTGCCTGAGCAGTTTCGGAACTACGAACTGGACGACTCTGTATGGTTGGGCCCTATCTGGGGCATGCAAAGACAACTCAATGAACGCCTGAACATAGATTTTGCTGCCGGGTTGGGTTACCAGTTCAGGTTTGGACCCAACAACAGGCCATTACCTCTCATTACACTTAATCTGGGTTATCGCCTTAGCAAATGAATCGATTCTGACTATTCCTGTTATTTAAACTTATCATATGCTCCTTTACGAATCAGGTTCTTCAACCTGCTCAATAAGCCAGACAGAAAGCATGGTCATATTCCTGTGTCTCATGTCTAAATCACGTATTTGGGCATAAAAAAGACGTGAGCTTTGTTTTGCTGATAGTACCCGTCTACTATCAAATTCTCAAAAGTCACGCCTTTCACCTGGAAGACTTAAGGACTTCCTGTTATTTCTCAGGCAATATTGGTATACACCGCCTGTACATCTTCATCTTCATCGAGTTTATCCAGCATTTTATCCATTTCTTCGATCTGCTCTTCGGTAAACTCCACAGGAGTGGTCGGATAACGCTTGAGGCTGGCATTTTTTACATCGATTTTCATCCCCTCCAGTGCTGACTGCAGATCACCAAAGGCTTTGTAGTCACCGGTTACATACAAGGTGGTAGTCTCGTCCTCTTCGTTATAGTCCTGCTCAATTTCCTCCAGTCCGGCATCAATCAGCTCAAACTCCATCTCTTCCAGGTCCATCTCCTCCGTTTTCTCAAACTCAAACACGGCCTTGCGACTAAACATAAACTCAAGAGAGCCGGTGGGCACCAGCGCTCCTCCAGCCTTATTGAAGTAAGACTTTACATTCGCTACAGTACGATTTTGATTGTCGGTAGCACATTCTACAAAAACTAAAACACCATGCGGCCCTTTGCCTTCATAGTTTACCTCTATGTAGGCATCTACATCTTTACTAACCGCACGTTTAATGGCGCCTTCGATATTGTCTTTTGGCATATTCTGCGCCTTGGCATTCTGGATAGCCGTACGCAATGCTGCATTCATATCAGGATCGATTCCCCCCTCTTTGGCTGCCATGGTGATGGCCTTACCTAGTTTTGGAAAAACGCGGGACATCATGCCCCAACGCTTCATTTTTCTACCCTTACGAAATTCAAATGCTCTTCCCATATTCTGGTTTTCGATTTACCTGGCACTAATGGCCGGTTTTCTTTATTCTATCGACCAAAAATAAGAAGACTTGACAATTTGCGGTAGTGGGAATCGCTTCTTTTTACGATGGATCATGAATGGATCATAAGCTTGTAGCCTACTCCTCTGATATTGATTATGCTTATAGCACTGTCCTTCTTGAGGTACTTCCTGAGGCGGGATATAAAGACATCGAGACTACGGGAATTGAAGAATGAATCATCTCCCCAGATTTTCAGGAGTATGCTCTCTTTGGTAAGCAGTTCTTCTACATTTTCGCAAAAGAGCCGTAAGAGGGCGGCTTCCCTGAAAGTGAGCTTCTGCACCGTACCGGTATGGTAGAGTTCTGATTTGCGACTGTCGAAACTATAGTTGCCTATCTCAAAACGGGTCTCTTTACTCACAGGGGTCTGCTCGAGTAAGCGGTTGTCATTCATCAATACTTCTATCCTCACCAATAGCTCTTCTATGCTAAAAGGCTTTCTGATATAGTCATTGCCACCGGACTCAAAACCTGTTACCACATCGGCCACCTGTACTTTGGCGGTAAGAAACAGGATCGGGGTATTCTTGTCGGTATTGCGAATGGTTTTGGCAACATGAAAGCCGTTTGCCCTGGGCATCATCACATCGAGGATCACAATATCCGGTTCATGATGATAGAAACTCTTCAGCCCTTCTTCACCATTGCGGGCATGTACTACACGGTACCCCCGGCTTTCCAGGTTGTCCTGAACTACCATGGCCAATGACATTTCGTCTTCGACCAGAAGAATCTTCTTTGCTTTTTTCATAAGATCAGGACTTAAGGGTTACTTCAAAGGCCGAACCAGTGGCAGAGTTACCTTTCAGCTGTATTTTTCCGTTGAGCCTGCTCAATATATTTCGCACATAATACAAACCGACTCCCAGTCCACCTATCGAATCAGAGTTTTCATTGACCACCCGATGGAACTTTCCGAAGATTTTTTCTTCATGCCCCCTGGCAATACCCGGGCCATTGTCGGCAATAGTCAGTGACACTTCGTTTTCCTGTTGTTTCACCCTGATTTCTACCATCGGTCTTTCCTGATTATTGTATTTAATGGCATTGTCAATCAGGTTGTGGAGCACATTGGAAATATGCTGCATATCTGTGTTTACCAGTATGGGTTTTCCGGGCTGGTAGCGAAATTCTACTTCTTTCTCAGAGCGTTCTGTATGATAACTGATCAGCCCAGTGATCAGCTTATCCAGGTCTACTTCCTCGTAATTGAGTCTCAGCTCATCCTGCTCATGCAGGCTGGTCTGCAATACATTATGTACAATGCCTGATACCCTGTTGAGCTCGCGTACTGACAGCCCCACGTACTTGGCTATCTTTTCCCGATCTGCCTGCACATCAGGCTGTTCCAGGGTCTCCAGAGAGATTTTCATAGTAGCAATGGGTGTGAGCAATTCATGGGTTACATTATCGATAAAGTCATCTTTCAGTTGCGAGAGCTTTCGCTGTTTACTGATGGTCTTCATCAACAGACGAAAGCTTACAATAATAAGTGCTACCACCACCGCTGAAGCCGCCAGCAATAAATACAATCGCTTGAAGACATTGAAAAACGGTCTTTCGAAATAGACAATAACATAGCGGTCGTCAGCCTGATGATCAAGCTGTACCCCTTTGGAGGCGATCACTCTTTCATCTTCGAAAGTATGCGTAGTACGCTCTTTAATGAACATAATCTCGTAATTCGGATTGATAGACCTCTGCAAAAGTCTCTCAGACAACCTGAGGTTAAACTCATCCATATCAGCGGAAAGCGTATCCTGATAGGCAGAAAGCCGATCGCTCAGTGAGGTGGTGATGGCCCAGAGCATACTTTTGCTATCCCGGTGGATGGGGTTAAAAAACCGGTCGAACAGGTATTGCTGCGAAACAGAGTCTTTTGATACCTTATCCCAGCCAACCCTGTAGGTCAGTTCATGGCTTTGTGATTCTACTTTGAAAACATTTATAGAAGGCCCTTCAGGGTCCTCCAGGTCGTATTCCAGTTTCACATAGCTGGTATCCAGCATGTCCAGGCGGTGCATCCTGTTGATTTCTTCTTTTCTCAGCATGTTAATCTCCTGAGCAGTAATCTCCAACATAGCGTCCAGGTCTGCTTTAAAGTCCGCTTTTTTAGTTTTAAAATCAGCCTGAAGGAAATAGGCCTGAAGTGCCAGCATACTCACCAGTGAGAGCCCTATCAACCCGGCCAAAAGTTTAATTCGTTGTGTCATGGAGGTAAATATAGAGGCCGCATCAGGCAGCATCTAATTCCTTAACATAGATTTACACTTATTACCAATCAGGTTTACAGTGAATGCCAGCCTCCCGCATGCCCCCGGTTAATTCCCGAACAGAGTAGATAAAACCTGCTGATATTCATTGATTTAAACGCCTGACGACTCCTGAGAGGCTTCATTAACAAATATTTACACTTCTTAAGATTTGTGTTAACTAAGATCGGGACACGATATAGATACTTTCATCAGAAAAAAACAGAGATGAGAGTATCGAAAACATTAATTGCTATAAGCTTTTTTCTGGCACCCTTCCTTACCCATGCACAGGAGACCGGTATCGGTGAACACGCACCCCGGCTGACCTTTGAGGGAATAGATGAGGCATCTTCCCCCATAAGCACCTCCGCGCTGAAAGGTAAGGTTGTATTACTGGATTTTTGGGCGACCTGGTGCGGTCCCTGTATCAGCAATATGCCCCACCTGGATTCTTTACAACAGGCCTTTCCGGAATCTCTTGAAGTGATTGCCGTTACCATGGAAAAACAAGAGAGGGTGCGGAAGTTTGCCCAAAAGAGGCCCTATGCCTTTCAATACGCCCTGGATGCTTCGGGAAAATCACAGGAGGTTTTTCCTTACAGAAAGATCCCCCATTCGGTATTGATTGATCAACAAGGCAAAGTAGTGGCCATTACGCGACCGCAAAACATTACCAAAGAGACTATCAGAAAAGTACTCAACCATAGCGACATAGACCTGCCTTTGAAAAAAGACAATACCTCCTTTAACTACACCGAGGACTATTTCGAAGCCGATGTCAGTACGGTAGAGTCATTTATGATTCAACCCGGCAATCCGGCTATCCCCTCATTTACCAAGAGGTTTCAAAGAGGTCCTTTTGTAAACAGACGTCTCAGTCTGCATAACACAACCATATCCGGCATGTACAGGGAAGCCTTTAAGTCAAGCAGGTTAAGAATGGTCTATGAAGTGGACGAATCGCTGTTTGACCACACCAAAACAGAGAACAAGTTCAATGTAGACATCATTGTACCGACTGATAGCAGTGCTTACCTGCGTGACATCCTGAAACGCAAGCTGAACAAGGCACTGGAGATCAAAGGGAAAAAGGGAACCCGTGAGCAGGAAGTAGCTGTGCTTTATAAATTGGAGGGAGAGAACTTTCCTGCCCTTCCTGCCACTAAGAAAAGTGGATACTCTGCCCGGGGAGGCACTTTTTCAGGCACAGGCGTATCTCTGGATGATTTCAGGTCCTACCTGGAAAACCATGGAATTCTTGGTATGCCGGTAGTTAACGAAACGGGAATAGAAGGAATCTACAATTTGAAATTTGAGTTTTATGGTGAAGACAATCAATCATTTTTTGATGCCCTTAAAAAACTGGGCCTGGGCATAAAGAAGGAAAACCGAAGCATTGAAGTAGTAGTACTTTATAAAGAGTAGCGGTTACGAGAATCACACACTACCAGAAACCTTTCCGGGCATGGTTATGCCCGGATTTTTTTCGTTTCTACATTCTCCGTTTCATAATATGGGCACAATTAAAGTTGATTATCAGGTCAATTTTTGCTGACTTGCAGGAGTACACAAATGCTTCAGTTTGTTCAGACTAGACTGGCTGACACTTTTTGCCGCTTTTGGTTCCTTCCAGGGCGTTCTCTTTGCCATCATCCTTTGGTTTCGCAAGAAAGGTGATATATCCAATCGTATTTTCTCCCTTTTACTGGTTGTCACTTCCATTCGAATAGCTAAAAACATTGTGGTACATGTCAGAGAGCTGGACCCTGACATGCAAATGAGCCTGGAGATATGGCGGCTCCTGGTTAACATCGGACTAAGCCACCAGTTTGCTATTGGTCCCTTGATGGTGCTCTACTTTCTTTCCAGAACGCAGCAGGGTTTTACCTTTTCGAAAAGCTACCTGTGGCATTTCGCCCCCTACTTTCTGTTGTTGGTGAGCAGCCCCTTTCAACCCTGGCCTTTTTGGAGAGATTTTGCATTGCATGCCTCCTATGTCTCCATTCTGTTTTATTACCTGCAGGCGGTTTGGGTATATCGCGATTACAGCAAAAAGCAAAACCATGCACCAAAATCTGCAAACCGCTGGCTCCGCGATTTTCTCGTTATCACAGGAGTCCTGTTGTTGGTGTACTCTCCTGCCCTCTTTAAATACTCAGGCTATATAGGCGGGGCTGTATTGTATGCCATCGGCCTGTATACTGTCAGTGCCATCATGCTTCAGGAAAACCGGTATACCGCTTACTTTCAGACCAAGTATCCGGGTTCATCGGTAACTCTTGAAAAACAGACACAATTACAAAAGCAGCTTGAGCAAAAAATAACTGTCGACCGCTGTTTTCTAGACCCGGAAATGTCCTTGTCTAAACTGGCCGGCCAACTCCAGGTATCTACCAATGCGCTATCTCAGGTGATTAACTCTGTTTATAACAAGAGTTTTACCGACCTGATGAATTATCACAGAATTGAACAAGCCAAAGCGCTATTGGCCAACCCGGACAGAGCACAGGACAAAATAGCCACCATTGCCTATGACAGTGGCTTTAACAGCATCTCCCGCTTCAATACAGTTTTCAAAAAAGAAGTAGGTATGCCCCCTTCCGAATTCCGGAAGCAAACCAGCCGCTAAACTTGTCACTGTATTATGATTTGGTGAGCAAAGCACATGAGTTCATGCCTTCTTGCCCTCAAAAACTCATGAAAAAACTCAAACTCACTTTGGTCCTGCTCTTACTGATCATTAGTGCTTCACAGGCTCAGGTCTCAATCGAAAACGAAATAAATCAGGCAGTCTGGAAACCCTTTATGGAAAGCTGGGCCTCTTACGATGCGGTGACCTATAACAGCCTTCATACTGACGATGTGCTGCGTCCCGGCCGCAATAGCCTCACGGTGGGTCAGGACTACAAAGATCGCAATACCCGGTCTTTTGCAGCCAGTGCTGAAAGAAATGGAAAGCGCAGCATTCACTTCTCATTTGAGCAACGCGTCTATTCAGAAAACAGAGGCTATGAGGTGGGGTACTACAAAGTCATTGACCAGAGAGAAGGACAGGCAGAAAGAACTTTCTACGGAAGATTTCACGTGGTATTACGCAAAGAGAATGGCCAATGGAAAATAGCCCAGGACTGGGACACCAACTCGCTGCGAGGAAAACCCATAAGTCAGGAAGACTGGGATCGCGGTACTCCGCTGGAGTTTTAAAAACTAGTCTTTTTCCTTTCGCGGGTTAGTGTCTCTGTAGGTCTGATCCACCATAGGGCCGGTTTTCATACCACCCAGTAAATGTAAATGCAGGTGAAAAACGGATTGCCCTGCATCTTCATTGGTATTCACTGACAGGCGATAACCGGTCTCAGATATACCATACTTTTTAGCCAGGTCTCTGGCCACAATAAACATTCTGCCAACAACAAGCGCATCATCATCGGTCATTTCATTGATTGTGGTGATGCGCTTTTTAGGTACGATGAGGTAATGCACAGGGGTTTGCCTGCGCAACGGCACAAAGGCTATAATCTCATCGTCCTTATACACCACCTCGGCCGGCAGCTCTCCATCCCAGATCTTCTCAAAAGGAGATTTAACAGCAAGCTTGGCGTTCTTTTTTTCTGTGTAGGCTTGTGACTGACCGGAAACGGAGACTGCTACCCATAGCATCAGTACAGAGAAAATTATCTTCTTCATGTTATCGTGAGGTATGGACAAGATAACGGAAGCTTGTTGAATTGGTTGGAAAAAATGAATGCCCGACAGGGTCGCTATCGGGCATTCTCACCTAAACACCGAGTGTCATAACAGTTTTGTAACCGTGATGTATGTGACACCCTGGTTGTACGATCTGACTTCTTCAGATTGTACCAATTTTTCACTCATTGAGGAGTGATGTTCCTAATAGTAAAGTTGGCAAAATCCACTTGTTTGAGAGGGCTTTTGAAAGGACAAAACGTGGACCCTGTTAAGACAGTCCGTAGACACGATTCATAAAGTCCTGTGCATTTCATACCCGACTGCCATGACTGACTCTCATCATCCTGAGATTTGGCATTCATTTCAAAAAAGCTTCTGAAAATGAAGTTCAGGCATGCATTTTCTCGCCCCTCAAAATATAATTATTTTAATAGTCAATCATCCTTTACGAATCAATCCGCCATCATATCACCTATTCATTAATTGCATTCAAATTCTGCAACCCGGGTAAAAAACATCCTCCATAACCCAGGAAATGGACAAATATTATAATAGCCCCTTCATACATATCCCAGGACAAAATTGAAAAATCGAGGTATGCACTGATCAGCGCATTAAGAAAATATAATTTTTCTTTTACCATCCCTTTTTGTATAATCGTACTAAACCTTTCACCAATCAATTCTTTTACTACCTGTTAAGGTCAGGAAAAGAAGGGATAACCATCTTACTGCCGCATAACCAACAACCAAAGCTGTGTTGTTAAAAACTAATGTTATGTGCGATATTCTTGTTGTCGAGGATAATGAGAATCTTAGTGATTCTATCAGAGAAGTTCTCGACCTCTATGGCTATTCAGTCGTTGTAAAAGCCAACGGACTGGAAGCCTGGGACTTTATCAAAAAATCTTCTCCTTCCCTTATTATCACTGATTTTGCCATGCCTTTGCTGGATGGCGGTCAACTTATTGACCTGATCAAGAGCGAGTCAAATCCTGCACCCGTGATTCTAATGTCTGCGTACTACAGAGAAGACTGGCCCTCACTGGGAACTACCACTTTTCTGGAAAAACCAT
Organism: Roseivirga sp. UBA6061; assembly: GCA_002427745.1. Lineage (GTDB taxonomy): Bacteria > Bacteroidota > Bacteroidia > Cytophagales > Cyclobacteriaceae > Roseivirga. The sequence goes on along the minus strand of DIYF01000053.1, from coordinate 167 downwards.
TCCACCTGAAGACGCTGTTGGAACATGTCGAGCGTATTCTGGTCAAGGAGCCTCAGCTTCAACCGCTAACCGCCTGACAGTACGGCAGAACAAAGTCCACAACAAAAAATCCCGACCTAACGGCCGGGATTCAACAAACTATTTAAACGTATTAAATATGAACTGTA
>DIYF01000099.1 GCA_002427745.1 Roseivirga sp. UBA6061 | reverse complement strand
GTGAGACTCTTCGTTCCTCAGAGTATTAAAGAAGGGTGAATATGGTTACCAAAAGGACTCTGTAGCTCAAACACTCCGTGTTTTAGGATGATAAAGCAGATGACGACCGAAACCAGACCTGACCTAATAAGCAATACTCTACTCTCTCTTTCAAATTCCGAGGTACGAGAACCTCAAACACTTGGTGTGAGACTCTGTTTATCAATGGTTTTCCACCCAGCTGCGAAACTCTGGTGTGCGGCTATTAGTGGTGTAAAGGTTCACTGCAGGCCTGCCGAGGGTAATGACCAGTCTGTTTTTAGTGTAGGCATCGTATTTAAGGATACTATCCATATTCACTATCTCGCTTCGGTTGATTCTGAAAAACTGTCTGGGATCAATAGCTTCTTCTATGGCAGTAAGCGAATAATTGAGAATATGCTTCTTCCCCAGCCGATCAATCCCCTCGACAAAATCTCCCTGAGCCTGAAAGTAAGCCACCTCATCTGCCTTTAGCAGAAAAACCCCATTACGCTTTTTGACAGTAAAAGTGCGCTTGTACTGCTGTTCCCGGTTGAGTAATGATTTAAATTCATTGAGCAAAGACGGGGAAATGGCAGGTTCGGTCATGGTTTCTTTCTCAAAGAGTAATCGGTACTTCTCCCAGGCTTCCATTACCTGCTCACGGGTATAGGGCTTCAATAAATAGGCAATGCCATTGGTATTAAAGGCCTCAACATAAAACTTATCATAAGCCGTACAGAAAATAATAGGACACTGGGGTTTGACCTCATCATAGACCTGGAAAGCATTGCCGTCCAGAAGTTCAATATCCGAAAAGATGATATCCGGCCGACCGGACTTCAGGAAATCAACCCCTTCAGCCACACTTCTTTTCCAGTCAACCCTGGCCTCAGGGACAATTTGAGCGATGATATCCAACAGCTTTTCTCCTGCGCGCTGTTCATCTTCCAGTACCAGTATATTCATAGGCTTCATACTACTTCAGCAATTAGCGGTAAGGTGACCGAAAAAACATCTGTATCCGTTATTTCAATTTCTTTATTGGTGAGTAACCGGTAGCGTGACCGGATATTTTTCAACCCTGTACCCAGGCTGTTGACCTCCGTTTTTTTTGCTCTTTTCTGATGGCTTACCGTAACCCCTTGCTCATCAAGTTCAACCGTAGTAATTATGGGCCTGTCCACACTTCCACGGTTATGTTTGACTACATTTTCTATCAGACTCTGCAAAGAAGCCGGGGGTATCAGGTAGCTATCCAGTCTGTCTATCCCCTGAACTTTCTCAAACTGGTAAGCCTTCCCGAAACGTTCCTCAATCAGGTAGATATAATCATCGATAAAGTTCCACTCTTCCTTCAGGGTCACAACATCATTTTCCATACTGGCGATAGAATAGCGTAACATTTTAGACAGCCGATGCAGGTACTCTTTTGCCAGTTGGGTATCGCGATCAATCAGGTCGTCCAGGGCATTGAGGTTATTGAACAGAAAGTGCGGATTGATCTGCGATTTCAGCAGATTGAGTTCCATGGTTAGCTTTTCCATTTCCAGCTGTTCTATTCTTCGGCTACTGGTATTCCAGTTCTTTATAAAGTAGTAAGCAGATGAACCAAAGAAGCCTATCCATACAGGACTGATTACTCCGAAGATCAGGCTGTCCCGGGCAAATACCTCCCAGTAAATGCCCATGAACACATCTTCTTTGGGCGTATAGAAAAGCACAACAATGGATGATCGGATCAATTCAGGCACAACTACCACCAGGCCAAGCACCACAAAGTATTTATACCAGGTTTTGCGTTTGAAATAGCGGGGTAATAACCAGAGGGCATTGGCATAAAAAAGCAATACAAAGTAGATGGCAGAAAGAGGCGCTACGCTCTCCCAGTCATCGCCACGATGAAACCAGTTGCTGCTCCAGGAAACATTCATAGAGCCAAACAAAAGTATCCAGAGCAGCAGATGCCCCCAGACTTCTCTGTTTGTAATAAATCGCTTAAATGCCTCTTTTTTCATCTTTGAATAATCCGGGGTCCACCCCGGGAACGTAATCATAGGTGAAGCAGCTAGTTGATTATAAGTCCATCTGAGGAATATCGCCTCGTCACCCTTCGCAAACTACAAAAACCTGTGCATTGAGGTGGCCCGACTCGTTGAACCGGGGTAAACTGTCTTCGAGTCGGGTCAATCCTTCTTTCAGTAGTCAGAAAAGGCCTCAAAAACCTCCCCAATCAACCAAAAAGAACCTTTTCAGGTCACAGACTATCTGATCGGATTCACCGACTCTTCACCCCAACTGGCCGGATTTCCCTTCCCGGCCTCCACAGCATCAGATACTTTGGAGGCATGAAACTCACAATTCAACAACTCAGCAAGACATACTCCAACGGAGTGCATGCCCTGGATCACCTCAACCTGGAAATAAGCACAGGCATGTTTGGACTACTCGGCCCGAACGGAGCCGGTAAGAGCACCCTTATGCGTACCATCGCCACCTTACAGCAGCCTGACTCCGGCCGGATTGCATTTGGTGACATCTCCGTGCTTGACAAGCCCATGGAGCTCAGAAAAGTACTGGGTTATCTGCCTCAGAGCTTTGGGGTGTATCCTAAAGTATCTGCCGAAAAGCTGCTGGACTATTTTGCCATACTCAAGGGCATCGATTCCAAAAAAGACCGGACTACAATTATCGGAGAGGTGCTGGAGTTGACCAACCTGTACGAGGTTCGCAGAAAGAGCGTCAGTGGCTACTCGGGTGGTATGAAGCAGCGCTTTGGTATTGCCCAGCTATTACTGAACAACCCCAAACTGATTATTGTGGATGAGCCCACTGCCGGCCTTGATCCTGCCGAACGCAACCGCTTTTTAAATATGATCCGTGAAGTAGGTGCTACGAATACTGTGATTTTCTCTACCCATATTGTGGATGATGTAAAAGAGCTCTGCACGGATATGGCGATTATGAACGGAGGCAGAATACTGCAGCAGCTCACGCCTGCCGAGGCTACCTTAAGATTAGAAAACAAAATCTGGATTAAGACGATCAGCAGAACCGAACTGAGTCTTCACGAGAAACAGTACACGGTACTCTCCTCCGGCTTTAATACCGATAATTCCCTGGAGATCCGCGCCTATGCCGGGCATCAACCCGGAGAAGGTTTTAAGGTCGCTACGCCCAACCTGGAAGATGCCTATTTCATGGCTTTAAAGTCCGATAGCCCTTCCTGATTTTTCACCTCTGATTTTCCGACATATGTTCTCCAGCATCTATACATACGAGCTCAAAAACTGGCTCAAAAGCCCCGCTCCCTATATCTATTTTGTCACCTTCTTCAGTCTTACTTTCCTGGCCTTTGCCGGTAATGCCGGGTTTTTCGATCCACCTACAGAAAGTGACAAGCTGCAAAGGTTTATCAACTCGCCTCATGAGATCAATTTCATGATGCAGTACTTCAACAAGTTCTTCTTGTTTCTGCTGCCCGCGATTATTGGTGCTACCTTATACAAAGATTACAAGTACCAGGTGCACAGCATCCTGTACAGCTTTCCTGTCAGGAAATCAGATTATCTGTTCGGCAAGTTCTTCAGCGCCTTCACCATCGTGGTATTGATCAATCTGTCTTCAGGTCTTGCTATACTGCTGGCCGAACATTTACCAGGTCTGGACCCTAAAAAGCTGGGTGATTTCAATGCTGGCGGATATCTGCAGACCTACCTGGTTTTTACCATTCCCAATATGCTCATCTACGGAGCTGTGGTCTTTTCCGTGGTCCTCTGGTTCAGAAATATTTACACGGGTTTTGCCGCCATTATTCTGCTCTTCTTTATCCAGACTATTACCATGAACGCCCTGGATGGCCATGGTGCCCTGATTGCTCTTTTGGACCCTTTTGCCCAAAACACCACCCAATACATAACCCATTTATGGACCCTCGAAGAGCAAAACACACTGATGATCCCCATAACGGGACCAGTGCTGTATAACAGGCTGTTCTGGCTGGCACTGGGGAGCGCTCTCTTTGCTGTTACCTATAGGAAATTTACTTTTGAGGAAGCTGCTCCGGTCGTCTTCAGCCTCAGAAAAGAGGGAGGACGCCTGATCAAAAACAACTTCCAAAGCATCCGCCACATCTCGCTAAGCCCGGTACAATACCGGTTCAGCTTGCGGGCTCAGTTGAAAAACTGCTGGAGGCTATCCAATATTCAGTTGGGCTACATCGTAAAAAGCCGGGTATTTCTGGGCTTTTCCTTCCTGGGCATTCTGGCTGTACTTTTTATTCTGGCCAAGGTGATCAACTTTGAAGAAATGGCGATGCTGCCCGTCACCCGTATTGTGCTGAGCTTACCCACATTTTTCTTTACAGGCATTGCCATCATGATCACCTTCATTTATGCGGGTATGCTGATACAACGCGAAAAAACGGCTCGCATGAATCAACTTGTAGATGCCAGCCCCACCCCGAACCGGGTATTGCTGCTTTCCAAGGTACTGGCCCTGGTTAAAATGCAGGCGCTACTGCTTATGACCATGCTCATTGCGGGCATAACCATTCAGCTTTACAACGGCTACTATCAACTGGAGCTGGAGATGTACTTCTTTCATCTCTTCGTGGTCACCTTTATTGTCCTGATCATCTGGGCGTTTACCGCAGTATTAGTGCATACCCTTATCCCCAACCTGTACCTGGGGCTCTTCATATTAGTGCTGGGCTGGATTGGTTTCGGAGGATTGCCTCAGGCTGGTATTGATACAAAACTGCTTCTGTTCAACCTCCCTCCTGACCTTCTGGGTTCGGACCTGAATGGCTATGGCAACACCCTCGCTCCGTACTTTCTGATTGAAGGCTACTGGTTTGTTTTCGGTATCTTCCTGTTAGTAATGGCCTATCTGCTTTGGAACCGCGGGCTCCCGGAGAACCTGAAGGAAAGACTGATGACCGCCAGAACGCGTTTTACCAGGCCTGTCGCTGCTTTGACTATGGGGCTCATGGCACTATTTACCATTACCGGCTTCACTATTTACCGGCACGAATCAAAGGCAGTTAATCTAAGTAACAGGGATCAAAACCGCATCTTCAAAGCCTTTGAAGAAGATTTTGCCCATTATGCCGATACACCTCAACCCAGCATTACCGATGTAAAGCTCAACCTGAACCTCTACCCTGACAGGAATGATTTTGAGGCCACCGGGAGCTATATACTCGTCAATAAAACCGGTCAGCCTGTAGAGAAGCTCCTGGTGAAAACGGGGTTTGATGAGGCAACCACCTATGAATTCAGCTCACCGGCTCAATTGCTGGCGACAGACAGCACCATGCAATTCTCCGTGTGGCAACTCAACAAATCCATGGCCTCAGGAGACAGCCTGACGCTGAGTTTTGATATCCGTAACAAACCGAATTCGTTTTTTGAGAGAAACTCCAATGTGCTGGCCAATGGCACTTTCCTCGGCAGTGATGCTTTGCCGAGGTTGGGGTACTCTTTTGGAGCAGATAAAAAACATCCATCAGACAGCTCAGTCAGGCAGTATAGCTATGCTGCAAAGGATGCAGACCTGGTAAGCCTGGAAACCGTCATCAGCACAGCGGAGGACCAAACAGCTCTGGCACCGGGATACCTGCAGCAGGATTGGTCAGAAGGTGGTCGTCACTACTTCCAGTATAAAACCGAACAGAAGATCAAGTTTCTTTTCGGTTTCAATTCAGCCAGATATGAGCTTTTTCAGGATAGCCGGGAAGACGTAAACCTGGAAGTTTACTATCATAAAGGACATGAGCATAACATAGAAAAAATGGTGGACGGCCTTAAGGAAGCCCTTGCTTATAACACAAAATACCTGAGTCCCTATCAGCACAAAGAATCCCGCATTATCGAATTCCCTATGACGGAAGGTTCTTTTGCGACTACCATGGCCAACAGCATACCTACTTCAGAAATGCGCTTTATTGCCAATACGAATGATGAGCAGGGCCGTGTAGACCAGTCTTTCTACGTGGCAGCACACGAGCTTACCCATCAGTGGTGGGGAAACCAGCTGGCTCCGGCTGATGCCCTGGGTGCCATGATGATTACCGAAAGTATTACTGAGTACTTTAGTCTGAGAATTTATCAGGTCCGATTCGGCAAAGAAAAGGCCGACAAGTTTCTAAGACTACAACGGGAACGCTACCTGAGAGGTCGCACTACTGAACAAGAGGAAGAACCGCCCCTGCAATTGGTGACACAGGCACAACAATACATTTCCTATGGCAAAGGGGCCTTCAGCTTCAACGCCCTGATGCATTACCTGGGTGAGGCTGAGTTAAATGGAATCCTCAGAACCTTTCTTGAGCAGTATAAATTCCGGGAGGCTCCCTACCCTACCTCACTGGATTTTGTGGACCACCTGAAGAAAGCCACCCCGGACTCTCTGCAATACGTGGTCGAAGACATGTTTGAAAAGGTAGTACTGTATGACAACCGCCTGGAAGATGCCCGGGTGAAAGACGCAGGGAACGGAGAGTTTTCCGTAGACCTTTCTTTCCGGATTAATAAACAGGAATTCAATGGAAAAGAGATAGTCACACCTAAGCTGGCAGACTATATACAATTCGGCTTTTTTGATGAAGAGGACAACCTGATCTACCTGCATACTACCAAAGTAAGTGAGCAGGAAAACACACTCAGCATCCGCTTGAACAGAAAACCCGTCAGGGTGATACTGGACCCTAACCTGATGCTGATGGACAAGGATATTGACGATCAGGAGATCAGGTTTTAGGTTGAGTGTTTGGGGTGGATACTTTCAAATCGAAGTTTGAAAGTGTAGATCAAAAAGGTCTGAAAATTGACTTTCTGAGCAGGATTCAGACCTTCTGGCACTTTTAAGTGCTTTCTGATTTCCGGTAGAATTTCCATGAGGCTGATTTTTAGAACAGGGAGAACCAGGATAATTGAATTAGTTAGGATAAAAACCTCAGCTAATGAACGAAAAACAGATCAGGGACACCCCAGAAGTATATCCCCAACTTGAAGCCAGGTGCAAAGAGATTGGTTTTACTATGCCTTCAGACAAGTTGATCGGGACCTTACTGAAAACACTGGTTGCTTCAAAACCCGGAGCGAACCTCCTGGAACTAGGTACAGGTATGAGTCTTTCGCTTGCCTGGATGGTAGATGGTATGGATGCCAGGTCTAAAATCACCACCCTTGACAATGACCCTTCGCTTTCTGCCATAGCCCGGGAATACTTCGGAAGTGACAGCCGGGTAAGTGTTGTCTGTACTGATGGTACTACCTGGATCAAAAGCTATAAAGGAGCGCCTTTTGACCTGGTCTTTGCGGATGCCTGGCCCGGCAAGTATAGTGAACTCAACGAAATACTGGAGCTGATAAAACCCGGTGGGTTTTATGTAATTGACGATATGCTCCCCCAACCAAACTGGCTGGCAGGACATAGCCAAAAAGCTCAGGAATTAACTAATGATCTCGAAAACAGGCCCGATCTGGTATTAAGTAAAATGGATTGGTCTACCGGGGTGATTGTGGCAACAAAGACGGCTGCAAAAAAGGCCGGGGAGTAACAACAAACCAAATTCCTGAATTTCTTTTCGGAAACCGCTCACTTTGTGATATTGTGGGGGAACTAATAGAAAATCAAGCGCTGCATGATCGAGGAGAAAAGAAGCTTCTGGAGTACCTATGTGTTCTCTCCAATCAAACGGAACAAGGACACCTACTCCTATATAAAAGACGATATCTATCAGGAAATCATCTGTGATAACGAATCGGTATTTGAGCAGGAGCTTAAGAATTTTCAGGAGGAAATCACTTTTGTTTCAAGAGCAGGAGATGAGACCTATCAGCCGGCTGTGAGTCTTTCTGAAGAAAAAAAGAACCTGAAAGAGGCCTTGAAAAATGACCGAAAGTCAATGGGAATGTCAGTTCTTATGCTGGCTGTATATTTCTATCTGGCTTTCGGGGTTGAAGATGACATAGGTTTTGGCCAGCTCAGAATCGTCCTGTTGCTCTTCAGTCTTCCCCCCTTTGCCCGAACCATACAAAAACTGATTCAGCTTAAGAATTTGGAGAAAGGGACTGAACATACATTGCTTGAGAATGTACAGTTCCATTACTGGCTCAATCAGGGCTCTTTCCAAATAGTCTGGCTGTTGCCCGTGATTTTAGCCATCTGTTTTGTCGGACAATTGATAGCAGGCTATGAAGATGCCATAGCGCTGTTCGGCCTGGTGAAACCCATAGATGACGGCTCTTCTTTGTACCGTCTCATCTCAGCGGCCTTTATTCACGGAAGCATTATGCATGTATTCTTTAATGCTTCTTTCCTCCTTTCAATCAGCAGCACATTTCTGAAAATGGCATCTTATGGCAGGTTGATGCTCACCTTTCTGGTCACAGCTGTTATAGGGAGCCTCTTCAGTCTCCTGCTGTATCCGGAAACTACTTCTGTGGGGGCTTCAGGAGGTATTCTGGGTGTTTATGGCTTTATACTGGCCATAGCTCTGAAGAATAAAGACATTATCCCTTCTGACTTCAAACTCGGCCTCTTTATCAACATTGGGTTTATTGCCATTCTGGGACTCGGAGCCATTGAAATTATAGACAATGGCGCACACCTGGGAGGCTTCCTGAGCGGGCTGGGCATTGGTATGTTTTATTCAAAAGAAAGTCTGCTCGCACGGATTAAAATGCTTCATGTAAGAGACACGGCTCAACACGAAAAGTACATGGCCGAAATGGCCGCAGCTCCTCTTGATAAACCCGAGCTAAGTGAAGATGCTCCTCCAACCTTAAGGTAATATGATCTGTCCCCTTTGATAAGCATCAGATCAGATCCCGGGTTTAAAATTCAGGGTTTGGACATGAGTACATGACCAAACCCCGAACATGAGACCTTAGACTCCGACTACTCCACCCTGAGTGAATCCACCGGATTGCTCACGGCAGCACGATAGGTACGATAGCCCACCGAAATCATAGCAACAACCAGCATAAAGCCCAGGGTAAGCAGGAAAGTCACCGGACCAATTTCAATATGATAGGCAAAGGCATTTAACCAGTCGTTCATAATGTAATAGGCCACGGGAGCTGCGATAACAAAGGCAGCAAAAATCAGCTTCATAAAGCCTTGTGACAGGAGTTTGACGAGGTTCCGGGAGGAAGCGCCCATCACTTTTCTCACCCCCAGCTCTTTCACTTTTTGCTGTACGCTGTGAGCCGCCAGTCCATACAAGCCAAGGCAGGCTATTACAATGGTGAGCAGCGTAAACCAGAGCGTCAGCTGTGCCGTTTTTGTTTCATCTTCATAGGCTTTGTCATAGATATCCTCAAAATGTCTGTAGGAAAAAGGATGGACCGGAGAAAAGCTCTCATATACCGCTTCTATATCAGCCAGTACCTCGTTCATATCTCCCTCCACGCGAACGGCAAGGGTGGCATAGCGTTTATCGAGCAAAATCTGCAGGGGCTCAATTTCTTCGCGCAGAGACTTAATATGGAAATCTTTTACTATTCCGATCACCTCTCTTTTCAGGCCTTCCTGGGTGATCATTTCCCTGCCTATCGGGTTTTCCCAGCCCAGGGCTTCTATCGCTGCCTGATTTAAGAGCATGCCTTTTCTGTCTCCCTTTCTTTCGGGGTCAAAGCTTCTGCCCTCCACCACTTCAATGTCATAGAGATCGAAAAAGTCGTGCGTTACTCCTACCATGTACATGGGGATGCGTTCACTATCCTGAATACCCTCCCAATTGGCCCGTGTATTGGACGTAACGTTGGTGGGCAAGGACCAGGAGGTAGCCACAGTAGCCACACCTGACACCTTTCTCAGGGCCTCCATATAGACAGGTAACTGATCGTCAACCGCATCGTCTCGGGTACTTAAAACCAGTATCTGATCACGAGAATAGCCTGTATCCAGGTTATCGATAAAGGAGAGCTGCTGGCCCAAAACCAGGGCAGAAATAATCAGTACAGCAGAAAGTGTGAACTGAAAAACCACCAGGGCATTTCTGAAAAAACCACCTCTTTTGCCCGCCAGCCCTTGTCCGTTCAGTGCCACAATGGGCTTGAAAGAAGTAGCTACCAATGCTGGATAAACTCCCGCGAGTAAGGTCAGCACCACCCATAGTCCTGTAAGGCCCATCCACAATGAGGCTGAACCGAAATCCAGACTGATGGGGCGATCTACAAAATCCGAAAAGGCCGGTAATATCAGTGATACACCCAATATGGCAATGCCCAGTGAAAAGAAAACCAGCAGGCCGGATTCTGTTAAAAACTGGCGGATCAGGTCTCTCCTGCGAGCACCTATCACTTTGCGTACACCGGCCTCTTTCATGCGCACTATCGCACGGGCAGTCGCCAGGTTCACATAATTGATCCCGGCCATGAGTATCACCCCGATCGCGATGACAATGAACAGATAGAGACGCTGAGCATCTACCGTGGTGGTGCCCAGGCCTCTGTCAAATTCTGAGAAGTGGACCTTACTCAAGGGCTCCAGAAAATAGGTATACATCTGACCGTCTTCATCCAGCGGGTCGTTGGCGTATTTCTCACGAAGTGCCGGAAGTTTAGCCTCTAAATCCTTAGCGTCCACTCCCTCTTCAGTCAGCACGTATGTGACAAAGGGGTTGTTATTCCAGTTGGCCAGGTTCTGATTATAGGCCTTGTTCACACTTTCAAAATGTACCAGTATGTCCATATCAAAGTGAGCTGTTTCGGGCTGATCTTCGAATACCCCGCTGATGCGCATCGGCAGTTCTTCTTCAAACATCACCATTTCGTCCACCACATCGGTGCGACCGAAATACTTCAGGGCGACAGACTCTGATATGGCCAGGGTATTGGGGCCATCCAGAAAGCCGGGGAGCTTACCACTGACAGGATTCAGCGAAAAAATCCGGAAGGCATCCGGATCAGCCGGAAATACTTTGGGCTCTATGAACTTCTGGCCATTGGCTTCCATCAGTATATTCCGATAGCTGGCAAAACGGGCCGCATGGGTAACTTCCGGAAACTCCTGTACAATGGCCGAGGCAAAAGGGCCGGGTGTACCTGTATCAATATAGAGTTCTTCCAACCCGTTTACCGTCTTATAAACCCGATAGATCCGGTTGGCTTTTTCATGATGACTATCGTAGCTGAATTCGTAAGCAGTGTACAGGCTTATCAGCAGAAAGATGACCAGTCCGGAGCTGATGCCTAAGACGTTGAGTAAACTGTAGGCTTTGTCTTTTTTGAAGCCTCTGAGAGAGAGAATGATGTTGTTTTTGAGCATGGCAATATGATTATGTGAGTATTGGCTTTTTCCTTTGAAATAGAGGTGATACACCACACCCCAGGCATCCCGTATATACATCAGGTCTGCCCTGAACTTCCCCTTTTCCTCCCTGTTGTAATGATAGATTTCTTCAAGGTCCCAAAGAGCCGTATTCAGAAAATCATAGGAACAGAAGCTATGGAGCAACCACTCTCCAAACTTCGGGGGTGTATGTGTAGAGTTCCCGGAACTCATGTATCAAGCCACTTGATTTTTGCCGCGGGCATTCTGTCAAAGAGTTCATTGCGCATAGACCTGACCTCGTTCAGCGCCTCTACCCCGGCTTTTGTAATGTCATAATATTGCTTTCTGCGGCCTCCCTGCTTTTCCGTAATACCTCCCACACGTGTATCCAACCAGCCTTTTTCTTCCAGGCGCTGCAAGGCTGCATACAGAGCCCCAATGCTAAGGTTCTTCTTCAACTGGGCTTCCAGCTCTTTTTTGATGGTTACCCCGTAAGCGTTATCACCCAGGGCTCCTACCGAGAGCAAAACCATTTCTTCAAACGCACCAAGCACTACCTTTTTCATGTCTTCTACCGTTTAGCTACCCAAATAAACTGAATCTTTCGGAATTTGTTTCCTAAAAAGAGAATAAATATTTGGGAGAAAGATTTTTGCCCGTCTGATTCGGGTTGATTATTATCAGAACCGCTAATGAGATTTCGTTCATGAAAAGCCTGAAATTCTCTCTTTTTCTGGCACTTCTGGTATATGGAAGCACCGGATATGGTCAGACCCCTTTCCCCTACCTGAAAACGCTGATGCTGAATGAGGTAGGTTGTGGAATAAAGGATAAAACCTCTGTCCATTTTGACAAATCGCTATCCAAAGTCATCAACAAACGCATCGGTGACCTGCCCAAAGATCATCCGCTATGGACAGATGAAATAGGCCAAAATGATATCCTGGTATTGGAGACTAAATTTGATCGCAGCTCTGCAAAATCATACTATCTCATTTCCAGCAATGGTCCTAGCTGTGACCCCGCATTTTACTTCTATGATGAAGCTGAAGATCAGTATATCAGAGGGGCTGCCGGCAGTCACATCTACATTCCCGGCAGTGGCAAAATCTATAGCTCAGGCCATTACAATGCACCTTTCGACATTCATCGGAAATATGTTTTCAATGGTGAAGCATTTACTGAGGTAAAGCCTGAATTTTACTCGGTAGGCCTCAAAACTAAAACCACCCTGCCTGTCACCCTCTTTGCCGACCGGGACATGACAAAGGAAATAGCCAGCCTGCCCAAAGGGTATAATGTAGAGGTCTTGTTGGGAAAGTCCGTCAAAACTTACGGTACGGAATGGGATTTTCTGATAAAAACAGAGTTTGGCATTCTTGGCTGGTTGCGGATACAGACTTATGCCCTTGCGGAAGTCGGCATTGCCGGGATTTTCTGGAACGGAGATTAGTCACCTTTGCTTCTTATCTGGCTTATCGCTCAAACTCTTCCTGAATCATAGCTACAAAGTCATGGATGTACTTTTTAGACTGATCAGCTGACCTGGACACCAGGTATTGCGTTCGTTTCAGGCCATGGGGACCAATGGGTTTCAATACCAGCTCTCTTCCCCCGGTAAAGGCCTCCAGGTATCGCTTTGGCATACAGGTAAGGCCCATATTGGCCGCTACCATTTCCAGGGCTACTTCCGTCATCGGCAGAGCCGAGATTTTTACAGGCATTACCTGATTGGGTTTCAGAAAGCGTTCGTAAATAAAGACGGATTCCAGGGGAAACGAGTGAATGATCAAATGGGCCTGCGTAAAATCACCGGCTTCCAGAAAGCTCTTTTCCGCCAGCACATGCTCCGGGTGCATCACCGCAAAGATTTCATCTTCGAAAAGAGGCACACTGGTGAGGTTACTCGTAGCCCGGCTGTCCGACACAATGGCCATATCGATGTCTCCGCTCAGCAATTTAGAAACAGGCTGGTAGGTAGCATCTTCTGCCAGGGTCACATCAATGTTCGGGTAGAGAATACCCATCTTCTGAATAAAGCCGGGTAACCCACTGTAAAAAGAGTAGCATTCAGTACTGATGCGCACGGCCCCTTTGGAGCCCTCATTGATATGCTCAATGCTCTGCAGCCCCTGATCGATGGTAGCCAGTACGGTATTTGCCAGCTTATAGAGCTCTCCCCCCTGCTCGGTTAGATTCCAGCGGTTGCGGCTGCGGTGAAACACCTTAAAGCCCAGTCGCTCTTCCAGCTCCCGCAGTTGATGGCTCAATGCAGATTGGGTGAGAAAGAGTTTTTCTGATGAGTTGGCAATGCTCCCTTCCTCTGCAATGGTCTTGATCAGTCTGAAATGCTTCAGTTCCATGGCTACAAGATTGCACTAATTACCCAGAGCACAAGCTGAAAATATTTCAGGCATGGCTCCTTGAAGCCTCAGCTTTGCGGCTTCTTCCCGGTGAAAAAGCGATTTAGGTTTGCATCGAAAGAACATATAAACGCTTACCGTCATGCAAAATCAAATTGAATTCTATCAGCAAAAACTCACCTACGAAATGGACCCATCCGATCTGTTTGCCGCTTTTGAAAACGGGGAAGACCTGATAGCCGTGGATGCCCGACAGGTCTTCGGCTATGAGCGTGAGCATATCCCCGGAGCCATCAACCTGCCTCACAGAGAAATGACAGCTGAGTCTACCAGCCACCTGGATCGTTCTAAGATTTATGTTACCTATTGCGATGGTATTGGCTGCAATGCGTCTACCAAAGGGGCCTTGAAACTGGCCCGGCTGGGATTCAGGGTAAAAGAACTGATGGGAGGCCTGGAATGGTGGAAGTTTGATGGCTATGCGACCGAAGGTACCGGAGCTACTGCGGGAGTCGAGGTACAGTGTGCTTGTTGATGGTCACCCCGCGGATTCTCAGGGACAGTGTCCTTAACCGATTTTGAATAAAACCGTGTGAATTCAAACCAGATACTGATACTTAGTCTATACACGGAAGGACACTGTCCATACAAATTCCTCAGGGTCCCACTTCGCGGAGACCCTGAGGGTGGGTTGCTTAGGGACAGGGTCCTTAGCTGATTTTGACAAAA
>DIYF01000110.1 GCA_002427745.1 Roseivirga sp. UBA6061 | reverse complement strand
GTATTGCGGTATTCATGATCTGTATCCCTGATTTCCAGATTTAACTGCACCATCTCCCCGTCTTTGCCTTTTACATTCACAGGGCCACCACGCAATGAGGCTGAAATAGGCGGGTTCTGAGCAAATGTAAAAGACTCGACTCCTACGGCATTCGCGAGCTGAGATTTCAACAAATCACGTGTGCGCGCTTCGGTATCAGGCAGTCCCACATTAATCAGAAACTCCTTCTCAAAACCGAGGTCAGAAGAGGTAGCAAAATCTATCTGCTTAACGATAACAATTGTCCCAAAAATGAGAACCTGTGCAGCCAAAAGCTGAAAAACGATGAGTCCTTTTCGGAAAGAACCAAATTTACCACCAGGGGCCATCTGCCCTCTCAAAGCTTTTACTGAGGCAATTCGGGCAGAAGACAGAGCCGGCATCAACCCGGCTAAAAGCGTAATCCCCACTAACAAACCCATCAGGGAGTACATTAGCATAGAGTCCTGAAAAGGGTTTACCTGAACAGTGACCTCCATAAAATCATTTACCCAGACCTGCATAATAGCACCTGCCAGTACTACAGACAGCACAATGGACAGTAATGTAATACCGAAAGTTTCCAGGATAAAGCGCAGCATGAGCTGGCCTTTAGAGCTGCCCAATACCTTTCTCACCCCCACCTCTTTTGCCCTTTTGGAAGCAACCGCTAAAGTCATATTGATGAAGTTGACACAGGCCGTTATCACCAGTAGTAACCCCACAATGGCATAGGTATTGAGTGTGCTTCGGGAAGCAGTGCGACCATTGAAATTCTCAAAACGGGTATCGAAGTGATAATCACTTAAAGGCACCAGTACATGATCAAGAGAAAAACCTGCATTCTGATTGAAGTACTTTCTTAGCTTTTCAGGCATCCTGTCCTTCAGCTTTGGCAGTTGTTCAGTGAGCCGCTCCTCGCTGATACCCTCAGCTGCCTGAACAAACAGCGCGACACTTTCAGAGGTCACAGACCACTTTTTAATCAGCGGGTTGTTAGCCATAGAAGATATAGCAACAAAGGCATCAAAAGGCAGATCCGAATTGACAGGGGCATCTTCTATAACCCCCACGATAGTCAGAGGGGTATCTCCATAGTGCACCACCCGCCCCACTGCCGAGCCCTCTGGAAAAAACCTATCTGCCAGCGATTCAGTGACCACCAGCTCGTTGGGCTGTGCTAAAGAGGTCTGTCGGTTTCCCTCGAGCCAGGGCCAGGTAAAAACATCAAAGAAAGAAGGATCTGTATAGGCCACCTTAATACCATTCTCAAAGACCACAGGCTCCTGACCTGCCCGATCAACTGTGAAATCGTCAGATCCGGGGGACCAAACCAGTGTGGCATTCTCCAGGCCCACCAGTTCTTCTCTGGCAGCATCCAGCATAGGAATGGGTACTCCACCCACAAAGTTCGTACTGCCTTCTCCCGTAGTGGCACTACTGATGCGATAGATGCGATCTCCGTTTGCGTGGTAATTGTTAAAAGAGAGCTCATACCTGATCAACATAAATAACACAAGGCCGCAGGTAATGCCCAAAAGAAGACCTGCCACATTGATCCCGGTATGCACTCTGTGCTTAATCAGATTTCTTAACGATATTTTGAGGTAGCTCCTTAGCATGGTGATTTGATTGAGTTTTTGAGGTGATTTCTTTCTTTTAAGTGCGAAGGGACGCAGCATATCCAGGACATCTTTGATATAAAAAAGCCGGGCCGGCAACAGTCCCTTCTCTTCAAGTCTCCATTCATAGAGCTCATGTAAATCTCCCTGGAGAATCTCTATTTGTTCATCAGAGCAGAACCATTCCAAAAACCTGTCTGCCCATTTCGGTGGCCGTTGTTTACTCATTTCTCAGATACTGCACAGGATTGGCAAGTGCGACTTTCAGGGCCTGTGCACAAATAGTGGCAATGGCTATGATACCTGCCAGCAAACCTGAAAACAGAATCAGCCCGGCCCCGATATTAATATGGTATTCAAATGACCCCAGCCAGTCGCTCAGGAAATAATAAGACAGAGGCACAGCAATGGCGAAAGCAAGCAGAATCAACAGGACATAGCGCTTATTAACCAGCATAAGAATGTGTAAGATGGAAGCCCCCAGGACTTTCCGCACACTGATTTCTTTGGAACGCTGTTCCATCGTAAAACCGACAAGCCCTAATAGTCCAAGGCAGGCAATGACAATAGCAACCAGAGAAAAAGCTTTCGATATTTCGCTCAGCAACTGCTCCCCCTCATACTGATCATTAAAAAGCTTATCTACAAAACTCGGGTTAAAAGTCCGGTCAGGGTTATAGGCTTTAAACTGCGTTTCCAGAAACTTCATGGTTTCAGGAATATTCTGACCCGAAATCCTGACAGACATCATCCGCTTATTGCGCTTATCATGCAACAGGATCATCGGTTGTATGGCAGAGTGCATGGATTCAAAGTGAAAGTCATTGACTACCCCGGAAATAAAGCCTGAATACCAGCCATAGCTTATCCTTTGTCCTATGGCTTCCCGGGGGTCATTCCACCCGAGTTTTTTAACAGCTGTCTCGTTGATTACGAAGAGCTGACTACTATCTGCCGGAGCTTCTTCTGAAAAGCCCTTGCCTGCCAGGAGATCGATGTCATAGACATCCAGATAATCCGGATCTACCATAAGAAAGGGCAACCTGAAATCTACCACTTCCTCTCGATCCTCATTGAACAGGGAAGCATCCAGGGCGTCTCCCAATCTTCCCGTAGGGATGCGGGAAGCAGCCGAAGCAGCCGTGATATTAGGATTGGCCAGCAGCTCTGATTTAAATACATCAAGCCTCTGATTAACTGAAGGAGAAGCCCAAAAGTAGACGACATGTTCCCGATCAAACCCGGGGTCCTGTGTCTGGATAAAGTGAATCTGCCTGTCAACAACGGCTACCCCGATTATAAGTCCTATGGTGATGGCAAACTGAAAGACCACCAGTCCTGTGCGAAACCAGGACTTACCCTGCCCCTTTGCCAATCCGTTCTTAAGGGCAGTAACCACACCGAAACGGGACATAAACAAGGCCGGGTAGCTTCCTGCCAGAAGAGCTACAAAGGCAGCCACACCCATGACAAATATGATGAGGCCTGCGTTGTCAGCCGGATTCAGCGAAAGCGTCTTGGAAGCAAAACGATTGACAGTCGGTAACATCAATAAGGAAATACCATAGCCAATCAATAAGGCCACAAAGGCGTAGAAAAATGACTCTACCAAAAACTGGTGAGAGATATTGCCCTTTCGTGCGCCCATCACCTTACGCACTCCTACCTCTTTCAGACGGTTGACATACTTGGCCGTAGCGAGGTTCATATAATTGATACAGGCGATCACCAGTACCAGTACTCCGATGGCTCCGAAAAGATAGATATAGTACAGGTTGTTAGTACCCCCGGACCCGGCAGACTCATTCAGATGAATACCCGTGAGCTTCTGAAACTCCAGACCTACTCTTTCACTGGCCTTAAACCCCTGGATATCTTCGATATTCTTATCGAGCATGGCAGGCATCTGAGCCTTCAGGGCAGCAATATCAGCCCCCGGAGCCAGCCGGATATAGGTAGGATAATTATAGTTACCATAATAATCGTTCAGGGCGCTGGTGCCCGACCTGTTTTCATAGGTGACCCATGAAGCCACGAAATCATAAGACATATGCGACTGGGCAGGAAAGTCCTTTACCACAGCCGTGACTTTAAAGTCTGTGGCATTTCCCCGGTCGATCACCTTCAGGGTTTTACCAAAGGCTGATTCATCTCCAAAGTACTTCCGGGCGGTTGATTCTGTGATCATAAGTGAATTAGGATCATCCAGCGCTCCTTCGGCTTGCCCCTCCAGGAATTCAAAGCTGAACACATCGAATATGCTAGGTTCCACAAAGTTGAAATACGATTCTTCAAACTGTTTATCTTCAGACTTTACAATGGGAAAGCTCCAGGGATAGAATCTGACGGAAGACAGCACCTGAGGATAGTCTGCCCGTAAAGTAGGGGCATACATGGGCGGGCTGTAAGTAAACACCCTGTCTACCTCTCCGGAACCCGAATAATCATTCACAACTACCCTGTAAATATCATCGGCATGTTCATGGTAGCGGTCGTAACTCAGCTCATCCTGTACATAGAGGAAAATGAGCATAAAGCAGGCAATTCCCACGGATAAGCCTGTAATATTGATACCGGCATATACCTTATGCCTCAGCATATTCCGGAACGAAATCTTAAAGTAGTTTTTAAACATAGCGAACGTGTTGTTTTTGACAGGTGACCTTTTCTTTTTAAGGGCAAAGGGACGCAGCATATCAAAAGCATCTTTGACATAGTGCAGGTTGGCCAGGTGCTTTCCTTTTTGCTCCACCCGGTACTCATAGAGCTCATGTAAATCCCCCTGAAGAATTTCCAGATGCTCTTCTGAACAAAGCCATTCGAGCATGCGATCGGCCCAGCGAGGGGGATAATGAGGCTGCTTACTCATCTCTTAATGATTTTACCGGATTGGCCGTGGCTGCTTTGAAAGACTGATAACCGATAGAAGAAGCCACAATCACGGCCACAGCAATAATGGCTACCACAAAAACAAGCGGACTCAGAGTAGCTTTATACACAAAGCCCTCCAGCCACTTATTCATCAGCCAGTAAGCCAGGGGTATACCCAGTA
Source organism: Roseivirga sp. UBA6061 (assembly GCA_002427745.1). GTDB lineage: Bacteria > Bacteroidota > Bacteroidia > Cytophagales > Cyclobacteriaceae > Roseivirga. Next base: position 33,068 of record DIYF01000110.1, on the reverse strand, counting down.
CAGAAGCAATCAGAATAAGTCCCAGATAGCTTTTAGACATCAGCACGAGAATGGATGAAACACCAGCTCCCAGTACTTTTCTGATGCCAATCTCTTTTGCCCTCTGTTCTGACGTAAAAGAGGCCAGACCGAAAAGACCGATAGCCGCGATAAGAATTGCCAGAACAGTCAGTACAGAAACTACTTTTCCGGTTCTTAAATCTTCCTGATGTAACCGCTGGAAGGCCTCGTCCAGAAAGAAGTAATCAAAAGGCGCCTCAGTAGAAAACCGACTCCAGGCATTGGCCACATGGTCCAGTGTGGCAGACAGAGCAGCCGGAGAAACTCGGATTGACATAAAGTTATACTCCTCCTTAGGGGCTATTACCATATAAGCGGGCGGGCGTACGGTGTGCAGGGAGTACACATGGAAATTATCTACCACCCCTATTACCCTGCCGTTGGGGTAATCACCATGGCCAAACTTTTTACCAATCGCTTCTTCAGGAGATCCCAGCTGAAAGTCTTCGACTGCTGCCGCTGAAATCACAAAAGCACCCCGGGCATCCGAGGGTATGTTACGATCGAAGAAACGACCCGCCAGGAGCTTATACCCCATGGTTTCCGGATAGTCAAAATCATTATAGTAAGCAAAAGCGCAGGCACCATTTCCCTCCTCATCCCGGAAGCAATTAGTACTCGAGCCACGCGTGGGTACACGAGATGAACCTGCCATGCTCAATACAGCTGCATTTTCTTTTACCGCATTTTCGAAAGCAGTGAGGTTGGCACGTAACTCATTGTTCATCTGTAAAATCAAGTGCTGATCTCCGCTTTCTGACAAACTCTGCTGACGTACCAGGTTCATCTGACTACTCATAACCAGCGTACCGATAATCAGCACAATGGAGATAGAGAACTGAAAAACCACCAGTATTTTTCTCATGCGGGCAATGGAGCCCTGACCGGTAACCACACTCTTAAGGGCTACAATAGGCCTGAAAGAAGAAAGGAAAATAGCGGGATAAAGTCCGGCCATAAAAGCCACGATAAGTATACAGGCAGCGATGATTCCGGCAAACTCCAGCCAGTTGTTCTGAACGATCAGCGTGAGAGACTTATCAGTAAGATCATTTACAAAGGGCAGTGCCAGGCTGGTGATACCTATAGCCAGAGCCGTAGCCAGTACACCGTGAAGCATGGCCTCGCTGATAAATTGGCCGAATAGCTGTGACCTGTGGGCTCCGAAAGTTTTTCTTACTCCCACTTCTTTCGCCCTTCTGGCCGACTTGGCGGTAGAAAGGGTAAGGAAATTAATACAGGCAATGACCAGAATAAGCAGTCCTACAGCGGTAAAAACATACACTTTGGTCATACTGCTGGTCGGTCCGATTTCAGATTTCAGATCAGATCTCAGGTGGATATCCAATAGAGGCTGCAGACTCAGGGTATACCAGGGGTCTTCTCCCATGTACTTTGCCGAGTAATCTGCAAATTTCTCGTTCAATGTCACAGCATCGGCACCATGGTTGATGCGCAGATAGCTGAAGCACTGCCAGAAACCACCCCAGCTCTCAAGCCAGCCACCTTTCTGGCTATGATATGAGGCCAGGAAATCAAATTTCAGATGTGAGTTGGAAGGTACATCCTGCGCAACTCCGGTCACCTTGAACTGCATCTTTTTGCCGTCATCGTTTGGGTAGGCATCAATTACTTTGCCCACAGGGTTTTCTTCTCCGAAGTACTTCCGGGCCATAGACTCAGTCAATACCACTGTATTCGGCTCCGAGAGGGCGGTCTTTTTATCACCTTTAATCAGTGGAAAGGTAAATACCTCAAGAACAGAAGAATCAGCAAAGAAGAAGCGACCTTCGTAAAAGCGCTTCTGATCATACGCGACTACAGTTCTACCCCCTGAACCGGTCTTTAAAAGTCTGGCAGAATGGGCTACTTCCGGAAAATCGCGAACAGCAGTAGCCCCGGGTCCGAGTGAACCATTGGCGTTAGAAGGACTGCCGTCATCATTGGTACTGAAAGCAATACGATAGATATCTTCGGGGTAGGTGTGAAATTTATCGTAAGACAGCTCATCTGTTACATACCGATAGAGAATCATGCAGCAGGCAAGCCCCAGGGCCAGCCCGGTGATATTGATAGTAGAGTAGCCTTTATAACGCAGGATATTCCGCCATCCGATTTTGATGTTGTTTTTGAACATGGTAATTGTGTTGTTTTTAAGTTTTTGACTTCTTTTTTTGAGAGCAAAGGGCCTCAGCATATCGAAAGCATCCTTTATATAATGCAACTGAGCTCTGACCTTGCCTTTTTGCTCCAGTCGGTATTCATACAGCTCATACAGATCACCCTGCAAAATTTCCAGGTGCTCTTCTGAGCAGAACCATTGTAACATGCGATCAGCCCATTTGGGAGGATTTGACCATTCCTCTTCCATTAGCTAAGACCGTAAAATGATAAGTTGGGAATAAGGTTGAACAGTTCGTTTCTCAGCTCATTGGCTTTCACCAAAGTGCGCTTACCCGCTGCTGTAATGGTGTAAAAGCGCTTCCTTCTACCCCCCCGTGACTTGGTGGCTCCTCCCTCTCGGGACTCGATGAAGCCCTTGTCTTCCAGTCTGCTCAGGGCAGAATGCAAAGCACCGATACTGGGCTTCCGCTCGGTTCGCTTCTCAATTTCCAGCTTAATGGCCACACCATAGGCATCTTGTTGCAACACCCCAATCGTGAGCAATACAATCTCTTCAAACTCTCCCAGGTAAGTACCTTTCATAGTTTTCTGCTTTATTAGTTTCCTAAATGTAGAGTTAAAATTATTTATTTCCTAATTGCAGAACTAATAAACCGCAAAGGGCATTACCGGTTGCGGGGAGTATATTCTGAGAATTATGACCTCAAACAGGTCATTTGAGCACTCAACATGAGCATTCTGCTGTTGGAAAATTCATGGATTCCGCACCTGAAACACCCTCGCGAATTAAGGCAATACGATCTATGAGGTGTCCGGCAGACCTGGCCGATAGCTCCATGCGATACCGTCCCGGCTCGGCAAAGCTCACCCATACTTTATGCGGATCATTGTCGTAGGTATTGGTTGACCAGGTCCAGTCAGTTGAACCAGTCAGGTATATTTTCATCCAGCCGTCCTTGCCACTACCTTCAGGATTTGGAGATGCTCCCGAGCCATGGGCATACACCTTCTCCCTTCCTTCTTTCTGTGCGTAAAAGGCTGACACTCCCCTGAATCGCAACCAGGTATCATTAAACTCGGTAAAATTATCCCCTTCACCTATTTTGCTTCGCCATTTAAACTGGTAAAGGCCGGGTGTATTGACCTCAATGTCGACAGCGATATAACCATGACCGGGGTCGTTAAAAAAATCGCCTCCGCGCCATACGAGGTAACCCTCTCCACTATGTCCCGGAACCTCCCTCTCTACCTGCCACTTTTCTGAATACCCGATTGATTCAGCCTCTATGACAAGGGCCCCGTTTGCCTCCACAAAGACACAGTCATCTGGTGTTTTGGGCGACACAATAAGAGAACAAAGCATCAGGAGTAAGCCTACGTATTTCATATCAGAGGTTTTATGCGTTTCAAATTGTCTTGATCAGGTAACTATTGCAGAAGTGAGTACCATTACCTTGTTGTTATCGTGACACAACAGACCCTCACATAGTTTTCTGCAACAACACAAACATGTATACTTCCCATACTTTTTTATGCAACAATCTGAACGATCTCTGTTAAAAATGAAGCGTTACTCCCCGGCCCCGTGAATGAAACTGCCAGAGCATCATAAGCCCCATCAAAAACACCAGGACCGGATCAGGAAAAACCAGATCAGAGCACAGGCCGGTTATTGTTGAAAAGCGCCAATAACCTCAACGATTCTGTTAAAAAATGTAAAAGGTAGAAGAAGTGAGGAAGGCCTGTTTATCTTCGGGGACTTGCAGCAAAGGACACAAAAAAAGCCCTGACATTTGTCAGAGCTTTTGAAGAAGTGATCTGGCTGGGGTTCGAACCCAGGACCCTCTCCTTAAAAGGGAGATGCTCTACCAGCTGAGCTACCAGATCAACTTTTTTATTTGGGCGATTAAGTCCGTTTTCCTTAATTGCGAGTGCAAATGTAAGAGGTAAAAAACAAAATGCAAAACCCAAATTCTAAAATTCTTAAATACATTTTCATACTCTTTTTTGTCGGGATTCAATCAGCTCAAAGTCAGTCCGTTACAGACAAACTCAACACAGCAGATTCGCTCTTCCTTTCAAAAAAATACACAGAGTCACTGGCCATGTATGACGACATTCTCAAAACCACGGGAAAAGCATCACCCGCAATGCTGCTGAAGATGGCCTATATTCATGAAGCGCTCGAGAATTTCGGAGAAGCCCTCTACCATTTAAATAATTATTACAGCCTTACCTCAGACGAAAAAGTACTGACCAAAATGCGTGACCTGGCAGCCACCAAAGACCTGGAAGGTTATGATGCCAGCAACCTGGACTACCTGCTTAAATTCTATAATCAGTACCGACTGATGTTTGTAGCCGTCTTCGCAGCACTGGGACTTTTGGTACTTTCCATGATCTATCGTCAGAAAAAGAAACACAGCAAACCAGCCCCTACCTTAGGTGTAGCTCTCGTGCTTATTCTGGTTATGGGACTTTATCTGACCAACTTCTCAGGCATCAAACATAAAGGCATTATCTCCAGTACCAACGCTTACCTTATGACAGGCCCCTCTGCCGGCTCAGACCTGGTAGAAGTAGTGGGTGAAGGTCACAAGGTGGAAATTCTGGGACAGCAGGATATCTGGGTAGAAATTAAGTGGAAAGAAGGCCGTGCCTTTGTACGAGAGAATAATATTAAACCGCTTCCCTAACGGGAATTTTGAATGATGGATGTTAAATTTTGAATGCTTGCGAATCAACCATTCAATTCAAAATTCATCATTCCTACCGATCTACCTCTCCGAGCACAATATCAATTGAGCCGAAAATAGCGATCAGGTCGGCAATCAGGCTTCCTTTGGCCAATTCGTTGATGATGGAAAGATTCGTAAAGCTGGCACCCCTCGCCTTACACCTGAATGGAATATCGGAACGGCCATCAGCCCGGAAAAAGAACCCGGTTTCGCCTTTAGGATTTTCTGCCCTGACATAAAGATCCTGCGCTTTCGGCCTGATCTTTTTAGGCACCATTTCTCTGGGATCAAAATCTCGTGTACGCTTCAGGTCCCCTGTCAACCTCTCCAAAGATTGCTCAATAATACGGATAGACTCATAGCATTCCCTCACACGCACCCAGGTACGGTCCCAGCAATCTCCCGGCTGACCTACCTCACCTTTCCCTACCGGCACCTCAAAATCCAGTTCCGGATATACTGAATACCCATCAGCTCTTCTCAAATCGTACTTTAGCCCGGAACCCCGAAGCATAGGCCCTGTGATACCATAGTTAATAGCCAGGTCAAGCGGCAGTACCCCCACATTAGCCGTACGATCCACAAAAATCTTATTCTCCATTACCACCTGCTCAAACTCTTTGAGCTTTGGTTTCAGGTAGGCAACAAATTCCTTACAACGCTCTTCAAAGCCGACCGGCAGGTCATAAAACAGTCCTCCGACCCAGATATAATTGTACAGCATACGAGCGCCTGAGGCCCATTCTAAAAGCCGCAGGATATGCTCACGATCACGCACCATCCAAAAGAAGGCAGTAACCGCCCCGATGTCCATGCCGTAGCTACCCAAAGCGACAAAATGTGACGCCAGACGATTAAGCTCTGCTACCACAACACGTATATACTCTACCCTTTTGGGTATTTTATCTTCAATACCCATCATCCGCTCTACCCCCATGGCAAAGGCATGCTCTGAATTCATAGCAGCCAGGTAGTCCATGCGATCCACAAAAGGCAGTGTCTGATTAAAAGGCAGGTTTTCAGCATGCTTCTCAAAGCAGCGGTGCAGATAACCCAAATGAGGAACCACTTCTACCACCTCTTCACCACTGGCTATCACTTCCAGTCTCAACACCCCATGTGTTGAAGGATGCTGCGGACCAATATTGATGACCATCTCCTCCTTACGGAGGTCTTCTTCCCGATATTTCTGAGGCTCAGATTTGTTCAGGTTTTGCCTGTTGAATATGTATTGAACTTCGTTGGCCACCTAGTATTCTACTTTGATTCCACGATAGTACTCCTGATGTTGGTAGTCCTTTCTCAGAGGATGCCCTTCCCAATCTGCCGGCAGCAGAATTCTTCTTAAATCAGGATGATTATTGAAATGAATACCGAGCAGATCAAAGGCCTCGCGCTCGTGCCAGTCTGCAGCTTTCCAGACAGATGTCACTGAATCGATTACCGGCTCAGCCCGCCCCAGGCTCACTTTCACAGTAAGGTGATGATTGTAGGGAATAGAATAGAGCTGATAAATCACCTCCATGGTTCCTTTTTCTACTCCGTTATCAAGACCTGTAATACAAGACAGGCTATCGAAGTAGCATTGATGATCTGCGTGGAGAAAGTCCATCAGCTCAGGCAGATTCTCAGGCCTGACCACAATGGCTTTGGGGCTACATTGTTCGTCTATACCTTCCAGGAAATCTTCACCCAGCTTCGCTTTAATATGATCAGTCAGTGCTGCAAACTCCATCACCCTTCTTCTTTAGCCAATAGATTCTCTATCATTTTAGGAGCCACAATGCTCTCTCCCCTGATCTTCTCCTGGAGCTTCATAAGCCCACCGATCAACGCTTCAGGTCTTGGCGGACAGCCCGGCACATATACATCTACCGGAATAATGCGATCCACCCCCTTCACCACATGGTAGCCGTGCTCCCAGTAAGGACCTCCACAGTTTGAGCAGGAGCCCATGGAAATAACGTAGCGGGGCTCCGCCATTTGCTCATAAAGTCTGCGCACCCGGTCGGCCATCTTAAAAGTAACCGTACCGGCCACAATCATGACGTCAGACTGCCGGGGGCTTGCCCTGGGTATGATTCCAAACCTGTCCAGGTCATACGGAGTAGCCTGCGCACTCATAAACTCAATAGCACAGCAGGCTGTACCGAAGCCCATGGGCCACATAGATGAAAGGCGAGCCCAGTTGATCAGGTCTTCCAGTTTGGAGACGATGATGCCCCCCTGTCCTAATTTCTGATCAAGTAGTCCCATTAGTCCTGCAGGTGTTTATAAGCTTCTGATGGTATCTTAGACTGATAGTCACTGATTTTCTGAACAGGTTTTACCCAATCCAGATAGCCCTTTCTCCAGGCATACACCAGCCCCAGGGCCAGTACCACGATAAAGATGAACATTTCTATCAGGGCAAAGCGAGCCCAGGCCCAGTCTGTGGCCTCAACCAATTCTTTGTCTCCGAAAATCACGCCCCAGGGAAAGAGGTAAAGAATCTCTACTTCGAAGAGCAGAAAGATCAATGCCACGATATAGAATTTCATATTGAACTGCCCCCAGGCGCTGCCCACGGTATCTTCTCCCGATTCATAGGTAGTGAGCTTTTCGTAATTGGGGCGATTGGGTCGGATAAGCTTAGCTGCCGTAAGCCCTACCACCACAAAGGTGAGGGCCCCGAAAATAAAAATAAGAATGGTGCCAAATTCAGTAAGCTCCGGCTCAATCATAGTTAAAAGTTCAGCGGATCAAGATGTCTGAAGTGTCCGTTCATCCTGATTTTCTCTTTCGCCTGCTCCATCTCCATCACGATTGGCAAAGCTCTTTCCAGGTGGCTGATCATGTACTCCTGGCGCTGCGACTCGCGGGTCATCTGTAGCAGGTCATATTCCTGCTCCAAAGATAAGCCCATTTTGTGTGCCATTTCAAATGAATGTGTCATCATATCAACATCCAGTTTATCATCCATGCGGATCAGGCTTACCAGTTGTTTCGCGAGCTCTCTCAAACGCCTGAAGTCTTCTACTACACCATCCATTCTGTTTTCAAGAAAACTCACTTTACCACCCGCATAGAGTTTGCCCTTAACCTGCTCTTCAAAAGAGTGGATTTTAAAAACACGCATTCCCACCGTATTGATGTCCATTTCTCCTGTGGGATAGGTACGCACCAGGCGTGTGATCTTCATTTCGGTGCCGAAATCCATAATGCTGTTTTCATGGTACACCGGGATCCCGAACGTTTTGCCTTCACTGAGGCATTCGTTGATGAGCTGCTTGTATCGTGGCTCAAAAATATGGAGGTTGAGTTGCTCTCCGGGGAAGGCAACCAGTTTCAATGGAAAAAACGGGATAAAACTGTCCATATAAGGGCTTAGCAAAAGCTGTAAAAAGAAAAGCCCCTTTCGGGGCTTTTTGTTTACATATTCTTTACTATCTCATTCCCGAATTCCGAGCACTTGAGTAGTGTGGCGCCTTCCATGAGGCGTTCAAAGTCATAAGTAACGCGCTTGGAAGCGATAGCAGCTTCCAGACCTTTGTAAATCAGGTCAGCGGCTTCCTGCCAGCCAAAGTACTCGAGCATCATAGCACCCGAAAGAATGACAGAGCCAGGATTCACTTTGTCCTGACCTGCATACTTAGGAGCCGTACCATGAGTAGCCTCAAAAATGGCAGTACCAGACTTGTAGTTGATATTTGCCCCCGGTGCGATACCAATACCTCCTACAATAGCAGCAAGGGCATCAGATACATAGTCACCATTCAGGTTCAGTGTGGCAATCACAGAATACTCAGCAGGTCTTAACAGGATCTGCTGCAGGAAGGCATCAGCAATTACATCTTTGATAATCACTTTATGTCCGTCTTTCTCAATAACCTGCCATGGACCACCCTCGTAGTCTACCGCACCATACTCATCTTTAGCTAGCTGGTATCCCCAGGACTTGAAAGCTCCTTCAGTGAACTTCATGATGTTTCCTTTGTGTACCAGGGTAACACTGTCACGCTTTTGAGCAAAAGCATAATCGATAGCACCTTTTACCAGTCGGTGTGTACCTTCTTCAGAAACAGGCTTGATACCATATCCGGCAGAACCCGGGAATCTTACTTTCTTAAACATTTCCGGAAAGCTCTCTTTCACCAGTGAAGCGAATTTATCAGCTTCAGGAGTTCCTTTTTCAAACTCGATACCCGCGTAGATATCCTCAGTGTTTTCACGGAAGATAACCATATCACATTTGCCGGGCTCCTTTACAGGAGAAGGCGTTCCGTCAAACCATCTTACCGGTCTTACACAGGCATACAGGTCAAGCTCTTGTCTCAGGGCTACATTCAGTGAGCGAATACCACCTCCGACAGGTGTAGTCAACGGACCTTTGATACCTACCAGGTAATCTCTGAATGCATCCAGTGTAGCAGCCGGCATCCACTCTCCGGTAGCTTCAAAAGCTTTTTCACCGGCCAGCACTTCTTTCCAGGCAATTGACTTGCTGCCATTGTAAGCTTTGGCAACAGCACTATCCAGCACATGCTGAGCTGCAGGCCAGATATCTACCCCGATTCCATCACCTTCGATGAATGGAACTGTTGGGTTATCAGGGACATTGAGCACCCCGTTTTCTATGGTAATTTTTTGTTCGCTCATTATATGTAAAAGTTATTTATATCGCTCTGCGATTTCGCAGCGCTAAGGTAACAAATTATTGTGGGGAACAATTTCGGCAAACCCCGTTTTCAAGCGGCAATCGAATGAAATCGGCTAGTAGCTCTCCTTTTCATTAGGGAAATCACGACTCTTCACATCGTTGATATAGTCCCCCACTGCCTTGGTAACCATGCTTCCTACATCAGCATACTGGCGGAGAAATCTGGGCTTGAATTCTTTTGTGATTCCGAGCATATCATGCATCACCAGCACCTGCCCGTCTACATATGGCCCGGCTCCGATACCAATAATCGGAATCCGCACCTCTTCAGCCACTTTTTTGGCCAGTGCTGCCGGTATCTTTTCCAGCACAATACCGAAGCAACCGCACTCTTCAAGGATTTTGGCATCCTCAATCAGCTTGTTCGCCTCTTCTTCCTCTTTGGCCCGCACCGAGTACGTTCCGAATTTGTAGATAGACTGAGGCGTGAGTCCCAGATGCCCCATAACCGGTACTCCGGCACTTAACACCCGTACGATAGACTCTTTGATTTCTGCTCCGCCTTCCATCTTCACACTGTGCGCTCCCGACTCCTTCATGATACGAATAGCCGACCTTAGTGCTTCAGATGAATTGCCCTGGTAAGATCCAAAGGGAATATCCACTACCACAAAGGCGCGGTTCACCGCCCTGATTACCGAACTGGCATGATAGATCATCTGGTCCAGCGTAATGGGTAAGGTGGTCTCATGGCCTGCCATCACATTAGAAGCCGAATCCCCTACCAGGATGATATCTACTCCTGCTCCGTCAATCAGACCTGCCATAGAGTAATCATAGGCTGTGAGCATAGATATTTTTTCGCCCCGGTCTTTCATCGCCTGAAGCTGGTGCGTGGTTATTTTCTTAATCTCAGACTTGTGAATAGACATAGCTGCAAAATTAGAAGATATCTTAAAAGTATGATGGTGCTACCGGGATACGGTAGTTTTTGGCTAACTCTAAAAGGCAAAAGACCCGAAAGAAGTTCATCAGGCCCCATATTCCTCTTGCTATTTTAGAGTTCCGGGCAAAATTAAAGGGGTAAATATAAATATTTACCCCTTCTCGTTGGGTGAAGTTATGTAGGTTATCTACTGGTTATTTTTCATTGAACACGTGAATGTCTCTCTGAGGGAATGGGAATGAGATTCCTTCCGCATCAAACGTCTTCTTCACTTTTTCAATCATGTCGAAGTTCACGGCCCAATAGTCTGATCCTTTCAGCCACAGTCTTACGGTAATATCAACACTGCTATCTCCCAGGTTGCCCACTCTTGCGAATGGCTCCGGATCAGCGTGAATTCTCTCATCGTCAGCGGCAATTTTCAATATTATGTCTTTGGCTTTATCGAAGTCATCTTCGTATCCGATACCAAAAGTCAGGTCCAACCTTCTGTTTTCTTCCTGGGTGAAGTTAATAATTGTAGCACCGGCTACCGCACCATTTGCCATATAAATTACGCGGTTGTCAGGTGTTTTCATGGTGGTGGTCACAATACTAATTGACTGAACAGCACCTGTCTCGCCATTTACGTTGATCACATCTCCGTTTTTGAAGGGTTTTAGCACGAGTATCAGAATACCTCCTGCAAAATTGGCAAGACTCCCCTGCAGTGCCAGACCAATGGCCAGACCCAATGAACCCAGCACAGCCACCAGACCGGTGGTATCAGCACCAAACTTCTCAATCACCGCAATCAGCAAGACCACGATAAGCATGCCTCTCAGCACTCCTGAAAGTGTAGGGATCAGCGTCTCGTCAACGCCACGCTTCCTCAATACATTTTTAAAGAGGTTTGTCAGCCTTTTGATTACAGCCAGGCCTATGATCAGAATCAATACAGCGTATAAAGCCTGTAAAGCTGCACTGATCACAGCACTCTGGTTCTCTTCCGTCCAGAGTTCTTGTAAATTAAAATCCATAGTTAGTAGTATTAATTAAAAGTTGTCTCTACTCATTAATACAGGTAAGCCGCAAACTCACTATCAGTCAGTTGTACTTCTATGTGCTCCTGAATGGTGGTAGCCAGTTCCAGGCCCTTGTAGTCTACCGCTATGGGAAAACGTTTATGGCTCCGGTTGACCAAAACAGCTGTTTGAATTTTTCTAACATTTTTTCTGAGAAAAGGATCAAAAGCATGCACCATGGTTTTACCTGAATTTAATACATCATCAACAATAATGAGTGTAAAATCGGATAAATCAGGGAGTTGAGAGTATTCTACAAGTGGTTGACTTGTGGCTTCTTTATCTATGTCAATTCTGACGAGGTGGCAACGAAGGTCGGAAATATTTTCGACTTCCGCCTTGATTAGCTCAGACAATTTCAGGCCCATGTCATCGATACCGGCAATAATGAGCTGATCGACATTATGGTTTTGCTCATATATTTCAAAAGCAATACGCTTTATCTTCTGCCTTATCTGAGCTGTATTGAGGATTTGTTTCTTTTCTTTCTCCATGAATCAGAGCTTACCGTTTCAGGGAATCGGTAATACCTTGCTATCCTTAAAAGTAGACAGGATCACCATGGACTGCAAATTATCTACCACAGCAATATCACTCACTTTTTCGAGCATCAGCTTCTGGTAATTGGCAATATCCTGAGCAATGACTCTTAAGATAAAATCACCGGAGCCCGTTATGTGATGGCACTCAATAATCTCATCTATTTTATGGATCTCCTCCAGGAACACATCAATATTCTGCTTGTTATGCCCCTTAAGCGTTACATAAACGAAGGTACTTACTCCCAGGCCGATCTTGTCAGTATCGAGCTTGGCATGATAACTCTTAATGATTCCGGAGTTTTCAAGTTTTTTTACCCTTTCCAGCGTAGGGGCAGGAGAAAGACCAATCTCTTTTGAAAGCTGGGCATTGGTGATTTTGGCATTCGACTGCAGGATATCCAGAATCTTGCGATCGATTTTGTCTAATTTTGGACTAGCGTTCATTCAAGTATGATTACAGAATAATATTCGGTACAAAGGTAAAATAATTATAGAAAATTAAGCAGACCACTCGAATAAACGTGCACTACCGTTTTCTGTTTCGTTTTATTTCCTTTGCTAAGGCTTTAGCCTTTTTGTAGGAAGATGACCTTCTTTTAGTATTCTTTCTGATGGCCGTAATCAGCGGACTGGCCTCATCATAGCGCTTTTCATCTACATAATACTCAGCCAGATGCAGCCGTGCATAGAGGGCATACCCGGCATCTTCAGACTCCGAATCTTCAGAAAATTTAATGGTCTGGAGGTAGTAAGACTCAGCCTCTATCCAGTTGCCTCGGCCCTTGTTAATATGTCCCAGAAAAAAACTGGCGTAACGTCCGCTTGTCTCTTCATAACCGAGCATGCCGCTGTCAAGCCGGTGTAAAATTTCTTTTGACACCGCTTCGGCCTCCAGCCTCTTACCGGAATTGTAAAGCATGCGTGCATAAAAGCGGTGAAAGTAAGGGTTGTTAGGGTACTGCTTAAACATGTAAGTGCCCAGGCGCAGCGCTTCGGCTGTCTTCTTCTGCTCAAAAGCTTTGATGCGCATCAGAAAATACACAGCCTCCACCCGTGTATAAAAAGCATTCACCGACACTTCCTCCATTTGCTTTATTCCCAGTTCTTTGTCTCCCTTTGGAAAAAACATAAGAATAGGCTTAAGCATCGGATAGTTTTCCCTGATCCAGATAGAGTAATAATTGAAGAGGGCATCACCAAAAAGTATTTCCGGACTAAAGCTCTCGCTGTCTTCAATGGCTTTGATTTTTTTAAGGTACTTCAGCGCCAGCCTGCCGGCCCCTGCTGCTTTTCCCCAGCTTCTGCGCTCTGAATAATACCTGCCTTTAAAACCATGAGATCCGGCCAGAAAAAAAAGGGCCTCAATATTGTTCTCATCGGCATCCAGCAGTTTTTCAGCCTTCTCTACCGACTCATCCATATAGCCCAGAAACTCTTCGCCCAAATCACCTACTTTGTCCAGGTTGGGCATCATCTGCCACCAGGTACTGATACCGTAAAGAAAATACGGGAGCGGATGCTCCGGATAATTGTATTTAAGCCAGTTGAATTCTACTTCTGCTTTGTGGAAGTTGAAGTTGTACATATGATCCACCGCATCGGTGATCTCTACCTGCAAAAAGACATTTTGCAGGAGGTATTGTCCACTGTCTACTTTATAAGAAACCTGCCAGGCATTAGCCGACACACAAATGGTGGTTAACACCAACAATCCTAAAATCTTACGCCTCATGTCAAAGCCTTCAACGGAAATTCTGATACAAAAGTACGACCATACACGTCATCATAAGTACGCTCTCTGAATTTTATTAACACGAATGAAGGATAGTTGTAGTTTTGCCAAATAACAGAAATTCATGCCAAGAGAGTTTTCCCGTCTTGAATTAAATGTGCGGTCATGGTTTGGAATAAACAAGATCATGCTCTTCATATTGATATGTGTAATGACCTTTGTGTTACTCTATATCAAGAAAAATTTCATTATTGATGAGATAGCTGCCTTCAGGTTTATGGACATGAACAAGCGCATGGCCTTTAACCTGGAGTTTGGCATTCAGCTGATCACCATCCCCATTATATATGCCTGGAAGTTTACATTGATTGCCTTTGTCATTTGGGTCGGCAGCTTTTTATGGGGCTATCGGGTCACCTACAAGCAGTGCTGGATCATCGTGATGATAGCGGAGCTCATCTTCTTTGTACCCGAATTCATCAAGATCTTCTGGTTTCTCTTTATCGATACCAACCCCAGCTATTGGGATGTACAGTCGTTCTACCCCCTTTCTTATATGAACTTCTTCTCTTATGAAGAGGTAGCAGAGAAATACTGGTACCCCAATATGTCGATCAACGTTTTCGAGATCCTTTATTGGGTTATTCTTACATACGGAATCGACTTTGTGGCACGCAAGAAGAAGAAGATTGCCAACTACATCATATTCACCTCATACGTGCCTTTCTTTTTGCTGTGGTTGTGGTTTTACATTGCCGTATACAAGTAGGATATATTCCCTGAAACCGCCAGAAGGGCCATTTTTAAAATAGATGGATTAATAATTTTTAACCCTTCGCTAACCTTATTTTTACTATTTTCACGCCTTTAAAAGTGCGGAATGACAGATTTCAAGAAGATTAATAACCTTGCTGGCTGGGCCACCTTTGCGATTTCGATGATCGTGTACATCATGACCATCGAAGAAACAGCCAGTTTTTGGGATTGTGGAGAGTTTATAGCCATTGCCTACAAGCTGGAAGTATCGCACCCTCCCGGGGCGCCCCTCTTCATGCTCATCGGCCGTTTATTCTCCTTTCTGTCTATGGGAGATACCACCCAGGTAGCCTACTGGATCAATATGTCCAGCGCCCTGGCCAGTGGTTTCACCATCCTCTTTCTGTACTGGACCATCGTTATGCTGGGTCGCAAACTGATTGGTGCTGAGCCCTGGAACGAAACGCCAATGCAGAAGATTCTGCTTGTGGCAGGTGGTGCCATCGGTGCCCTTTCCTTTGCTTTTACAGACTCTTTCTGGTTTTCAGCAGTGGAAGGCGAAGTATATGCCATGTCTTCTTTCTTTACCGCCTTTGTTTTCTGGGCCATGCTCAAATGGGAGATGGTAGAAGATGAAAGCACCGCCAACAAATGGCTGCTGCTCATTGCCTACATGATGGGACTTTCCAGTGGTATCCACCTGCTGGGACTGGTAACGGTTCCTGCCCTGGCTCTTATCTATTACTTTAAGAAACACAAAACACCACACTTTGGCGGGGTAATGCTTACCCTGTTTGTCTCGCTGGTACTTATCGGTTTTATCAATTCCTTTGTTATTACGGGACTGCCATCAGTGGCTAAAGAGTTTGAAATTACTTTTGTCAACACCTTTGGCCTTCCATTTGGCTCGGGAGCACTGTTTTTAGCAGCCGCGGTAGTAGCCGCATTGGTGATCGGTATCAGAATTTCTGCCAAAAAAGAGTATGTAAACCTCAATACCTTTCTGCTGGCCATTTCATTCATATTGATTGGTTATGCCTGCTATGGTGTAATCCTGGTTCGCTCAAAAGCAAACCCTCCAATCGATCAGAACAACCCTGAAAACGCAATTACCTTTACCTCTTACCTGAAGCGCGAGCAGTATGGAAGCCGCCCCTTATTGACAGGACCTTACTTTGATGCCGCCAGACCTAATTTCAGTGAAGGAAAGGCTATCTATTACAAAGACGAAAATGACTATAAAGTAGGTGACTACGAGACTGACCTTTCGTATGACGAAACACATTTACTACCAAGGATGTGGAGTTCACAGCCTAATCATATCAGGCGATACAGAGAAATCATGGGACTCCGGCAGGGAGAAAGCCCCACCTTCTTTCAGAACATAGCCTTTATGCTCTCTCACCAGATGGGGCATATGTATATGCGCTATTTCATGTTCAACTTTTCGGGTAGAGAAAGTGATGTACAGGACGCTGACTGGCGAGGCCCTTTTGATGGCAATGCCGGTGTACCTGAGGTGCTACAAAAGAACAAAGGCAGAAATCAATACTATGCCATTCCGCTGATACTGGGGCTCATTGGCTTTTTCTTCCAGTTTAACAAAGACCCTAAGCGCTTTGCTGCCACCCTGATGTTCTTTATTCTGACCGGTGTGGCCCTGGTAGTCTACCTTAACTCTGTGCCGATTGAGCCTCGTGAAAGAGACTACATCTACGTGGGTTCCTACTATGTATTCGCCATCTGGATTGGTCTGGCGGTTTTAGGACTCGGAGGGCTTCTTCAGAAAGCAGGAAAAACATCATTTGCTGTGATTGCAGTCTCTCTGATTTGCCCGCTTATTCTGATGAGCGAAAACTGGGACGATCACGATCGCTCAGACCGATACTTCTCAGTAGATTCTGCCAGAAACTTCCTGGCATCCTGTGCACCTAATGCCATTCTCTTTACGGGTGGAGATAATGACACCTTCCCGCTCTGGTATGTGCAGGAGGTGGAAGGATTCCGTACAGACGTGCGCGTGGTAGTACTGAGCTACTACAATACAGACTGGTACATAGACCAGACCAAGATGAAGATGAATGACTCTGAGCCATTCCCTTACAGTCTTGAAATCGATAACTACCGTCAGGGTACCAATGACTTCCTGCTGATAGACGAGTCTCCACAGTTTAAGGCCCAGCCTATCGACCTGAAGCAATACATGGCGCTGTTGAAAAGGGATTTTGAAGGCATTAAAAGACGATTGGTTTCGGGAGCAGAAGCAAACATCATCCCGTCCAAATCACTGCTGCTGGAAGTAGACACGGCTCAGATACTCAATTCCGGTATTGTTCCTGAGAGACTTCAGCCTTACATCATGCCATACATGATCTTTAGTATCAATGATGGTACGAACGCCCTGGAGAAAGGACAGATGATGATGCTGGATATGATTGCTCAGAACAACTGGGAGCGTCCTATCTACTTCAACTACACCTCGGTGAATTCGCTGAACTTCAATGTGGATGACTACCTGGTACAGGAGGGTATGGCCTACAGACTGCTGCCTGTGAGAAAGCCGCCTTACATGCAGGAGATGGTAAACCTGGACCTTATGTATGACAATGTAATGAACAAGTTCCAGTTCAGAGGCATGGACAACCCCGATGCCAACCTGAACGAGGACTACCGTGGTTTTGCACAAAATCACCGCTCTACTTTCACTACACTGGCCGATGCCCTGATTGACGTGGCGGATACCACCCGTGCAAGGGCAGTACTGGATTACGGACTCAAAGTAATGCCAAATGACGCTGTGCCATGGGACATTTCATCAACAGGTTTTGTCATGAGCTATATCAGGCTGGGAGACAAGGAAAAAGCCTCTGAGATCGGTATGCAAATCGCTGAAGAGTTCAACAGCATGGTGACCTACCATTTCGACAAGGAGCGCCTGGATTTCAACTTCCAGAAATACTTCCAGGGACTACAGATACTGCGCAGATACTTTGAAACCGGTGATATGAAAGATGAAAGCGACAGAATACTTCAGATGCTGGAAGATCAAAGTGTACGCCTCGAGCTGGACAGAAGTAATTTCTAAAAGTATACAGGCCTCAGGGCCGGATTATTTACGAAGAATAAGGAAGAGGTCTAGGGCCTCTTCTGCATTTTCGGCCAGCAGGTAATCTTCATGAGTGATGTCTGACACCAGCGAGTTGTTCGCGTCATTCAGCTTATTGCGGTTCATCCGATTGAGAATATCATAAGGCACACGCAACATGGCTGCCGGCAGACGATACTGCAGGTTGAAAATATCGAAACGGGTAATCTTCTCAACTGACTTCTTGTTCTCCTCGTAGTAAGCCCAGACTTTATCATTCCCCGATACGCCTTTCATCTCCACATTGTCAAAAAAGCGCTTCGCTAAGTCGGTCAGTTCTGTGGCGGTATACTCTCTGATATGCCAGGGATTCCGGGTAAGTGTTTTCTTGATATTCGGAGTGGTGAGCACAGCAGTACCACCGGGCCTCAGCACCCGCTTAATTTCCTGCAGAAACTCAGCATCGGGCTTTACATGCTCTATTACCTGAAAAGACACGATGGTATCAAAAGAATCATCGGCCAGATCAGAAAAAGGAGGAAACACCGCCTGCTTAAAATTCACATCAGGATAGGTAGCCTTGAGTTTTTGAATGACCTCATCAATCTTATCCAGCGCCAGGTAGCTGTCGCTCAACGGACTCAGTAATTCCACCCCTCTGCCTTCACCACAGCCCAGCTCCAACAAATCTCCCTTTACATACGGCATAGCCAGATAGTAGGCCTTGAGCAACCGTTGATGGATTGGGTTATCTGAAACCAGCTTATCTGATGCGATTTCCGTAGTATAAGTAGCCATGCAAAAATTTTGGTCAAAAATAAGTGAATTAATAGAGAAATAGTCCGTTACACGGATGCTTAATATCTTTTAATCAACGTAGGAATCACTGAATCAACATACTTATGAAGGGAAGGAGTTACAATTTGATTACATTTGAATCCAACAAAACGACTGTCATGTTGCGAAATCTGATCATCGCTTTACTTGTACTGGGCACCACCGGTGTTTCAGCACAAAGCAGAATGTCTTCAGCAGAGACCAGCTACCTCTATGACATGGACCATGAGTTTCTGGTAGATCATCAGATTGCAGCTTCAGGAAACTCTTTCAAAGTATTCCTGCGCTTCCGCCTGAACAGCGGCATGGTAAAGATCAGTGATTACGACCTGAGCTATGATCTGCGTGCTTCCTACATCGATGAAAAACTGATTAACAGCGGTATTAAGCTCGACACCAGCAACATTGTGGGCAATGGCTTCAGAGAGTTTATCTATGCCTTCGAGTTTGAAAAAGAAGAGGACCAAAACATCCTGGTGATTCAGCTGGACAACATCACTAAGAACAGACGTTACCTCAAAGACATTCCCCTTTCTACCAAAAACAGCACTAAATTTCAGCCTTTTCTGATCTATGACTCAGAAACTGATCTGCCCGTATTTGAGCCTTATATCAGCACTGATGCGAAAATCAAGATCAGGAATGTTTTTGGCGAAAGTGCCAGCTTCTCCATGTCAGGCCGGGAAAACAATATGCCCATAGCCATCCCTCCCTTTGATGCTGACAGTAAAAATGAATTAGTGGAAATTGCCATTGACACCGTATACGGAGTAAAAGCCGATGAGGAGTTCCAGTTTAGCAGTCCCGGCTTCTACCAGGTCTCTTCCAATGATGCGGCAGAGCAGGTAATGGGTGTATTGGTAACGGATGGATACTTTCCCTACTACAGCCAATACTCAGATATGATCATGCCCCTGATCTATATCAGCACCAATCAGGAGTTTAACGTGCTGCTGGCAGCCGATGATCAGAAAAGTAAGTTTGAGTCTTTTGTGCTCAATACCATCTCCAGTAATGTGAACATCGCCCAGGACTTTATTAAGTATTACTACAGAAGACTCCGTAAGTCAGCTCAGCTTTTCTCTACCTCAGCAGAAGGCTGGAAAACAGACCGCGGTATGGTATACCAGGTGTATGGTGACCCTGCCCAGGTTTTCAGAAACGAGAGCACGGAACTCTGGGTCTACTCCATGGAAAGCGGAGGCAGAACACGCTTCATTTTTGATATAGTAGAGGGACCTGCCGGTACAACTGAGTACAAGCTGATCAGAGGCAAAAAATACCGTGAGGGCTGGATGAATGCCGTCACCCGCTGGCGAAGCGGAAGAATCATTGAATAATGCGCGAAAGAAGAAAAGAGGAGTTTATCTATGGTACAAGAGCGATCATAGAAGCCATTCAGGCTGGCAAAGAAATAGAAAAGTTACTGGTACAGAAAGACGTGAAAAATGAGCTGATAGCTGAGCTCATGACACTGGTACGGGATCGTAACATCCCCACTACCAAAGTACCTCTTGAAAAGCTTAACCGCGTAACCCGCAAAAACCACCAGGGAGCTATCGCCTTTATCTCGGCTATCAGCTACGCTTCACTGGACCATATCATTTCTTCTACTTTCGAAAAGGGAGAAACACCCCTGTTGCTGGTTCTGGACCGTGTTACCGATGTAAGAAATTTCGGAGCCATCGCACGCTCAGCAGAATGTGCCGGAGCCCATGGCATTATCATTCCATCGCATGGCAGTGCCCAGATCAACAGTGACGCCATGAAAACCTCTGCCGGTGCGCTGAACTACATCCCCGTTTACCGTAGCGATAACCTCAAGAAAACACTAAAGGAAATCCAGGAAAACGGCATCCAACTGGTGGCTTGTACCGAAAAGGCTTCGGACTCACTATATGATTCCAATCTGACTGACCCGATTGCTTTGGTAATGGGCTCGGAAGAAGATGGCATCTCTCATGAATACCTGCGCATAACCGATCATATGTGTAAGCTTCCCATCAATGGACAAATTCAGTCTCTGAATGTGGGGGTAGCCGCCTCTGTGGCTTTGTATGAAGCGGTTCGGCAGAGAAATGTTCGATGATTGTCAAATTTTGAATGAACCAATTCAACATTCATCATCTAACATTCGATAGCGTCAGCTTTTGATCAGAAGTTTGTAGCCTACCCCTCTCAGATTCAGAATCTCAATAGTGGGATCATCCTTGAGGTATTTGCGGATTTTCGTGATATACACATCCATGCTCCGGCCATTGTAGAAAGTGTCATCTCCCCAGATTTTGCGCAGCGTCTTGGCCTTGTCCATGGTATTCTGGATATGCAGACAGAGCTCTTTGAGCAGATCAGCTTCCCTGGGAGAGAGCAGCCTCTCATTACCATTACGGATCAGTAGTTGCTGATCGTACTTAAATAAGAAGCTCCCGATTTCAAACTCATTCGGCTCCTCTTCATCAATCAGCCCGTCTATTCTGAAGCGCAGTAATGACAATACCCTTGCCTTTAGCTCTTCCAGACTAAAGGGCTTTTTAATGTAATCATTCGCTCCGGACTCAAACCCCTCCAGTACATCTTTCAGCTGAGATTTAGCGGTAATAAATATGATCGGCACCTTGGCATCATCCTGCCTGATCTCTTTACCAATAGTAAAACCGTCTTTGTAAGGCAACATGACATCCAGCAGGCACAGGTCGGGCTTGAGCCGATGGAAGGCAGAAACTACCTCGTTGCCGTTTTTGTAGAGATACACTTCATAGTCCAGGTCTTCCAAAAACTGTTTCGTGATCATACCGATGTTCACATCGTCTTCGGCAAAGAGTATTTTAGCTATCATGGGCCAGCGGTAATTTAATCGTAAATGTAGTTCCTCTGTTTAATTCGCTGTCTACTTCAATGGTTCCTCCACAGCTTTCAATCACCGCCTTGGTGTAGCTCAGTCCCAGGCCATACCCCTTAATGGTATGTACGTTACCGGTATGTACTCTGAAGAACTTTTCAAAAATGCGTTTCTGATCTTCTTTGCCGATCCCCATTCCATTATCAGCTATTTGCAGCGTGGCCATCTTACCTTCCCGGCTAAGACTGACTTTGATATGGGGTGAACCGTTGGCATACTTGATGGCATTTTCAAGAATGTTGATAATGGCATTTTGCAAGTGTACCTGCGAGGCATTCACGGTAAGCCTCTCAGGAGACAGCAACAATCGCAGTGTACCATCAAGGTCATTGGCCTTCAGGCGAATGCTCTCACTTACCGCTTCCAGCTCTTCATTCAGACATACCTCTGTCAATTCCTCATCGCCCATGCCATTCTGCGTAGTGCTTTCCAGAATGGTATCAATCATGCCCAGCATGCGCTCCTGCTCTGACTTGGCAATGCCAATCAGGCTGGTAAGCTGTGTATCTGATTTCACCTTGTCGTTTTTGGCAATCACTTCCAGTGCCAGAGAAGAGGCCGTGACCGGGGTCTTCAACTCGTGGGTCATATTGCTGATAAAGTCATCCTTCATCAAAGTGAGCTGATATTGGCGCTGCAAGCTCTTCACAATGTAGTACCAGGCCCCTACAAACAAAGCCAGCATCAATACCGAAGCAACAATAATGAGGCTGATGCTGGAAAGTGATGACTTGACCACCTCCCGTTCCGGAAAAATCAGCTTCGCCATTTTATCACGTGAACCAAAAGAGAGTGGCTGTATCAATGACTGCGTTTTGACAGTGGACAGTGGAATAGTGGGCAATTCTCTGGGAAACTCAAATTCCTCACTATCCATATGGCCAAAGGTGAGCACATAAGCTTTCTCCAGGTTGACGGGAGCCAGATAGGCCCCCAGCAAAGAATCCATAAAGCTGAAATCTGCCTCGGTGATATCTCCGCGAGACATAAACATAGACCGCTCCATTCCGCGGCCTGCCTTACCCAGTGCTCTTCCAATATTGGAAAGCATATCCTTATCCAGTATCTCAGACTCATCCTCATCAGTAGAAATGGTCATAGAATAGCTAAGAGAGTGGCCCAATATCTCCAGGTCTTTGTGACTAATGCCCGGGTCTGCTATGATGACGGTATCAGCCGAAAAGAAACCTCCCTCAGCCGAGACACTGACCTGCATACCACTGGCATTTCCCAGCTTCTTGATCAGTAAACCATTGTTTGCCTTGGAGAAAGCATCTTTGATCTCCTCCTCAATTTCCTTCTTCTTTTGGGTATAGGCCGTAGAAATCCAATACACCTGAAAGGACAGCAGTCCTATCAGGCTCACCCACATGGCCAGAGATGCTATTCGGATATTCCGCTTCACACTTCAATAATACGCATTTCAACGGGGGTGGGTGTGCTCTTTAACACTGATTAACGATCCTCTGAGCGCATAAAAGTCCATTTCACGCGCAATATGAGCCAGCCAAAAGCCGTATTGCCGACAAAGCCGGCCGCACAATCCATAAAAAAATTGGACCATTCTCCACTAAACAGGAACTTGGGAACAAAAATACGGGTATACTCACTATTGACCCGCTAACCTTAATCAGAAACCTATGAAATACCTCTTAACCCTGGCCTTCTGCCTTACTGTCAGTGTCTCCTTCGCTCAGAAAACGATAGAATTCAAAGCGGCCGATGGGCTTACCGTTACAGCTGACCTCTACGAAAAAAGTGGCAGTAAAAAAGTGATCGTACTTTTTCATCAGGCAGGCTGGAGTCGTGGAGAGTACAAAGAAATTGCCCCGAAACTCAATGAGATGGGCTACACCTGCCTGGCAATAGACCAACGCTCCGGTGGCGAGGTAAATGACGTAAAAAACGAGACCCATGCCCGGGCAAAAAAGGCAGGAAAGAAAGTGAGCTATGTCGATGCTTTTCAGGACATAGAGGCAGCTGTTTCTTATGCCAAATCTCAGCTCAGACCAGACCAGTTAATCATTTGGGGAAGCTCATATTCCTCCGCGCTGGTGCTCAAATATGCGGGTGACTACCCCGACAACATTGACGCAGTACTGTCATTCTCACCGGGAGAATACTTTGGAAGTAAGAATTTTATCAGTTCAAGCGCCAAAAACATCAAGGCACCCAGTTTTATTACCTCGGCCAAGAACGAGAAAGGTAGCTGGTGGGGTATCCATCAAAGTATTCCGGAAGGCAAAAAGAAGTTCTTTCTGCCGGACACCAAGGGCAATCATGGTTCCCGCGCCTTATGGAACAAGTTTGACGACAGCAGCGACTACTGGGCTGAAGTCAGAGGTTTCCTCAAAAGCATTTAGTCATAACGCAAGGTCCTGGCCGGGTTAAGACGAGCCGCCCGACCCGCAATCAGTTGCACCACTCCCAGGGCGATACCCAGGTTGAGCGCACCCGCCAGCACAATCAGGTACCAGGGAAAATCTATGCGGTTAGAGAAATTATTCAGCCAGCCGTCCATCCAGAAATAACCTGCCACTGAGGCAATGAGCAGACTGATCAGGATCACCTGAATAAAGCGCCTAGACACCATCAGCACAATACCCTGAGAGCTGGCACCCAGTACTTTTCTCACTCCTATCTCCTTTCTTCTGAGTGAGGTCATCTGAGACACCAGGCTAATCAGACCGAGCAGTGCCACCACCAGCGCCACTGCGGTTGCAATAGATAGTAGTGTGTTGAACTGGGCTTCCGTGGCATATTGCATAGCCAGGCGGTCATCCAGAAAAAAGTAGTCCAGTGGCGTGTTGGGCACCAGCTCGGTCATCTTGCTTTCTACGGATTGAATTACCCGTTCGAAATCATTTGTCACCGCAATCTTACAGGCGATAAAATGGGCTCGGGCAGGCTGAATATCCATGACAAAGCCCTCCACTTCATGATGCAGGCTCTGAAAGTGAAAATCACGTACCACCCCGATCACCCTGCCGGTACGCATATAGCGGTGGTTTTCTCCCTGTGCCCTGTAGTTGATTCTTACCCCTACGGCTTCTTCGTTCGAAGCCAGGCCCAGTTGCTTTACGGTAGTCTCATTGATAAGAAATGAAGCGGTATCGCTGGTAATGGCAGGGTTATAATCCCGACCAGCCAGCAAGTCCAGCGAATAGGTTTTGATAAAATCCATATCTACATGGAGTCTCCCCAGTAAAAGGGTATCATAGCCTCTTTCAGCATTGGAAAAAATGTAAGCTGAGTGATAAGGCTGATCACCTGCCAGCTGATGTGAGGTGATAGACACCTCGCTGACCTCATTGAGCTGAAGCAATTCATTTTTTACCGTTTCAAGCCTGCTTGTGGGAATGTTATTGGTAGAGAGCATAAGCAGTTGCTCCTTCTCATAGCCCAGGTCTTTGTTCATAATGTATCGCTGCTGTGACCTGATTACCCCGACTGCAATGATGAGGCAAATACAAATAGAAAACTGAAACAGGGTAAGTCCGTCTCTCAGGGTGAATTTGCCCAGCACCCGCTCCAGCTTGCCTTTGAGTGCAATCACCGGCTTTACTTTAGAAGCATACAAACCCGGTAAGGCTCCGGCCACCAGGCTTACCAGCAAAGTCATAGCCATTAAAAAAGCCATGAGCATCCAGTCGGGCTCGCTGAACAAAGTCAGGTTCTTATCCAGTAAGGTATTGAAATAGGGCAGCATCAGAAATGCAGCCAAAAGAGACAGTAACAGGGCTAAAATCACCAGGGCTCCGCTTTCAATAATAAACTGGAACATCAGGTCTTTTCTGAGTCCTCCCATTACCTTGCGAATACCCACTTCCCGCAGGCGATTGAGCGATCTGGCAATATTCAGGTTCACAAAGTTGGCACAGGCCATACAGAGAATCACCACAGCAACCAGCGCCAACAGGTAGATATAACCGATATTGGTATTGGCTTTCAGTTCACTGCCCAGATTTGATCTCAGGTGAATATCAGCCACAGGTTGTAGCTGCACCGACCTTCTGGCATTCCATTCATCGCCAATATGCTTCTTAAAGAAGTCAGGGAACCTGGTTGCCAATTGCCTGATATCCGTGCCTTGCTGAATATTGAAATAGGTATAGTAATACTGAATGGTCCAGCTGTTGATCGTACCCCAAAAACTCTGTAATGTATTAAAGGAGGCAATCAAATCGGCTTTGAAATGTACATTCTCAGGCATATCTCGCATTACTCCCGTCACCATAAGCTCCACCTCATTATTGTATAGCAGCATTTCGCCCATGGCCTGCCCGTCACCGAAGTATTTTCTGGCCGTGCGCTCACTGATCACCACACTATTCGGTCGTTCCAGTGCACTGGCTCTGTCACCTTCCAGCAGTGGCAGATCAAAAAACTGCAGAGCCGCCTGGTCTCCCCACATCAGATTAGCTTCATAGAAAGACTGATTGCTTTTGGGGTGCGCTACCAATACATCCAGCCGGTATTTCATAAATCGTGATACATCCAGCAGTTCGGGAAATTCCTCCACCATTACCGGACCCCAGGGAGCTCCCGTCAGGGCCGTGTTGATCACCTGACCGCTGCTTTGTTTGATGGTAGCAGTAAGTCGGTAAAGGTTTTTCTCCTGATGCTCCTGGTCGTAACTCAACTCATATCGGATAAAGAGAAAAATCAGCAGGCAGATGGTTAATCCGGTGGTAAGCCCGAGCAGGTTGATCGCGGTATAGCTCTTGTGCCTGCGCAAATTCCGGAAGGCCGTTCTGAGATAACTGGATAAAAGTGTCATGGAATTGAGATGATTGAGTGTCTGACTTTGTATTTGCCCCACCTCTTCAGGGTAGAATTGCCTGAGAGATGTTTTGTATGCCTCTTTAAAACGCACCCCCTGAGCCATTTCAGCCTCCACTGCCGTACATATATGATCGACAATGTCCTCCTGAAGTGGGGAATAGTAGATGCCTCGTTTTTCGAGATCGCGCCTGATAAAGGCAACCTGATTTTTTTTCAGTTGAATGCTCATATCAGGCACCTGCAGGATATAGTACTCTCCTGACCACCTGAACAAACTGCTCGAACTCCTCTATCTTCACCTGTACCCTTTCCGTACCCGAGTCTGTGAGTGTATAGTATCTTCTGGTGCGGTTACCAATATCAATGCGCTCCGCAATGACCATCCCCTCCTCTTCCATTTTATGAAGAATAGGGTAGAGCGAACCTTCATTGACGATAATCTCATCTCCCGACAGAGACTTGACCTTTTGCGCGATCTCATAGCCGTACATTCTTCCGTTTTCGGAAAGCACCTTGAGAATCATAGTATAAAAAGTGCCTTTCAGCAATTGTGATGATTGCATACTTATTTAACAATGCATTGGATTCCAATGTAATTATTTCGAACGAACTCCACATCATAATGTTCGGGATTTTAATCACCATCTCAGGTCATCAGGGCATTATCGGATGGGAAGTCAGGCTCAGGCCCTTTTGCCCCCCCTATTCAGTCGCTCGCATGCTGCGAGTGACGGCTAGTTCAGCCATACAGCTCACTCGGTAAAACCGAGCGGCTGGAAGAGGAGTAGCACAACCGTTTCTTCTTTTATACTCACTCCCCTTTACAGAACATGGATTACTCACAGACCATAGAGATTCCCGGTCATGCCGGGAATGACAGTAGATGCCTCACCAGTCGCTCGCATGCTGCGAGTGACGGCCTCGTTCAAATATGCAGCTCACTCGGTAAAACCGAGCGACTGGAAGAGGTCATACGCACCTGAACCACCCCGGCAGTCATCCCCAACTTGATTGGGGATCTCAGTAGATAGCTTTTACTAAAACCGTCTGACCTGCGGTCTGACGGGGCATAGGACAGTCGCTAGCATGCTGCGAGTGCCCCTTTTCAAAAAACTAAAACTCCCACTCGTCAAAATACTTAACGAAGATCTTAGCGATATTTCTCGCATCATCAATCCCCCGGTGATGGGTACCATCCAGGGATAGTCCTTCATTGTGCAGGGCATTTTTCATACCAATGGCCCTCTTCAGTTGTTTGAACTTGCCATACTGGTGCTTGAGGCTGACATGCTTTGCCACCCAACTATCATCCAGGCCATGGATGGCGCAATCGCTCTTCAGCTGTTTGCGGTCATAAAAGCCCCAGGAGCAGAGCCGGTAATCTCCGTTTTCGAAGCCGAACCAGCTTTTAAACCGTTCGATGGCCTCACCAAAGTAGGGTGCCGCATCCACATCTGCCTGTGTAATGGAAGTAAGCTCTGTGCAGAACTTGCTAAGTTGCGGGTGCTTGAGCGGCCTTACAAACTGCTCAAACTCTGATATAATCTCTTTCTGATCGTTCACCAAAACAGCTCCGATCTCTATTGTTTCATTGGCGCTTTTGTCCCAGCCTTCCCAGCAGGTAGCCTCCAAATCAAATACTATATAATTCATGGTTATTATTCTTTATAAAAGACCTGCTCTGACCGAGAGGTCCTGATTCAAATCAACGGGTTTTAAAACACTCACCCGTCATTCATCCGTGCAGCCCGACACTCTTTGAGCTACACACTACATACGATAAATATTGAATCTGCGATATTTATCGCACTCTTCCTCCATCGACATCCCCAACTTGATTGAGGATCCCGGTAGATAGCTTTTACTAATTCCGTCTGACCTGCGGTCTGACGGGGTTACGCACCAGTCGCTTGCATGCTGCGAGTGACCATCCATGCTCAATCATACGGCTCACTCGGTACAACCGAGGGACCGAGGAATCAGCTTTTCTTCTTATACCGAGGAAACGAGATATCTAAGAAAAGCGGCTTACATCCAACTCTGTATGAACTAGCCAACCTAAAGGTCATCCCCAACTTGATTGGGGATCTCGGTAGACACTCTACAGTTCATTAAATCCGTCTGACCTACGGTCTGACAGGGTTACGCACCAGTCGCTTGCATGCTGCGAGTGACGGCTTCGTTCAGTCACGCAGGTCACTCGGTACAACCGAGCGACTGGACAGAGTAGATAGCTTTTACTAAGTCCGTCTGACCTGCGGTCTAACGGAACCTGATTAACCGATCACTAATAACCGATTACCTGTCATCAGTACTGAAGCTGCAGTCGCACTGCCTTAAGCGTGGGAGATAAACAAAATAACAGAACAACCACTAAGTATACTCTGCACCCTTTTCACGGGCATCATTCAGAAACTCTCTGAACTTCTTCTCTGCATCTTTCTTACAGATCAGCACCACATTGTCCGACTTGGTGATGAGATAGCCATCCAGGTCCTGGGCCACAATCAGGGTATCATCCGGCCCTTTCACGTAGCAGTTTTTCGTATCGTACAACAGCGCATTACCATCCACTACATTGGCGTTGTCATCCTTGTCGCGAATCTCGTGTAGCGAATCCCAGCTTCCCAGATCGGACCAATCGAAACGCCCCTTCACCATATGCACATTATCAGCCTTTTCCATCACACCATAGTCAATGGAAATACTCTTACACTGGGTGTAAGCCTTATCGATAAAGTCCTGCTCAGAATCTTTGTAATAATGATCCTTACCCTCATCAAAAATTACCGCAGTATCTTCCAGATGCTTATAGAAAGCCCTGGTAATACTATCTACCGACCAGATAAAAATCCCGGCATTCCATACAAAGTCACCGCTCTCGATAAACTTCTTCGCCAGCTCCATTTCAGGTTTTTCGGTAAAGGTTTTCACCTTCTTCACATCCTCGGTGCTCTGATGATACTGGATGTAGCCATAGCCCGTCTCAGGTCTGGTGGGTACAATCCCCAGTGTAATCAGCTTGTCGGAGCCCCTGGCTGCATCAATAGCCGTAGTCAGGTTTTCTTCAAAAATATTCTCCTTAAAAACGATGTGATCAGAAGGCGCCACAATCATCACTGCTTCCGGGTCTTTTTCACGGATCTTAAAAGCCGGATAAGCCACAGCAGGAGCCGTATTTCTGCCAATTGGCTCTAAAAGCACCTGGTCATCAGACAGCTCAGGCAGCTGCTCATTGACCAGCCCCTTGTACGACTTATTGGTAATAACATAGATGTTTTCGGCAGGGCAGATTCCCAGAAACCGATCAAAGGTCATCTGCAATAAAGAGCGCCCGGTTCCCAATACATCCAAAAATTGCTTAGGCTTTTCCGCCCGGCTATATGGCCAGAATCTACTTCCGATTCCCCCGGCCATAATCACCACGTAGTTATGGTTCATTATACTATTCCTTCGTTAATGAGATCGCTGATATGGATAAAGCCGACCACACTGCCCTTATCTTCAACAATCAGTTGGTTGATATCAAATTCACGCATGACATTCAAAGCACGAATGGCATACTCACCTTTTTCGATGGTCTTTGGTGATTTAGTCATAACCTCACCCACTGTGAGGTTTTCAAAGGATGCATGTTTCTCCAGCATCCTTCTGAGGTCTCCATCCGTAAAAATACCGGTCAAATGTCCGGCATTATTGACAACTGCCGCAGCTCCGAGCCTCTTTTTCGAAATTACCAAAATGGTGGACTTAACCAAGTCACTTTCTTTAACAATTGGCAATTCATTTTTGGGGTAAATATCGTCTACGGTAAGGTAGAGTTGCTTACCCAGGGAACCTCCCGGGTGATAGCGGGCAAAATCCTCGCTGGTAAAGCCCTTGGCCTGTAGCAGACAAACCGCCAGGGCATCTCCCAATGCCATATGCACCGTGGTGCTGGTGGTCGGTGCCAGATTATTAGGATCAGCTTCTGCGCTGATGGTGGCATTCAGAATATAATCGGCCCGCTTGCCCAGGAAAGAATCTACATTGCTCACCAGCCCTATAAGTTTAGCACCCGTTCTTTTTACCAGAGGTACCAGCACTTTGATCTCCTCCGTATTGCCGCTTTTAGAGATGCAGATCACCACATCGTCCTGCTGAATCATCCCCAGATCGCCATGTATGGCATCCCCCGCATGCATAAACAGGGCTGGCGTACCCGTTGAGTTCATGGTAGCAACAATCTTGTTTGCCACAATGCCACTCTTGCCTACTCCGGTAATCACCACCCGCCCCTTCATAGACAAAATGAGGTCGACAATCGATTCGAACTCTTCACCAATAAACTCTGTTATTTTCTCGATAGCGCGCGCTTCCTGCACCAGGGTTTCTCTCGCTATTGTTTGAATATTTTTTACTAATTTCAACTAATAGGGTCTTTGTACGATTCCCGACAAAGATAAGGATTAGGGAAGACCATTTTTAGCAGACAACTATAATTACAGGAAGTGTGGAGGAAATAAGGAAAAAACTGAAAGAAGTTTTTGGGTACGACAGTTTCAGGGGTAATCAGGAGCCCATCATCTCAAATATTCTGGCTGGTAATAACACTTTTGTGATCATGCCCACAGGGGCCGGAAAATCCATGTGCTACCAGATGCCCGCTATTCTTCAGGAGGGCACTGCCATCGTCATCTCCCCCCTTATTGCTCTCATGAAAAACCAGGTAGACCAGATGAATGCCGTGGGTGTAAGTGCCAGCTTTCTCAATTCCACCCTTTCCAAAACAGAGATCAACCGCATCAAGAAAGCCGTACTGGCAGGCAATGTCAAATTGCTCTATGTAGCCCCTGAATCACTGACAAAAGAGGAAAATGTAGAATTCCTGAAGAGCGCCAACATTTCCTTTGCCGCAATTGACGAGGCACATTGTATATCCGAATGGGGACACGATTTCCGACCGGAATATCGCAAGATCAAAAGCATTATAGATCAGATCAAGCAAATGCCCATCATTGCCCTCACGGCTACTGCCACGCCCAAGGTGCAAATGGACATTCAGCGCAACCTGCATATGGAAGCTGCAGATCTGTTCAAATCGTCCTTTAACCGGGAGAACCTCTACTATGAGGTAAGGCCCAAAAAGGCGATCAAGAAACAACTGATCAAGTTCTTACGCGAGCACAAAGGCAAATCGGGCATCATCTATTGCCTCAGTCGCAAAAAGGTAGAAGAAATTGCCAAGTTCCTGCAGGTCAACGGCCTCTCAGCGGCACCTTATCATGCAGGCTTCGAGCCGGCTGTACGGATGAAGAACCAGGACGACTTTCTGAATGAAGAAGTAGACGTAATTGTGGCCACTATTGCCTTTGGTATGGGCATAGACAAGCCCGATGTTCGCTTTGTTATTCACTATGATGTACCTAAATCGCTGGAAGGCTACTACCAGGAAACCGGCCGGGCCGGCAGAGATGGCCTGGAAGGTAACTGCGTTATGTTCTACAGCTACAGCGATATTCTGAAGCTGGAGAAATTCAACAAAGACAAGACTGTTACCGAACGCGAAAACGCCAAGGTACTGCTTGATGAAATGACCTACTATGCTGAGTCTGCCATCTGCAGGCGCAAGCAGCTTCTCCACTACTTTGGCGAAGAGTATGACGACACTTCCTGCAAAAACTCAGGCATGTGCGACAACTGTCGCTACCCTCGGGAAGAGTTTGAAGGCAAGGAATATGTGGAAAAGGCCATCAAGGCCGTAAAACAGACAGAAGAACGCTTTGGACTGGGCCACCTGGTGGGCGTGTTGCGGGGCTCGCAAAACCAGTATGTAAAGAGCTATGGCCACGATAAGCTGGAAGTATTTGGCACCGGCAGCGAGCAGGATGAGCAATTCTGGAAATCGGTACTGAGACAAACCCTGCTGAATGAATTTATACTCAAAGACATTGAGAACATTGGTGTGCTCAAGATGTCTGAAAAAGGAGAGGCCTTCCTGAAAAACCCGACCTCCATCATGATCACTCGTGATCATGACTTCAGCGATGTAGATGCTGATGACGATGCCAGCAATGATACGCCTGCATCACCTAACCCGGGCAACAGCTATGACCCCGTGCTTTTTGATCTGCTCAAGGCAGAACGCAAAAAGATAGCCAGGGAAAAAGATCTTCCGCCCTACGTGATTGTACAGGACCCTTCACTACAGGAAATGGCCACCACCTACCCCACCACGGCAGAAGCCCTGGCCAATGTAAATGGCATCGGTATGGGGAAAGTGAGAAAGTTCGGAGGCACCTTCCTGGCCCTGATCAAAAAGTATGTGGAAGACAATGACATTGACATTGAAGATGTGGTGGTCATCAAGTCTTCCGGCAACAAGTCCAAAAACAAAATCTTCATAATTCAGCAGATCGACCGCAAAATAGACCTGGATGAAATGGCTGAAATGAAGGGCTGGGATATGAATACCCTGCTGGATGAAATTGAAATGATCTGCTTCTCAGGCACAAAGCTTAACCTGGACTATTACCTGGAGCAGATTATGGATGAAGACAAGGAAGACGACATCATGGATTACTTCATGAATGCCGATTCTGACAATATTGACGAGGCCCTGGTAGAGTTTGAAGACGAGGATGTGAGCGAGGAAGACCTGCGATTGATCCGCATCAAATTCATTTCAGAACACGCCAATTAAGTTTTAGCCTTTTTCGGATAATTAAGCCCCCCTTCCCACTATTGCTTAATCGTGGGATTAATTACCTTTACCCCTTCTGAAAATTTAAGACTACATGAACATCCTTGTTTTGGGGAGTGGCGGTCGTGAACATGCCCTCTCATGGAAAATTGCCCAAAGTGAATCTTGTGAAAATCTCT
>DIYF01000111.1 GCA_002427745.1 Roseivirga sp. UBA6061 | reverse complement strand
GGGTGCCTGAAAGGCGGAGGGGTCTACCGATCATCAAAAACTCCACTGAAAAATTCTCTGATAACTAACTTAGCAGCAGCTAATACGAACACTATCATGAGAATTACTGCTGTAACCCTGCTCCTTTGCTTATCCGTTACCTGTTTCGGACAAAAGAAAATCCTTGACCACCCGGATTTCGAAATCTGGAATACCATTGAAAACCAGACCATTTCCAGAGACGGAAACTTCATCATGTATTCCCTGGAAAAAGGTGAAGCAGACAATCACCTGAAAATCAAAGACCCGAAGGCCAACACCGTATTTGAACATGAAAGAAGTGAAAACGGGCGCTTTACCTTTGATTCTCAGTTTGCCCTGTTTACCATCAAAGCCTGGCAGGCCGATGTGAGAGAAATGAAGCGGAGTAAGGTAAAGAAGAGCAAAATGCCACAGGACACACTGGGTATTTACAATCTGAAATCAGGATCTGTAACCAAAATCCCACATGTAAGAGGCTATAAAACTCCTCAGAAATGGGCCGGGCATATGGCCTACCAGCTCGAAAAAATCAATGGAGATAAATCCAAAAAGAAAGTAAGCAGCAAAAACGGTTACCATGTGGTCTTGCGAAACCTCAGGACCGGCAGTCAGGACACGTTAAAGTATGTCACCAATTACCTCTTTGCCAGAGAAGGCAAAAGACTCGCCTATATCACCACAGGAGGTGAGGGAGATACTGGTGCAGGCATTTATATGCACAACCTTGAAAACAATCAGACCACTCAGATATTTGCTGCCAAAAAAGGGAAATACCGCCAGCTGACTCTCAGTAATTCCGGCAGGCGCGCTGGCTTTGTAGCCGACCTTGATACTACCAAAGTACAGGTAAGGCCCAATGCCCTC
The DNA here is from genome assembly GCA_002427745.1 of Roseivirga sp. UBA6061. Taxonomy (GTDB): domain Bacteria; phylum Bacteroidota; class Bacteroidia; order Cytophagales; family Cyclobacteriaceae; genus Roseivirga. The sequence continues at coordinate 14,384 of DIYF01000111.1, read as the reverse complement.
TACAGCTGGGAAGAAGGTAAATCCACTGCCGAAAAATTGGTCGACCCGGCCTCTGCTCCGAAAGGCTATCGGGTCTCAGCCGATGGAAACATCAGCTTCTCAAAGGATGAAACGAAAATGTACTTCGGACTAGCCCTGCCTCCTATTGTGAAAGACACGACCCTGCTGGACGAAGAAATCGTCAATGTAGAAGTCTGGACCTATGACGAACCCGTGCTCTACACAGTTCAGGAAATCCAGGCCAACAGTGTCAGGCGCAAATCTTATCTCACAGCCATTCATTTCAACCAGGGCAACAAGCTGGTACAGCTGGCTACCACAGCCTATCCTGATGCCAGCCTGGGCAATAAAGGAAATGCCGGTCAGGCTCTCGTTAGTACCTCCGCCCCTTACGACCTGGAAAGGCAGTGGGAAGGAGCCAGTAAACGCGATTATGCCATTGTTGACGTGGCGACAGGCCAAACCACAAAAGCCCTGACCCGCATTCGTGGACAAGTCAGGCTGAGTCCCTCCGCTAAATATGCTTATGGCTACGATGCCATTGACAGCACCTGGTTCACCTATTCTTTGGCTTCAGGAAAGCACACGAAACTTACGGATGGTCGGGTCTTCTTCAATGAGTTAAACGACTCTCCTAACTTCCCCAGTGCCTATGGTACTGCCGGCTGGACAAAGGATGATGCCGCCCTTCTTATCTACGATCGTTTTGATATCTGGGAATTCAACCCCGATACCGGAGCAGGAAAGCGCATCACCCGCGGAAGAGAAAATACCACGGCTTATCGTTACGTCCGGCTGGACAATGAAGAAAGAGCAATTGACAACCGTGGCAAATGGCTACTGACCACTTTCAACGAAACAACCAAGCATTCCGGCTATTATGAACTCAATCGTAAAAACGGTAAAGGTAAACAGTTACTGACCGGTCCTTATCGTTATGGCACTCCCCGAAAAGCACAGGACGACAATAACCTGATTTTCACAAGAGAGTCTTTCCAGGAGTTCCCCGACATTCGCTATAGCGACCTCAGTTTCAAAGCACAGACTAAAATCAGCAATGCCAACCCACAGCAAAGCGAGTACAACTGGGGCACCTCAGAGCTGGTACACTGGACCTCTCTGGATGGTAAAGAGCTGACCGGTATGTTGATCAAACCGGAAAACTTCGACCCGAACAAAAAGTACCCCATGATTGTGAATTTCTATGAGAAGAGCTCAAATGGCCTCTACAGTCACAGAGCTCCTGCTCCGGGAAGATCCACCATCAATTACAGCTTTTATACCAGCCGTGGTTATATCATATTCAATCCGGACGTGCACTATCGCATTGGCTACCCTGGAGAGAGCGCCTACAACTGCGTGATCCCGGGTGTGACTTCGCTGATCGAAAAAGGCTTTGTTGACAAAGACAATATTGGAGTACAGGGCCATAGCTGGGGAGGCTATCAGATCGCTTACCTGGTTACCCGCACGGATATTTTCAAGGCAGCCGAAGCAGGAGCTGTGGTACCTAATATGATCAGTGCCTATGGCGGCATCCGTTGGTGGTCGGGGCTCGTTCGACAGTTCCAGTACGAACATACCCAAAGTCGTATTGGCGGTACCCCCTGGGAATACCCGGCACGTTACGTAGAGAACTCACCTATATTCAATATCGATAAGATCAATACGCCACTTCTGGTCATGCACAATGACGAAGACGGCCATGTGCCATGGTACCAGGGCATTGAGTTCTTTACAGCCCTGCGCAGACTCGGTAAGCCCTCCTGGTTCCTCAACTATAATGGAGAACCTCATTGGCCGCTAAAACGTCAAAACCGAAAAGACTTCAATATTCGTATGGCCCAATTCTTTGACTACTATCTCAAAGGAGCCCCCAAACCGGTCTGGATGGAAAGAGGAGTACCCGCCATCGAAAAGGGAATCAACCAGGGCCTCGAACTAATAGATAAAAATTAAGAACACTGTCACAGGTCCTCCGGACCTGTGGCTCCCCTCCTGTCGTGGTTCTCCTAATTTATCCGTCAAACAGGTGGAACCCGTGACTTTTAGGACTCCATCCGCCTACAACGGATCACCAACTCAAGATCTGCCCTCAGAGTAAGTCACCACTTTCCTGCCATCAACAATCTCAAAGCTGCGACTTTGATCAAAACTGCCATTATCATTATGGATTAGCTCAATCTCCTCTTCCAGAGGCACTTCGTAGGTAAGCCGGAAGGTATAATCAGGCAAAAATCCATCATAAGCATACAAATAGGAGATATTTGTGGAAGAGGAAGGTAATTCTGGAAACCAGCCCGTTACCTCCATAAGCAAAGTATACTCCTGGTAAGTAAGGCTATCAGCTTTGGTCCCATAGGCCAGCATATAAGCAGGCTCAATTTTAGCAATCACACTTGCTCTTCTCTTATCAAAAAGGCGCTTGTAGACCTTAGCTGAGTAGGACACGTAGAAGTAGGCGGAGATAATGAGCGTCAGGAGAATCGAGTACTTTACTTTCTTTCTCAACAGGTCATGCTGCCTCTTTTTGTTGATCCATCCTACCAGCACCCGCATACCGATCAAACTCAGGAAGAAGATAACAGTGACAGTAAATAGTGTTCCAAGCGCTCCATAAGAATCAAGCGCAGCTGTCAATTCATCCCGTGAAGCACTGTAAAGTAGTATCAGGAAAAAGGAATTAACTCCGGCAATCGCCATGTATTTCAAGGACTTCCTAAACACCTATTGGCATACGGAATTTACTAATTGAAGGATGTACTGAATCCTGTCGCAGGTTTTCTAATCTTACTGTCGCAGGTCCTCCGGACCTGTGACTGACCCCATGACTTCAGGACTCCGTTCGTCCAACTACCTCAAAACACCCTCAACGGCCCTGCGAAACTCTGCAAACTTAATCAGGTTCTTGTGAGCTCCTTCGGGGATGGTAAAAAATTCAGCCTTCCCCTCGGGAATTGCCTCATACAAACGCTGACCATGCCGATAAGGCACCACCTCATCCTCTGTACCATGGAAAATGTAAATCGGGCAATTCACTGACCGGGCATACACATTCGACTTAAAGTTAAAGCGAAGCGCCAGGCCTACCGGAAAGATGGGGTAATAACGCTGAGCCAATGATTTCAGGTCATGATAGGGCGTCTCCAGCATCAGACGTTTCGGGTTGTTTTCAGAAGCTACATAAGTAGCCAGGCCCGTTCCCAGCGATCTTCCGTAAACCGTTATCTGATTCTCATCATAGAATTGCTTAGTGTAATCATAAAACTGCTGAGCATCCGCCAGCATGGAGGACTGTGAACGCGACCCCGTACTCTTACCGTATCCCCGGTAGTCCATCACCACCACATCATAACCCAGCCCCACATGATACTGCACCACCTCTCCCCAGCGATGAAGGGTTCCGGCATTTCCATGGTAGTAGAGAATCACTCCTTTCGGGTCAGCCTGTGTGAAATGCAGGGCATGGAGACGGGCTCCGTCATCAGTACTGAGATTCACTTCTTTAAAATCCGAAGGGAAATCAAACTGATAATCGGCAGGCAGGGCCTTGTCCAGAAAGATAAATTTCTCCTGAAGGAAGTATAAGGCCACTCCGCCAAATACATAAATGCCCAATAAAACTAAGAGAATGATCTTCAAGCGTTTCACGGATTAACCGGCTTTTTACCCTTTTTCTTTCTTCTGAAATTAAGGCTGGTTTCAGAGGGATCAACACGTTTGGGAAGCTTGGAGTTCAGTATTTCCTCCATCATGCGGTGGTATTCCTCAAAGGTATTGAGGTTGTTATGTCCTCCTCCTATAACGGAATACAAACGTGTATTCTCTGATTTGATTTTTGACAAAGACACAGCCGTTTTAAAGGGGATCAGTTTGTCATTAGTACCATGAACTATTTTGATCGGGCAGGTTACATATTTAAGCCACAGGTGGGTGCGAATAGGAAAACGCAGTATCAGCGATACAGGCATAAATGGGATGTACCGCTTGGTAACCTTGGCCAGACTGTAATAGGGTGATTCCAGCACTAACATTCTTGGCTGATTAGTCGAAGCCAGCTTGGCCGCAAAGCCGGAGCCCAGGGAACGCCCATATAAAATGATGTACTTTTCAGCTACCTGCTCCTTGATCCGGTCATACACATACTGCAGATCATCTTTGATGCTGTCTTCCGTTCTTTTACCCGTGCTTTTGCCAAAACCACGATAGTCCACCATCATCACATCATAACCCATACGGGTAAAGTCTATGGCAAATTTCCCCCAACCCTTGATCGACTTTGAGTTGCCCTTCAGATAGATCACCACACCTTTCGGATCATCAATATGAAAGTGAACCGCATTGATATTCACCCCAGGCTCTTTTTCCAGGTTGTACTCCTGAAAATTCAGGTTGGGGTATTTGAACTCGAAGTCTTTGGGAAGCTTTTCCGGCTTGAACAGAAACCGCTCCTGAGCGAAATAGATCACAAAATTGGCCACGATATAAGCTACTCCTACAAGGATCAGTATAGTCGTGGTTTCCATGAAAACAAGATATTAAATCTTACTTGATATCCAAGAAACCCTCCCTTCGAAGGAAAACCCATCTACAGTGGATCCAAGCTTTCATCACAAGCCAACTCCTCCCCTAGAAGGGGAGTCTACCTGTGGCAGACAGGGTGCCTGAAAGGCGGAGGGGTATTCCTCTCCTGTTAGGGGAGTCTACCTGTGGCAGACAGGGTGTCCGTACACTTGCACCGGAGCTTTCAGCGTAGGCGCCAGGACGGAGGGGTCTTTCCTCCCCTGTTAGGGGAGCCTGCCTGTGGCAGACAGGGTGTCCGAAGGACGGAGGGGTACTCCTCTCAACCCCAAAATTCTATCACTTCTCTATTGCCAATCCCTCTCCAAATTCCAATCTTGTCTTGTATCTCTAAAACTGTCCCTATGAAATACGCCATAGTTATCTTAGCAATACTGTACTCCCTCACAGCACAGGCACAGGAATTTCAGTTCAGAAGCAGCGGTCGCTTTATACTCGGTGTAAATAAAGACCGCACCGCCTCTATCAGCCTGGGAGACATTGATGCGGACGGAGACCTGGATGTGGTTGTCGCCAACGGCCGCCACTGGCCTCAGCAAAACCAGGTATTTTTTAATAATGGCCGGGGCATATTCACGCTCTCCCAACCACTGGATGTTACCAGCGAAACCAGTTATGCCACCGAACTGGCCGACCTGGATGGTGACGGAGACCTGGATGTAGCCGTAGGCAATGACAATGCCCCTAACATGCTCTACTTTAATGATGGACAAGGCAATTTTAAGAGAGGAAAAAGCTTCGGCAAACGCTACTCCAATACACGAAATCTCACCCTGGCCGACCTGGATCAGGATGGTGATATCGATATTCTCATTACGAACCGTGGACAGGAAAACGAGATTTGCCTCAATAACGGCCAGGGTAACTTTGCTGAGCCAATCGGTTTCGGAGACAAAAGTGATTCTACCATTGACGTGGAAGTAGCCGATATAGATGGAGACAACGACCTGGACCTGATTCTGGCCAACCGGGACAAAGGACAAAATAACATCTACCTGAATGGTGGCAACCTTGATTTCAGTACAGCCATTCCCTTTGGCACTGGTAGCGATGAAACCCGGGCCGTGTCTGTTGGAGATGTGAATGGCGATGGATTTCCCGACATCATCACCGCCAACATCAACGAACCCAATTACATCTATTTCGGAGATCGGGAGCTCAGTTTCAGACAACAGGTTACCTACGACACCGAAGGTGATCGCTCTTTTTCTGTGGCCTCAAAAGATATGGACCTGGACGGAGACCTGGACATTGTTATCGCCAATTCTGGTGGAGCCAATACCGTGTTCTTCAACCAGGACAAAGGAAAAAGCTGGAACAAAGTCCCCCTGGGGAAAGCTCAATTCAGCACCTATGATATCCTTATCGGAGATTTGAATAATGACGGACGACCCGATATTGTTGAGGCCAACTCAGACGAAATGAACATCTTCTACCTTAACCTCCCTAAAAGAAATTAGTCTTTGTGCAATGTCTTGACGAGTGCAATTCTCCTCAAGCTCCCAAATACTCCGCTAACAACCTGTGAAAGTGATGTACCCCCTTTTCCATGGTGGGTGAATACCTGCCTGTATGATAAACCCGGGATTTCATCCCCTGCTGTACCCCTTCTACCACAAACTCATCCTCTCTCTCCACTTTGTCCAGAAGTGCACCGGCTCCTGAGTCCAGTTTAGTTTCATCATAGACATAAGAGATAAAAGAAACCCGGGTCCTGTCTGCTGAAACAGGCCTGACAATATTCACAGAAAGCCCCCAGGGGTAAAAGTTGAACATCATATTGGGGAATACCCAGAAGTAGTAAGCGGCAATAGATTTCCCATAATCCTCATGACCTTCCGGAAGATCAAAGACATCCTCGCCTCCGTCTGTATATCCTATCTGCAGATTGGCATGCTTGTAAAGGACCGTTTCATAACTACCATAGTCCAGTGCGGCATTCAGATCAGCATGAACAAAAGGGATATGAAACCCCTCCAGGTAATTGTCACAATACAAAGCCCAGTGCGCATTGACCAGGTAGTCTTTTGATCTGTCGGCATCTAACCTGAATTGATGCAGGGGCATAAAGCCAACCTTACGATTCATGGCCTCTATCACATCGGTGAAATCGTAGCCATCACCCAGGGAAGTAAACAACCAGGGGCCCCATTGGAGTAACGGGAATTCATGCAGGTGATCTTCCTGACGCGGGAACCCCTGTGCCTCTTTGAATTGAGGCATATGTTGAAACCGACCATCCAGTCCGAACCTACGACCATGGTAGGCACAAGTAATATTACGATGCTTACCCGGGTGATGGCAAAGGATATTGCCCCGATGAGTACACACATTCGATAGATTGCGAATCCCGGCAGCATCTCGCGTCAGGAGCATGGGCTCCCCCACCCCTTCAAAACTGAAGGGATGGACCTGTCCGTCCAGCGCTACCAGAGAATCGTCACCCACAAATTGCCAGGACCTTGCAAATACCTTTTCTCTAAGGTTCTCAAATACCTCAGCACTCCGATAAAATGACGAAGGCAGTGTCTCAGCCTTTTCTATTTCCGCATGAATATCATATTTGGGCATGTTGCGCTGGAATTAATAACTTGGTCAATCGCAGAATGCAAAATAGGCATTCCGCTTTGATTTTTTTGATATGAGTAAAAATGGCCAAAAGGCTAAGCAGCTCGGAATCTGGACGGTAAGCTCACTGGTAGTGGGCAGCATGATCGGTTCCGGTATTTTTTCCATACCCACCGCCCTTGCTCCTTACGGAGGCATCAGCCTGCTGGGCTGGGTGTTCTCGGCATTGGGAGCCCTGGTATTAGCCACCGTCATGAGCAAGCTCTCCAAAGTAATTCCTGCTACCGGTGGTCCCTATGCCTACAGCCGCGAAGCCTTTGGTGACCTGACCGCTTTTATTGTAGCCTGGGGCTACTGGATATCCGTCTGGACAACCAATGCAGCCATTACCATCACTTTCATCAGCTATCTCAGTGTCTTTATCCCCGCGCTGGCAGAAAACACCCTTCTGGCAACCGGTACAGGGTTACTTACGCTCTGGTCACTGACAGCATTGAACAGCCACAGTGTAAAGAGCGGAGGTCAGCTCCAGCTCATCTCCACCATTCTTAAGGTATTACCCATCATCATTATCACAGTAGCAGGCTTTTTCTTCTTTGATGTTTCTCATTTCACACCTTTCAATAAAAGTTCAGGTTCAGGACTGGAGGCCATCACCGTCTGTACCGCCTTCTGCCTGTTTGCTTTTATGGGCCTGGAATCAGCCACTATTCCGGCAGGCAATATCAAAGAACCTAAGAAAACCATACCCCGGGCGACCATGCTCGGCACCTGCTTTGTCATACTCATTTATATACTCAGCTCTGCCTCCCTGTTCGGTATCCTACCACCGGACCAGTTGACTACCTCAGTAGCTCCTTATAGTGATGCAGCCGCCAGCATATGGGGAGAAAACGCACGTTATCTCGTAGCCGGTGGAGCCTGTATCTCTGCTTTTGGTGCTTTGAACGCCTGGATTCTCATTCAGGGACAACTTCCCCTGGCCATGGCCACAGACAAACTACTTCCCAAAGCTTTTGGCAAAACGAATAAGAATGCCGCCCCCAGCTTTAGCATAATCTTTTCAAGCATCATTGTAACCACCTTGCTAATAGCCAACCAGGCCAAAGGCTTGAATGGACTGTATGCTTTTGCACTACTCCTTACAGCTGTAACCGTACTGCTCTCCTACCTGACAAGTGCGCTGGCACTGGGCTTTTTCGCGCTAAAAAATCAACATGGTTTCAGACTTACGCCCGTCAACGTTATTATTGTCACCATCGCTATCATCTTCTCTGTCTGGATGTTCATTGGTTCCGGAACCGAAGCCAATTTGTATGGTCTGGGAAGTATTGCAGCCGGTATACCGATTTACTTCTGGTGTAAAAGAAAATAACTCTATGAAAACCTGTCATTCTGAATACGGACGCATCTTGTCCATGTGGATCAAACCTGCTGATGCAGCCTTTGTGGACCAAAACACACTCAGTGATCAATGGGAACCTTTGAACTACTTATCAGAACCAGACTTTGAAAAGGCACTGGAAGAGTATAAAGAGTTCCGGTCTAATTTTGCTTCCAGCGAACTTAATCTCAGTGAATTCAGCCAGGACGGAAACGTACAAATAGATTCCGTCTATTGTCGGGATGCCTCCATTGCCACTGATTTCGGCATGATCATTTGTAACATGGGCAAAGGAGGACGTATGAACGAGCCCCAGGCTCAACTCAGCCTCTTTGAAAAAGCCGGTATTCCTATACTGGGCAAGATAGATGGCCTGGGTACACTCGAAGGAGGCGATGTGGCCTGGCTGGATGAAAAGACGCTGGCTGTAGGACATACCTACCGCACTAACCCGGATGGGATCAAACAACTCAAGGCCCTGCTGGAGCCACATGGCATTGAGGTAATCACCGTAGACCTGCCACACTACAAAGGCCCCTCAGATGTATTTCACCTGATGAGTATCCTGAGCCCGGTAGCACATGATCTGGCAGTGATTTACTCTCCGCTTATGCCCATCAGTTTCCGTAATGAGCTGATCCAGCGTGGTTTCAGGTTTGTGGAAGTGCCCGATGAAGAGTTTGAATCTATGGGCTGTAATGTACTCGCCATCGCACCCAACAAATGTCTTATGGTGGCTGGAAACCCCATCACAGAATCCAGACTCAAAGCCGCTGGTTGTGAAGTAACCACCTATACCGGTGAAGAAATCAGTGTAAAAGGAGGCGGTGGTCCTACCTGCCTCACACGCCCCATCTACCGCAAAATCTGAAACTCCTGTCCTTTCAGGACGGAGGGGTAAGTGACTAATATTCCCTAAATTCAGCCACCTGAAAAATTGATTTATGAAGCTAAGACTTACCCTACTGGCACTGATCATCTGCTCTGCCCTGCAGGCACAAAAACACTTCGACCGGTTTAACACCATTGATATCAGACATTACCAGTTCGAAATAGAGCTCAATGACGACAATGACAAAATTGAAGCTAAGGCAACCGTTACCGTAAAGTTCAAAAAGGATGCTACCGGCTTTGACCTGGACCTGACCAGTAAAACGGATGACAAAGGAATGACCGTTTCTGCCGTTAACGAAGGAGATGAAAAGGTTTCTTTCACGCATAATCAGGGGAAACTGACCCTGAATACAACTGCCAAAGCAGGTGATATCCGACACTACGAAATCTCCTACAGCGGGGTACCTGCCACCGGTTTAATCATTTCAAAAAACAAACATGGTGATCGCACTTTCTTCGGAGACAACTGGCCGGATCGTGGCAGAAACTGGCTCCCCATTGTAGACCACCCTTCAGACAAGGCCACAGTAGAGTGGATTGTCACAGCTCCCAGCCACTACCAGGTGGTGGGTAACGGCTCGCTCGTGGAACGCACTAACCTGAGTGATGAACTAACCCTGACCCACTGGAAAACCCGGGTTCAGCTCCCCACCAAAGTCATGGTAATCGGTGCAGCGCGTTTCGCTATACAACAAGCCGGAGAAGTTTCTGGAATACCCGTTTCAAGCTGGGTCTACCCCCAGGACCGTCAGAATGGATTCTACGACTACGCCCTGGCCGTAGAAATCATGGACTGGTTTATCAATCATGTAGGCCCCTACCCTTATGCCAAGCTGGCCAATGTGCAGTCAAAGACACAGTTCGGAGGTATGGAAAATGCCAGCAATATCTTCTATATGGAGGCCTCTGTCAATGGTCAGAGAACCTCAGAAGGACTAATTGCTCATGAGATTGCTCATCAGTGGTTTGGTAACTCAGCCTCTGAAGCCAACTGGCATCACATATGGCTCAGCGAAGGCTTTGCTACCTACTTTACCATACTGTACAGAGAACAAAAGTACGGTAAGACCGCAGCGGCTGAAGACCGACTGACAGACAGAAATCAGATCATCGCCTTCAACAAGCGTCAGAGTGTTCCGGTGGTCAACACAGCTATTGAAAACTATATGCAGTTGCTCAATGCCAACTCCTATCAAAAAGGCGGCTTTGTGCTGCATATGCTGAGGAAAGAAGTTGGAGACCAGGTCTTCTGGCAGGCGATTAAAACCTACTACGATCAGTACAAGCTGTCCAATGCCTTGACCGAAGATCTGAAGGAAGTATTCGAAGAAGCCTCAGGTAAAGATCTGGACCAGTTTTTTCAACAGTGGATTTATACAGCCGGTCACCCGGATATTGAGCTGAACTGGCAATACAAAGACGGTTTACAGGTACTGGTTGATCAAAGACAGAACTCCACATTTCAATTTCCACTGGAAATCGAGGTCATCTATCAGGACGGTTCAAGCCAAAGAGAAACCCTGCAGGTAAACAAAGAGAAACAGGCTTTCAGCATCAAAACGGATAAAAAACCTGCCAAAATCGTACTTGACCCTGACACAAACCTGCTATTTGAGGGCAAAGTGACAGGCAGATAGGTGATTTGAGGGCCTGGAATGCTAATTGCTGACAAGCCATCATGCCCAAATCACGTCTGAAACGGTTCCTTCTGAAAATCGGAGGCTATATCAAAATTCTCTGTGTTGCCTGGATGGTTGGTATTGCCAACAGCATCAAACAGGAAAGTCGCTTTATGGACGAGACTAATTACCGCATAGAACAAAGCGATGAACGCACCGATGACGAGCCTTTTGAGGAGTTGTGAGGTTAACAGTTATGGTGATTAGAATCGGCTTTTACTAATGTGTGAACCTCCAACATGGAGAGGAGTTCGCGGACAATTCCCCTCATGGACAAGAGGGGTTAGGGTCACCACAAAAGAAGAAAATACCGAGTTGTCAAAGAAACAGTTTTTGGTGGGATACTTCTTCACTAAACCTCCCAGAGGTGGAAACAAATCCATTCTAATAATTAGTTCATCTCTTTCTTGCCTGACTCCGAAATACGATCGAAAATATGACCATTTTTATATCAATCAGTTTGCTTAATCCATAAGAACAGGAGGGGCCTGTCTGCCAACAGGCAGGTGCCCTGAGAAATCAAATACGTCATAAATAAAAGCAGTGGGCGGGGTGGTCCTTCACTAATCCGTCCTGAAGTCCCTGACCCAATACGCATTCACCCAGTTATCCAGACTCACGGCCAGTACAGAGAAAGTATAAGCCTCATTTGGTAATAGCTGAGGTGCTGGATCGGTATCGTGGATATTCAGCACCACATTAGACAAATCATAAAAGCGAAAATTACGATCGTAGGAATAGGTACCTGAAATCAGGTTATTGCCGGCATCGCTCACCACATGAAAATAGATGGCATCTTCTCCCTGAGTGCTTTCAGGCCAGGTAAAGTCCGGCATCAATGGTTCAGTCAGATCAACCGACATATCTCTTGTATTAAAACCAGTAGGTTGCTCAGCCATCTTGATGTTGATCGGATTTGAAAGAAGGAGCTTGCCATTATTCACCGTAGCGACTATACCAATAGTCTCCGTGGCATTACCGGGATGAGCAAATTTTCTCAGGAAGCCATTCAACAAAGGCTTATCCTCCATATTCCTCTGCTGGTACTGCCGAAAGTTCGTTTTATCGCTGACAGGTCCGTTCGTTTCAAAATACCAGGTCTCCCCTGAACCGGGTACAGGAAGGTAGATGACTGACACCGGCTCACCGGAGCTTTCCCGCAGGAAACCATGCTGACCACTGGCCGCACAGGCGATGAGTGAATCCTGTTGAATCGGTAGTCCCAGCTCCTCTACCAAAGCAGCCAGAGAGCCTGCCGGTAAAGGCGCCTCTCCATCACCGGAACAAGCTCCCATGCATGTAGCTAGTAGTAAAATCCCTAAACCTCTGAACAGGCTTTTCATTTCTATTTAATAAGCCTGGTATTGGGGTAAGCCGCCTTCCAGCCAAACCAAAAGGCCCTGTGATAAGGTAAGCGCTGTAGTGTAAGACCGTCTTCCCTCACAATCCGGTTCTCAAAAAGGGTCCACTCCTTACCTTCTTTGTCTTTGATCCCCTCTTTGCCATCGTAGCTTTTAAAGCTGATATCTGACCTGTCATACACGCGATTGGCCCCGGAGGCATCGGTAAATACCACAAAATCAACAGGGCCTAATGAACCTTCATAGACCGGTTTCTTTTTAAGAAATCTGGTAGAAATGGCCAGCTGCTTTCTTGGGTATTCAGGAAACTGAAGTGCGAGTATCTCCTGCTTGTTCTTGAGTCTGTTGTCATCGAAAGGTGTAAAAAACATCAGCTGATCTGTGGCAAAGTAATCCTGGTAAGCCACTCCCTCTCCATAATCTCTTCTGTGGCCCGTAGACAGCGACAACACCGTAGTTTCCGGATGCCTGCGTTTCCATTCTCCCCAGGTGGTTGTCACTACACTCAGTTTCTCCAGTTCAATGCCCTTTCCTGTCAGAGGCCCCAATACCGGGCTGCCCCAAAGGGTATTCCAAAGAGATTGGGTAGCCTTGTCATACATCAGCTTATTTGATCGGTACAGGAAGCCGCTGGTCCCCACCTCATGTTCCACACCATTATGGCTGGTATTGTAGAGAATCACCGTACCACAAAGTGTGCAATAAACACCGGCCACATTCATTCCCCCTACTTCATCTACAAACATTTCATGCCAGGCCAGAATGCGTTTGGGGTAAGCCCTCACATCTCCGTTCACTTCAATACCAAAAACCACATTATCGTCTTCCAGGTAACTGGCCTCAGCTCCAGAAATCATTTCGGGGTTTCTCAGGGGAGGAATACCATCCTGCTTCACACCTCCCCATACAATCTCATCGATGCGAATATCACTTTCATAGCGTCCCTTGAAATAGGTCTCAAACTTCGGGTCAATGAATTTGTAAACACCCGCTTTGAAGTCTGCATAATTGGGCAATACTTTGGTGTCTTCCGACCACAGTTTCTTGTACCAGCTATTAAACTCAAAGCTTTGCTGCCAGCCTTCCTTTCTGTTGAGCAGCGTTAACAGCGGCTGAACTACCTGAGGGTCTTTCTGCAGGTAAACCACCTCCAGTACCATAGGAGTAAACTCAGTTTGCCAGTGCTCGCTAATGTAGTCCAGAGACTCCTGATGTGTAGACCGGTCACGATTGAACAGATTGAGAAAATGTTCAACTGCCAGGCGATCTGATTCTTTCTGTGCCTCTGCCTCGCTAAAGGCAGTCAGCAACAGGCAAAACACGAGTATTTGATGGGTATATCTTCTCATGCGAGAATGCTTGAAGGTATTCATGGCAATATAACCGCTGATTCGATCAAATGATTTATTCCAATCCTGTTTAAATGTCGGTCAGAAATCAAGAAAGCATTTTGAATCAATACAGCCGTCACTGACAAGACATGTAAGAAGTAAGAAGGACGGCTCGTAAATAGCCTGTAGTCCGGCACCGGGGGTTTTACATACACCGTTTATCATTGCATCGACAAACATTCCCACACCTTATGCCCAATCTTGTTGTACCTGACTTATCATTCACGGGATCAGTGATCCGGCTGGAAACCCTGAGACCAGATCATTTGCCGGGGCTGGAAGCCGCTTCTAAACCCGGGAAAATCTGGACACATTATGTTCGGGATGTATCGGTTCCTGAGACTTTCCAAAAGGCATTTGATCAGGCTGCCAGATCTATGCAGGCGGGTACAGAGCATTGTTTCGTCATAATAGACCAGGCCGATCAGCGAATCATAGGGAGTACCCGGTTTATGGATATTCAGCCATCGCACCGTAAGCTGGAAATCGGCTGGACCTGGCTGCACCCTGATTATTGGGGAACAGC
>DIYF01000107.1:1088-7742 GCA_002427745.1 Roseivirga sp. UBA6061 | reverse complement strand
CTGTCTCCTATAGCAGGTTATCAGCTACTTCTGTCTATTATGAAATGCCGGACGGAGAGTCAGTATTATCACAGGCTAAACGAGATACTGACATCTTTTTCTTCTGATACCCAACCTGTTCAGGCATCACCACCCGGCTGGCTGCAGGAGGTCAGGCATTTACTCGAATCATCCTATCATGCAGTTATCAGAAATGACTTCATAGGAAAAACCTTCAACAGGCATCCGGTATACATTGCCAGAATGTTTAAGAAGTACTTTGGCATGAGCATGAAAACTTATGTGAAGCTATTGCGAACCAACGGTGCGATTAAGTCTATCTCGTCTGAAGAAGATATTCTGGCAGGTGTTGCGCTGCAAAATGGTTTTACTGACCAAAGTCACCTGAACCGGACTTTCAAGTCTCAGACAGGACTTACTCCGCATGAATTCAGGCGTCTGGTCCGCTAGGTTTATTTTATTCAAGATTCCGTCAGAATAAGAGTTCTTCTTTGACCCAAAAACTACAGGTCAAATATGAATATGAAGCACTTTTTTCTGGCGCTGCTGCTATGCTCGCAGGCTACATTGACGGCACAGCAAGCCAAAATCGATTCAATCGATCATTTTATTTCAAAAACACTCGCTGGCTACAAAGAGATTCCCGGCCTGGCCATTACCATTGTAAAAGATGATCGGGCTGTTTTTACCAAAACTTATGGGATGGCCGATGTACAGCAGCAGCGTCCTGCCACGGCCAGCACGCCATACTACATCGCTTCGGTTACCAAAACACTTGTCGGGGTACTGGCCGGCCAGCTGGCACATGAGGGACTGTTCAGCCTTAATGACCCGATTACCCGCTTTGCCCCGATAAAGAATTTTGAAGATCAGTCCATTTTTAAGGATGTTACACTACAGGACCTCTTATCACACACCAGCGGTATTGCCAATGTTCCTCTGGGCTGGATGCTCACCAATAGTGGAGAGTATGATGATGACGATTTGGTGAGACTGCTCAGAGAAGAGACTATTTCCAGGTACAACAGAAAGGCTTATGCCTATGATAATTTCGGTTATCATGTTTTCAGAATAATTCTGCAAGAGGAGTTTGGTCTGGACTGGAAGAAACTGCTTCGGGAAAAGGTTTTTGCTCCGGCAGCTATGAGGCATAGCACCGCGAATATGTCTGAGGTGGAAAAAAAGAGCTGGCATATGGCAGAAGCCTATACATCACTGAATGATAAACGTACGCCAAAGCTGTCACAGCTTATCAAGAATGACCAGACCATGCATGCTGCAGGAGGGATAGTCAGTTCTATCGAAGATATGCAGCGGTGGCTCATCCTGAATATGAACCAGGGGAGACTGGATGGCAGACAGGTGATTCCGGCTGAAGTGATAGCGCAAGCTCACTCACAAATGGCTGAAACGCGCGGAAATCCCAGACGACTTTTTCAGGACTCGGGATATGGTCTCGGGTGGAATACAGGTACCTACGATGGTCGCTCTGCAATTTATCACACCGGTGGTTTTGAAGGATATTATGCACTGGCCTCCTTCTTACCGGAAGAAGGCCTGGGAATATCCATCCTGGTAAATGAAACGCATTTCGGAGATAACGTAGGCAATCTGATCGTGTCGTATGCCTATGATGTGTTGCTGGATAAAGTGACCGAAGCAAAGGCCTACGCTCAAAAGAAAGCTCAGGTAACACAGCAGGTGAATCGCTTGCAACAGGCCTTTGCGGCTGACCGGCAAAGACGCAAATCCAGGGAGTGGAAGCACTCAAAAGCCCTTGATGCTTTTTCCGGAACCTATTACAATGAAGAAATGGCTGAAATGAAAGTCACCCTGGTAGAAGGGCGACCACAAATCAGTATGGGAGTCTCAAAATCCATGGGAAGTCAGTCCGGCGAAAAAGATGCCATCAGAGTTGAGTTCCGGGATGGAAGAGGGGAGGACATCCTTTTTGTCTTTGGCAAGAAAAAGGCCGTGGCGGCTATTTACAGAAATAGGGTTTTTTACAGAAAGTAGCTGACTCGGAGGACTGGTCGGGAGTCAGCAGTATAAAGGCTCCTGAGCGGCTAAATAGTGCGATATTGATGATCTCAGCTGAATTGGAGTAGCATGGTAGGGTTGCCTTCCTCTTTGACTACCACAAAGCCAAGCTTTTCGTATAACTTCATAGCCGGGTTTTGACGGTCTACACTTAGTGAAACACCTGGAAACCCGGCTTTTCTGAGCTCATCCAGGAGAGCGGTGAGTAGTCTGGAACCCTGGCCTTTGCCACGATGGTCGGGGAGAAGGGCAATATTGAGTTCAGGTATTTTTTCAGATACAAAGCCGTAACCGGCCTTGTCTTTCGGGTAAAGTCTTACAAAGGCGCCTCCTACAGGTTGTTCACTGGGGTAATGAACCAGCACCAGTCCTATATCGCCCTTTTTACCCCAGTGTTCATAATACTTTTTAATCTCCGGACTCTTAAGAATGTCCCGACCGGGTGGGGGAAGCGCAGGGGCAACATAAATGGCCTGGTAAGTGATCTCCTTTACAAAATCTCTTCGCGACCTCAGCAGTGGCTCAAGCTCATATCGTTCATAGCGTGAATTAAACACAGGGGGTAAAATGAGAATTTTTTTGGTGAATGGAACAGTGACTGCGGATAAAAAGAAGGGTTATCGTTTGCACTGTGTATCAGGCATAAAGGTAATAGCCTGCCAGTATGCTGATGATATCAAAAGTAGCATGAGCAGCCATAGCCTCTGCTACGGATTTACGTCTCAGGTAGATCAGTCCGTATAACAGCCCGTCAAAACCCGTACTGATGACACTGTCTGTTCCCTGATAGGAGTGTTGCAGACCAAAGAAGACCGCACCTGCGATTAACCCGAATACCAGACCGGCTTTGCCAAATACACGCTTGAAGCTGTTCATTTCAAAACTCCGCCAGAGTTCTTCTTCAAAACCTCCCTTGAAGATAGATAGCAATATCCAGAAGGGGATATCAGCGGTGTCCTGAAAAAGCAGTGACATATCAATACCCTCATGGGCTGTAGCCGGTACGAAGGATCTGAAAAGTGGGGCTGTGAGCAGATAATGCTGTAAAAGCATACCGATTCCGAAAAGTACTCCGATCATCAGGTGCTTACCAAAACCTTCTTTTTTCAGTCCCAGTCCGGTAAGTTTTCCCCCCGACCAATACCATAGCAAAAGCAGTACGGTCAGATTGATAAGGCCGTAAAAAGTAGCAGTACTGAAAAGATCCCGGACACCCGTGACAGCAGGTTCATTTTCTGGCTGAAAAACGACATTGAGCAGGAGGGCTTTGAGCCAGAAAAGCCCCACAATGGCAACCGTTATATGTTGCCTTGATTTGACCGGAATTTCCACAGAATTTAACTACTGAATCAGGTACTTAAAACGGTTAAAACTAAACTCCGTTGCCAACCACAATTTTGTGGGAAAAAGCCAGTTATTTGAAGTGTAAACCAACACTTATTACGACTCATGACAATGCGTTAAATTATACCAAATTTTAAAATAAATACTGATAGATGATGACCCGGATAACAAAGCTACTACTCTCATGCGCCCTTTTAATTACCTCCCTCAATTTTACCCATGCACAGGAGCCGACAGATACTTTGACCCTGGCTGAACGCTATGCAGATATGCTGCGCAAATCAGGCACCTATCAGGATAAGAAAATTATTCGTCAGTCAAATTTAAACATGTTTTGGGCTTCACTGTCAGATACGCTGGAAACCACCCAGAGCAGCCTGAAAGAAGCCCTGGTGGGTAAGATGGATGTGGAAGACCAGCTCAGGGCCAGCCAGGACTCATTGCAATCTGTGCAGGGCCGTCTGGAGACCAGTCTGGGGCAAAACTCTCAGATATCCTTTTTGGGTATTCGTTTTAGTCAGTCTTTTTATAATGCGCTGGTCTGGGGGCTTATTATCGTCTTTGCCGTAATTGCCGGGCTTTCCGTTCAGCGCTATAAGTCAGGAAATGTGAAGGTGAAAGAAACGGAAGAAGAGTTTAATAAACTACAGGAGCAGTATGATGCTCTGCGACATAAGTCGAAAGAAACTCAGATGAAACTCAAGAGAGAATTGCAAACAGCCCTGAACCGTTTAGAAACCGTAGAAGGGAGATAATGGCATATAAAGTCTCTGTAATGAAAAAGGCCTTTCCATAACTGGAAAGGCCTTTTTTGATGTGGTTAGTTTATCCTTTTCAGGAAAAAGCCAGATTCTGAGTAGGAGCACCAGCCATGATTTCTTCGTTGGCGTACTCTTCAAACTTCTCAAAATTCTTCGTGAAACGGGCAGCGAGTCCATTGGCCATCTCATAGAACCTGGCATCATCTTTCCAGGTCTCTCTGGGGCTAAGCAGTTCAGCTGGTACATCAGGGCAGGTCATTGGAATTTCCGCTCCAAAGATGGAGTGCTTTCTGTAACCCACATTATCCAGTACACCTGTGAGTGCAGCTGAGATCATGGCTCTTGTGTATCTGAGTTTAATTCTTGATCCTACACCGTAAGGGCCACCCGTCCAGCCGGTGTTCACCAGCCATACGTTCACCTGGTGCTCTTCCATTTTCTTACCCAGCATTTCGGCATAGGCCGTAGGATGCAGCGGCATAAACGGAGCACCAAAGCAGGCTGAGAATACCGGTGAAGGCTCGGTAACACCCGCTTCTGTTCCTGCTACCTTAGAGGTGTAGCCCGAAATGAAGTGATACATGGCTTGTCCCTTATTCAATCTCTGAATAGGAGGCATTACCCCGAAAGCATCGCAGGTAAGGAAGAAGATGTTCTTTGGAATACCGCCAATGGATGGCTCAGCAATGTTATTGATATGGTGTATAGGGTAGGAGACCCTCGTATTTTCAGTTACCTCAGTATTGGTATAGTCAATTGAGCTGGTTCCCGGAATAAAGCGGGTGTTCTCAGCAATAGCACCGTACTTGATGGCATTGTAAATATCCGGCTCATTTTCTTCTGTAAGGTCAATGGCTTTTGCATAGCAACCACCTTCGAAGTTAAATACATTCTTATCAGTCCAGCCATGCTCATCATCACCAATCAGCAAACGTTGCGGATCGGCAGAAAGTGTGGTTTTTCCTGTACCGGAAAGTCCGAAGAAAATCGCTGTATCCCTTTTCTCAATACCCATGTTAGCTGAGCAGTGCATAGGAAGCACACCGTCTACTGTAGGCAGCAGGAAGTTGAGCACAGAGAAAATACCCTTTTTCATCTCACCGGAATACTGCGTACCACCAATCAGAATCATACGCTTGGTAAAGTTCACAATGGCAAAATTGCTCTGGCGTGTACCATCTGTTTCGGGGTCAGCCTCAAACTCAGGACAGCAGATAATGGTGAAGTTGGGGTCAAAATCAGCCAGCTTATAAGACTCAGGTCTGATGAACATGTTATAGCAAAACAGGTTATGCCATGCCATGGTATTGATTACCCTCAGTTTGAGTCTGTGGGTCTTATCTGCTCCGGCATAGGCATCGCGCACATATACTTTACGCTCCTCCAGGTAGCCGAGCATTTTAGTATGAAGTCTGTCGAAAGACTCTGGAGAAATACCGATGTTGATGTCTCCCCACCATACTTTGTCTTCAGTTAATTCATCTCTTACAATAAATCGGTCTTTGGGAGATCTACCGGTAAATTTGCCGGTGTCGCACATTAAGGCTCCGGTATCAGTCAGGCGGCCCTCTCCGTTTTTAATCGATTGTTCGATTAGCTCAGTCGGATTAAGGTTCCAGTGAGCTTCTTTTACTTTCTTAATCCCTGCGGCTTCGAGGCCGGTTTTGTTGGATTTAACTCCAGTTTCTAACATCTGATTTTTTCGATTTTTTGTTGCTTATGCAAACGATTTCATAAATCGGCTGCAAGTAAGTTAACCGAGGCAAAAAAAGGAAATAAAAGCGTATGAACTTATGACATAAATCAGTTGTATATCTGACCATTATGTGAACGGTGCTATGTAAATCGATTGCATAAGCCTGTAGATACTTGTAAAAGCGTAGGAGAGGTATTAGCTTTAGCGTTGGTGTTTAACAGAAAAAACTAATCTATGTCGGATAAAGGAACGATTTGGGGCCACCCGCGCGGGCTGGCCACCTTATTTTTTACAGAAATGTGGGAGCGGTTCAGCTACTATGGTATGCGGGCCCTCCTTATTTTGTTTATGACCACCGCGGTTGCGGATGGTGGTCTGGGGTTTGATGATAAAATGTCGGGGGCCATATACGGTCTCTATACCATGGGGGTATACCTGCTGGCACTTCCCGGTGGCTGGCTGGCAGACAGACTCTTCGGACTCAAAAAATCAGTATGGTACGGTGGTATTATCATCGCACTGGGCCACTTTACCATGGGAATTCCCGGCATACTTCAACTTTTTGGTGGGGGAGGCGAAGCCACCGAACTCACTGCACTGGACACCAATGCATTTTTTCTGGGGCTTATCCTCATTGTAATCGGTACAGGTCTTCTCAAGCCGAATATCAGCTCCATCGTGGGGCAGCTTTACGCCCCCGGAGATACTAAGCGGGATGCTGGTTTCTCTATTTTTTATATGGGTATCAATATCGGTGCCTTTGCCGCGCCACTGCTCACCAGCTCTGTAGCGGAATACAACTGGCACCTGGGC
>DIYF01000107.1:0-1014 GCA_002427745.1 Roseivirga sp. UBA6061 | reverse complement strand
ACTGGCACCTGGGCTTTGGTCTGGCCGGGTTTGGTATGGTGCTGGGCCTTATCCAGTACAAAATGACTTCGGGCTCCCTCTCAGATGTAGGCAACAGCCCGGTAGCTACTACAGATAAAGAAATTCAGGCTCAGAGCAGCCTCAAAAAGACCACAACTGCCATTGTAGGTATTGTGGGAATCCTGGTGGTACTGATGTTTGCAGGTATCATTCCTATCAATGCTTCGGCCATTGCCAGTGCCTCAGGTATCGTGATTGCCATTGTAGCCTTTGTATACCTGGCCTATATCATCCTTTTTGGTAATCTGGACAATAGCGATCGAAACAAAGTAATTGCGATTGGTATCGTATTCGTCTTTTCTGCGGTTTTCTGGTCTGGTTTTGAGCAGGCCGGCTCTACGCTCAACCTCTTTGCTGAGCGCTTTACTGACCGTACCATTTTTGGCTGGGAAATGCCGGCAGGCTGGTTCCAGTCGGTGAACTCTACCTTCATTATCCTTTTTGCTCCTTTCTTCGGTTCTATGTGGATTTGGCTGGCCAGACGTCAGTACGAGCCCAATTCTCCTCTGAAATTCTTCTTCGGACTGATGGGCGTGGGTATCGGTTTCCTTATCATGTACTTCGCTGCTAAAATTGCAGCCAGCGGTGACCTCGCTGCTCCTACCTGGTTGATCTTTACTTATTTATTCCATACCTGGGGTGAGCTCAGCCTGAGTCCTGTCGGGCTGAGTCTGACGACCAAACTGGCTCCTAAGGGCTATCAGGGACAAATGATGGGCGTCTGGTTCCTGTCTGTATCATTGGGTAACCTGCTGGCTGGTTTGATTGCCGGTGAGGCAAGTGGTGGAAGTGCCGAAGCACTGGCAGATATGCCTAATCAGTATATGACCATTGTGCTGACCACTTTTGGGGCGGCTCTGTTGTTGCTCCTGCTCAACAAGCCTCTCAGGAAGCTGATGGGCGATGTTCGCTAACCTATACAAGACTTTACTGAAAGCCCTGACGGTACCGTCA
>DIYF01000041.1 GCA_002427745.1 Roseivirga sp. UBA6061 | reverse complement strand
TAACTTCCACCGGGAAAGCGATCGTATCTACCGTCTCATCATGACCCGCCATACGGATGGTGAGTTCACCAGCAAGCGTCCCGACACTTATCCAGCCATGGCCAGGGTGATTGAGGACAACTATGCCGGAGTAGAGGCCATCAGCAAAGTTCTATATAATTCCAGGGGGGGCATCCTAACGGAGTTTCAGATCGGGGAACAAACCATACTCCGTGATGACCTCAAAACGCTTTTTGCTTCTCAGGACTTCTTTGGGATATTTTCTCTTTCTCTGATCAAAGGAGACAAGGCTTCTCTTGATGCTCCCTTTATGGCCATGATCTCTGATGAATTTGCTGCTGCCACCTATGGGGATCTCGATCCGGTAGGGCTCACCTTCCGGGAAGACGATGGACGTGACTACCTGATCACCGGGGTTTTTGAAAAATGGGAAGGCAACTCTCACCTGGACTTTGATTTGATTAAATCCTTCGAAACAATCGGGGCCAGACATAACCGTACCGACCATCAGGACTCCTGGCAATGGGACCGAATGAAAACCTATGTGAAGCTTGCCGGGGGGGTAGACCCGGGTCTTTTTGAAAAA
Organism: Roseivirga sp. UBA6061; assembly: GCA_002427745.1. Lineage (GTDB taxonomy): Bacteria > Bacteroidota > Bacteroidia > Cytophagales > Cyclobacteriaceae > Roseivirga. The sequence goes on along the minus strand of DIYF01000041.1, from coordinate 13,234 downwards.
CAAATAGCCCAGGTCGTCAATCAGCACAGACCTCAGCCAAATGGTTTTACATTGGATGAAACTATTTCGCTCCAGCCATTAGAAAATATAAGGTTGGGATCTGATTTTGAAGCTACCGGCACTCTGGATTCAGGGAGATCAAAGGTATATGGTTTCTTATTGATCGGCCTGATCATACTGGCTATGGGCTGGTTGAACTTTGTGAACCTGTGTATTGCCAGAGGTCTGGACAGAACTAAGGAAGCGGGCATTAAAAAGGTATTGGGTGCAAGTCGCCTCTATCTGATCAGGCAACAGTTTACGGAGGCTTTTCAGGTAAATCTGCTGGCCTTTGTGATCGGAGTGAGCCTGTATCAGTTATTGCTTCCGCAGTTAAGAGGATATGCCGATATCCCACAAGACTTTAACCCTGATGTAACTTTAGCCTATTGGGTGTTGGCAGGCCTGATAGCCGGTAGTCTGATTTCGGGTGCTTATCCCGCTCTGGCACTGAGTCGGGTCAACGTATTGCTGGCTATGAAAAACAAGCTGACCAGCATCTCCGGTTCACTCAAACATACCCGTACTGTCCTCACAGCAGTACAATTTGCTATTTCTTTGAGTCTGTTGATTGCCGTTTCTGTCATCTACCAACAGCTCAATTGGTTGAGATCTGTTGACCTGGGTACCCGGGTGGAAGGAGTTCTGGTAGTAAAAGGGCCACGCAATTTTGACTATGACGCCTTTTCTGCAAATCCTGAAGTGCTGAAAAATGAATGGAGGCGCATTGCCGGTGTAGAGGAGGTGGCGAGCTCATATGCAGTACCGGGCGGAAACATCTATCCTTATCAGATCAGCAGAGCCGATTTGCCGGAAGCACCTAAAGTCTATATACCAGAACATACGGTAGACCACAGCTTTCTGTCTTTATATGAGCTGGAGTTGATCACGGGCAGGAACTTTGACAGAAACATCATGAGTGACGACAGTGCGGCTATCATTAATGAGTCAGCCGTGCAGGCACTTGGGTTTACCTCAGCTGAAGAGGCCCTGGGAAAACGAGTCACTTCTCCTGAAAATGAATTCATTCGCCACATTGTAGGGGTCATCAAAGACTATCATCAACTATCTCCCGCCATGCCCAAACAGCCGCTGCTGTTGGGACTGGACACTGAAAGCAGGGGATACTATTCTATTCACTATAACACAAATGATCTGCCGGAACTGCAGGCATCTGTGGCATCTGTATTCGATAGGGTGTTTCCCGGCAATATCTATCACTCTTTTTTCCTGGACGACTACTTTGCCCGGCAGTACAAATCAGATGAGCAGCTCGGGTCACTGCTGTCTCTGTTTTCTGTGGTGGCGGTTTCGCTGGCTGTCATGGGACTGGTCAGCATGACTTACTTCAGTGCTGTCAGACGCATGAAGGAAATGAGCATTCGCAAAGTATTGGGAGCCGGGTTGGTAAACCTGGTAAAACTTCTGTCATTCAATGGTAACCTGAGCTTTCTGTTAGGAGGGCTGGTGGCCATACCTTTAATATTCTATTTACTGAGCAGCTGGCTTGATGATTATCATAGCCGCATCTCACTGAACCTGTTTGATTTTGCTTTACCTGTATTATCACTATATCTGGTGGCTTCTGTCGCCATGTTTATGGTAATGCTGCGCATCGTCAATACGAATCCTGTTAAATCTCTAAGAGAAGAATAATATGCTTCGCAACAACCTTAAAATCGCTGTTAGAAATTTTTCCAAAAGAAGACTGCATTCCACCATCAATGTGCTGGGGCTGTCTATGGCTTTTATTTTCTGTATGCTGGTCTTTTTATACGCGCGTTTCGAATTCGGGCGCGATGGTTTCCATGCCAATGCGGCCAATATATATAATGTCATTGCGGTAGAATATCAGGTAGACAATGCTGAAACCGAAAGCAGCTGGTTCGATATTGAGGTAGGAACAGACACGGAGCAGAGTGCCTATCATCCTGCCATGCTGGGCCCGGAGCTCAGTGATCGCATACCCGAAATTGAAAGATATAGCCGTTACGGTTTTGGTAGTGTGGATGTCAGGGTTAACAACAGACAGTTTTCTGAAAATGTGAAGTACGTTGATCCGGTCTTTCTTGACTTATTCTCATTTCCCGTTCTTGAAGGCTCCTCCACTACGGCTCTGGACCGACCTGATAAAATAGCCATCAGCAAATCTTTGGCGGAGAAGTACTTTGGAGAAGAAAACCCGATAGGGCAGGTGGTAAACATCGATGAGAAGGATAATAAGGTATTTGAAGTAGGAGCTGTTTTCGAAATACCCACCCGTTCTTCACTCTCTTTTGATATGCTGATGCGCTACGAGCAGAATCACTACTATCAAAACCAAAAAGACAACTGGAACTATAACCATACTCCGGTTTTTATTGAATTGAGCCCTGAGGCCGACCTGAATGAGGTGCGGGCAAAGATGAACCTGCTCTATCAGGAAAAATATGCCAAAAGAATAACCAGAGAAAGGGAGTCGAGAAAACTGTCTGAGAACAGCCCTGTCAATGAATACGACCTGGTGAATTTAAGTGATGTCTACTTCAATAAAGCAGCACCTCTGGATGCCACCTCTATGCCTGTGTATACCTTTATGTTGCTGGGTGTGGCACTGATCATTCTTATCATTGCCTGTATCAACTACGTGAGTATCAGTGTGGCAACTGCGGCTTCCAGGACGACCGAGGTAGGCATCAGAAAAACTATTGGTGCCTCCCGCAAGCAGTTAAAAACTCAATTCTATGTGGAGGTACTTTTACTGACCTCAGTGGCCGGACTGCTTAGCTTTACAGGCACTCAGGTGTTTTTACCATGGTTCAATGAAATGACCGGGGTAGAGATTGTGATGCATAATACCGAGTTGCTGATGCTGACAGGCTTTTCTCTGGGCGCAGTGGCCGTAGTCAGTGTCATCGCCAGCATTTATCCTACTTTGTTTATGACGCGCTTCGATATTATGAAATCGCTTAATGGACGCAGTACGAGCCAGATCAACCCCCGCTTTATTCAGCCATTGGTTGTCTTTCAGTTTGTGATGTGCGTGTTCTTTATATCTATGAGTGCCACTATGCACAAGCAGTTTCGGTTTATCAGTGAAAAAGACCTGGGCTACGATTCGGAAAGCGTACTGGTGATGAAAGGCACAAGTGAGCTCACTTCCAAGCTCAGAGCGGCCCTCACCAGCTCACCCTATATCAACGCAGTAAGCGGGGCTTCGGGGATTTTCAGCGGGGGTACTTTCTCAAGCTCCTTTATTCAAAACGACATTATGTACCAGCCTCGTGCTGTGTTTACAGACGTTGATTTCATCAAAACAATGGAAATTGAGATGGTGAGTGGCCGCGATTTTAGCAGAGAATTCGGAGAAGACCTGAATAGTAAAAACTGCCTAATCAATGAGCTTTACTATAACATAGTCAAGGATGATTCCACTTATAACGGGAGTGTGCACGGTATGAAAGTCGTGGGTGTGGTAAAAGACTTTCATTTCGATGAGCTGTTGAAGGAAATTGACCCTATTTACTTCCAGGTAAGCAGTGACGGTGCACACTCAGAGCTTTTTGTAAACTTTGATGTAAGTCACACGGACGAAGTCGTTGAGCACATCAAGGCCTCCTGGAACGAAGTGGCACCCACTCAGGAACTGAATTACAGCTTTATGGACGCCATACTGGCTAATCAATACAAGAAGCAGCGCAGGTGGAATAATATCATCAACGCTTCGGCTATTTCCGGAATACTTATCGCCTGCATTGGCCTGTTTGGACTCAGCGGTATTGAGGCTGCCAATCGTACCAAAGAGATTGGTATCAGAAAAGTGTTGGGGGCCAACATTGGAGCTATACTTATGATACTGAATAAAAAGACACTGTGGTTGATTCTTGGTGCCATCCTTATTGCTTTTCCGGTCAGCTATTATGTGATGAACGCCTGGCTTGAAACCTTTGCCTATAAGGTTTCAATCAACGCAGATATCTTCCTGATTTCAGGAGTGATCTGTTTGCTGATTGTACTGTTGACCAGTTCATATCATAGCTTGAAAACAGCCCATATCAATCCGAGTACACTGCTACGAGACGAATAAACTAAACCTGATCTAAGACAATAACCAGAAGAATCATTATGCTTTACAATCATCTTAAAATTGCCTGGCGGGTCTTTTCCAAACGCAAGCTGTACGGTGTCATCAATATCACCGGGCTTTCCGTGGCAATGGCCTTTTGCCTTCTGGTGTCGCTTTATGTCAGAGATGAATTTGGCTATGACAAATTCCACGAAAAAGGTGACAGACTTTATCTCCTGCATGATGTCAATTTTAAAACAGATGATCTGAATACGGAGCCGGGTATACTGGACGTAAGCCCTAACCCGAACGTAGAGAAGGGTATTTCTCAATCACTTCCCCTGGTAGAATTATTTGCCAACCGCATACCAGAGGTGGAGCAAATCATCCGGTCAGAAGCCAACGGACGAAGCATTGAGAAGGATGGTAAAATGATTTACGAGAGAGTACGCTATACTGATCAGGCGTTCTTTGATGCATTCACTTTTGAGTTTGTAGATGGCAATAAACAAACCGCACTGGCCCAGTTAAATAGCATTGTCATCACTGAAGAGGTGGCCATGAAGTACTTTGGCTGCCTGAAAGTGATGGGAGAGACCCTGAAGATCGGTGATACACCCTATGAGATTTCCGGTGTTATTAAGAAGCCCAGGCGTTCCAGTGTCAGCGTAAACATCCTTTTCCGATATGAGCAGTCTTATGTTTACAAAGAATTCAGAGATAACTGGGGTTACAGTGCTACCACCGTATTTATGCTATTGAAAGAGGGCGTAAACCCCCAAACGGTTGAGGCAAAAGCCGAGGCTATCTATAAAGAACGCTTTGCCGAAAACATTGAGAATACCCGTATAAGACTGAGCCTTTCTGAAGATAATCCTGTAGTAACCTACGGGCTTGCCAACATCCGGGATCTGTACCTGAACCCCAGTATTCGTTTCGGTAAAAGCTCCAGTAAGCTTTATTCCTACATACTCATCAGTGTGGCAGTGATCATGATGCTCATAGCCAGCATTAACTATACGGCTATCAGTATTTCACTTTCCAGTGCCCGGTCTTCCGAAGTAGCATTAAGAAAGGTAATGGGGTCCAGCAGAAAGCAGCTGGTATCTCAGTTCTATACAGAGTCCATTCTGATGGGGCTGGCTGCCGTGGGCGTGGGGTTTTCTCTGATGCAAATCACCATTCCGTTGTTTGAAGATCTTACTGCCAAAACCTTTAACCTTACCGTATCTGAGCAGTTGATGTCCCTGGCTCTGGGGTTTGGTCTTACGCTGGTACTCAGTTCGCTTGCCGGGGCCTATCCTGCACAACTGATGAGCAGGGTCAGAATCGTACAAGGCATTAAATCACAGAACTCACATAAGATCAATCCGCGCCTCATCAGAGGCATGGTCGTATTCCAGTTTACGCTTTGTATCTTCTTTATCGGCATGGGGCTGGGTATGCATAAACAGTTCAGGTATATCAATTCTATGGACCTGGGCTTTAGTAAAGAACAGGTGGTATACCTTGAAAATTCATGGGGCATTACGGATAAGCTCAGGCAGGAATTGTCTAAAGAACCCAGTATTGTCAGCTCGGTAGGAGCCGGGGGGATTTTCGGATCGGGAAGAAGCCTCAGCCGTATCACCGCTAATGGAGTGGAGCATTCCATGCAGCGTATTTCAGTTGATTATGGCTTCTTTGAGACCATGAAGATTGACTTTGTCAGCGGCAGAGCCTTTGATCCTGAAAGAAACCGCGAACTGGAGTCTAAAAGCCTGATCGTTAACGAAACCTATTACAACCTTATAAAATCTGATTCGTCTATGGCTTCTGCAGCCTGGACAGAGAATATCATTGGAGTGGTTAAAGACTTTCACTATGAGTCTCTCAACCGGGAGATTGGTCCTATTCAGTTCGCTCTGGCAGAACCCAATTATATCTCGATAATGTATGCACGACTTCAGGCAGACAATATTGAGGAGGGCATGGCGGCCATGGAAAGGGCATGGAATAAAATTGCCCCGGACCAGATCATGGAACTGCACTTCCTGGACGATTTCCTGGCCAGCCTTTATAAAGACTCACAGCGCTGGGCCCGCATCATTGATATTGCAGCCTTGCTGGCAGTGTTGATTGCCTGTTCCGGACTATTTGGTCTTACCGGTATTAATGTGATGAATCGTACCAAAGAAATTGGCATCAGAAAAGTGCTGGGGGCCGACTTCTCTTCGATCATCCTGCTGCTCAACAAGCAGAATATCTGGCTCATTCTCATTTCCATGGGCGTAGCGCTACCGGCCTGGTATTACTTTGTAAACCAATGGATTGAAGGTTTTGCCTACCATACCTCGGTAGGCCCCGAGCTATTTGCCCTGGCCGGAGGTCTGTGTTTTATCATTGTGATTGTCACCGTCAGCTTTCATAGCCTCAGAACCTCACGTATTAACCCGGCTACTCTGCTCAGAACCGAATAATATGCTAAGAAACTATCTCAAAACGATCATCCGAAGTATCAGGCGCAACAGGGCCTTCACCCTGATCAATGTGGTGGGGCTGTCTCTTGGGCTGGCGGCTTTTATTGCCATTACAGAGTATGTAAGGTTCGAGAAGAGCTACGATACCTATCATGATCGGTATGAAGACATCATTAGGGTAGGCATAGATGTCAACTTTGGAGACGGAGACCTGAATATTGCCTATATGGGAGCTCCGGGAATAAAGCAGATCAGTGCGGACTTTCCGCAGGTAGAAGACGCCATTCGACTCTACTATGGTTTCCGAAGAGATTACTTCGTGAAAGTGGGAGAAAAGGAGTTCAAGGAGAAGTCAATGAGTCGTATGATGGCCGATGAGAATTTCTTCAGCTTCTTTTCCATTCCTCTCATTCTGGGTAACCCTGATGAGGTATTGAAAGGCCCCGATAAGGTGGTATTGACCGCCTCCACAGCCGAGCGCTACTTCGGAGCTGACTGGAAGAACACTTCAGTAATTGGCAGTATCATCGAGCTGGGATCTGATATGAAACTACAGGTATCAGGGGTATGTGAAGATGTACCCGACAATACGCATTTTGGCTTTAATCTGCTGGTTTCTATGAAAACTGCTCCTGAGGCAGAAGACAACTTCTGGTTCAGCAATTCTTTCTACCATTACTTCAGGCTTGCAAAGGGCACAGACAGAGAGGCCTTCCTGGCAGGGCTCGACCGCAATGGACCGGACTACCTTAATAATGACATCAATGAATTCCTGGGAAAAAGCTATGCCGATTTCTTCTCAGCAGAAGGCACCTACTGTAGCTTCTTTATTCAGCCTGTAGCCGATATCCATCTGAACTCGCATCGGGAGCTGGAAATTCAGGTCAACGGAGAGCAGGAGTATGTAGATATTTTCACCGCAGTTTCTGTGCTGGTGTTGCTGATGGCTGCTATCAATTTTATGAATCTCAGCACGGTATCGGGCCTCAAAAGGCACAAGGAAGTGGGAGTAAGGAAGGTATTGGGCTCGCTTAAGGGCCAGGTTGTCTTTCAGTTCCTGCTCGAGTCGGTCATGATTGTGCTTTTTTCCCTGGTCTTCGCTGTTACGCTTATCCAGCTGTTGGCTCCTACCATCAACGGCTACTTTGGTGCCGAACTGGTAAGGCCTTTTGCTGCCCTCCTGGGTACCATTGGCTGGCTTGTTCTGGGAGCGGTGGGTATAGGAATACTATCAGGAATTTATCCTGCCTGGACCCTGGCCTCTGTCAGTCCGAGTGCAGCGGTAAAAGGGGGCCATCAGCGTGGTGGAAGGGCCGGCCTTTTGCGAAACCTGCTGATTGTTTTCCAGTTTTCTATTTCGCTCTTGCTCATCATTGGGGTCTGGGGTATTCAGCAGCAACTGAGCTATATGAAATCCCGGGATCTGGGCTACGATAAGGATCAGATCATGATCATCGAAGATACCAATGAGCTGGGTGAGCAGGCAAAGACACTGAGAGACAGGCTCGCTGCCAGTCCCCTGGTAAGTGCTGCCACGGTAGCGGGCTTTGTACCCATTGGTAGTGATGAATACGGCACTACCGGCTTCAACCTGGTAGACGGCAGTAGCGATCTCACCCTCAGATTGCGGTTTGCTACGGTAGATGAGTACTATATGAATACCTATGGACTCCGCCTGATAGCCGGACGAAATTTCTCCACTGATTTTGGAGATGAGTCGTCCAATATCATCGTCAATGAGGCAGTACTTCATTACTGGGGCTGGACACCAGAAGAAGCACTGGGGCAAAAAGTAAGAAGTGCGGGAGATCGCAGCATTGCTACCATCATCGGAGTAATGAAAGACTTTCAAACCTTCTCCATGAAAAGCAAAGATGAGCCTTTCTTTCTGTCGTATGAATTTGATAATCAAAGTATTGCCGTACGGTTTAAGGCTGCAGACTGGAAGGCTGCCAGAGAAATGACGGCCAGTGCCTGGGGAGAGTTTACCGACAAGCCCTTCTCGTATAGTCTGGCCGATGCCCGTTTTGAATCTACCTTTGCCAATGAACAAAGAGCCGGTCAGCTCTTTACCGTCTTTTCTTCCCTTGCACTCTTCATAGGCTGTCTGGGGTTACTCGGAGTTGCCTCTTATGTCATCGTTCAGCGCTCCAAAGAGGTAGGTATCCGCAAGGTGCTGGGCGCCTCGATTAGGCAACTGTTCGGGGTGCTGTCCAAAGATTTTATCTGGCTGATTCTCATAGCCGGGGTCATTTCCATACCCCTGGCTTACTACTTCCTGGGTGGCTGGCTTGATCAGTATGCCTATCAGGTAGGGCTCACCTGGTGGCTCTTTATCGTACCATTCCTTTTTGTGGGGCTACTGGCTTTCGCCATCATAGGGGCCCAGATCTGGAAGGTGGCCATTATCAATCCTATCAAATCACTTCGCTACGAATAAACAACAACGGTCATGCTCAAAAACTACCTTAAAATCGCTTTTAGAAACCTGACGAGAAAACGTATCTTCTCTCTGGTGAATATCCTGGGCTTATCCGTAGGGATTGCCTCTGTGATGATCATTTCTACTTATCTGATCAGTGAGCTGAGCTTTGACCAGTTTCATTCAAAGGCCGATAGTATTTATCGGGTGCTTGAGCGCATCAAAGCAGAAGACCAGGACGAGAGATTAGTCAGTCAGTTGCCCGGAGCCATAGCAGTTGCTGGTAAGACTGAGATAGCCGGTATTGAAGAGTCTGTCAGGGTTATACAACTGGGAGGTATCAACTTAAAGTATGAAGACAAGGAGTTTGAAGATGACTTTGTGGCGGTAGACGAAAACTTCTTCTCCTTTTTTGATTTTAAGCTGCTTTCGGGTACGGCAGAGAACGTCTTTAAACAACCGCTCAGCGTGGTTATGTCCGAGACCCAGGCCCGCAAGTTCTTTGGCAATGAGAACCCTGTAGGCAAGACCATCGACACCCATATCAACTCCCGTGACTTTGTGCTCACGGTAACAGGCATTATGGAAGATATGCCGGAAAACTCTCATCTGAATTTTGAGATGCTTTTTGCCCTTTCCACACCAGATACCTTCTTTGACGAATTCAGTAGTTTTTTTGATACAAACTGGACCTTCCGCGCTATTTCAACCTATGTAAGGTTAGGTGCCGAGGTCTCAGACGAGCTGGTGGCTCAGGGACTCACCGATCTGGTGTTGCGCAACAGGCCTGATGATTTCGCAGAAAAAGGAACCTTTAGTCTGCAGGCCCTGGGAGATATTCACTTCGGTTCGATTGAGGTTCAGAATGAACTCAATGAGCGTGAGGGAGACCTTACCTATGTCTATATCTTCTTTTTCATTGGCTTGCTCATTCTCGCGGTGGCTTTTACCAACTATATCAATCTGTCTACCATAAAAGCCACCGATAGGATCAAGGAGATAGGTCTGAGAAGGGTAGTGGGAGCAAATGGACGACAGCTGATGACACAGTTTATGAGCGAGTCTGTGCTCATTTGTATGATTTCACTGGTCCTGGCAGTAACGCTGCTTCAGTTTTCCAGCCCTTTGGTAACCCTGCTTTTTGGTACTGATCTCCTGCACTTTATTTACTTTCCTGAATACATGCTGGGGCTGACAGGCAGTGTTTTGGCCCTGGGGCTTTGTGCCGGTCTATATCCGGCTCTTACCGTGCTGAAGGGCAATACTGTAATGGCACTTAAAAATCAGACGCTGGCCGGCAGGAAACAGACCTTTTTTAAGGGAGTGGTTTTGTTCCAGTTCATCACGTCTCTGGTAATGATTGTGGCAACACTGGTAGTCTATAACCAGCTCAACTACATCACCAACAAAGATCTGGGCTATACGGCTGAGGCCCTCGGTGTAATAGATATCAGCAGCAACGATGCCAGGGTTAATCAGGAGATGATCCTGAATGGGTTTAAAAACGATCCTGATGTGCTGGCAGCGTCTATCACCAGCCGGGTACCGGGTGAGTGGAAGAGCTATTACGAAGTATCACTGGAAGATGATGAGAAGAATGAGTACACGGGCATTCCCTTTATGGGCGTGGATGAAAACTTCCTGGAAGTCTTTGAGATAGACCTGCTGGCGGGTAACAATTTCAGAGGTGATTCGGGAGATACACTGAAGCTGCTGGTGAACGAAACACTGGCAAGACAACTGGGTATTGAGAATGCGGTAGGGCAGACAGTGGGGCTGTCAGGAATTCAGGAAGGCGTTCAGGTACTTGGATTGACTGCCACGATTCGCTTTCAGATCATAGGTGTTATTCGCGACTTTCATTTCCAGTCACTCAGGGAGGAAATTCCACCTATGGCTTTCGCTTACAAACAGAACGTTCTTCAAAATATAGACTACTTTATTGTAAAACTCAGGTCGCAGAATATGAGCCAGACCATGGACCGTCTCAAAGGCGTGATGAAAGAGTTTGATCAAAGTCCTTTTGGCTATAATTTTCTGGATGATAAGCTTGAGCGCTACTATGTCGAAGACGCCCGTAGAAGCAAGCTGTTTTTCATCGCATCATCCATTGCGGTACTGATCGCCTTTATAGGGCTCTTTGCGCTGGTACATTTTGCACTACAGAAGCGACTGAAAGAAATGAGTGTGAGGAAGGTGTTAGGAGCCAGTATCAGTTCTCTGATCATGTTGCTTTCCAAAGACTACCTGAAGCTTTTGCTGATTGCCTTAGCCATTGCCGCACCACTGTCTTACTGGGGCATGTCTGGCTGGCTCAATGAGTTTGTTTATCGCACCTCGGTTAGCTGGTGGGTTTTCGGGTTGGCCCTGTTGGTGTGCCTGCTCATCACCGCTATCACGGCACTGACGCAGATAAGTAAGACGGCCAGGCGTAACCCCGCAGAAATTCTTCGCCAGGAATAAACATTAAGGTCATGCTCAAAAACTATTTCAAAACCACCATCAGGTCACTCGGCAAAAACAAGGTCTTTTCGCTGATCAATGTTTTCGGCCTTGCCGCTGGGCTTGCTGCTTCGGTTTTCATTCTTCAGTATGCCCTGTTTGAGCTCTCTTATGATTCATTTCATACTGCCAGCGGAGAGATATACAGAGTTATCAATGATCGTTATCGTGAGGGCGAGCTCATTCAAAGTGGTCCTATTACTTACTCTGGTGTTGGCCCGCAAATGCATGCCGATTTTCCTGAAGTAGCAGACTATACCACATTGAACCCCATGAATGAGTCCAGGCTCAGGGTTGGGGAGAAGGTGCTTGGGGTGAAGTCAGGGCTGTTCGTTCACCAGTCATTTTTTAAGATGTTTGACTTCAGGCTTCTGGCCGGGAACAGAACTGACCTGGTAAAGGATCCTTACAGCATTGTACTTACTGAAACGGTTGCCAAAAATCTGTTCGACATCCCGGATGATCACTATGACAGGGCTATAGGGAAATTGCTCTATGTAGATCAGGACAGCCAACCCACCAGGGTGACGGGTGTCATAGAAGACGCCCCGGCTAACAGTCAGCTTCAGTTTGAAATACTCTCATCCAGAGAAACCCTCATACGTAACTGGCCCCGGGCCAGGCCCCATATGCAGTGGAGGGCTTCAAACTTTTATCACTATGTTCAGCTGATTCCAGGAACTGATCACAAAGCACTGGAAGCCAAACTTCCCGCCTTTAGTCAACAATATCTGGGGGATGAAAATGGTGTTTCCAACGAGAAATTCAGTCTGCAGGCTCTGAACGAGGCCCATCTTTATTCAGGCTTCGAATATGACATCATTAAACTGGCAGATGGCAGAATGGTCTGGGCACTGGTGATTGTCGCTGTTTTTATCCTGATGATGGCCTGGATCAACTATGTGAATCTGAGTACTTCCAGGGCACTTGAACGTGCCAAGGAGGTAGGAGTAAGAAAGGTGATCGGTGCCAGAAAGCAGCAACTGATTGTTCAGTTTATGATGGAAGCCCTGGTGACGAATCTGATAGCGGCCGTGGCGGCTTTTACACTGGTTCAGTCTTTCCAGTCAGCCTTCAATGAACTGGTGGGAGAAAATCTTTCTATACTGGAACTGCTTTCCACTAAAGTGCTGTCTCTTCCGTTCTGGTTGCCACTAAGCGGTATGTTCCTGCTGGGGGTAGTTCTGTCTGGTCTGTATCCGGCTTTTGTTCTGTCTTCTTACAAGCCTCTGAGCACCCTGAAAGGCCACTTCAAAAATTCTGCTCGGGGAACCTGGCTGAAAAAAGGGCTGATCGTTTTTCAGTTTTGCATTTCCACTTTGCTCGTAGCCGGTACACTTTTGGTGTATCAACAGGTGAGTTTTATGAGGCAGCAAAACCTGGGTATGGAAATGGAGCAGGTTATGGTGCTGAAGGGACCCTCGCTTACCAGCTTCGACTCTACCTTAATATCAAAAGTGGGAGCCTTTAAAAACGCCCTGACAGCCAGTCCCGATATTCTGAACATCGGAGCCTCCTATAACATTCCTGGAGATCGATTACCACGTATGTTCAACGTAAGGTTAGAAGGCTCTGATAACGGACATACACTAAGCAGGATGAATGCCGACCATGGCTTTATCAGTACCTACAAAATAGGACTCACAGCGGGCAGAAACTTTACCCCGGCCGACCATCACGCAAACCAGGAACTGGTGAAAAATGTGCTGATCAACCAAAAAGCGGCAGCGCTCATGGGATTTCGCAAAGCTGAAGATGCTATTAATA